>JBKEBT010000011.1:0-5047 GCA_047973305.1 Pyrinomonadaceae bacterium
AAGCAAAAACTTCAAACAGCGTAATGCAAAAATGTCGTAACTTGTGGAAGAAGGAAAATTGCTTGTTTCAAGGTAACTTGTTTATTTTTGCACAAATTAACAGGTATTCGCCTTCATCAGCACCAAAATAATACTTATTCAGCTATAAGCCTTTTAATATTATTTTCTTATTGTTACCATAAGATTATATTGTTGTAGGCGGGCAACATTTGCCCGTTTATTGTTTAGTATAAGAACGATTTGACAAAATCTATAGGAACCCATTATTGGAGAACTTATCATGACAGATCTAAATACTCCGGCAAGTGTTACAAATCAGGAACTTATTGATTGGGTAACATTGCACGTTGAACATTGCGAACCGGATTCCGTGCATTGGTGCGATGGATCGCAGGAAGAATATGACCGACTTTGCGAAGAAATGGTAGAAACTGGGACGTTTACACGGTTAAATCCGGAAAAACGTCCCAATTCGTTTTTGGCTCGTTCACATCCAAGCGACGTTGCGCGTGTTGAAGACAGAACTTACATCTGCTCTTTGAGTCGGGGCGATGCTGGTCCGACAAACAACTGGATGAATCCGCGTGAAATGAAAACGATTTTGAACGAAAAATTCCGCGGAGCGATGAAAGGCAGAACAATGTTTGTAATACCATTCTGCATGGGACCGCTCGGTTCGCCAATTTCACAATTCGGCGTTCAGATTACTGATTCGCCTTATGTTGCAACAAATATGCGCATTATGACACGTATGGGCACAAAAGCCCTTGAAGCGTTGGGCGATGGCAGTTTTGTACGTTGTTTGCATTCAGTGGGAATGCCACTAGCGGATGGTGAAAAAGATGTTGCGTGGGCTTGTTCGCCGGATCCAAAAGATAAATACATAGTGCATTTTCCGGAAGAGCGCTCAATTGCCTCTTACGGTTCAGGGTATGGCGGAAACGCTTTGCTAGGCAAAAAATGCCTTGCACTTCGAATCGCATCTACCATTGGAAGGGATGAAGGCTGGCTGGCGGAACATATGCTTATCGTTGGCGTTGAATCGCCTGATGGTAAGAAAGATTATGTTTGTGCGGCGTTTCCAAGCGCGTGCGGAAAAACCAATTTCGCGATGCTTGTACCGCCGAAACCTTTTCAGGAAGAGGGCTGGAAAGTAACAACGGTTGGTGATGACATCGCATGGATTAAGCCGAATGAAGAAGGCAAGCTTCATGCGATAAATCCGGAGGCGGGATTTTTTGGCGTCGCACCCGGCACAAATTATAAAACAAATCCGAATGCAATGGATTCGATGCGTGAAAACACGATTTTTACGAACGTTGCACTTACCGATGATGGCGACGTTTGGTGGGAAGGAATGGATGGCGAAGCACCCGCGCACGCAATTGATTGGTGTGGAAATGATTGGACGCCGGATTCCGAAACACCAGCTGCGCACCCGAATGCGCGTTTTACCGCACCAATTACGCAGTGTCCGGTTGTGGATGAAGATTTTGACAACCCAAACGGAGTTCCCGTTTCCGCATTTATTTTTGGTGGACGCAGAAATTCCGTTGTTCCACTTGTTCTGCAATCTTTCAATTGGGCTTTCGGAGTTTATATGGCGGCAACTATGGGATCTGAAATGACAGCCGCCGCATTTGGTAACATCGGCGAAGTTCGACGCGATCCGTTTGCGATGCTGCCGTTTGCGGGTTACCACATGGGCGATTATTTTTCGCATTGGCTGAATTTTGGACGTTCAATTCCGGAACCGCCACGAATTTTTTCGGTGAACTGGTTCTTGAAAGACGAAGACGGAAAATTCCTTTGGAATGGTTTTGGCGATAATATGCGCGTACTGAAGTGGATTGTTGAACGCGCCCGAGGAAAATCGAAAGGCGTTGAAACGCCTCTTGGATGGCAGCCGAAATATGAACATATGGATTGGCGCGGCATGGAAGATTTCACCAAAGAAGATTTCGAAAACGTTATGACGTTGGACCGCGATATGTGGTTAAAAGAAATTGCGCTTCACGATGATCTCTTTTTTAAGCTTTACGATAGGCTTCCGAAAGAAATGACGTTTATACGTGAACTTTTGGTTTCCAATCTTTGGCGTCAACAGGAGCTTGGGCTTGCCACGCCGCGTCCGGATATAGCAGATACCACCAAGGCGGTTGGCAAGGGTGAATAGCTATTTTTATTTCTTAATTTGAATGACATAAATGGCTAAACAAAAAGTAGAAAGTTGACAACATTTTACGGGTTAAAGTAATCTCAATTTTGAAGGAGGTGATATTTATGAGAATTTCAAATAATACGCCGCCGGATAGTTTGAGCCGGTAAGAAACCGGCAAGAATGACACGGTTTGGTATGCGGGTTAAACCCGAAAATAACAAACAAAGCGGCTCTTAATTGGGTCGCTTTTTATATTTACGGATGAACAAAAAACTGCTTAGAAAAAAGAAGAAGTTAATGCGTTTGAAACTTCAACGTAAACCTATCGGGTATTATGTTTATCGTGCCGATGACGAATCGTTGCCTTTTCCTAAATGGGAACGAATCACTCCTGAACCGATTTTGGAAGGAAATTTTTCCGATCCGGCGTCCGAACATGGAAAAAGATTTTTCTACAAACTTACACAAGTTTTTTCAAACGGTGAAGAATCACTTCCGATTGACGCAAACACGACATTTGTTGACCACGGAGGCAATGAATTCGCGGAAAATCCGTTAAGAGGTTTTGCCGGTTACAATATATATCGTTCTGCGGATGAAACCACACCACTTGAGGAATGGGAACGGCGAAATATTAACCCCGTTCCCGATGAAAGTTTCAAGGATGAAGGCGTGGAAAGCGGCGAGGTTTATTTTTACTTCGTGCGTGCGGTTGATTCCGACGGAAACGAAAGCGCACCGGGAGAGATATTTCGGGTAGTACGACAATGCGCGCTTTCATAGCTAGATTTCCATCGATTTCAATACTACTTTTTCGTAGAACAAACAAAAACGGTGAAGACTTCGTAAAGGAGCGCGTACACGAACGCCTGAATTTTAAAGAAAAACGCATTCGATGTCCGAAATGCAACTGGCAACCGCAAAGCGGTTCATTTTGGGTTTGTTCGAATTGCGCGGAACCCGAACACTTTTTCGGCGGATGCGGAACCCGTTGGAACACGTTTGATACCGGCGGAATTTGCCCGGGCTGTGACCATAAATGGCGGTGGACAATTTGTTTGCAATGCATGGGTTGGTCACGTCATAAATCTTGGTATGAATACGAAAAATAGATATAATACGGATTCGTTAAAATATATCGGGCTTACGGCTGAATGCGTGTTTCAAGGCAGTAAAGGCGTTCGCATTTTCATCAAAGGAACAGTTTTGGAGGTAACAAAATAAATGCAAGGATCTACTTTTCAACAAGCTCAACAAGGCACATTTGCGGCAAATGCGCTGCCCGCGGAACGCTTAACGTTTTTGAAAAAAACTTACGGTTTGGTCGCGCTTGCGCTTGTTGGATTTGCGTTTTTGGTAGCGATTTTGGTTAATACCCCAACCGCGGGGTATGTGGCTCAAATGATGACGGGCGGATATGCTTGGTTAATAGTTTTGGCGGTTTTTACAGGCGTTTCGTATTTGGCAAATTCACTTGCATATTCCGGCTCTTCACAAGCAGTTCAGTTTGCGGGCTTAACCCTTTATGTTGTAGCGCAAGCGATTATTTTTCTTCCGCTGATATACATCGCGACAGTGCTCACCGGTGATAACACTTTGATTGTAAAAGCGGGAATTACCACGGGCGGATTGGTTGCTGGTTTAACTGCGCTTGTATTGTTTACCAGAAAAGATTTTTCTTTTTTGGGACCAATTTTAACTATTGCAAGCTTTGCGGCGTTAGGATTTATAGTTGCCGGAATCGTCTTCGGATTTTCGTTTGGCACGTTTTTCGCGTTCTTGATGGTGATTTTCGCCGGTGGTTCGTTGCTTTATAACACATCAAATATGTTACATCGCTTTAGAACCGATCAATATGTGGCAGCCGCGCTTGGCTTATTTGCAAGCATTGCGCTTTTGTTCTGGTATATACTTCAAATATTTATGGGTTCAAGCAGCAGAAACGATTGAATTCTAATTTTCGACTTTAAAAAGGACACGGTTTGTTTGCCGTGTCCTTTTTTTGCGTCAATTAACATTCAAAATCTAGTTATCCTTATTGAAAAACGGATGGGTAAGCAAACGTGAACGTTCTTTTCTTACCGGTGCCTTTGTCAAATAGATCTCTTCAACCAATACCGATGGAGCCACGACGCTAGCGGGTGTCCCCGTTCCGTTATAGCTGCTGTTAACAAGCAGATTAAACGGATATGGATCGTTGCCCGCAGCAAGAATATCGCGAAGCTCACGAACCGAAAAATCCGAAATTGACGCACCGCGCATTAATTCTTCATTACCCGTTTTTACGTCAACCCGATAAACCATTGTCGCGCCAAAGGAACCGTATGTAGAATTATTGTCACGCAAGATAATTCCGAAAGGCACGCCTTGCGCTTTACATTCATCCATCAGCTGTTGTTTTAATTCCGCAAAGCTCTTGCCACCTTTTGATTCAACAATAAAATTACTTATATCGGTTGTACCGCCGCGAGCTCTACCATTAGATTGTTTTATCTTTTTTGAAGGAGTGCGGGTTGAAAGCAGTGTTCGCAACACACGGTTTTCTATTAGTGTTATTGGCTTTGCTTCTACGACTTCATCATCGTATTTATACATTCCGGCTAACGGGAATTCGCCATACTTTGAACGCGTTGGGTCATCATAAACAGATAAGAATGTTGGAAGCACTTTTCGACCGATTCGATCTGAAAATCCGGTGGCACCGTATCCATCCTCACCATAAAGCGCTTCCGCCATTGCATTTGCGTTTGGATTCATAAGGTTTGGCTCTAATAATTGCAAGAACAATTGAACGGATGCTCCTTTTGTAAACAGCGCGGGACCTATGTAAACATCGCCAAAATCCTTCGCATTGCTGTAATTGGTAAATTCATCGTGCATTCCTTC
>JBKEBT010000002.1:0-30190 GCA_047973305.1 Pyrinomonadaceae bacterium
CGATTTTTCGTTTTTGCGCGCTTATGTAGCACCGGATGGTTCTTCGGCGCAGTATTCGCCAAACAACGTTCCGTTTAAGCCAAGAAAATTTTTGACGGTTTCGCTAAACGGCGTAAACGAAAATGATTTTGTTTTTGTGCTCGGAAACCCGGGTGGCACTACACGCTATCGCGAAAGCCAATCGATTTCTTATGCAGAAGAGGTAAACTTTCCGTTCCTTTATCAATATCTGACAGCATGGATCGGTGGCTTGGAGAAAGTTGGCGAGCAAAATGAAGATAAGCGAATTAGTTTACAGAGTTTTGTGGCACAGCTTAGAAACGGACAAAAACTTTATGGTGGCAGTTCAACAGCTTTGCGACGCGGAGATGCAGTAGCGAAACGAAAGGCGGAAGAGATTAAGTTTCAAACCTGGGCGGTTGGAACCCCAACACGTCGCGCGGAATACGGAAATTTGCTTTCCGAAATTTCAGCGATTTGGAAAAAAACAAATTCTTCGCCCGCGCGGGATCGGCTTTTGCGTACGATACCAAGTAACGGAAATTCGCCTGTTTACACAAGTTTTATTAATGCCGTAACTTCCGCTAATAGTGGTGCGGATTTATCCGAAAAAGGCAAAGCACAAATTGAAGCAGCTTATAACAATCGTGAACCTATTGTTGAACGCGGTATGTTGAAGTTTTTGTTTTCACAAATGGAACAACTTCCGGAGAATCAACGTTTTGCCGAAGCGGATAATATTTTAGCCGTCCCCGGAAGTGCAGATAAACTAATAGCGCAGTTGCTTGATTCCGGCGATTTTGATACGCCCGAGAAAATCTTTGCAATTTATTCTATGAAACCGTCCGAAATACTTGCGAAATGGGGCGATTTGGCAAAACTCGCTATAGCTCAAGGAAACGAACGCATAAATATACAGGTTCGAAACATGGAGTTTGCCGAAGCGATAACGCCGTTGCGGTTGCGGTATTTGCGCGGGATGAGTGAAATGCAAAAGATTACACCTTATCCGGATGCGAATTTTACGCAGCGTTTTACATACGGAAATGTAGAAGGTTATTTGCCCCGGGAAGCCGTAATATATGAACCTTTTACAAGTTTGAAGGGAGTGTTGGAAAAAGATACTGCAATTCCGCCGTTTGCCGCACCCGAAAAATTACGCAAAATGCAGGCGACAAAAGATTTTGGACGTTATGCGAAAGGTGATACCGTTCCGGTAAACTTTCTTTCCACAACCGATATTATTGGCGGAAACAGTGGCAGCCCGGTTTTAAATGCGTATGGTGAGCAAGTTGGCTTGGTGTTTGACGCGAATTACGAAGGGCTCGGAAACGATTTGTTTTTTGATCCGGCATACGGAAGAACAATTTCGGTGGATATTCGCTATGTTTTCTTTATCACCGAAAAATTCGACAACATGAACTGGATAATAAATGAGATAAAATTTGCGCCTGCGCGAAGCAAAGCAAAAAAGCGGGCGGCGTAAGATTCATTTGGGCTGGTGAAGAGTCGCCAGCCTTATTTTTTTATGAAAGGCGAACTCTATTTAATTGCAACGCCAATCGGTAATTTGGAAGATATTTCCTTCCGAGCCGTTGAAACCTTACGCAGCGCCGATTTAATTGCCTGTGAAGATACCCGCAGAACGGGCAAACTTCTAAAGCACTTTGAAATTAAAGCCAAACTTTTAAGCTACCACGAACATAACGAAACGAATCGCATCGATGCATTGGTTGCGGAACTAAAGAACGGAAGGAACATCGCATTGGTTTCGGATGCGGGAACGCCCGGGATTTCAGATCCGGGTTATCGCATCGTCAACGCCGCCATTTTAGAAGGTATCAAGGTCATTCCAATTCCCGGTGCGGCTGCTTTTATTTCTGCCGTAATAGTTTCCGGGCTACCCACCGATTCAATTTTTTTTGCCGGTTTTCTGCCCGCAAAAAAGTCGGAACGCAGAAAGCGTTTGGAAGAATTGCGTTTACTTCCGGCAACCGTCTGCCTTTATGAGGCGCCGCACCGAATTTTGCATACGCTCAAAGATTGCGTGGAAGTGCTTGGAAATCGTAACGCCGCACTTTCGCGCGAGCTTACAAAACTCTATGAGGAAACGTTGCGTGGAGATTTAGAAACAATCTTGAAGCTTGTTTCAAAATCGCCTGTAAAGGGAGAACTCGTACTTTCAATCGATCGGGCAAGAGGCAATGTAGCATTGAACGAAACCGAATCAATTTTATCTAGAGTTTTGGAATTGGAAGCAGAAGGCATTGAAAGAAAAAAGGTGCTAAAAATTGTCGCAAAAGAATTTGGAGTTTCGCGTTCTGAAGCTTACCGAAAGTTACTTGAGGCACACACTGAAAATTAAAACGCGCAAAACAAGCCTTGTTATAAAATCACTTAAAACATGCTTTTTACGCGTAAACTTCAAACGCCCGTTTCAAACAAACCGAATTTACGAATGCCGCCGCCTAATATCGGTTGTTTCGCTACTTCACTTTTAAGTCGAAGTGTATTCATTGATTTAATAGCTATTTCGTCGCAAATTTTCGACGAATCTATAAAGCGGCATTGCTTTTACGCATCCATCAATAAAGATGTTTTCCGCACCGCACACTGCCAAAATCGAACCGGAAGAGCGAAATAACGCGCAAAGCCAGTTAAATCTTTCAATGGCAAACACGGTTCACCGTCCATAAATCGAAAATGTTAAGGCATTTCTACCAACACATTCGTTAAACGATTTGCGATTGCTAGCAGTTGTTCGCCACATTGGTTAAATCTTCCGGCAGTGGCAAAATCTTCGGCGCGCGCGCTTTCATCCACCAAACCTTCAATCAAAGGCAAATATTGTTTTAAGCCTCGCTTTGTACGGAAATCAATGGTCAGTTTAACCAACCCGCCTCGCAAGGCGCGAACGCTGGCAATTACGTTGCCTTTAAATTCGCGATTTGAACGTTCTATCTCCGGTGTTGCCCTGCCCGCGCGTACATCTTTATCAATTTGTTCAATGCCGGTTGCAACTCCGCCCAAAACAAAAAGAAACTTTGTTAAGTTGGTTAACTGCACGCCAACATCCCGCGCGCCTTGTTTTCTTTCCTGCACAACGCTTGTTGTTTTTGTTCGCGTGCTCTTTGTTCGCCGCTGTCCAAATGCTTCGGCGCCGCAGCCGGCAATTAAGTATAAGACCGTAAAACCCGCTATTAGTAATTTCTTTTGCATAACTATAGACCCGTTCCTATTGATTGAGACGTTTTCTAACCTTACAATCTTATTATAAGTGATGAAAAATCGGCTTATAAAAGTTCGCCGTCTCGGGCGTTTAGGATACGCGGAAAGTTTGGATTTACAAAAGCAACTTGAGGCTGAAGTTATTTTAAATCGAGACGTAGATTATCTTTTGCTTTTGGAGCACCCACATACATACACCTTGGGACGGCGCGCAAAGGAAGATGGCGTTTTGGCGACTTCCGAGATACTTAAAAAGTTAGGTGCCGAAGTTTTCAACATAAACCGTGGTGGAAAGGTTACATACCACGGCGAAGGACAGCTGGTTGGTTACCCGATTTTTTCGCTCAGCCCTGATCGCGAAGACGTACATAAATATGTGCGTGATTTGGAAGAAGTAATTATTCGCACATTGGCTGAATTTGAAATTGAAGCCTTTCGAATTGAAGGGCTTACCGGAGTTCACACAAGTGACGGTAAAATTGCGGCAATTGGAGTTCATATAAAACGGTGGGTGACAACACACGGATTCGCATTGAACGTCAATACTGATTTAAGTTATTACAACTGGATAATTGCGTGTGAAGGCGAACCGGTTACATCGCTTGAAAAATTGTTGGGCTACACTGTTGAACTTTCAACCGTAGAACGCTTTATTACCAAACATTTCTCGGAAGTTTTTAACGCAAAAGTTTCCGAATAGAATCGGAAATACTTTTTAATTTAGGAGGGAGTATGAAACAAATTTTATTTACGTTCGGAGTTATTTTTATTTTAACTTTTGTCGGCTGCAACCAATCGCAGAATTCAAATTCCGGCACTAATTCGACAACCACCGCTTCTGAATCGGCAAGCGGCGAATCGACCAATATCAAAACGGTTCCGCGCCCTGAAGCGATAATAGAGAAAATGAATGCGCGTGGCGAGCAAGATAAAGCAAAACCCACACTTACGATTGTTGAACCAAAAGATGGTGCCGCGCTAACATCATCAACGGTAAAGATTAACGTTTCCGTTACGGGCGATTTAAAGGGAATAAAAGAAGGAAAAGATGATGCCGGCAATGGAAATCACGTACACGTGATTTTAGACAATCAGCCTTATGCCGCGCATTATATGTGGAATGAAGGATTTGAATTGCGTAATGTCACCGATGGCGAACACACCTTACGAATGTTTGTTTCGCGCCCTTGGCATGAGAGTTACAAAAACTCGGAAGCGTTCAAAGCCATTAAATTCACGGTTAAGAACGGCAACGCGGATGAGGCAAAACCAACCACCGATGACAAAGGAAACACGCTTGCCGATGCAAAAACGGAAGGAGCCGATGCGCAACCGAGCACTGCGGGTGATGTAGATTTTTCAAAACCGCTTCTTACATATAGTCGTCCGAAAGGTGAATATAAGAATGCAAAAACCGAACCTATAATGCTTGATTTTTGGCTTTCAAACGCAAAACTCGCGGATGATGAAGGTGAATACACCGTGCGCTGTACTGTTAACAATTCCGAACCGATTGTTATCAAAACTTGGCAACCGATTTGGCTTGTGGGCTGGAACGACGGCAAGAACACGGTTAAGCTCGAACTTCTGGATAAGGACGGAAAATTGGTCGAAAACGGCGGATACAATTCCACCACGCGTGAAGTAACCGTTTCAAACTAGAAAGCGGTTCGGATTAGCTGTTTATAACATTAGGGATTTTTGGAAGATATGCGAAGAGATATTACATATTGGTTCAGTAACAATCTGGGTATGGAAATGCCACTTGTTGCATACGGGCACGCCGGCTATCCGCTGCTTATGTTTCCTACGGCGGCAGCGGATTTTCTGGAATACGAACGATTTTATTTGGTTGATGCCATCAAAGATTTTATCGATGCAGGTTTGATTCGTGCGTATTCGATAAATTCGGTGAATAAATATAGCTTGCTTAACCGCGAAGCTCACCCGGCATGGAAGGTCGAAATGCTGACGCGCTACGATCGATACATTTTGGAGGAAGTGTTGCCGCTTATCAGAAATGAATGCGGCGGTGATGCGCGTCCGCTTACAACCGGTGCATCACTTGGTGCATTTCTTGCCGCAAATACTTATCTTAAACATTCGGATAATTTTCGCGGCACAATTGCCATGAGTGGCAGTTATGATATTTATAACTATCTTGACCCGGGTTATTACGATGACAATGTTTATTTCAACAATCCGATGATGTATTTGCGTAACCTTAATGATAACTATCACTTACCGCGTTTACAAAATGCTGATTCCATCGTAGTTTCAACCGGGCAGGGGGCTTTTGAAGCTCCAAACCGCAGCCGTGATCTTTCCGGAATGCTAAATTCGAAAGGCATTCCTAATTGGCTTGATGTATGGGGTCAGGATGTTAATCATGATTGGGTTTGGTGGCGCAAAATGCTTCCCTATTATTTAGGCAAGTTTTTTGAATAAAAACAATTTACATAAATCAAAAGCCCGAATTCGGTAATAGTAAATTACCTTGTTCGGGCTTTTTGTTGATTAACAATTTTAGAAGTTAGCTTTCGCCATCTCCCTTTTTACCCTTTCTACGCGGACCGGAAGGTGTAGCTGCCGGTTGTGGAGTCTTACGAACCTCAGGAGTTGAGCGCGGTTGCGGCGTATAAAGTGGTCTTACCGAAGGTGCTACTTTCGGCTGTGTGTCACCGCCCGAATCCGTTGATTCAACCGGAGCAATATCGGTTGATTCGCCTTCTGCACCACCTGTTTCTTTATTCGTTCCGCCCGTGCGTTTCTTCGAAGGCGTGTAAGTGCCACCTAATGTTGCGCGTGTTTCATCAGCTTTTTCGTTTTGCTCAAGTTGTTCGCGCTTACGTTGTTCAATTGCAGCTTTTAATTCAGACGGAATATCGGGAACTTCCGGGAATTTAACCATCGGTTTACCCTTCATAAAATCGTTCATAAACGAATTGAAATAAGGCAACGCGCCACCGCCGCCCGTCATGCCTGAACCCAATGAAACTTTACGTTTGGGATTTCCCATCCAAACGCCGGTAACATAAGTTGGCGTATAGCCTATGAACCAAACATCGGTATGATCGTTTACCGTTCCCGTTTTTCCCGCTAACGGATGTCCGGCTGCACTTGCGCCATGGGCGGTTCCACCCGCGGCTGTAACCCCGCGCATCATATCAACCATTGTCAACGCAACATATTCGCTAACAACTTTTGTGCTGGTTGTTTCCCATTCTTCCAGTACCTTTCCGTCTCTATCCAAAACCTTTCGAATAAGATGCGGCTGCATTCTTACGCCTTTATTAGGAAAAGTTGAATATGCCGAAACCATTTCTTCGAGCGATGCCTCACTTGCGCCGAGGGCGGATGGAAGACTTGGTGCCATCGGATTTGTAATGCCGATTCGACGCACCATCTGGGCACCCTTTTGAATTCCTACTTGCTGAAGCAGATGTACTGCCGCAAGGTTATATGATTTTGCAAGCGCAATCTTCATCGGGCAATTCGGGTGGCTTAAGCTTCCATCGTAATTATGTGGCTGCCAACCTCCCCGTTTAATGGGCGCACCGCTTACAATTGTATCCGGCGTAAAACCGTCTTCTACGGCTGCAGCGTAAACAAAAGGCTTGTAACAAGAACCGGTTTGTCGAAGTGCTTGTGTTGCATTGTTAAAGCGGTTTGTTTGAAAATCGTAGCCACCGACCATTGAAACAATCTCACCCGTATGCGCATCCAATGTAACCATCGCAGCCTGTACTTCCGGAACCTGCGAAAGTTTAACCACAAGCGTTTGGTTGTCTTTATCAACAGATTCAACTTCAAATTCCGGTAAGTCGCCAACTTTCAATTCTTGCGAAGGTCCACGCGATGCTCGCCCCATATCCTTGCCGGAAGTAAGTGTTGTTTTATAATTACCGAATCGCACCGTTGCTTCATCAGCGGTTTTATTGATTTTAGTAACCAAACCCTTTATGTATTCGCCTTTTTCGAACTGTTCGTCATACCAATCCGCGTGCTTATATGAATTAAGAATCTTGTCGATTCCGTCCGGATCCGTAACGGGCTTATTATCCGCATCTACCAAAACGTTTTGATATTCCGAACGCCACTTTTGCGAACTGTCAAACGCGCGCAAACGCTTTCTGATAACGCTGGTGGCAATTTTTTGCGCTTCCATATTGATGGTTGTATAGACTTGAAGTCCACCTTGTGAAACGCGCGGAGTATATTTGCCATCCAAATACTTTCTAACTTCTTCCACCGGATAATCCCAAGCAGTTGATTTTGGAAGTGCTTGATAATATGCGGAATCCGCCAAAACTATTGGCTTTGCCTTAGCTGCATCGGCTTCTGCTTGTGTTATATAGCCGTATTTCGCCATTTGATCAAGCACGATGTTTCTTCGAGTTTTTGCGCGTGCCATATTTCGCGTGGGCGAATATTCGGGCGATTTTGGAATTGCGGCAAGCAAGGCTGCTTCTTCCAAATTCAAATCTTTCAACGTTTTTCCGAAATAGGTGCGCGCGCCCGCTTCAAATCCGTAAGCGCCGGCACCCAAGAAAACGTAGTTCATATACATTTCAAGAATCTGGCGTTTCGTGTAATAACGCTCGATTTCAAGTGCCATTAACCATTCGTTAAATTTGCGTGTAAAAGTTTGATCGCGTGAAAGAAAAAGATTCTTCGTCAATTGCTGCGTGATAGTTGATGCGCCTTCACGGCTACCGGTGGTGATATTTTTTATAACTGCACCGGTAAGCCTATATGGATCGATTCCCATATGATCATAAAATCGGTAATCCTCAATAGCCAGAAGGGCGTTTTCCACATTTTTTGGAATGTCCTTTTCTTTTATGGGAATTCGTTTTTCAAGCGCAAATTCGGCAAGAACGGTCTTACCATCATCCGCATAAATTTTTGTTACCTGCGGCGGGCGATATGTAGCAAGTGCAGAAACTTCGGTGGCATATCGCGAATTATTCAGATAATATGAGCCTAAAATTCCCGTCAATCCGCCTGCGGCAAGCGCAAGCATCAAAGCAAACCCAATCCAAATGAACCGCCAATTACCCGAACTTTTACCTTTTACCGTTCTTACTTCTTTTGACCTTTCTTTACTGCTAATTTTCGCCATAAAATACTCCTAATTTACAAATCTCCGCATTTTTACGCTTATTACAAAACCAATTGCGATAAAATTTGAAAGAACGGATGAAACGCCGGCACTCATCAGCGGTAACGGTACTCCTATTACCGGCAAAAAGCCCAACACCATTCCAAGATTCATAAATATCTGCACAATCATGCCGCCCACAAACGACATTATCACCAACATTCCGATTCTATCCGGTGATTGCCTCGCGCCGGCTACAAGTCTGGAAATTAACAGCGCATAGGCAAGCAAAAGCGAAATACAACCCACAAAACCTGTGTTTTCAGCGGTTACCGCAAAAATAAAATCGCTGTGCGGTTCCGGTAAAAACTTTAATTGGCTTTGCGAAAGTTGTTTATCCTTTATTCCCGTAACCTGCCCCTTTCCAACCGTTATTATTGATTGAAAAGTGTGGTAACCATATCCGCGCGGATCTGCATTTTCAGGGTCGAGTATTACTTCAATTCGCTCTTGCTGATAACCTTTTATCAAACCGGTTTGCGTACCAACCACATATGATGCCGGCACAAAAATAGCGGCTGCCAAGATTGTGATAACCACATAACGCATCTTTATTCCGGATAGAAAAAGAACCACTGCAAGCAAAGGGAAATATGTAATCGATTGACCGGCATCGGGTTCAAGCATTATCAGCGAAATCGGAAGTGCGACGATTCCGGCGCCGATGGCGATTTCATGAAGTTTTAGATAGCCAAGCTTTCTGTTTCCAAAATACCGCGCAAGCATAAGAACAACCGGAATCTTCATAAACTCAGAAGGTTGAAATCTGCCCACTGCGGGAATTTGAATCCACGCACGCTGCCCGTTAATTTTTACACCAAGCCCCGGAATTAGCACCAAAAGCAACAGAACTAACCCTATTACGTAGAAAATCGGCGCCATGTCAACAAGTTTTCGGTAATCGGAAAACGCAACCGCCAACATTGCAACTATCGCAATAAAAAGCCCTAGCAGTTGCTTCGACCAAAAGGTTTCTTCCGGTTTTGCGTTATAGATTTGCAGCACGCCAAAGCACACGATCGCAACCGCAAGTAATGCGGTAAGCCAATCGAAATCCTTAATTTGTCGTTTTTCAACAACCGCCATTATCTACCTATTAGTTCTTGTTGCCGCATTCGAATTACTGTTTGTATTGCTTCCGAATGGCAACGTGTATGTCGAGCTGTTTGCCGAATTTGAATTCGAGTTTGAATTCTCCCCAGTTCCTTCCTCGCTCTTCGTATTCTTCATCATAACCGCCTGTTCATCTTCAGTCTTAGGCTGACCAAGTCGCAAATACGCTAGAAACATATTACGAACAACCGGTGCAGCGTGCGTTCCGCCAAAGCCGGAATTTTCAATAATCGCAATTACGGAAATTCTTGGGTCATATGCAGGCGCAAAACCAACAAACCATGCGTGGTCTTTCTTATGACCTTTATCCATTCCAAGTTCGGCAACCTGCGCCGTTCCGGTTTTTCCCGCAATCGGAAAGCCGGAACCCAGCGAAATCGCGTGTGCGGTACCGCCGCCATTTACCACGCCCCACATACCTTCAACAACAAGCTTCCATTGTTCATCAGTAGCGGGAATTATCTTCGGTTCCGGATGTTGAAACGTTACACCGGGTCTGCCTTCAACATAATTTGCGGCGCCCTTGTCGCCAACTGCGCTAGTAGGCTTTAGTTCTTTTAAGAGATGCGGTACATACATTTTGCCATGCATTCCTACAGCCGATACCGCACGAATCATTGCGATTGGCGTAACAAACACGGTCGCCTGTCCGATTGATGCAAATACGGTTTCTATATCTATCCATTTTCCACCATACCGTTTTTCAACCGATTTCCTGTAAAACTTAGGCGTGCGGCTTGTTTTTTCGTTTGGTAAATCAATACCGGTCGGTTTATCGTAATCAAAATCTTCAACCATCTTGATGATGCCGTCAATTCCAAGTTTCAAACCAAGCCGGTAGTAATATCCATCACAAGATTTTGTTATTGCGGTTCTAAGCGGTGGTGAGCCGTGGTTTCCCATACAACGCGTAAACTTACTGCCGATTTTTATGCCACCACCACACAAAATATTGGAATCGTTAACCGTAATTACACCCTGCATCAAACCTTCGATTGATTCCGGAACCTTCCAAGTAGAACCGGGCGGATATCTTCCCTGAATAGCGCGATTAATAAGCGGGCGATCTTCATTTTGCCAATATTCCGCAATCATCTTTCTGCCTTCCGGAGTCGCACTTCCCAATACAAAAACATTCGGATCAAAGGTCGGTGCGGATGCCATCGCCATAACCTCACCGTTTCGAGGATCTAACGCAATCACGGCACCGCGTTTGGTTGGTGTGTTTTGCAACTGTTGTTCTGCGGCGCGTTGCAAATTTACGTCAATTGTAAGATAAAGATCCTGTCCTGCTTGCGGCGGAACCGATGCAATTTCTTCCTGCACCCTTCCGCGACTGTCAACAACTACTTTTCGATAGCCATTTCTGCCGCGTAAATATTCATCGTAATATTGTTCTACGCCGCCTTTCCCAATTACGTCGCCCGCTCGAAAACCCTTTTCTTGATATTCGGGTTTTTCAAGTTGCTTCGGACCTATTTCCCCTACGTATCCTAAAATGTGCGCAGCAGTTGTACCCATCGGATAAAAACGCTGAGGCTGCAATTCAACACGCAGTTCAGGATATTCGAGCGAGTGACTTTCAACCCAAGTTATATCTTGTAGCGTTGCATTTTCTTTTATCGTAAGGGTTTCATATTCCGGGCTGCGTTTAATTACATCTACACGCGCTTTAATAAAATCACTGTCAACACCCAACCCCTTTGCGTAAATGTCGATTCGCCCTTCCATATCTAAACCTTTTATGGGCTCATGATTTAGTGTGACATTGTAAGTTGAACGAGAATCTACCAAAAGTGTCCCGTTTCTATCAAAGATGGCTCCACGCGGTGCCGGAATGCGAATGACGCGAATTCGTTGGTTTGCAGCGCGTTCTGCATAATATGCGCCCTTAGCAATTTGAAGATAATAAAGACGGACACCAAGAACGGCAAGAAGGACAAAACCAAAAATCTGAATTGCGCTGACTCTTAATGAAAGATTTTGAGAATAATCATGAATTTTCACGGAGAGCTCCTATTTCCTACCCAGTCTAATTGGATTTCTTCTACGCGTTTGTCTTCGCGGTGCAAAAAAATCGCGTCTTTTCTTCTTAACCGAACCCACCGAAACACTATCTAAAATTATGTATACAAAGGTTCCGACAATGGTTGTTCCAATCAGTGAATACGCCATTGTCTCAAAAAGCGGTGCGTTAAGATTCTGTCCAAGCAACCGATGCATTCCAAAAAACACCAAATTATTTAATATAGATGCACCTGCTATGACGGGAATGCGAAGTAGCAGGTTGTCCAAATATACTCTTCTTGCAATCTCGGAAACCACAAAGGCTACAAGAGTTAGCGAAAAGCCACTTGCACCTAAAAGTCCACCGCTAAGTGAGTCAACCGCAATGCCACCTATTGTTCCAAGCAAAAGCGCGCGAATTGAATTTCGTTGTAGCGCGGCATAAACGACAACAATCAGAACGAAATTTACGTAAACGGCGGATTCCGCCACGTTTCTAAGCGTCCATTGCAGCAAAATCGCCACAATCATTGCGATTGTTATTTTTAGGTTCTCCATCTACTTTTTCGCTTGCATCTTATTCTTCAGCTCGTTTGACATACGATCTTCAGGCACCGCGTTTGGTAATGCATCGGTATAGAGCGGCGCATTCTCGGGCGTAAACAACAAAACCGCCACCTCTCGCACCGCAGTAATTTTTGCGGTTGGTTGGATAAAGATCTGATGCGGCACGGTTGCAGAACCGGAGCGAACTTCAACAACTGTTCCAACTTTCAATCCCGACGGGAACACATTTCCTTGTCCGGTTGTGTATATTGGGTCGCCAACATTTACCTTTTCATAACCCGGTACGTAGTTCATTTCAAGGCGATCCTTTCCGGTTCCTCGCACAACTCCGAGCGCTTCTGAAGTACCAATTTCACCCACAATAGCTCCCATGCCGGATTTATCGTGAGTTATTAAATCTATTTGCGCGGTCAAAGGACTTACCGCAGTAATTCTTCCGACCAACCCGCCATCCACAACCACCGGCATATTTACTTTTACGCCATCAAGCGAACCACGGTCAATAATCGCCGTTGAAAACCAGGCGGAAGTATCACGTCCGACAATTCTCGCAGCCAACAACTTTGATTTTTCGGTTTGTTTCAATTCCAACAACGAACTTAACCTGCGATTTTCCGCTGCCAGCGGTTTTGTTTCACTAACTTCAACTTCAAGTTCATGAATACGTTGCCGAAGCTGATCGTTTTCACTTTGCGCAGAACGCAACCGCGCCACACGTTGAAAATATTCAGTAATACCCGTTGAAGCAGAGGTAACCGGAGATTGGACGAAGTTGGCTGCCGCCTGCACCCAAACGCGAACTACACGTTCATCATTTTCGGCGCGGGCGTCATAAGCCATCATTACAAAATTTATCAAAAGAAGACCAAGTAAAAGCCAAGGCGTTAGCCTCCATACCTCCTTTTGACTGCGTTCCATTGCCATTTGACGTGAAAGGGGTTAAAAGCTGCGAATTTAATGCCCTGATTAATTGAGCATTTACGAAACTTGCGCTCAAGCCGCGAGATTTATCTAACTTCCGGTCATCAAAGAATTGTCCCACTTTACGCGCTTTAACAATTCAAAATCGGACAACATTTTGCCCGTACCAAGCACAACCGATGAAAGTGGATCGTCTGAAACAACTACGGGCAAACCCGTTTCAACCATCAACCGTTTATCTAAGTTCTTCAACAGTGCACCACCACCCGTAAGCACTATGCCACGTTCAACAATATCCGCGGAAAGCTCCGGCGGCGTTCGTTCAAGCGCCACACGAACCACATTGATAATTGTTGAAACCGAATCAGACAGCGCTTCGCGAATTTCTTCATCGGTAATTGTTACGGTTTTTGGAATTCCTTCAATCAGATTTCTGCCGCGAACTTCCATCGAAAGCGGCTCATCCAGCGGAAAGCCCGAACCCAGTGCGATTTTTATTGCTTCGGCAGTTCTTTCTCCGATTAAAAGGTTGTATTTTCGCTTGATATACTGCGAAATAGAATCATCCATTTCGTTACCGGCAACCCGAACGGCGCGCGAATAAACTATTCCGGAAAGCGAAATTACCGCAATATCCGTTGTCCCGCCGCCAATATCCACAACCATATTTCCGTGCGGTTCCGTAATCGGCAAACCTGCGCCGATTGCCGCCGCCATCGCTTCTTCAACCAAATAAACTTCGCTAGCTTTTGCACGATACGCCGAATCTTCAACCGCACGGCGCTCAACCTGCGTTATTTCCGAAGGAATACCGATGACAACCCGCGGGCGTACCCATGATTTTCCGTTGTGAGCTTTGCGAATAAAATGCTGAAGCATTTTTTCCGTTACTTCAAAATTTGCGATTACGCCATCTTTCATCGGTCTAATCGCAACGATGTTTCCCGGCGTTCTGCCGAGCATTTCCTTGGCGTCGCGCCCGACCGCTTCAACCTGGTTTGTAATTTTATTAATCGCTACGATTGAAGGTTCGCTGACGACAATTCCGCGTCCACGTGCATATACAAGCGTGTTCGCCGTGCCAAGATCTATTGCAAGATCACTAGAAAAAAGACTAAATAAAGACTTAAATGCCATTCTGTTTCAACAACTTCCGTTTATTATTCTTACTTGAAAACCCAAAAAATTGAATGTGGAGAGCCTCACTCATCGTTTAAAAATGAGCGCAATCGGGGTTTGCCAACACATCAAACACTAAACCATAAGCATACAAAAATATATGCATTTTTTCCAAATAAGCTAAGTGTTAAACGGTTAATTTTAGCTAAAATTTAGTGTTAGTCCAAATGCTTACCGCATCCTGCCCAAGAAGAACTTAATTTCGCGATTACGGTTTTCGCCGGCAACTACATAAATGCCTGATTATTCAAACGTCGAAGCGTTGTTGGGCGTGGCGGATTTTCAATTAAGCACGTAATTTGCGCAAATTTTCGATACCGATATGTCGTTGCCTGATCTTAATATTTTCTTTCTGGTTTAAACAGTATTCGTCTTTAAAAATCACATTGCTATTGATGCAAACAAATAAAACCTAAAATGTGTTTGTGACCAATGCCCTTTCGCGGCTTACTTTCTAAGCCGGGTTTCCAAATTATTGTCTTTTAACGAATTTCCCGTTGCGCGCTGTAGATCCGCGATAGCCTTATTTAGTTCGGTTCGCGCACGCAATTCCGCACTTTTTGCCGCCATTAATGCTGTTTGACGTTCAAGCACTTTGTAAATATCCGAATAACCCGAATCAAGCTTCCTTTTTTCCGAATCATACTGTTCTTGCGAATTCCTTCGCGAAACTGAAGCCGCCGTAAGTTGGGCTTCAGAAGTTCTGATTGCTTGTAACGCGTTTCTTACGTCAACTTGAACCGCTTGTTGAAGTTGTTCGCGTTGTGTCGCGATCTTTTCTTCCTGAACCAAGGTTTTGCCGAGCATTGCTTGTTTCGCCCTTTTATCGGTTACGAACGAAAACGAAACCCCGACCTGAAATGTTGGATAACGATTTGCAAAAATATCCGTTATCGAACTGAAATAGCCGCCGGTTACTGTATCCGGAACTCCGGTTGGCGGAACAATCGGAACCAAAGTTATTGGTGGACTTAACGGATCTATTTGATTTACGCGCGTTATTACCTCATTCAATTTATCGGTTGACGAAGTATTCGAAAATAGATTTACCATATTCGGATTCGTCGAACCCGAAATTCCGTTTGATGTGTAGCTAGCGGTCAAATTAATCTGCGGATCAAGCTGATCTTTATAAAACTTTTTATCATATTCATTCAAACTTTGCGAAACATCCAAAACATCAAATTCGACACGATTGTCCATAGCAATTTGAAGGGCATCATTCAATTCGATATTCGGTTTCTTAACATCAACCGATTCCGTCGGCACAATTGCCTCATTCCACAAAGGATCGGCGCTATCCGGCGCGATTAAATTCTTCAAAACGTTTTCCGCTTTATTTACACCTTCTAATGCCGTCCATACATTTTGTTCAAGGTTTGCAACCTGGGTTTCGGCTGCCAACACGTCAACAGGCGCCAATGCGCCTTCCGCAACAAGCCTTCTATTGTGTTCAAGCTGTTCTTTTGCATCGCGAACGCCATCACGCTGCACTTGAAGATTACGAAGTGCATAAGCTAAATCCCAATAAGCACGCTGCGCCGTAACCGTTACCTCAATCGCGGTTTGCCTGAACTGCTTATCGGAAAGTGTTAAATTTTCTTTTGCGATTTCAATTGCGCGTCTCCCGTTGTCGGTTTTTCTACCCTGAAATAGCGGCTGGTTTATAGTAAATTGAATACCGGAATCATACTGCGGACTCAACGACGATATAGGGTTGTTTGTGGTAGTTCTGCTACTGTGAAAACTCGCGCCAAATGTTGTTCCGTAACGGGGGATAAAATTTGTGTAGCCAATTTCGTTTACAAATGAAGTATTTGTTACCGATGGATTTGAATTAAACACCGAAGCATTTGGCGATTGTGCACGCTGAAAGTAAGAACTTCCGTTGAAAAATGGCGTAAACACGCCCTTTGATGCTTCGTAATCATATTCAGAAAGCTTCACATCCTGGCGGGAAATCTCAATATCCTTGTTATTGTCCAACGCCATAACCACCGTTTCACGAAGTGAAAGCGGACGTTGTTTTAACATATCAACCCCGACACGACCAAGTTCACGTTCATCATCACCGGTTTTTTGATAATCCGGTGCAATATCCGGCACACCCTCCAAATGCTCAGGTTTTACGTTCTGCGAATCATCAACCGGCGCCGGTGTTTCCGAAGGTGTGGGCGATGGAGACGGCGTAGGCACTTGTGCAAACGCCGCCGTTACCCCAATGCTAATTGCAATAAAGATTGCTACTAAAAAATGTGGATAATTCCTCATAAGACGCCTCTATAATTTCTTCATCAATGAAGTAGGCTAAATAAACTTGCCGGTTCTACCGGCTTCAAACGCAAAATGAATAAATATAAAACTGCGCTCGAACAACTCTCAATAAAATAAATCGCCTTCAATTAAACGAAAACCGCTTGCAATTAATGCTCTCGTTTTATCGCAACACAGGCACGCGATTACTTCCAAAACGTAATCTGTCCGATTAACGATGTTGCCGAATCAACCGTTTTTCTTCGCACAACTTCCATGCCGTGCGTCATTCGCTTGAAAAGTGACAAGTTCGATAGATCGTCAAAATATGAATAGAACACGGGCACTGCAAGCAAAGTAAGCAATAAACACAACGATTGCCCGCCAACAATCAAAACCCCAACACTACGATTTGTACCCGAACCGGGTCCGGAAGAAATCACAAGAGGCAACATTCCCGCAATAAGTGCAATAGTTGTCATAAGCACCGGACGAAGTCGCTCTTTGTTACCACGAATCAACGCATCATGCCGGCTTAAACCTTCTTCGCGCAAATGATTAACGTGATCAATTACAAGAATCGCGTTCTTTTTAACAACACCGAACAAGAGCAACAGTCCAAGTCCGGAAAAAATATTGACCGTTTGCCCTGCAATCAGGATAGAAAGAATTCCGAACGGAATCGCAATTGGCAAAGTAAGTAATATCGTGATTGGGTGCACAAATGATTCAAACTGCGCAGCCAAAACGATATACATAAAAATGAACGAAAGAGCAATTGCCAACGCAAAATACATTCCGGCTTTTGCCATTTCCTTCGATTGTCCTACGTACCCCGAGGTATATCCGGGTGGCAAATTCAGTTGATTTACGGCTGCATCTAATTCGTTAGTAATATTGGTTGCCGAACCGCCCGGCTTTGTATTCGCCAAAATTGTTACTTGTCTTTGCCGATTAATTCTATCTATCGAAGCCGGACCCGTTCCTTCTTTTATTTTGGTAACATTATCAAGGGTTACGGTGCCGAGCTTTGTAGATGGCACAATCATTTTATCGAGCCCTTGGATGTCGGTTCGTGAACTTCCCTCCGCTCTTACGTGAACTTCGTATTGATCTGAACCTTCGTTAAATGTGGTTGCTTCCTGACCCGCGACTAAAATATTTAGTGCCTGCGAAACATCGCCTACGCGCACACCCAAATCGCCTGCTTTTTTTCTGTCCACTTCCAACTGCAATTCGGGCTTCCCGCTAATCAAGGTTGAATCCACATCAACCGCATCCTTGCTGTTTTTTAGCACCTTAACCAGGGATTCGGAATATTTTTCAAGCTGATTCAAATCCGGTCCGCCTATTACAAACTGAACATTTGCGTTTCTGAAACCTCCGCCTGAAAATGCTTGAACGATTTGAACCGATGTTCTGTAATTTGGATATTTCGTAAGAAGCGCGCGCGCCTTAACCATCAAATCTTCCTGCGAAAGTTTTCGATCACCAATATCCGTAAGTTTTACATAGATTGAACCGGCATTTACAACGCCTTGTTGCCCGCCACCAACGGTTATAAGAGTATCGGTTACGCCGTCCAAATCTCTAAGTTCCCGCGCGATACGTTCCATCTGAACCGTGGTTCCTTGAAGCGACGTACCTTCCGGTGTTCTAACCGAGACTTCGAATTGCGATTGGTCATCCACCGGCAAAAAGTTTTTACCGACAAACATAAACAAGGGCACGATGCTTAACACAACCAAGATGCAGGCGATAACGATTATCCAACGATGCACCATTACGTATTCAAGCATTCGTTCATACGTGCTTTCTATAAACCTATAAACGCGCGAATCTTTACTGGTGTGTCCGGCGGATTCGGGAACCGTATCAGTTGCGTTATCTTCTTCAAATTCCTCGGTTTGCTCTTTTTCCAAATCCTTAATTTTTTCTTCGGTTTTTAAGGATACGGTTTCATCGGCGGCTTGTTTTTGTTCGGCATCTTCCAGCTCTTCTTCAACCTTTAATTCGGCGGCATTTCGTTCTTCCGCCGCCAAAGACTTCTTCGGCGGTTTCCATTTGATAATGCGAGCCGCAAGCATAGGTGTGAGCGAAAATGAAACTATCAGTGAAACCCCGATTGCAAATGCGGATGTTAAGCCAAAGCTGGACATAAAACGTCCAACGATGCCACCCATAAAGCCGATGGGAACAAACACCGCCATCAAAGAAAGTGTTGTGGCAAGAACGGCAAGCCCGATGTCACGAGTGCCTTCAATCGCCGCCCGATATGGCGACATTCCTTTTTCTTCAATAAAACGAAAGATATTTTCGAGCACAACAATCGCGTCATCAACCACAATTCCCACCATCAACGTAAGTGAAAGCATCGTGATCATATTGAGCGTATAGCCCATTGCGAACATTAAGCCGAACGTTGAAATAATTGATGTCGGAATTGCCAACGCGGCGATAAATGTTGTGCGTAAATTCCACAGAAAAATAAAGATTACGATTACGGCAAGAACACTGCCAACCAAAAGGTGTTCGCGCACAGCAGAAACCGAAGCTTCGATGTTCAGTGAATTATCCCCAACAACTTCTAGTTTAAAGCCATCCGGCAAAGTGCCCTGAATTTCGGTTAATTTTTCTTTAACCGTGTGAGCAACTGAAACAGTGTTTTGACCGGATTGCTTATATACAATCATGGTAACGGCGGGTTTACCGTCTAAGAACGATTGCGAACGTAGCTCTTCCGCGCCATCTTCTACATATCCAATATCCTTGACCCGAACCTGATAGCCACCGCGGTCGGCAATAATTACGTTATTAAAATCTTTTACGTCTTTTATTTTTCCGAGCGTTCTGACGTTTACTTCGCGCGCGCCTTCATCAATTCTACCACCGGGAAATTCGATGTTTTGCATTCGCAATGCACCGGAAACTTCAACTGCCGAAATGTTAAACGCACGCATTTTTGCGGGGTCAACCCAAACGTTTATTTGTCGTTCTCTACCGCCTATAAGTTGAACCTGCCCAACACCGTTTGCCGATTCGATGCGTTCTTTTACCTTCTTTTTCGCAACTTCCGTAACGTTTCTAAGGCTTTGGTTTCCGGAAACAACCACACGCAAAACCGGTGCCGCACCGGAATCAAGCTTCAAAACGGTAGGTTGTTCGGCAGTGTCCGGCAAATCCGGAATAACGGTTTGTATTTTGTTTTCAACTTCCTGCGCCGCAACATTTACATCTTTTTCAAGTTGAAACTGAACAAAAACCTGGCTCACACCTTCAAGCGAGGTTGAACGAAGCTCATCTATTCCGCTAACGGTGTTTACGGCTTCTTCAATCTTTTCCGTAACTTCGCTTTCCATTTCAACAGGTGAAGCACCCGGGTTTACCGTGGTTACCGTAATCGTCGGGAAATCCACTTCCGGAAACAAATCAACCCCCAAAGAGAAATATGAAAACGCACCGATAACAACCAACGATAATATAAGCATCGTCGCGAATACGGGTCTCTTGACACAAATTTCAGCTAACCATTGCATACGTTATTCTTATCTTCTTTCGCCTTCGGTTCCTATTGTTTTACGATTACGCCATCCGTAATCTTTGAAAGGTCGGAAACAATCACCTGATCGTTTTCCGCGATTCCCTGCTTTATTTCTATTCGGTCATTTTCCAATAAACCGAGCTGTACGGGATGTTCAACCGCGATTCCATCCTTTACCACATAAACAACGCTTGTTTCGCCGTTGGTCTTAATTGCACGAGCAGGAACCATAATCGCCATTTCAGGTTTTGACTGCGTTATTCGAACAGTTGCAAATTGCCCTGGTTTTAACATCCCGCCAACGTTTTCAATTTCTGCCTCAACTGTAAGCGTGCGTGATTGGGGGTTCAAATTTGGATATGAACGAACAATTGTGCCGGCAAAACTGCGTTCGGGATAAGTTGAAACCTGCGCAGAAATTCCTTGCCCAACACCAACCTTGTCTATTGCTTGTTCGGGAATTTCGATATTTAACCGAAGAACTGCAGTTCTAACAATAGTTGCGATTTTTGCGTTCGGCTGGCTCGGAGAAATGTATTCCCCCGGGTCCGCGTTTCGTTCGGAAATATATCCGCTAATCGGCGCATAAATTACATTATCGTTTACGCCTTTTTGCGCCTGCTGAACCTGTGTTTGTGCGGTTGCCAATGCCGCGCGTGCATTCCCAACCTGTGCGTTAGCCGAATCTACGGATTTTTGAGCAGTTGAAATCGCCTTGATGGCAACATTTGCGTTTGAATAGGCTTCGCGCAACTGTCCATCAAGCTGATCGCGCGTAGATTTCGCACGGTCATAAGCAGATTTCGAAATATCCCCGGAAGCCAACAACCTCTCATTTCGGATAAGTTCTTTTTCCGCCAATTCTAGTTGCGCCCGAACCGAAATTACTTGTGAAAATTTATTTGGGTCAAAGGATTCGCCATCTTTTACACCAAGTCGCGCTTGGGTTTGACGCAGGTTTGCAATAGCCTGCTGCACACCGGTTTCCGCAGTTTTAACCGCGCTTTCTTGTTGTCCAACCGAATCGCGTGCCTGCTTCAAACGAAGTGAGGCGTCATCAGAATCCAAATAAACCAACGGGTCCCCTTTGGAAACATAACTTCCAACATCAAACCGAACCGAAACAATTTTGCCGCCAACCGTTGGTGCAACATTCGATTCTGCATCACTCGTCAAAGATCCCGTTGCTTCAACGTATGTCGGAATTTCTTCGGCAGTCGCGACTTCAGTTGTAACCGTAACCGGACCATCGTTACCTTCTTTATTCGCGTTTGCGTTTGATGCACTTTTTCTGCATCCAACCCCGAACACTACCGCCCACAACAAAAACAGGATAGGCAACTTAAACCTAAGCATATTATTTCTTAATTCCATTCAATAAAATCTTCGCAAACCCTTCCGCTGCATCCTCATCCGAAATATCGAGCAATTTTTGCCGATCTTTCCAAAGGGTATTGTTTAAGGAATGGTGTGTAACCATTCCCAAAAAAGCACGAACAACCAAACGTGGTTCAATTTCAATAAAAACACCGTCTTTTTGTCGCTGTTTGATATAGCTGCTAAGAATATCATACGTAGTTACAACAAAACTGTTAAAAAAAATGGTGGAAAGCTCGTGTGATTCTAGCCCCGAATACAACAAGAGTCGCAAAAAATCCGTATCGTTTCTATGCTTTCTAAATGCGCGCAACGCCATTCCCCTAAACACTTCGAAATCGTCTTTTGCTTCAAATGCTTCTCTTAGTTCAATAAAATTGGCATCAAAACCGGTTTTGAGCGCTTTGTAATCTAAAATTGCAGAATAAAGATCTTCTTTTGTCGCAAACAGCTTAAAAACCAGTGCTTCCGATACACCGGCAACCTCTGCTACCCTTTTTGTTGTGGTGCCGCGAAAGCCGTTTTCCGAAAATTCGCTAATAGCCGCATCAAGAATCTGCTCCCTGCGCTGATCCGCCGGCATTCGCGAACTAGTTTTTTCTTCTGCTTTCTTCAATACTTATCCTCGTCTTACGTATTAATGTGAGTAATTACTCACTTACGCAAATTTTAATTTTGCCGAATGTGGTAGTGATATGTCAAACTAATTTTTTTGAATTTTCGAACTTTTCTGTTTCTTATTCGTTACAACGTTTGAAACAGGCGGTTCATCTGAGGGCTGCGTAAAAAACGCAAGCCTTGAAAATTTAAGTTATTGGAAGGAGTATCCGGAATGTCAGAATACGAAGAAGAAGTGGCAAAAGCCGAAAAAGAATTGGAACAAAGCCTTGTTCAGATTAATAACAGCAACGCACAAGAGGCGGACGATGAATTTTTGGGAGAATTAAAGATGCAGGCTCAAGAATATGGACAAAAGTTGCAGGATGCAGCGGATAAAGCGAAGGTGTTCGCAAATGAAAAGTTTTCGCAAGCAGGCGATAAATTCAATGAACTAAAAAACAAAGACCCGAAAGAATTGGTTGATGACGCAAAGGAATTTGCAAGGGAAAAACCAGGACAGGCACTTTTAATTTCGGCAGCGGTTGGATTGGTAATCGGATTGATTTTCGGCAGAAGAAGATAGTGCCACAAACGCAACGTTAGCTTCTCGGCTATCCGTTCTATACGGATAGCCTTTTCGTCTTTACCGGTCTTTGGATCCTTTCAGCGGAAGTTCTTATGTACCGAACGTCGCGAATTTGTTATATTTTCAATTAAGAAATCGTCTACAATTTTGCTCCCAACGGCTTTTGGCGTATGTTTTGCCATTTTGAAATGCAATTCAGGGTGATTGAAAATGAGAAAATCGTTCGTTGTTTTATTATTATTATTTTTTGTTTTTACCGTTTCCGTTCCATCATTTGCACGCAAATCAAACGAAGATATTAAGATTGACGAAGCGCGAAAAATAGCACTTGCAAAAGTTGATGGAGAGATTTTGGATGAATATCCGCTTGAAGATGATTCTGATAAGGTTTTTGAATACATATTCATCATCAAACGGGGTTCCGACAAAAAAGTGTTTGAGATTCAAATAAAAGCTTCAGATGGAAAAGTTGTTTCCGTAACCGAACAGGACAATGATGCAAGCGAAAATGTAGAAGATGCAGACGCAACCGCAGAAACCGATGAAGATTCAAACACAGAAGAAGTTAAAACAAAACTCACACTTGAACAGGCAAAGCAGCTGGCTTTAAACATTCAAAAGGGCTTGGTGCGTTCAGGCGATTTGTATGTGGAGGAAAAAGATGTTTATTTCGAATTCGAAATAAAAGATTCCAAAAATAACCTCCATGTCTTACGCGTTGACGCTAACACCGGCGAAGTTAAAAAGATTAAATCACCATAAGCCGCTATGTTTAATCGCCTCGGAACATAGTTTATTTACTATGATTTATGTGTTTTTAGCCATTCCGCGCGAAGCAAAAAGCTTCCGGTTGTGACAACCCTGTCACCGACGAAAATTCCTTCTAACACAGGAAAATATTCATCTTTTAGGTCGCCAACTTTAACGGGTTTTACGATAAAAGTATTTGGCGTATCCGTAGCAACAAAAACATAATCCGTATTACCCATTTTTTGAACAGCTTCTTGCGGAATAAGCGGCACCGTACGTTCTGAACCGCCAAGCCGTGCAAAACCAACGCTTACATACATTCCGAGCTTCAATTTTTCGCCGGGGTTCGGCAGCTCAACCCTTACTTGAGCAGTTCGCGTTCTTTCGTCAATCATCGGATCGATATAGGAAATCTGCCCACGAAATAGCTCATTTGGAAACGCATCCGAAGTAATGCTCGCACCACTACCAACGGTTAATTTCGCAATGTCCTTTTCATAAACCTGTCCGATTACCCATACATTTGAAAGATCTGTTACCTCAGCCAATTTTCCATCGGCTTTAACAACCTCGTTAACATTGGCGATTCGCTCTGTAACCACACCGCTAACGGGCGAAACAATAGATAGATTTGGGCTTATTTGGCTTGCTGATTTTAACGAACTTATTCGCGCATTTGAAATGCCAAGCACATTTAAGCGTGAACGTGCCGAAGCCAATTCCGATTCCTTGCTTCGAACGGCGGTCGCAAACTGATCGATTTCATTCTTTCTTGCGGGGTCTATTTCCAACAGCTGTTTCGCACGCTTTAGCCGATTATTGGCATCGTCAAGATTTGCATCAACTTGTTTCAGTTCTGATTCAGCAACTTCTAAATCTCGTTTACTTCGCGCGCCGATTTCCCATAATTTGCGCATCCGTTCCGCGTTTGCGCTAGCTTCACTTTGCTTTGCTTGCAAAGATTTATACTCAGCCGTTGAGCGGTCAAGTTCGTTTCTGCTTTCCTCGCTGATTTTTGCAAGATCAAGTGCGCGTCTGTACCGTTTTTCGGTTTCATCGAGCTGCGCTTTTACGGTTAAATATCTTCCTTGTTCATCCGCAAGCTCCTTGGATGAAATGGTAGCCACCGTTTGCCCCCTTCGAACGTAACTTCCAAGCTCCGCATTTACAGAACTCACTACGCCTGAAACCTGCGTAATAACCGGTGTTTTTTTGTAATCGTTTGCGCGAACGGTTCCCGTGGTTGCCGCGCTTGCAGATACTCCGTCAAGTGTTTCGCCTACTTCAACCACTTGTAACGCCGCCGCCTTTAGTTGGTCATCAGTTAGCGTAATAGTTTGTTCTTCCGCAAACAAATTTGAACCGCTATCGGTATTTAGTTGCATGTTGCGTGGCGCCGAAACAACTTCGCCTCCACCACGCTTGCTAAAACCAAAGCGCAAAATTCCCCAAATTGCCAAACAAAAAAGAATAACGCCGGCGATGGTAATAATTACGATGCGCTTATTCAAAAGCTTTTTACCTTGCTTTGGTTGTGCTTCTTTGTGTGTCGTTTCTGTTTCGTTTTCTTCAAATTGTTCCATCAAAATTTTAGTTCCCCGTTAGTTCGCTTGAGCTAAGCGTTTTCTCCAGCTCAAGCGAAGCCATATACACTTCCAATTCCGCATCAATTCTTCCTTCTTCAATCTTTAAGAATTCGCGTTCGGCTTCAACATAATCACCCAAATTCCTATCGCCGTATTCAAAAGTTTTCCAAATGGTTTCCAGATTCCTTCGCGCTTCCGCCGTTACACCAGCACGATAAATTAACACTGCTTTTTGTGCCGCTTCATAACGTATGAACGCCGATGCAACTTCCCTGCGCACGGTAAGTTCGCCAAATTTAATGCGGTTTTCCGCAGCTTGAATTGCAACTGTTGCGGCTTCGATATTTCCCCGATTTTTGTTGTTTAGCGGCAGCGCCACATCAACGCCGAACATAATCATATTGTCACGCTCGTTACGCATAAAAATTTCTTCGGGTTCGCCATTTGAAAGCATCGGCATCATACGTGTTGAGCGTTGATAACCAAGTGAAATGCCCGCATCCGTTTTTCCTTCTATCTTTGCCTGGTTTAATTTTGCCAGCGCAAGATCGCGAGTTATTCGCAGTGTCGCCAAATCAGGTCGACGAACCAACGCCAACTCCGTAAGCGCCGAAACATCGCGGGACCCATGCGGCTGTGTTAGTAGTTCCCCTTTCAGTTTTAGAGGCTTTGCGATTGAAACTCCTATTACGTTTTCGAGCTCCAGCAGTTGTATTTCAACGCTTGCCACAGTCCGTTCCTTTATCGCGCGTATTCTGTTCAATTCAACAAGTGCGATATTTTGATCAAGCGGTGCGGCATTCCCATCTGAAACTCTTCCTGAAATCAACTTATAGCCCTGCTCGGCATTTTCGAGAGATTCTTCCACTATCTTTAACTTTTCAATCGCAGCAAGCGCATTTGCGTACTTTGACCGAACTTCAAATGCCAAAAGACGCTCGTTGTTTTGCAAATCCGCGCTTTTTAATTCATATTCCTCTTGCGCCACGGCAACCCGTGCTGAACGCCTTCCGCCAAGTTCAAGCGGTAACAAAACGGAGGCGCCCGCCGAATACATTCCGGCATTTGCCGGATTTATCGATCCGTTTGCCGTCAAACGTGGGTTTGCACGATAGCCGGCTTGTTCAATCAAAGCCTTGCTGCCTTCCAAATCTTTTCGCGTGGCTTGTAAATCAGCGTTTGCGGCAAGCGCAATTTTCACCGCTTCATCATCTGTTAACCCCAATTCGCGATTCAGAAAGCGTTCATAGTCAAAAGACTTGCGCGGCTCAATTTGCTTCGGAACTACCACTTCGGGATTTGGGTTAATCACGATTTGCCCAAATGCAGCGGCAACGAAGGATAAAACGAAAACAAGAGGTAAGAGCGCGGTACGAATTTTATGTTTTACCGGCAAATTATTCATCGTGCGCCTCCTGTTCATTTTTGAGCTGTCGCGCGTGAATCCAGTAAAAAATAACCGGCGTAACAATTAACACATGAAGCAAGCTCGAAACCATACCGCCCAGAACCGGGGTTGCGAGTGGCTTCATTACTTCAGAACCCGTTGAAGTGCTCCACATTATCGGCAAGAGCCCTGCAACAACTGTGGTTACCGTCATAACTTTCGGACGCAGCCGCATTAATGCACCTTCAATTACGGCATCTTTCAAATCGGCGAGAGTCAATTTGCCAAGTTCTTCACGCTTTTTCTCGACCGCTTCTTCCAGATATATGACCATTACCATCCCCGTTTGAACCGCAGTTCCGAAAAGCGCTATGTATCCTACATAAACGGCAACCGAAAAGTTGTAGCCCAAAATCCATTGAAGAAACACGCCGCCCGTAAGCGCGAACGGCACAGCCAATAAAATGTGCGCCGCTTCAACCGCGGAATGATACGTGAAATAGAGCAACATAAAAATCACAAGCAGCACAATCGGAATAATCATCGTAAGCCTTTGTTTTGCCTGTTGCTGATTTTCAAATTGTCCGCTCCACGTTACGTAATAACCCGGCGGAAGCTTAAGGTTTTGTTCAAGCACACTTGATGCTTCATTTACAAACGAACCTAAATCCCTTCCGCGCACATTTACGAGTACCGTCGCTTTCAACAATCCGTTTTCACTCTGAATCATCGCCGCACCGTCAACCCGCTTGATATCGGCAACTTCACCCAGTGGAATCGATTGACCGTTGGCAAGAACCACGGGAAGATTCTTTAAATCTTCGATGCTTTTTCTGTACTTGGGAAGATACCGAACCCGAACCGGAAAGCGTTCGCGCCCTTCAATTGTGGTGGAAATATTCATTTCACCAATTGCTTTCTCAACTGTGTCATTAAGCGTACCCACATCCACGCCGTAGCGTGCGGCGGCTTGGCGATTTATGTCAATATCAACGTAAGGAACCCCCACAACCTGCTCCGGATACACATCGCTTGCCCCCTTCACATTCGTGACAACTGCCGCAATTTGATTCGCCGATTTTTCAAGCTGCACAATATCGTTTCCAAAAACCTTTATGCCGATTTCGGAACGAATTCCCGTGGCAAGCATTTCAATTCGGTTTATGATCGGCTGTGTCCAGATATTTGTAACACCCGGAAATTTCAACTTTGAATCCATCTCGGAAATCAACGATTCACGCGTAACACCGGCGCGCCATTCATTCTTGGGTTTTAGATGAATTAATGTTTCGGTCATATTTACCGGCGCGGGATCGGTAGAAGTATCCGCCCGTCCAACTTTGCCTACCGCATACTCCACTTCCGGAAATCCGGCGATAATTTTGTCTTGTTTTTCCGCAATCTTTAGCGCTTCATCCAAGGAAATTGCAGGATCCGTAACGGGCATAAACATCAAATCACCTTCATTTAGCGGAGGCATAAATTCTGAGCCGATTTGCCACGCCAAGATGAGCGCAACCGTAAACAGTAAAATTGCGCAGCAAATCGTAAGCACGCGGTTTTTTAACGCTAAAAGTAATGTGGGTTTATAGATACTGCGCAAAAATCGCATACCGCGGTTTGATTCCTCCGCGTGAATTTTTCCACGTAAAAGCAACGTACAAAGCACCGGCACCAGTGTCAACGCAATTACGGTAGCCGCAACCATGGCAAAGGTTTTTGTGTACGCCAACGGGTGAAACAGCTTTCCCTCGCGCCCTTCCAATGAAAACACGGGCACAAAAGCGAGGATGATTATTGCCATGGAAAAGAATACGGGGCGGGCTACCAATTTTGTTGAATCAAGCACAGCAAGTTTTACGGCGTGCCTGTCGCCCGTATCCACATTGTTTTTTTCAAAGTATCTAAAAGCATTTTCTGTAACTACAATTCCGGCATCTATCAGTACACCAATCGCGATTGCAATTCCCGAAAGAGACATAATATTTGAAGAAATTCCCGCAAAGTGCATAAACAGAAACGACATCAAAACAGCAAGCGGAAGCGGAATTGAAACTATTAAGATTGAGCGAAAATGAAACAGAAAAATTATGTGAACTAACGTAACAAGCAAAATTTCTTCAATCAACGTGTGTTTTAACGTATCGCTCGCGCGTTTGATGAGATCGGTTCGGTCATAAAACGGAACAACTTTTACACCAGCCGGCAACCCTGCCTGAATTTCTTTAATCTTTTGTTTTGTTGCATTTATAACATCTAGCGTATTTGCGCCGTATCGTGCAATCACAACCCCGCCCACTGCCTCTTTCCCATTCTTGTCGAGCGCGCCGACACGAAATGCATCGCCAATTTTTACCTCTGCAACATTTTTTACATAAATCGGTGTACCATCTTGTGCGCCAATCACAATGTTTTCCACATCTGCAACGGTTTCGATCAATCCCACGCCACGAATAACCGTCCATTCGCCGTTGCTTTCCAGCACATTACCGCCAACGTTATTGTTTGAACGTTGAACCGAATCTACAACTTTGGAAACCGGTATTCCGTAACTCCGCAATTGGTTCGGATCTACATCAACTTGGTATTGCTGCACGTAACCACCTACCGATCCAACCTCTGCCACGCCCTTGACGGAATTCAATTGATACCGCACATACCAATCTTGAAGCGTGCGCAGCTCACGAAGTGATTTCTTATCTGATTCAAGCGTGTACCAAAAAACCTGCCCAACACCACTTGCGTCCGGACCCAGCGTTGGCGTAACGCCCGCAGGAAGCTGACCGCGAACCACGTTAAGACGCTCAAGAATTCGCGTTCGCGCCCAATAGAGTTCTACCGAATCTTCAAAAATGATATTAATCATCGAAAAGCTGAACGCTGAACTTGCGCGCACAACTTTTACGCCCGGTAACCCTTGCAAATTAGTAACCAACGGATATGTTATTTGGTCTTCAACCTCTTGCGGGGATCGCCCATCCCAATCCGTAAACACAATTACCTGGTTTTCAGATACATCGGGAATCGCATCAATCGGCGTATTTACAAGCGCCCAGTATCCCCAAGCACCTATGCCGATGAATGCGGCAATCACGATGAAGCGATTATTTACTGACCATTCTATGAGCTTATTAATCATTTTCTAACGCACCGAGTTTTGGCTTAAAGCAGCGACGGAAAATTAACGCGAAAACCGTTCGCCGCCAAAAGCCCCTATCCAAACAATCCGGATTTAAATTAATTGGCGTTGACGGTTATTGTGGTCTTACCGTTCGTTTGCCCTTCCCAAGCAATCTCCGCAATCCACTCTCCGGGCATTTCAATATCAAAACTTGCGTTAAATTCGCCCGGTATGTTTGTGGTTGTAAGCGTTGCAGAATTGTTCATTTCCGCCATAGAACCCATTGCCGGCATTTTGAAATTTAAACTCGCAGATTTTATTTCCAAGGGTTTTTTGCCGTCAGGCGATTGAAAACGAAGCGTCAAATTTTGCTTTCCCTTCTTTAGTTTTCCGTCCGCATTGGCAAGCGTAACGACTGTATCCGAAGTTTTGCTTTGCCCAATTGATTTTGTTTCGGCGGAAGTTGATGTTGGTGTAGAAGTGCCGGAACTGCACGCACCTATAAACAAAGCAATTGCAAAAATCGCAATCACGATTAATGATTTAAAATTCATACTTTTATCTCCTTAAATGTTATAAACAAACGTGTTGCGCAGTCTGATACTGCGTAATCCTTTATAAAATTCATCGCCCTAAAAACGCACAAATACCCATTTTTAGGCACAATTCGCCTAAGAACGAGCACAATTCGGGTTTTAAATTAGATTAGGATTCTTTGAAATGTTATGTAAATCGGGCAAGTGTAAGCAGCTTTGAGCGGTTCAAGTTTAAACTTTGCCGTGGCGGCTTCTTTAGGTGAAGTAGAAAAAA
>JBKEBT010000102.1:0-2774 GCA_047973305.1 Pyrinomonadaceae bacterium
CAAAACCGCTTCCGCCATTTCAAGTTGTCCGGCGCGAAATTCGTAGTCGCCCATATTGTTGGCGACCAATCCATCTTTTCCAAATATTTTATCCACGTTTCATCGGAGGATGACCCTTCCCATATCTATTGGTTTAAGATTGTATTAGAAATCGGCACCTAATCTAAACGACAAAATCGGATGTGCCAAAGTCCGCTGTATAAAAATTCCTTTGACGCCTGTATTTCGTTTTTGCTCAAGTAAACAGTGGGAGTTTTCCCATTCTTTTCCCACATCTAATTCTTCACAAATAGCCCAATCGGAGATTCCCCAATAAATATGACCCTGCAAGAACTCGAAGAGAATCCCATAATCATTGGCGATTCACAGAAAATGTTCGTCTCTGTTGATGACCCTGTAAACCTGTTCAACCGCGAATTGAGCTGGTTGGAATTTAATCGGCGTGTATTAAGTTTGGCGCTGGATTATTCCGTTCCACTGCTTGAGCGTTTAAAATTTCTTTCGATTTTCTCCACAAATTTGGATGAATTTTTTATGATTCGCGTTTCGGGCTTGAAAGAGCAAGTTGCCGAGGCGGTGCTTGAAACCTCGCCGGATGGACGCACGCCCGCGCAACAGTTGCTTGAAATTCATCGCGTACTTCGAACAATGGTTGTTGAGCAAATGCTGTGTTTAAATGAAGATATTCTTCCCGCATTGGAATATGAGGGGATATTCTTGCAGAAATATTCAAACCTTTCAGATTTCGAACGCGAACAACTTGATGAATACTTTCGCAGGAATGTTTTTCCGGTCTTGACCCCGCAAGCGGTTGATGAAAGTCATCCATTCCCTTATATTTCAAACCTCAGCGTAAATATCGGCGCTGTTGTAAAACCTGAAAAACACACAAATCTCGGCAATTTGTCGCACCTTTTTAACACAAGCCGGTTTGTTAGAATTAAGATTCCACACCAACTTCCGCGCCTAATTCCGGTTTCAGCTGATGAAACACGGTTTGTTTCGCTGGAAGAGGTGATAGCGGCGAACATTAACGAACTATTTCCAAAAATGAAAGTTAAGCGCCCGCAGTTGTTTCGTTTGACGCGCGATGCCGACATCGAAATTCGCGAAGATGAAGCGGGCGATTTGTTGCGTACGATGGAAGCCGAACTTCTGCATCGAAGAAGATTCAGCCTGCCCGTAAGGCTTGAAGTTGAATCAACCATGTCGGACAAAATGCTGACATATCTTGCCGGTTCCGTTGGTTTGGGTGAAAACGATATTTACCGCGTCAACGGCTTCGTAAACATTCCTGGTTTGATGAATCTTTATAATCTTGACCGCCCAGATTTAAAAGATTCGCCAATTGCTTATTCTCTTCCGGTAGCTCTCAAGAACCAAGAAAACATTTTTGATGTCTTGAGAAAACAAGATATCTTCGTGCATCACCCCTACACTTCATACAACGTTATTACCGATTTCCTAAACGCCGCTGCCGAGGATGAAGATGTTCGCGCAATTAAGATTTGCCTGTATCGTGCCGGAAAAGATTCCCCGATTGTGGAATCTTTGACAAAGGCGAGCAAAAACGGCAAACAAGTAGCCGCTTTGGTTGAACTTAAGGCGCGTTTTGATGAAGAAAACAACATCGAATGGGCAAGAAAGCTTGAAAGCGAAGGCGTTCATGTTGTTTATGGTATGCCGGGGCTTAAAACGCATTCGAAGATCTTGTTGATTGTCCGTCGTGAAAATAAGCGTTTGCGCACTTATTGTCACATCGCAACCGGTAACTATAATCCCGTAACGGCAAAGCAATATACAGATATTGGCTTGCTTACCTCGAATGATACGATTGGCGAAGATGTAGCAGATCTTTTCAACTTTCTTACCGGATATTCTTATCAAAACGAATATAAAGAGCTGATGGTGGCGCCATTTGCACTTCGTGAGCAAATGATAGAACTCATAAATCGCGAAACCGAGAACAAATTAGAAGGTAAAGATGCCCGAATTATCGTAAAAATCAACAGCTTAACGGACGATAAAATCGTTCGTGCCTTGTACCGCGCTTCACAAGCGGGTGTGAAGATAGATCTAATCGTACGCGGTATTTGCGTGCTGCGCCCCGGAATTACCGGGCTTTCGGAAAATATTCGCGTTGTTTCAATTGTGGGAAGGTTTCTTGAACATTCGCGCGTGTTCTATTTCTTAAACAATCATGAAGAGGAAGTATTGATTGGAAGTGCGGATTGGATGCACAGAAACCTTGATCGTCGTGTGGAAGTTGTTGTGCCTGTAAGAGATAAGGGCTTAATAGGCTATATCCGCGACACCCTTCTTTACGCCTACTTGCGCGATAATCAAAATTCGAAGTTACTTGGAAGCGATGGAAACTATTCAAAATTAGAACTCGAACCCGGCGAAGCGCCGTTTGATGCGCAGATGTTTTTTGTTGGTGATGATGTATAAAAGCATCCCCTTGGAAGAATAAAGTTAACAAAATTTGTTGATTTTCACTTTGAGATGCAAAACGCATCTCTTTTTTTGTGTTTGCGAGAACTTCGTACGAGGTTTATTTATGTTTGTCGCGGTTTACGATAAGATTCTAATTTATTTTTACACAAAAAGGATTTTATTAAAGTGAGCGAAAAACTTTCTAACCTAACCCAATACATTAACGAGAACTTTGGCGCAAACTCCAGCTATGTTGAAAGCCTGTATGAAAGATACCAAAGCGACCCAAGCCTTGTGGATGATTCGTGGCGAAACTTCTTTAACGAATTAACTGGCGG
>JBKEBT010000103.1:0-18637 GCA_047973305.1 Pyrinomonadaceae bacterium
AAGCGTTACGGCAGCAATCATCGCAACCAAATCGGATGGAAACCTATCCGTTAGCAGAAGTATTATTGTTGCCGCTAAAACTACAAACGTGATGACGAGATTGGTGTCCATCGCTAAAACGACAATTATAATGCGTTAGTTTTGTTTAGCAATCAATCACCGCATCTTTTATGTTCCAAAAGATGCTTAACAAAACCATTCTTGATTACACAAAAGAACTTTGCCAGTTATGAACTCAAAGCATCCTTAGGTATCCGTATTTCAAGACAGTTTTGCGGACAATACAAAACGTTTGTTATTTAGATAAGAATAAACTTCATTGTAGAATTAAAAGCAGAAATATAAAGTGCCATTCTCGGGCGAAAATTGTTTTCGGGTCCAAGGTGTTGTCAATTCGCAGTTTCGCTAAAAATTTCCGCTATTATTTCAAACGAATGAAGACGCTTTTTAAAATCGTAAATCATAGCATTTATCATAATTTCATCGGCATTTGTCGAATTTATAAACTCTTTCAGCTTTCTCTTAACAACAGCTTTGCTTCCTACAATCGAACCAACCGATCTCGATTCTACAAGCGCCTTTTCGCTTTGATTCCAAATCAAATCCATATTCTCTACGGGCAACGGAATTTTCCCTGGCTTTTGGCGAATTAAATTAAGAAACGATTGCTGTTGCGAAGTTGACAAAAACTCGGCTTCTTCGTCGGAATCCGCGGCAACAACATTCAGCGCAACCATTGCGTATGGTTTTTCTAAGTTCTTGGAAGGTCGAAACGCGGTTCGATATAATTCTAATGAAGGCAGCGTGTATTCGGGTGAAAAATGTGCGGCAAATGCAAACGGCAAACCTAATACTCCGGCTAGATTGGCGGAAAAACCGCTTGAACTCAATAGCCAAATCGGAACATCAATTCCGGCACCGGGAACCGCTTGAACAGTTTGATTTTCAACCGTATCCCGAAAAAAGAACCGCAATTCTTCAAGCTGCTCGGGAAATTCATCTTTTACATCCATCGTCCGGCGAAGCGCAAGCGTTGCAGGACGGTCGGTTCCAGGTGCACGTCCTAGACCAAGATCAATTCTGTGCGGATAAATGCTTTCCAATGTCCCGAATTGTTCTGCGATTACAATTGGAGCATGATTTGAAAGCATTATTCCTCCTGAACCAACACGAATCGTTTTTGTATTGGCAGCAACGTAACCGATTAATACAGAAGTTGCGGATGAAGCAATTCCGGGCATGTTATGATGCTCTGCCATCCAATATCTCTTGTATCCCAATTCTTCGGCGTGTTGCGCCAGCACAAGCGTATTATTAAATGCGGCTACAGTTGAAGTACCTTCAAATACCGGCACCAAATCTAATATAGAGAACGGAATTTGTGATAATTTCTTCATTGGTTTCTATCGATTATCAAATATTTATTTGCTTGCTTTACTTAAACGTCCGAAATGCAAAATACCAAAACAAGTCAGTTCTCAGAGGTTTGTGCCTGTTCGGACCCCTTAATTATGGGCAAGTCGTTGTTTGACCATTCACTCCATGAACCAACATATAGTTTTGGAAGTTCTAAGCCCGCAATTTCAAATGCCAAAATCGTATGACACGCCGTTATTCCCGAACCGCAATGAACAATCACTTCTGAAGAAATAGCTCCATCCATCGCTTCTTCGTATTTCTCAAGCAATTCTTTCGCAGGTAAAAATCTGCCGTTTTCATCCATATTTTCAGTGAAAGGTATATTTCGAGCATTTGGTATATGTCCCGCTATCTTATCAAAGGGTTCAGTTTCGCCACGAAATCGTGAGGCTTCGCGAACATCTATTATCAACATCTCCCCTGTCTCTGATGCTTTAATAACGGTTGTTAATTCAACTAGCGGCAAGTTCCAATCATCGCACCTTAAATTTCCCATCTTCTTTACCGGAACTTCTTTCGTAACCGGAAAACCTTCTCGCACGGCAGCTTGGAAACCACCTTCGAGTACCCGCACATTTTCAAAACCAATTGCCTGCAACATCCACCAAAACCGCGCGGCGGCATTTGCACCTTTCATATCGTCGTAAACTACAACTTCGGAGTTGTCTGAAACGCCAAATTTTCGAAGGGTCGCGCAAAAATCTTGAACAGCCGGCAACGGATGCCTTCCTCCATCTGCCGGCGTTTCTTTAATATTAGCGAGTTCGGTGTTTACATCAATCAGAAACGTACCTCGCAAATGTCCGGCTTCATAGTTCGCTTTTGCATTCGGGTTGTTGCTTGCATCAAAAATTAATAGATTTTCCGAAGCGCTTGATTCCAATAGTTCTTTTGAAGTAATAATGGGTGTTTTCGGTTTTGTCATAATATTTATTTCCAGGTTAGTATTGGCAACTGCCTTTCACAAGCTGCCAAAACAACATTCCGAAACAAGTTCGTCATTTTGCTTCAAATTGAAGGAAGAACTAAACTTGTAACATAAATAATTGACCTGATATGTTACCTTCGGAAGCCGAAAATTACATAGAAAAACTGCGGGAAATTCTTCCCAAAAGGCGAGTAAAGTCGCGTTTGATTGACAGATATGCCTATGCGCCTGATGCAAGCCATTTTTATCTTGTACCGCGTGCCGTAATTCAACCAAAAACCGTTGCCGAAATTCAAGCGGTTCTTAACTTTTCGCAAAGGGAAAAAATCCACATAACATTTCGCGCAGCGGGCACAAGTCTTTCAGGGCAAGGTATAACCGATGGAATTCTGGTAGATTTAAGTAACTATTGGCGAAAGGTTAACGTCGAAGAAAACGGCGCCGCGATTAGGCTTGAACCGGGTGTAATAGGCGCGCTCGCAAACACCGCGTTGCATAAATACGGACGTAAGATTGGACCCGACCCCGCCTCAATAGGCGCGGCAATGATAGGCGGAATTCTTGCAAATAATTCCAGCGGAATGTGTTGCGGCGTTTCACAAAATTCGTATCACACAATGCGTTCAATAAAATTTGTGTTACCAAACGGTTCGATATTTGATTCGGGGGTTGAAGAAGATAAAGTTCGTTTTGAATTCGAAGTAAACGAAATTTATGCCGGACTCGCGGTTTTGCGTGATGAGATACGAGGCAATTCTGAACTTTCAAACCTTATACGAAGGAAGTATTTGCAAAAAAACACCGTGGGTTATTGTCTTAACGCCTTCTTGGATTTCGAACACCCGCTTGATATATTTGCGCATTTACTTATCGGTAGCGAAGGCACGTTAGCATTTATCGCAGAAGCAGTTTTGAATACCTTGCCCGATCTGCCCTTTAAAGCAACGGGAATGCTTTATTTTGAAAGCCCTCAAAGTGCCTGCAACGCGATTTCACAACTAAAAGAAAGCGGTGCTGCCGCGCTTGAATTTATGGATCGCGCTTCGCTTCGTTCTATCGAAGATGAACCCGGGATGCCTTCGTTTATCAAGGATTTGCCTTCAAATGCAAGTGCGATCTTGGTTGAATATCAGGAAGAAACGGCGCAAAGGCTGGCGGATACAATCAAATTCGCAAAACCGGTTTTTGAATTTCTACCACTTATTTTATCTCCAAGCCTAACCGAAAATGCCGCGGAACAAGCTCTTTTATGGAAGGTGCGCAAGGGAATGTACCCTTCGGTTGCGGGAATGCGCGCTCGCGGAACCTCTGCATTACTTGAAGATTTTACGCTACCTGTTGAACGACTTGGCGAAGCGGTTTCGGATATTCAAATGTTGTTTGCGAAGTTTAAGTTTGATGACGGCATAATTTTCGGACACGCAAAGGATGGAAATCTTCATTTTGTTGTTTCCCAAAGTTTTGCCGATAAAGAAGAAATTGCCCACTACAAACGATTTAACGATGAACTTTTTAAGCTTGTGCTCGAAAAGTATGACGGCGCGTTAAAGGGTGAGCACAGCACAGGGCGCGCTGTTACGCCATTTGTAAAGACAGAATGGGGTTCGGATGCATACGGGATTATGAAGCGTCTGAAACTTTTGATTGATCCGTTACGGCTTCTTAATCCGGATGTAATTATCAGCGATGACCCGGATATTTATCACAAAAATCTGAAATCTATGCCCGTTGCTGATGTAGCCTTTGATTCTTGCATCGAATGCGGCTTCTGCGAACCGGTGTGCCCAAGCCGTGATTACACGCTTACCCCTCGTCGCAGAATAATCATAAGGCGGGCTATGGCACGGCTCGACGCGCAAAAGAAATTTGGTGATTTGCGAAGACTAAAAGAAGCCTTTGAATTTGACGGGTTGGAAACTTGTGCAGCAGATGGAATGTGCGCAACAACATGCCCGGTTGGAATAAACACAGGCGATATTGTAAAGAAGTTACGCGCCGTTGAAAATTCGGAATTCGAAAATCGCGCCACGGTTTTAGCGGCAAAAAACTTTAAGGCATTTGAAGCAACTTTGCGTTTAGCGGTGCGTGTTGGCTTGGCGGCAAACAGTTTGCTAGGAAGGCGCTTGATGAAGAACCTTACCGGCTTCGGAAGAAGAATCGTCAAGGACGTTCCGCTTTGGTCAAATTCAATTGAAAAACCACCAAACTTAAGGAAGCGCGCTTCGCTGGAAGTTTCCATAATTTATTTCACTTCTTGCACAACGCGTATGATGGGGGGCGATTTGATTGGCACGTTCACGTCTTTGTGCGAGAAAGCCGGAATCGGATTTAATTTCATATCGGATCCGCATGCAGCTTGTTGCGGGCAACTTTTTTCGTCGAAGGGCTTTGAAGAAGCATCAGAAATAGCGGTAAATTCAACTGTTAGTATGCTTTATGAAGCATCTGAAGGTGGCAGAATTCCGATTGTTTTAGACGTAACAAGCTGCACGCAAACTCTAATGAATTCACGGGCTCAACTCACTGAAGAAAACAAAACATACTTCGATAAGCTAAAGATTGTTGATGTAATCGAATTTGCCGCCGATATTTTGCTTCCTAATTTGAGTATTACGAAAAGAAAGTTGCGCGTTGCATTTCACCCGACCTGTGCCGCAACACGAATGAATCTTACCGAAAAACTTCGTTCGATTGGCGAAGCTTGCGCAAATGAAGTCGTAATTCCGGAAGCGGCAAATTGCTGCGGAATGGCAGGTGACCGCGGCTTCTATTATCCGGAACTTACACGATCTGCAACCAAACGCGAACTGGAAGAATTATCCAAAATAGGTTTTGACGGATATTATTCTTCCGCAAAAACATGCGAAATTGCGCTTTCTGATGCTTCAGGAAATAATTATGAATCGATTCTAAAGTTACTCGATGACGTTACAGCTTTAGAAGTTTAGCCTCGCATTTCTTCGGCAAAACCGGATTTACTTTTTCTTCGAACCATTCTTCTTTTTGTGCGATATACTTCTTCTGTGCTCGTAAAATGTATTTATAAAACCGAACATCAAACCCACGCCGATAAGTACATAGCCAATCGTAAAAATTTTTCCGATGTCCGTTTTAGGCGAAAAATCTCCATAGCCCACCGTGGTAAGTGTTATTACAGAAACGTAAACCGAATCTAGCCAACGCCAGCCTTCTACAAAATGGTAAAACACTGTGCCAATCAGAATTATTGTTGCGGTTGCGGTTATCAAAGCTCTGTATTGCTTTGAACGAAAGAAACTGTCTTGGTCAAAAATCATGATTTTTACTGCTTCGGAAAGTAATTCTACAACATAACGAATAAACGCCGTTTATGAACAAGAAGTTTTAATTGGAAAACTGTCGTAAACGAAACTTTACGAATTGTGCGGAAGTTATGCAGACACAGCCACAGTGTTTCTAATCATTTCAATATCGTGTTTAGGTGGTAAACCAAAATGCTTTTTGTAATCTCGGCTAAAGTGAGAAGGATCGCTGTAACCAACCCGGAAACTGGCATCTGCGGCATCGAGCTCTTCACCAAGCATCAATTTTCGTGCCTCTTGTAGCCGAAGATGTTTTTGAAACTGTATCGGGCTTATTGTGGTTACGCTCTTAAAATGGTGGTGAAAACCGGAAACGCTCATACCCAATTCGCGCGCAAGCTCATCAATTCTAAGCGGCTGATTAAAATTCTTTTGTAAAATTCTAATTGCCTTTGAAATTCGGTGTGAATCACCGCGATTTGCGAGTAGATGTCCTAATCTTGCACCTTGTCCACCAATCAAAAGCCGATAAATAATTTCTTTAACTGTAAGAGAAACAAGCACTTTGCTTTCATCGGACGAATCAAACACCCGGAACAAGCGCACAATTGCATCCAGCAAATCGGAATCCACAGGGCTTACGCTAATCGCTTTGACTTTTGCATCGCCCTTTTTCATTTTTATGCCCGAATCCATAAAAACCGCTGCAATATGTGCAGGTTGAAGATTCATACGAAACCCAAGATACGGTTCTTCTTCGTTTGCTTTTTCCACACACACAGAAACTGGGAGATCAACTGTGGTAATCAAATAGTTTCCCGGGTTATAGCGAAGTAATTCCCCGTTCAATTTCACGGTTTTACTTCCTTGTATAATGAAACAGAAACAAGGGTCATAAACCATGTGTCTTGTTTCTGAGGGTTTCGAAAGGCGAGATATACGAAAATCATTAAGCATATCTAGTTCACCATCTTCCGGTAATAAGTAGTTTATTCTTTCTATTAGTTCTTCACGGTTGTTCCGTATTCCCGCTTCTTTACGTTTGGTCGCTGCCGTAGTGCTCATAATTTCTTATAGTAATATTTGTTTTGTTATTCAATGTGGATTGCATGTTTTTGCAGAATTATACAAGGATTAAGCAGAATCGTGCTACCCTTAGATTTATCATAACTACTATAATTACGTAGAAATGGCGATATATTCTTCAATTCAATATACATCAACGTAGAAGTGTGTCTCCGAAAATTTGGAATATGTTTTGCCGGTTGCGGTGCTTACAGCAGGTTGCCGAATTTCGGCTTCGCAAAACTCATAAAGAAAATTTGCTTGAGGAATAATAAAATGGAAATTAAAACAGAAACGATAAAAGCATACGGAACAGAAGCGGCAACTGCGGATTTGAAACCAATGAATGTTGAACGGCGCGAAGTTCAACCGCACGATGTAGAAATTGAGATCGCATTCTGCGGAATTTGCCATTCAGATTTACACGCCGCAAAAAATGATTGGGGTGCAACAAAATATCCACTAATTCCGGGACACGAAATAGTCGGCGAAGTTACAAAGGTCGGAAATCTGGTAACAAAATTCAAATCGGGTGATTTAGCAGGGATAGGTTGCATTGTAGATTCATGCGGTGATTGCGTTTATTGCAAACACGGGTTGGAGCAGTTTTGTGAAATGGGCAACACAATTGTTTTCGGTTCTCCGGATAAGTATTTGGGTGGGCAAACAATTGGTGGTTATTCGGAAAGAATAGTTGCAAATGAAGACTACGTTCTAAAAATGCCTGAAAATCTAGATCCTGCTGCGGCATCGCCGTTACTTTGCGGCGGTATTACCGTCTATTCCCCACTAAAACATTGGAAAATCGGACCCGGCAAAACCGTAGGTATTGTAGGCATCGGCGGGCTCGGTCATTTGGCAATCAAGATTGCAAAGGCTTTGGGCGCAAAAGTTACAGCCTTTACTACCGATGATTCAAAATTTGAAGACGCAAAGAATCTTGGTGCAGATGATGCAGTGCTTTCAACCGATAAACAGCAAATGAATAAGCAAATAGATTGCTTTGATTTGATTTTAGACACCGTTTCCGCAAAGCACGATGTTAACGAATATCTTTCACTTTTGAAGGTGGATGGAAGCTTGGTTTTGGTTGGCTTACCGTCAAAACCTCTTGAGGTTGTATCTTTCGGTTTGATTCACGGCAGAAAGAATTTTGCTGGTTCAAATATAGGTGGAATTGAAGAAACACAAGAAATGCTGGAGTTTTGCGCGGAAAACAAAATAACCGCAGAAATCGAAAAGATTGACATGCAGGAAATCAACCGAGCTTATGAACGCATGGAAAGCGGCGATGTAAAGTATCGCTTCGTTGTCGATATGTCATCGCTTTAGAGATTCAAGAAATATGAAAAAATTAAAGAAGATTAGAATTCAATAACAAATTGGCAGAAAGCAATTGAAGCCATCGTCGCGTTTACTGCGGTTGGCGAAGTGGAAGTACCTACCGATGCTTTTGCAGGAGCATTGGCTTCAGGGCTGACAATCAATGAAACCAAAGAATTGCTGATTCAGACGTATACGTAAATTAAGCAATGACTATGGCGAATTTATTTACACGATAAAAAGAATAATTATAAGAATTTATAGGAGAAAATATGCAAAAACGAACGCTTGGAAATGAGGGGTTGGAAGTTTCGGCTTTAGGGCTCGGCTGTATGGGAATGAGTTTTGGGTATGGGGAACCGAAAGATGAAAAAGAGATGATTTCTTTAATTCGTTCAGCGGTTGAAATGGGTGTAACTTTTTTTGATTCGGCAGAAGTTTACGGTCCCTTTACAAACGAAAAACTTGTGGGTGAAGCACTAAAACCGTTTCGCAAGGATGTCGTTTTAGCAACAAAGTTCGGATTTAACATCAAGACCGCAGAGCCTCAAACTGATTTACCGCCGCTAGACAGTCGTCCAGAACACATCAAGGAAGTTTGCGATGCTTCTTTAAAACGACTTCAAACCGATTATATTGATGTTTTTTACCAACATCGCGTTGACCCAAATGTGCCGATAGAAGATGTAGCAGGCGCGGTAAAAGACTTGATTGGTGCGGGAAAAGTGCGGCATTTCGGAATGTCTGAAGCGGGTGCTGATGCGATTCGAAAAGCACATTCGGTTCAGCCGATAACTGCGCTGCAAAGCGAATATTCGCTGTGGGAGCGCGCCCCCGAAGTTGAAATTTTTCCAGTTTTAGAGGAACTGGGAATTGGTTTCGTGCCGTATAGCCCTTTGGGAAGAGGTTTCTTGACGGGCAAAATTGATGAAAACACAAAATTTGCGGAAACAGATTTTCGCAACACTGTGCCTCGTTTTTCTGAAGAAAACCGCAAAATAAATCAAGAACTTGTAAACCTTTTAAGTGAATTTGCCGCACAAAAAGGTGCAACACCCGCGCAAATTGCCCTCGCATGGGTTTTGGCGCAAGGACAATGGATAGTTCCAATTCCAGGCACAACCAAGCTAGGTCGGCTTGAAGAAAATTTGGGAGCAGTTAACGTGGAATTTTCTGAAGATGATTTATTAAAAGTTAATGAATTGACAAAAAACGTAAAGGTTATGGGTGCCCGATATGGTGAAGGAGCGCAAAAACTCATAAATCGTTAAGTACTTGTTCACACGGATGATAGACTATTGAATGGTTTATCATCCTTATTTTCCGTTTTGTTTTAATAATTTCGTCACTTTAAATCAATGTTTGAGGCAAAGAAACTTTCTAGAACATCCGCCAAACCTACCGAAAACAGCGCGGTTCCGTGCCCACCGTTTTCATAAATCTTCTCAATATAGTTTTTGTCGGGAAATTCCGCCACAATCATTTTAACCGTCGCAGCAGAATCTTTATCATCCTCTGCTGCCACAAGTAGAATCGGGCGCGCTCCGTAGGCTTTAATCGCAGGTTCAATTTCCATATTTCCAAAATAGTTTAGACCCGGCGAAACCAACGCTACAGCCTTAACCTTTTTGTTGCCGGCTGCGTAAAGAATCGCGAGGCTGCTGCCGTATGAAGCTCCACCAATTTGTATCAAAGTGGAATCGATTTCTTTCTTGCGTTCAAGAAATTCATACGCGTTTCCTATATCCACGAGCATTCCTTTTACCGCTTCATCGGTGCGTTCGGGCAAAACCGTCTCACCTTCCGAAGTTTTTGTTGAATCTCCGAATCCGCGTCCATCAATTGTCAGCACGCCAAAGCCAGCTGTCTGCAATTTCTTCGCAAAATCGTCAAATGAATGTCTGTCGCTTCCCCATTGATGAAGAAGCAGAACCGCAGGTGAAGGTTCCTTCTTAGGCTCAAAATACGTGCCGATAATTTCGACATTCCCTTCCGAAGTTATAGTCACATTTTCGGTAGTGTCATTGATTGCGGGTTTTTCTGCCGGCGCAGGCTCCGCGCGGGTTTTGTAATTTGTATCCGAGAAGTTTCCACATCCGCCAAAAACAAACAACAAAAATAGAAACAAAAATTCGACAAATGTTTTTTTCATATCTCGTTTTTTTTCTAAGAATAACAAATACGCAATTTGAAACGTAATAGAGTTTTACAATGTAAACTAGTTTTGTTTGAAACAGACCTGTTTTGCGCCTTTGAACTAGAAGTTTAAACAATTAACGGCTAACCGATTAACTAAGAACAAGGAGAATTTTCAATGAAAACGAGATATTTAAATCGTGGATTCTTGCTCTTGCTTGTCGTTTCATTTCTTGCGCTTCCAATATTTGCGCAGAATGAACGAGAAGCTCTTGCAAAATATATAAAGGAAAACTACACGAAACACGAAGTTATGATTCCAATGCGCGACGGCGTAAAACTCTTTACGGCAATATATGCGCCAAAGGATACTTCAAAAAAATATCCGATATTGCTAAATCGCACGCCGTATTCGGTTTCGCCTTATGGAGAAGATAAATATAAAACAAGCTTGGGTCCGGACAATCAATTCGCGCGTGAAGGATATATTTTTGCTTATCAGGATGTGCGCGGACGTCTGATGAGCGAAGGTGAATTTGTAAACGTTCGTCCGGATATAGAGAATCGCTCAAAAAACGACATTGATGAATCTACCGATGCCTACGACACAATCGATTGGCTCGTAAAGAATGTTGCAAGTAACAACGGACGCGTGGGAACATACGGAATTTCGTATCCCGGGTTTTATACCTCCGCCGGGTCAATTGATTCGCACCCCGCACTTAAGGCTTGCTCTCCACAGGCACCCGTTTCGGATTGGTGGGTTGGCGATGATATGCACCACAATGGCGCATTCTTTTTTGCACAAAATTATATGTTTTTTGGTTCTGTTGGGCAGCCGCGTCCGGGACCCGTTGATAATTATTCGTATATTAAACGCTTTAATTACGGCACAGAAGATGGGTACAAGTTTTTCAAAGCTATCGGCGGGTTAGGAAAATCGGATGATGTTTATCGTGAAAACCTAGGCATGGATATTCCCTTTTGGAACGAAATGCAAGAACACCCAAATTACGACAAATATTGGCAAGACAGAAACATCTTAACAAAACTTAAGAACATAAAATGCGCAACGATGACAGTTGGGGGATGGTATGACAATGAAGATCTTTACGGTGCGCTTCAAACTTACAGACATATTGAAAAGTACAACCCGGGTATATTCAATGTGTTGGTAATGGGACCCTGGTTCCACGGCGGATGGGTTCGTGCAGACGGAGATTGGCTCGGTACCGCATATTTTAAGGAAAAGACGAGTGAATCTTATCAAAAGAATATTCAGCTACCGTTTTTTGATTACTTCTTGAAAGACAAAGGGGATATTTCACAGATAAAAGAAACAAATCTATTTGACACGGGTGAAAACACCTGGCGCCATTACGACACATTTAACCCTACAAACGCCAAGCAAACTGCACTTTATCTGACAGCCAATGGCGGATTAAGCTTTGATCAAAAAACTGCGGGAACCTTAAGCGGAAAAGATGAATACGTTTCAGACCCGCAGAAGCCGGTTCCGTACACTCAGAAAATTGCAATGAGCTATCCGCGTGATTTTATGACGGAAGACCAACGGTTTGCATCTGAACGACCTGATGTTTTGGTTTACCAAACAGCACCTTTGACGCAGGATATTACCGTTGCGGGGGATATTAAACCTAACCTTTTTGTTTCCTCAACGGGAACAGATTCTGATTTTGTTGTAAAGCTAATTGATGTTTTTCCCGATGATTATCGATTTCCGGAAGGCGTTAAGCCCCCTGAAAATTCGGCGTATTCGGTGTTTCAACCGGGGGGATATCAAATGCTTTTACGCGGTGAACCATTTCCGGCACGGTTTAGGAACAGTTTCGAAAAACCGGAACCGCTTATTCCAAACAAAGTTGTGGCAATTGATTACACAATGCCCGGCATTGTACACACGTTTAAGAAGGGACACCGAATTATGGTGCAAATTCAAAGCAGTTGGTTTCCGCTTGTAGCGCGCAACCCTCAGCGTTTTGTAAAAAATTATATGCAGGCGACAGATGCCGATTTTCAAGTCGCAACCGAGCGTGTATATTTTGGCGGGAAAACAAACTCACGAATTGTTTTACCGATAATAAAATAGCTTTAACCGCCTTGTTAAAGCCAATAAAAAAGGTGCTCGAAATCGAGCACCTTTTAAATTCCGGCGTTGTCTTACGCCCTAAACACTTGCACCCGGGTACCCCGCGCCCAATTTTCCTTCATCGCCTTCGGCGAGCGTGTTTACTAATTCATAATTGAAGTAGTCAAATTTTGCGGCAACCGGCGGTTGAACGCGCTTGTCATACATTTCACGCGAGCGGTCTATTGCTTCGCGCAAACGTTCGTATAAATCGCCCGTTTCTCTACCTTCACGAACCTTTTGTTCGTTGTAAAGCTTAATTTCAGAAACCAGTAACCTGGCAAATCGTCTTGCGTCGTTATGATACCTGCGTTCATCTTCGGCAACTTCAATCGGAAGATCGACGTTCCTGTCACCAAAGCGCGAACGTTTCGATGTGCTTGATGCGCTTTCTACAGTAATCGGTGCTGTAGTTGCCGGAATATTTGCAGCTGGTGCCGGTTCATTTACAACGCTACCGTTTTCAAATTCATACGAATCGGAAGAAACAGACGTGTCAAAATTTTGTGTATCAAACCCGGTTGATGTCGGTTGTTCAAAAGAATTTGATTCCGTGAATCGATCCTCATCCGGTTGGCTTTGAAGAGTTTCAGATTCAAAATGATTTATTTCCGGTTCATACGCAGGCTTAGAAGAATAATTACTCTCAAAATCATTTACGTCGTTTGATTGAAAATTAAATTCGTTCGGATTCGATTCGATACTTTCGTTACTCTTGAAACTGAAATCTACTGGTGAATCCTGTTCGGCAACTTCATTTGCGCGCGTTTCTTCTAAAATTCTCGATTCAAGATCAGTGTTATAATTGTTATCATCTGCGGAAACATCAAATGAACCAGTGTTTTCATCAAGTGATGTGTAATTATAGTCTGCGTTAGCCGAGGTGTCTTGAACATCATCCAAACTATCCTGCTCAAAAGATTCGGAAGCAGGCTCATATGCTGGAAAATCGGTTTCAGGCGCTACTTGAGGTTCAAACGAATCATATGAGTTTACAGGCGTTTCAGACTCAAAAGATTGAAAATTTTGTTCGGGCGTGGAAGGCTCATAATCAAAATTCTCTTCCGTATATTCCGGATAATCGTTTGCGGTAGGTGAATAAGCCGTTGCCTCTTCAAACGAACTCTGTGGTTCCGGCTTTTGGTATTCATCTGCAACCGGTTCAGGTTGGTTAAACTGCATTGCAGTAGAAGCCGGCGTTGAAAATGTATGATGCTCAGGTGAATATAGTTCGGAATCTCCATCAAGATGATTTTCTCTCTGATGTTGTACATCATCGTCCGAATGTTCTTCTTCCGTTCTTGTTGCTGCATTTGTAGATGCGCGCAATTCAACCGTCAGCCCCGAAATGCGCATCAACGTTTCAATTGCTTCGACATTTACAACGCCTTCGCCCTCGCCGCGATCGGCGTAAGCAACAGCTACACCCCTTCCCCTTACAATAAGCGGAATTGCGTAAATATTTGTTGGTTTGCCAAAACCTAGCTTGTCTAGAAACACACGGTCATCATCGTGAAGTCCGTAGCTGCTTTCAACCGTTCCTAAATTTTCAACCGCTTCAGATAAAGAGGTTTTTGACTCAACGGTAAAATAAACTTGCTTAACTTTATCCGCAAATGGTTCTGATTCTGCTCCAAAAACCTTCCAACCAACAAGGTTTCCGTTCTTAACAATAAAAAACGCACCTCGGGGTGTATATTCTGCGGCATGATGTACCAATGCCTTAAGGATTTCCGATTGAGAATTCTTCGAACTTATATCGGTAATTGCATCCCTAATATCGGCGAAATTTGCGGGCTTCTCATTTTGCGCCTGAAGCTCTTCAGCCTCTGCAACTGCGGCTGCCGTTATTTTTGCACCTTCGTCGCGTGCAAGCTTTAGGTGTTCCGCAACGCTTTCAGAAAAGCTGGGATGTATTTCACCACTTGAAAGCGACCCGGCGAATTCATCAAACAAATGTTTGATTTCGCTGCGTTGTTCAGCTAGCTTTTCTTCGATTTTAGCCTTAAAGCCTGAGACCTCATCCTTTTTTTCTGTAAGGACTCCTTCAAGATAGCTCTCGAATTCGGCGCGCAGGCTCTTTTCGAGTTCTTCACTGTTCACTTTTGATTTCCTCCGTAATTGCGAAATCGCAAATCTCTCATTGGGGTTTACAATCTGGTTGGCTTTTGTGTGGTTTGAAGCGTTTGGTATCGCGCAGACGACATTTCAAATAAATGCCACAAATGGAATTATGACTAATTTAGCAGTTTAATGTCAAGATATACTTTAAAATAGTTCGTCCAAATAAATGACAGTGAACGATTTAAAAACCATAGGTTCCGCAGCGTATTAGGAAAATCAACTCTAAACGACAACCACTTCGATGTTTTGGTCAATTTCTTCGTGTATTAGATTTTCAATCGCCATCAAGGTTCCCGTCAAAGAACTAGGGCAGCTTCCGCAAGCACCTTGATAACTTACGGTAAGAATATTTTCTTCGAGGCTCACAATTTCCAACCAGCCTCCATCACTTGCCAGGTAAGGTCTGATTCTTTCATCTAAAATCGCATTTATATCGGCAACCACGGGGTCTTCACTCGCCGCCGCGGCAATAGCACCACCAACTGCACTTGCGGCATTCCCGTTTCGAACTGTGTTTTGGGTTGCTTTTGCTTCGCGAATTGGAACGGCTAGCAAGGGAAGTACTTCATCCCAATCCGATTCGGGCGTTTTTTCAATCGTAATCATTCTATCCATATAAAAGACGGATACAACGTTCCCAACTTCAAAAATAGAATTCGCCAAGGCATCATCTTTTGCCGCTTCTGCGGAAGCGTAAGAGCTGGAGCTTCCATTACTTACAGGTTCGCGCAATATAAACTTCACCGCGTTCGGATTCGGTGTTTCTTGTATGTCGGCAATCTTCGGCATTTATGTTTTACTCGGTATCAACATTTGATTCTATTATACTTTACTTTTTTGTCAACATTGTTTCGTAACCATTTTCGCTTAACTTTCTTTCCTTGTCGTTCGGTCTGTCTAAATCCCTGCAATTGCAAACTTCTAGTCGTTTTATGACCCCTTTATAACTAGCTGAAGTTTAAATACAATCAAGCGATTTGTTGCCGGAGCTAAACGCACAATTGCTCAAAGCAATAAATATCGGGAAATGTGAATTGCCAAGATATGACCATTCACCGTGTTTTTGTTAGAATCAATCCGATAAAAGCGTGCTGAAAATATTTGCTTTATCATAGGCTTTATTGCCGTTATAGGTTGTAATTATGAATTCCACAGAAGAAACAAAAGAGTTGCGATACCTTTCCGGTTTTGGAAACAGCTTTGCAACCGAAGCAGTTGAGGGCGCGCTGCCAAAGGGAAGAAATTCACCACAAAAACCGCCAATGGGGTTGTATGCTGAACAAATTTCGGGGACCGCGTTTACTGCACCGCGCGCCGTAAACCGACGCACGTGGGAGTATAGAATTCGTCCTTCGGTTTTGCACGAACCTTTCGAAGAAGCTGATACAAAGAACTGGCTAAGCGAATTCGGCAAAGGCAAAACCACGCCAAACCAATTGCGTTGGAATGCGCTTTCTATTCCGGAGGAATCCACGGACTTTATCGACGGAATAAATACGATTGCAGGAAACGGAAATCCCGCTATCCAAGCGGGAATCGGCATACACATATATTCCGCAAACGCCGATATGAATCATCGTTATTTTTACAATTCCGATGGCGAAATGCTGATAGTTCCCGAAATGAATCGCGTTCGGTTTTTCACCGAACTCGGCATACTTGAAATAGAACCCGGCGAAATTGCGGTAATTCCGCGTGGCTTGAAATTTCGCGTGGAACTGCCGAATAAACAGGCACGCGGTTATGTTTGCGAAAACTTCGGTTCAATGTTTAGACTACCGGAACTTGGTCCAATTGGTGCAAACGGCTTGGCAAACGCTAGGGATTTCAACACGCCCGTTGCGTGGTATGAAGATCGTGAAGAACCTTTGATGTTGATAACAAAATTTGGTGGTGGTTTCTTTCAAGCTAAAGTTGCGTATTCGCCGTTGGATGTTGTTGCATGGCATGGAAATTACGTGCCGTATAAATACGATTTGCGACTTTTCAATACCATCGGTTCAATTTCATACGATCATCCCGATCCGTCTATTTTCACCGTGTTGACGGCGCCGAGCGCAGAACCGGGTGTTGCTAACTGCGATTTTGCAATTTTTCCGGAACGATGGCTCGTTATGGAAGATACGTTTCGTCCGCCGTGGTATCACCGAAATTTTATGAGTGAATATATGGGATTGGTTTACGGACGTTATGACGCAAAAGAAACCGGGTTCGTTCCCGGTGGTGGCTCTTTGCATAACCAAATGACAGCGCACGGACCAGATTTTGAAGGATTTGAAAACGCCACAAATCAAGATATGATTCCCCAAAAGCTTTCCGATACATTGGCGTTTATGTTTGAAACCCGCTTCGTAATTCATCCTTCGGAATTTTCAATGAATTGCGGCGCACTACAAGATGATTATTATAAGTGCTGGTCTGCTTTAGAGCGCAAATTTAAGAAAGTACAATAACATTAAATTTTTGATTTATTTTTGATGACATACGGAACACCTTCAAGTTCGCTAAAAACACTACTGCAAAATTCCATAGATTATGCGGGTCTTTTTCCGCCTTCGGAAATTTCGATGACGGAGGCGGTATTGAATTATGCAACCTATAAGAATAGCAACTATTGCTGGATGCTTGGTAGATTCGTGCTGCCGGTAGCTCGTTTGGGCGAGTTTTTGGAAATCGCACGAGATTTTCTTCCGCGCCGAGGCGAAAACGCGTGGCATTTAAGTGCAATTGCTACTGATAATATTCATGAAACAGTACGCGTTATTGAAGATTTCAACCTAACAAACGGACCCGGCGTTGTTGTTGATTCAATTGAACTTAAGGCAAATTCACAAGAAGCTGTCACAACAATTTCCAATGCAATTCCGTTTGGGTTTGCAAATTATTTTGAGGTACCTTTAGACAATACGTTGCCCGAAGTTATTTCGTCACTTGCAATCTGTAATCAGCGCGCAAAAATTCGCATGGGTGGAGTTACACCTTCTATGTTTCCCCGTACATCAGAAGTGCTGAATTTTATTCGTATTTGTTTAGCTGCAAACGTACCGTTTAAGGCTACCGCGGGCTTGCATCACCCTATACGGTGTTTCAAACCTTTAACTTACGAAGAAAACGCACCGTGCGGCACAATGCACGGCTTTTTAAACCTTTTTGTTACAACGGCTTTTGCTGCTGAGGGCTTTAAGGCAGATGTTTTGGAAGAAATTATGGAAGATGAATTCTTTGAATCCTTTGATTTTCAAGACAGTGGCGTAACCTGGCACAAAGAGTTCTCTCTTTCGCTAACGCAAATAAGACATTTGCGGGAAACCGGTATTGTTTCATTTGGTTCTTGCTCGTTTGATGAACCAATTGCCGAACTTCAGCTAATGAATCTTCTATAAAACTTTTACTCGTGTTTTGAAATTAACACTGTAGTTACAAGATGGGTAAAATATGTGTGAAACCAAGAATAAATTGATTTTTGTTAGATAAAACAAGTATAGATTTTGGCTCAGTATTTATGTATAACGAAACGAACTTTACGCACAACGCGGCTACAAAAAGCTGGGTTGATTCGGCAAACAATCCTTCTACCGATTTTCCGATTCAGAATCTGCCTTTTTGTCAGTTTTATGAAACCGGTTCTGAAACAACATCGGTCGGCGTTGCAATCGGCGATTATGTGTTGAACTTAAACAAATGCGCGCTCGATGGGTTTTTCGCGGAACTTATTTCTTCCGAAGGCGTTGAAGAAATGGGTTTAATGGTTGAAGACTTCACACCGCTTAAAGAAAACGGCGAACGTTTTACAACCGTATTTCGCGAAATAATTTTCGAGCTACTTTCTGATAATGTCGATGATGCAACAATCGCAAAACTTAGAAATAACCTTGTTCCAATTAATGAATGCAAATTTTCGCTTCCGCTTTTTGCGGGTGATTACACCGATTTTTATTGTTCTATTTTTCATGCAACAAATGTCGGCAAACTTTTTCGCCCGGACAATCCCTTAATGCCCAATTACAAATGGATACCAATCGGTTACCACGGGCGTGCTTCTTCAATAGTTGTTTCGGGCACAGATTTTAGACGTCCTAAGGGGCAAAATCATTCTGAGGCTGATAAGCCACCGATTTTTATTCCGTCAAACGCACTGGATTATGAAATGGAAGTAGGCTTTTACATTGGCAACGGCAACGAACTAGGAGAAACAATTTCGATAGAAGACGC
>JBKEBT010000104.1:0-7817 GCA_047973305.1 Pyrinomonadaceae bacterium
CGTGCATAACCAAAATATGGAATTACGGCAGTTACGCGTTCCGCCGATGCCCGCTTGAAGGTGTCAAGCATTATCAGCAATTCCATCAGGTTTTCATCAGTTGGCGGGCACGTTGGCTGAATAATAAAAACATCAGTTCCGCGAACATTCTCGCCTATTTGGAAGTTGAATTCTCCATCGGAAAACCTATCCGTGCTTGCAACCCCCAAATCACAATTTAAATGTTCGCAAATCGCCACCGCTAAAGACCGATGCGAATTTCCGGAAAATATTTTTATATTGCCAGTAACGCTCATTCGATAAAAAAAAGAGCAAGTTGGAACAAACAACTTGCCCGCTTAGATTATTCTGGGGCGGAAGGACTCGAACCTACGAATCGCGGGACCAAAACCCGCTGCCTTACCACTTGGCTACGCCCCACCAAACTTGTTTAAATCTTTCGGAAGCAAATCTTTACACGGTGTCAACATTTCTCGGTATTCATCTACGGAAATAGTTTCCGCGGCAAACTTTGCGCCTTCAAACACCAAATTTTCAAAAGCTTTATCCCGAACAAACTCATTGTCAAAGACGCCAAACACACTAGCGCCGCTCCCCGAAAGCAAAGCGGTATGAGCCCCCAAATCCAAAAGAGTTTCTCTACACGATTTTATCGTAGGCTCTAACTCAAAAACGCTGTTTTCAAAATCGTTTTTATGCTCTGAAATGTCGCCACGCAGGGCATCGGCGTAATCAGCGCAAATTTGAAGGATACTTGCACGATTTGTGTTTGTCAAGGGATGTAAATTAAGTCTTTTGAACGCCTCAGCCGTTGAAATTTTCACATTTGGCGTAATGATAATCAAGTATTGTTTCTTTCGCACCGGTGCGGCAAAAAGCTCAGTTCCCGTTCCCGTTCCGAAAACATTTCCGCCGTAGAAAATGAATGGACTATCAGCGCCTAGTTTCGCCCCAAGGGAAACAAGTGTTTCAGGCGCGATGTTTACGCCCCATAATTTTGCACAACCAAGCAGTGAAATCGCCGCATTTGACGAACCTCCTCCCAATCCACCGGGTGCCGGAATTCGCTTTTTTAGGTTAATTCTTCCACTAGGTTTAACATTCGCATATTCGGCAAGAAGCATCGCCGCCTTAACCACAAGATTATTCTCATCGTTTGGCGTGCCCACAGAATCGCACACAAATGCAAACTCCGCGGCAGGTTCAAACCTAATTTCGTCAAAAAGTGAAATGGTTTGAAATTCGGTAAACAGTTCGTGGAACCCATCGTTTCGTTTCCCGTGAATTAACAAAAATCTGTTAATTTTTGCCAATGAAGGTAACGTAAAAGCTTTCATCCGGTTAAACATATTTTAGAATTGAAAGTGATACAAACATCCTCACAAATTATATGAGCCTGTCTAAGCGATTATAAGAGCTGCGTTACCGTTTTATCCCGACGATTTTTTGTTTTGTAATCCATTCAATTTGTTATATCATACGCGCAAATAAAATGATTATTCGCAACACGTTACTGCTTACATTTAGCTGCGCGATTTTTGTCGCCGGCGTTTTTGCGCAAACATTAAATTTAGAATTTAAGTCGGATAGCGAAGCAAACAAGAATTGTCGGGATTTTAAGGTAGGGAAAGCTACTCTTGATGCCTCGCCAAAGGTTTCTGCGGATTCGGGAATTGGAATGATTTCCGGTGTTGTAAATGTGCATTTGAAGGTCGATGAAACCGGGGCGGTACAAGATGTAATATCCTCTGACGGTCCGGAAGTTCTACGTCAAACCGCAATCGACACCGCAAGAAAGATAAGCTTTCAGCCATCAACGTGTGATGGAGCGCCGATTCCTGTAACGGGGGTTATCTCCTTTAACTACAAGCCTTTATTGCTAACTGCTTCATATCAAGTGCCCGATAAAATTGAAGGATACGCCGATGTCAAGCCTGATTCCTTGTTTTATGAACCTGTTCTCGATTTAACTGAAAATTACAAAATCACTTTTGGTTATGCAGACGGAAAATTTCACCCTTACGTACCGCTGAACAAAGGCGATTTTTTACAGTTTTTGTATTTGACTTTGAAAATGCTTGAAAATCGTGCGGCAGTTGCCGGAAAAGATTTTGAAACCGCAGGAGTTTTTAATCATCTAAACGAACATGAATTAATTTCGACTTCGCAAATCGCTGATTTTGATTCAAGAAAGCCGTATGCCGCAGCGGCGGAGGTGCTTTTTAATTACTACGGTATTGTGCTGGTCGATTCAAACCGCGAACTAAAAGGAAATCTTCCGCTTTCACAAAATGAAGTGATGGATTATTGGGCAAAGATTTTCGGTGACGACGCATTGCCGGTAAACTTTCAACGAATTTCAAAAGGCGATCGGGTTATGACACGTGGCGAATTTGCCTTATTTCTTCGCGAAAGCCTATACGTGTTAACTTATCGCACACTTCCCTAAAACTTGCCCGCGGTTTTTATATAGTTCTTAAAATTTGCGCGCATTTCATCAAGGCTGTCGCCACCGAATTTTTCGCGCATCGCATCAGCCAAAACCAACGCTAGCATTGCTTCCCCAATCACGCCTGCCGCCGGTACGGCGGTTATATCTGAACGTTCAAACGAAGCGGGTTCCTCGGCTTTTGAATCAATATCAACCGAACGCAAAGCCTTCCTAAGGGTCGCAATCGGCTTCTTGTATCCACGCACTCGCACCTCTTCACCGTTTGTTATGCCACCTTCAAGACCGCCAGCGCGATTTGAAAACCTCTTGAAACTACCGCCTTCGAAGCCGATTTCATCGTGAACTTCCGAACCGAACAAGCCCGCTGCATTGACTCCTTCGCCGATTTCAACCGCTTTGACGGCATGAATTGACATAATCGCGCGCGCAAGCCTTCCATCAAGTTTTTCGCGCCACGATGTATGCGAACCAAGCCCGACGGGAATTCCCTTGGCTACAACTTCAAAAACGCCACCAAGCGTATCGCCGTTTTCTCTTGCGGTATCCACCAAGGCAATCATTGCCTTTTCGATTTCTAAATCGCTGCAATTTAACGGCGAATCCTTTGAAATAGATTTAATCGATTCCCAATCAGCCAAAATCAATTCATTGGGAACGGTGCCGAGTTTTACCACGTGGCTGGCAATTTCAATTCCAAATACGCGCAGCAATTGTTTTGCAAACCCGCCACACGCAACACGTGAAGCCGTTTCACGTGCAGATGCGCGCTCCAGGATATTTCGCAAATCCCGCGTGTCAAATTTTTGTCCGCCCGCAAGATCGGCGTGACCGGGACGCGGACGCTTTACAACGCGCGGATTTTTCGGAGTGCTTTCCGGAACTTCTGCCGACATTATTTCTTGCCAGTGAACAAAATCCTTATTTTCAATTATAAATGCGAGCGGCGAACCCAAGGTTTTTCCGTGCCGGACACCCGATATAATTTCAATCGTATCGCTTTCAATCTTCATTCTGCCACCACGACCGTAACCTTGTTGCCTACGCCAAAGTTCGTGATTGATTTCGTCTTTATCGATTGCCAAGCCCGCCGGCAAGCCCTCCACTATCGAAACCAACCCCTTTCCGTGTGATTCTCCCGAAGTTGTAAACCTTAGTTTCATAATGTCCTTATTCGTCTGCGAAAAATAATCAATGCAACGCTCAATAATATTAAAATGCCGCCAAACGCGGTTTGTTTCGGTAATTTTTCATGTAAAAAAATCGCGCCAAAAACTACCGCTGTTAAAGGTGTTACCAGTGAAATCGTCATCGCTTTTGTCGATTCGACCCGCTTCAAAAGCCAATAATATAGCCAAAACGCGACTACAGTTCCGATCCAACTCAAATAGATTATGCTTAAAATCGACGCTTGGGTAAAATTATGTCTTAACGGATTGCCTTCAAAAACAAAAGCCAAGAACATAAGAGGTACACCGCCAAAAATCATTTGTCCCAAAAGTAAAGCCGCAGGATTAAGATGCGAACCTTTCGCTTTTGTTTGAATTGATGCAAGCGCCGCTATAAACGCGCCAAAAACTATTGCGATTGAACCGGCAAATGCCCACAAATCGTTGATTCGTAATTGCTCGGAAAATATGACCCCAACGCCAACAAACCCGATTAAGAGGGCACCTAATTTTAACTTTGTTATTCGTTCATCGGGTAAATAAAAAGTTGCAAGCAAAAGCCCGAATAGTGGAATTGTTGCCTGCAGAACTGCCGCTAAACCGGATGTTATATAAAGTTCGCTCCAAAAAACAATTGCATAATTAATCGTAAACTGAAGTATTCCCGTAAACGCAAAAAACTTCCATTCACGTCTTAAATCAGGAAAGGGAATCCGTAACGACTTCAAAACTATGGAAATTGTGAATATTGAAAGAATAAAGCGATAGGAAGCAAACGTAAGAGGCGGAATATCACGCAACCCGATTTTTATTACAAGCCACGTGGACCCCCAAACCAAACATAAAATCACCCAAACAAGAATTTTCATTTCGCACGCTTTCTTCGCATTTGAACACGTAAAAACCGCCCGCGTTACGCTCTTTCAAAAAAACTTAGTGAAGTTTCTCCTTGCTTTAAAATTCTTGTGCGTCTTAACAATTCGTATTCATCGGAAAGCTGATTCTTTGAGCGATGTTCAGCTATAAAAATTCCATTGCTCGCAATAATATTCACATCGCTCTTACCAATAAAGTTCAGCACAGAAGAATAATCTGTTTCATAAGGCGGGTCAAACACGACAATATCTTGGGTAACCGCCGCCTTTTGTAAAAATCTTAAATACTCTTCAGCCGGTGCACAAATCACTTCAAATGCTGAATTCGGAACATTCAGTTTCGAAAGATTTTCCTTTACAAGCGAACACGCCACGCGCGAAATATCAACAAACGTGACGAATTGAACGCCCCGTGAGAGCGCTTCAATTCCCATTGCTCCTGTTCCTGCGCACAAATCTAGAAACCGCAATCCCACGTCAGGTTGCAAATTCAAAATGTTAAATAGTGTCTCTCGAAGCCTATCCGATGTGGGACGTATTTCCAGACCGGAAGGGCTCTTTAAGACCCTTCCGCCGTATAAACCGGATATTACGCGCATCAGAATCTTCTATCGTAGAAGCTTAAAGCACTTTCGCCGTTAACAACAACTTTCCAGCGTCTCATAACGCCGAATTTTTCGGGAAAAATCATTTCCGATTGATGTTCTATCACAAGCACACCACCTATTTTTACGGTTGCGCCTCGTGCAAAATAGCTCAAAACCTCATCATAGTTTGAATTATATGGCGGATCGAAGTAAACAACATCCCAATATCTTCGGCGGTTCATCATCCTTTTTAGAAAAGGAATTACTTCCATTTCGAAAATCTCTCCATGACCTTCCTTGATCTCAAGATTTTCCATATTCTTTCTGATGTACGAACACAATCGTGCGGATCTTTCAACAAATGTTGAAATCAACGCGCCCCTTGATATTGCCTCAAGTCCAACGGTACCGGAACCCGCACAAAGGTCCAAAAACCTTCCTGCCCGTACACGTTTAAACAAGATTCTAAACATTACTTCGCGAATTCTCCTTGCGGTTGGTCGTACCCTCGGAGAATCAGAACTTTTTAAATACTTTCCACGGTGCTTACCGTCGGTTATCTGCATATCGGAAACAATTCTTGGAAGTCGGGCTTCAGGTCTAAACCTGTCGTCCCTTCTTTTGGGGTTGAAACGTGACTTGTATTGATCTCTCCCGCCGCGTTTGTAGTCACGTGGCGAATTTCGATTTTCATTCTTGCTCGGTGAATCGCTAGAATATCGAGATCTGTAAGATTTTTGTCCGTATCTTTCCCCGCCTTGTTCGCTAAAGCTGCGCTTCCGATAAGGCTTTGATGTATGAGCGGTACCGTATCGTCGGTTGTTCATTATTTTCTACCTTTCCTTGTTCAAAACGGAAAATACCAAATTCGATCTAATCGGAATTCCCTAATCACCCCAATTTCTAGGTAAGGTTAGAGATTGCAAGACAGAGACACACCGATTAGCAGGGATAAATATCCCACTACTTAGCCGAAGGAGGTGATTCCACTAAGCGTTCATACTAGTAAAACTAAATTATTTTTTCAACATTAGAGTTACGATTATTTAAGAATCTAACTTGTTTCTTACGCAAAATCAAGGAAATTCATTCTTGGGTCACATTCCACAATTCTTAACAGTTGTTCAACTTCTTCTGATTTTCCACTTTCCTTGAACATATTTGTCACATCTTCTTGAACCTCTTCCAAAATTTGCTTATCGCGAACTATATTCGCGAGCTTAAATGCTCTCTTTCCGGATTGTCTTGTTCCTAGCAATTCCCCCTGTCCGCGAATTTCCAAATCTTTTTCTGCAACTTCAAAGCCGTTTGAAGTCTTTTCCATAATACCAAGTCGCTGTCTGGCGGTTTCAGATTTTTTATCTGCCGTAAGCAAAACGCAAAAGGATTCTTCGCTTCCGCGCCCAACTCTTCCTCGTAACTGATGTAACTGTGAAAGCCCGAATCTCTCAGCGTGTTCGATAACCATCAGCGTAGCATTTGGGACGTCGACACCTACTTCAATGACGGTTGTTGAAACCAAAATATCAACCTCCCCGCGCGTAAATCTCCGCATAATGTCTTCTTTTTCTTCAGCTTTCAATTTTCCGTGAAGTAGGGCTATTCTCAATTCGGGAAAAATTTGTGTCCTCAAATCATCATACATTTCCGTTGCCGCCTTTAGATCCATTTTTTCAGATTCCTTTATCAGCGGATAGACGATGTAAACCTGCCTGCCGGTGGCGACTTCGCGTGAAATTCCCTTATAAACTCCTGTCCGTTTATCTTCGCCAACAACCACCGTTTTTACCGGCGTGCGACCCGGTGGAAGTTCATCGATCACGGAATAATCCAGATCACCATATACGGATATTGCAAGCGAACGCGGAATAGGGGTTGCCGTCATTACGATTACCTCAGGATTTAAGCCGGATTCTCGCAACTGTGCACGCTGTAGCACACCAAACCGATGTTGCTCGTCGATGACCGCAAGCCCAAGCGCGCAAAAATTCACGTCATCTTGAATCAAAGCATGCGTTCCGATTATTGCGTTGCTAGCCCCGGAGGCGATTCGAGCCTTAACCTTTCGCTTTTCTCCAACGCGCAAACTTCCCGTTAGAATATCGGTTTCCAAGTTCAATTTTCCAAAGAATTCTTTCGCATTCGCGAAGTGTTGTTCCGCGAGAATTTCGGTCGGCGCCATCAGTGCTGCTTGATATCCGTTTTCAATTGCCAAATACATTGCCAAGAATGCGATAATGGTTTTTCCACTTCCCACATCTCCTTGAACCAACCTGTTCATGGGGATATCTGAACGCATGTCCGCACTTATCTGCTTAAAAACGCTTCGCTGCGCGCCGGTTAAAGTAAACGGCAGAACTTTTTTTACGCGAGCAAGGGTTTGATTCGAAATTTCAATTTTCACGAGCTTTTCTTCGCGATTGCGTTCACTCTTTTTGAAACCATATAGCAACGCCATCCAAAAAAATTCTTCATAGATAAGACGCATTTGTGCGGGGCTTCGAAATACCTCGTAAAGATTCATATTGGAACTTTCTGACGGAAAATGCATTTGTCGCAATGCTTCAAAGTATCTACACAAACTTCGCCTACTAATGATTTCTTCCGGAATTATGTCTACAAAACTTCCTTTTTCTACATGTTCAAGCAAACTGTATGTTATTTCGCGAAGTTTTTTTGTTTGAAACTGCCCCAATTTTCGATAAATCGGGACACATCTGCCAACATGAACCGCCGA
>JBKEBT010000105.1:0-92470 GCA_047973305.1 Pyrinomonadaceae bacterium
AAAAAAACGAAGCCAAAATTGAGCCGAATTTTCAACGGCAGTTCTGAAGCAACGATTTCAAATTAATGATAAAACTGCTGAATAAATGCAATTTAAAACTTTCCAAATATCAGTAATTAAGCTTCTGAATTTAATTCAAAAAAAATATTGAAAAACCTCTTGATTAACTTGCTGAATAACTTATCGAATAACTTATTGAAATAAAAGCGAAAAAAAAAATGTCAAAATTGTTATGAAAGTCGGTGTTGAAAAATTGTTGCCAAATTGTTCTGGAATTAATGCTAAAAATTGGCGCTGCCTGTAACAGCGTATTTATGCTATTTTCGGAACGAAGGTTACTAATTGAAATTATTTACTATTTTTGAACTTATAGAAATCGTATAAATGTTTGTCATTCGTTTGCCCGAAAAACAGCAAAAATATTTAAAGCTGTATTCCAATTATAGGTCAACATTCATAATAGATTAACGTGAAATTTTATGTTTTGATAAGCTCAAGACGCCCTAAACAATGGACAAGAGGAAGCGTAGGATTCCATATGGTTTACTTCCCAAGTTTATTACGAATCCAAATTGAAGTTTTCGGGCAATGTTTTAACCACATTCATGGGAAGGAATTCTGAACAAAGAACCGTGCGGACGGTGGTAGTCGTAAATTTTCAGGCATTTGGCGGTTGTGTCGCGCACCGCGTCCAAGTTGTCAAGATGAGTTTTTCCCAATTTAACCACTTAACTGCTTGGGTCTAACCGTTCGATAAAGGCGTTTTGGGCGCGCTTTCCGAGCTTGATGAGTTCGAGTTTTATGGTTTTGCTTTTACTTATCAGTTGCTGCAACAAGCCAAATATGGGTGGAAGCCGAAGCTAAATGCGGGAAATCACAACCAAACTTATGGCTTCTCACGCGCGTATTAGGAGAAAAGCCTAAATATACGCACAATCTCACTGAATATGCGACAAGCATTTATCACCGGTTGACAATATAGCGCACACCATTTTAACTAGTTCAATAAGCAATGGGTTTAACGAAATCAACGGAGTGCGTGAATTTTTCGCAAACGAGTTTATTAGGTTCGCAATAATTTTACGTGAATTTCTTTGCAGGAAACCTTTGTTTGTTGGAAATAACTTGCTCATAGCAGTTTCAGATATTTATAGAGAAGTTTCCGAATTGGTTTAGAACTCTTCCGGAACATTATAGGGTTAATTTTTAAGGATAATATGAAAAGAGTTGGCGTTTTGGTCGGACGTGAAACAACGTTTCCGGCGGCAATTATAGAGAGCATAAACGAACACGGCGGCGGAAAAGTTGAAGCTGAAATGTGTAAATTCGGCGGGATTCGTTTGGATGAAGAAAAGCGATACGATGTAATAATAGACCGTATTTCGCATGAGGTTCCGTTTTATCGCGCAACGCTTAAACGGATGGCGCTTGAGGGCACATTCATAATCAACAATCCGTTTTGGTGGTCGGCTGATGATAAGTTTTTTAACTTTTCACTTGCGGCAAAAATAGGTGTTGCGATTCCTAAAACAGTTTTACTTCCGCAGCAATCTTATATTGAAGACATCACTTCCGATTCACTCAGAAACCTAAAGTTCCCGCTTGATTGGGAAGAAATAGTTGCATACACCGGACTTCCGGCATTTTTGAAACCGTTTGATGGAGGCGGCTGGAAGAATGTTTCAAAGGTAACATCACTTGAAGAGCTTATTTATGAATACGATCAAACCGGCAGACTTTGTATGACCTTGCAAGAAGGAATTGAATACGAACAGTTTGTGCGCTGCTATTGTGTAGGTAAAGAAAAGGTTTTGGTAATGCCTTACGATCCTTCAAAGCCGTACCTTTCGGGTGAACAATATGTACATCAACCCGATTATCTTGAAGCGGATCTTAAGAAACGTGTTGAAAATGATGTACGCAAAATTTGCGAAGCTCTTGGTTACGATTTAAACACGGTGGAATTTGCCATAAAAGATGGTGTCCCATACGCAATCGATTTTATGAACCCTGCACCGGATGCCGAACTGGCTTCGGTTGGCGAATTTAATCACCGTTGGATTGTGGATTCAATGACAGAATTTATATTAAAAAAGCTGGATAAAGGCTTTAAGATGCCAAAATATCGTTGGAGTTCAATGCTGAAAGGCATAAAATAAACCAACAAACTAATGGGCGAAAAGCAGTAAACCATTCGCCCATTTCTATATCATTAATTAGAATCTGCTCTATTCAAAATCTAAAGGAACGCGCGCTGAAAGCAAATTCTTGCTTATAATCATTCCCACCCAAATCAATAGCGAAACCATCGAAACCGCCCATCCGATATTGATGATAACCGGAACATCTAAAATTATTCCGAGAATAATCCAAGGAAAGCCAATAAGCGCGATTCGAAATGAAAGTCCTTTGCCGCGCTCAAGGCTCTCAACCATATTTACACGGCTTATTTCGAGTTCCATATATTCTTCATCATCATTAAGTCGCGAAAAATAATCGGCTTCATTTTGTGTCCAACGTCTTAAAGAAGGTGTTTCAGCAAAACGGTTTGCGGTGGAAAAATGATGAATCACGTGTGCAATTTTTCCTTCACGAAGCGCGATCTCCGCAAGTCCGCGAATCGATCTGAAATTTTCGCCGGCATTATCAATTGCCTTTAGAAATGCCCTTTGCGCGCGTTTCCAATCACCGTATTGAAAGTAGCTTTCGCCCAAGCGCGAAAGTAGTTCGTTATCGTTTTCCGCGCGAAGTTCTGCTAAACGCAGCGCCGCCAACGCTTTACGCTCAAGCTTAGGGTCTTTTTCAGCCCCCGCAAATGAATGCAAACAGCGCGCAAACTCAAATATAAGCCATCCGTTTCTTGGGGTTATTAAAAGTGCGCGGCGAAACGCTTCCAACGATTGAATCAAATTTCCGGATACGCGAAGTTCATTCGCAATTTGCCTCAAGTAATCCGAACGTTCAATTTCATCTTGATTTTCCATAACCGGCACAAACTTCTGCGTTCGATAATCTGCATGTTTTAGAACGGTTGTTTCCAAGAATTCTGCCGTTGGAATGGTCGCACTTTGCGCTTTTTGAAGCACCGCCTTTGGCTGATTGATGTAATCGCGAATTTCAAGCGAGCGGTTATCTAGAACATTTGCCGAAAGAAACGGAAAGAATTTGCGCACCATTTCACGATATTCGTCGCTTCCGGAAGCCAAAATGAGATTTTGTGTGCCCCCACGAACCGAAGTACGATATCTGTAAAACACATTTCCGCCACGCTTTATTGCACGAAGTGCCTGCGTTTCAACCTGCTCAATATCTTCAAGTGGCAATTCGAGTTCGGTGCCGAAAATTCTTGACCACGCCCGTGGAATAATTCCGGTGCGAGCCAGTTTTACGCCATCGAACGAAATTTTATCGGTTGCAATAAGAATCGGAATTGAAATCCAAGAAGAAAGAAAAAGTATGCCGGCAGGCGTATCGTGCCCGGTATAGATTAAAAACCCCGTAAAAAAGGTCGCCAAAAAAAGAGCGATAAAATAGCTGTTTGGTGAAACGCGTATTTTTACGGATTTTTCCGATAATTCATTTGCAAGTTCATCAACGAACAAATTACCGGCTTGTGTCTTTATGAATTCACTCACAAGAGATTCCTCTGAATACGCTAATTAAACTACTAATCGACCGGATTTTCTATCTAACTTAATCAATTCTTTTCAATTTTCTTCGATTATTTTTCGTCTGTACCGAGTTCCGGTTCTTTAATTGTTTTTGCCCGCGCCGGATCAAGTTTTTCCAAGCGCTGTTTGGCTTCACGCGCAGTGGGCGAAGGAAGCAGTGGCTTGCCGTCTTTATCCTTCATGCCCGCGGCTTCGTTCGCAATATTGAAGTATATATCGGCAGCTTCCTTTGTTTTTCCTTGTTTCTCGTAAACTTCCGCCAAATCAAAATTTATGGTGTTTTTCGAAAGCACGGGGTCAGAACTAGCCGCTAATTCCTTATAAAGTTTTACCGCATCATCATATTTTGCTTCGGAAGTATATTCTTGCGCCATTGCAAATTTTGCGAGCAAGGCGTTTGAATCACTACCGGTGGCGATTTGCCCCAGTTCTTTCATTGCCGCATTTCGGTCAATCAATAAATTATTTACTGCAATAAAATAATTTGCTTTTTCTTTATACGGGCTTCCGTAATTATCAGCCACATATTTAAATTGCTTAATAGCGGCTTCAGCACGCGCTTTTTCCGTCTTGAAAGTTTGTTGTTCCAATGCTTGTGGTACCGGTGCCTCCGAAACGGTGGCTTGTGAGGTTTCAATTGCCGTGCCTAATGCCGTTTGCGCTTCGTTGTTTGCGCGTTTCTTCCACAAATAAAATAGTCCGATTGCTAGCCCGATTAGAACGACTGCGACAAGACCATATATAAGATTTCTTCCTTGCCCTTCAAACTTCTTGCCGACAGATTCAATCTTGTCGCCAAGCGTGGTTTGAAATTCGTCTTTATACTGAACGTCCTTTTCTTCGCCTTCGGCAGGCACCTCAACAGCGGTTGGAATTCGGCTTTTTCTGCGCTTTTTCTTCGTAATTGCCATCTTCTATGTTTCTTGCAAGTTTTACGTGCAACTTCGTTATAATATTGCTCACCCAAATTTTTAGGTAAAAGGGTTAATTTAACGTATATTTGGGGTTGTAGCAAGGAAAGATGCGTCAAATTACGGGTCTTGCGAGGCATCAAAAAAAAACATAAAAACATGGGAACAAAACCCGTTAGGATCTGTCAAATTAAATGACTGCAGGCGGTGCAGTTGCTTTTGAGCTCCGAGAAAAACCAAGAGTTTAGCAGAGCGGAAAATGACCTTAAACAAGGCAATTACTTTTAACGAGGATGAGATAGGCACTGTTTCAATCGCAGGCATCTCGGAATCCGCTCGTTCCGAAGCTGAGACGGAGTTCATCGAACAATTGAAATTAGGTGAGGCAGAGGCGTTCGATACTCTTGTAACCCGATATACCCCGGCAGTTTATGGTTTACTTTATCGAATCACGCACGACCGGGAAGAAGCCGGTGATTTAACGCAGGAAACTTTCTTACGCGCATATAAATCGATAGCCGGTTTTCGTGGCGACAGCGAAATCAAGACGTGGCTTTTCAGAGTTGCTATTAATCTTTCCAAAAACCGGTTTTGGTGGTGGAAGGCTAGAAAGCGCGACAAAACCACATCACTCGATTCCGAAGTTCCGGAAGGCGAAATGTCGCTATTGGAGAAAATTCCATCGGATGATTCTTCGCCGTTAGATAACCTTTTGAGCGCGGAACGCGAAGCCCTAATCTTTGATGAGCTTAATAAGTTGCCCGATACATTTAAGGAAGCTGTTATTTTGCGGGATGTTGAGGGATTGCGATATGAAGAAATCGCAGCTGTGTTGGAAATCAGTATTGGAACGGTAAAATCACGAATTTCAAGGGGTCGCGAAGAGCTTCGGAAGCGACTTACGGATATTTGATACTTCGAATGGTTGAAATGCCCCGGGCTCCACTTTTTTGATAATCCAAAAACGGTGCCAAACGAAAAGGGGCAAAAGGGCTGGGCAGCGGAACTCAACTTTTGAAAGCAAACGTTTGATTGCCTTCTTTAGAAAAAGTTCAGAAGCTTTGCATTTCTAAGAGAAAGCAACCGGGGTTTTTCAGCCATTCGAAGTTGAGGACAAACGAAAGTTTGAAATGACGATGAATTGTGAACGAATAGAATCAGAACTCGCACTATATTTGGATGATGAATTTCCTATTGCCGACCGGCTAAGAGTTGAAGAACATCTTAGCAAATGCCCGAACTGTCGCGCTAAGTTGGATCAATTCAAACAAATTACTTATACATTGCGCACCGCACAGTTTCCACCGGTTCCGATCGAAATCAGCGCAAGAATTCGTGCCGCGATTGAGGTGGCAGCTATAAGACGAACCGGTGCGCTAAATTCTCCTCGGTTTAGAACGTTTCCCGAGCGAAATTTGAGCGAAAAATTCCATCACTGGTTGATGCCTTACAGTCTTGGTTCAATTGCAGCCGTTATTTTTGTGTTTGTGTTATTTATCGGGCTTACAACAACAAAAGATGCTGCAGATACGATTGCAAAAACCGAAGATAGTGATTATACGCAGTTGATTGTCGCAAATTCGTTTAATTCGGATGCCTTCGCGCTTCCCGGAGACCCGCCCGTTGCACTTGAAGGTTTTACACCGCGTATAAATCCTCGTGGCGCAATCTATTCGCTCGCAACCAGTTTGGCAAACGGAGAAGTTCACGATGAAGAGCTTGTTTTAGTTGCAAATGTCTTTGGTAACGGAATCGCCACCTTAAATCAACTTGTAAAGGCACCTAAAGATAAACACGAACTGGATGAAATTAAAGCCGCTTTTTCTAGCGATCCAAATAAGGCACCGTTTTTGCCTCCAACCCTAAACCAAGACAGCAAGGCTGTAAAAGTTGTGGTTAAAATACAATGGGTTAACGTAGAAACAAATTCAAATTAAATTAACGGCACATTTATCCTATTCGCATTCTTGACACTCAACCAATACGCTAACTAAACTCTAAGTTTAATCTAGAAGTTAAGCGCGTGAATCTACCAAATTACCTAACGTTGGTTCGAATAATACTCGTTCCGCTACTTGTAGCGGTTCTTCTAACTCCTTACGCGGAAAATTGGATTGGCGTTCGCAGTTATATTCTGGCAATAGTCATATTTTTGGCGGCAGCCTTTACCGATATTTTAGACGGACATTTAGCCAGAAGTAGAAAACAAGTTTCAAAGTTTGGCGCGCTGATGGATCCTATTGCGGATAAACTTCTTATTTCATCTGCACTTATTGTTTTGGTTGAAAAAGGACTCGCGCCGGCGTGGGCTGTTATTGTAATTGTCGGACGCGAATTTGTAGTAACAGGGCTGCGATCCGTTGCGGCATCGGAAGGTGTTGTAATCTCGGCTCAAAGTGTTGGGAAAATAAAGATGTGGGCGCAATGTGTGGCAATTGTGTCGTTATTGATTGCCGGCGCAAATTCGCCGCCGCCCGTTTCAAACTTTGGCTGGCACGCACCCGCAATGTTTTGGGAAGTTACCGAAGTTCAAACTGCCTTCAAAGACCTTGTAAACCTTACGTTGACCAAAAATGATTGGAAGGTTTTTGGATATTTAGTCGGACGCGGCGCACTTTGGATTGCCGTAATAACTGCGTTTTGGTCGATGTTTACCTATTTCAAGGTCTTCTACAATGCAATACAAAAACAGGACGGTTAGTTTACCGCCCTGTTCTGTTAATCAAATAGCAGATTTATTGATTACTTTATTTCAACGCGGTCGCCGGTGTGAATTTCGGATGTGTTTCGCACAACAATCGCTGTCGCGGTCTTATCCTTTACTTTTAATACTATAAGTTCACCTACAACTCTTCGTATCGGCGGTCTTCCTTCACGCGCACTGTCTTTTGAAACTACCGCGCCATCCGCTTTTTCGCCCTTCTTCCGCCCGGCTTCGATTGAGTATTTTCCGCCTCGATAACGGTCGCTTTCAAAACCTGATTCAGTATTAGAAACCTTTTCCGAATCATCCTTTTTATAAAGATTGCCGGTTCCAAGCGGTCTGTAAACTGTGAGTACATCGCCGACATTTACACCATCTTCACGTCCAAGATCAACATAAACGATGTGTTCTCGCGCCACAACTTCAACACCATTTCTTGCAAGCACAATCGCACCGTTTGGTCGGTTTGATGAATCTGCGTATTTTTCTAAAGGCGCACGTTTTTCAAACTTCGGACTTTCGCGCTTTTCAGCCTTGGCGAGCAAATCACCGAGCAGAATTTCTTGACAAGCACTTGTTACACGCACAATCGAATAATCTTGCTTTACATCAATTACAACTACGGCGCCCTTTTCTTCTACCAAAAAGCCGAGATTTCCCTTTTTCGAAAACTTCGAACTAAATTTTCCGCGCGGACGTATTACCGAAAAAATATCACCAACGTTCACGCCGTCATTTCTCCCGCCTTTTACATACAACACATCCGCATCACCGTAAAGGCTGTTGTCCTTTTCGTTTTCGGCGCCGATTATCGGATAGCGGGTGTCCACTGTACCGGTTTCAAGATAACCCGCACAATATAGATTATTGCCGGTGGCGATTGAAAGGTTTTTATTGGTTTCCGAATAGGGGCTTTCTTGCGCCGAAACAGCAAAGACGGCAACAACTGTAATGAACAATGTGGTTCCAATTTTTTTGGAACTCTTCAATAGGCGTTTCTGGAAATTCACGATTTTCTCCTTTGCGTTTATTGCTTCAATGAAGTCCGAAGAATGAGATAAAAAATGTAGGATGTTTGGCAAATTGCCAATCGTTATAGTATCGCGAAGTTTAAACACTAGTCAACAATTATTTTACACGTTGTAAAACAGAATGAAATCATTCCTACTTGATAAAAACAAGTGCTTTTTGTAGTATCATTTCTTGCGGCAAATTGCCGGAAGCGCTTTTGCCGGCGTAGCTCAGGGGTAGAGCAACTGATTTGTAATCAGTAGGTCGCGGGTTCAAATCCCATCGCCGGCTCCAATAAATTTATTTAATTTCTTCGACTGCATCCAGTTTGCAGTCGATTTTTTATTTTGCGCTAGTTTCTATAACCGGTCTAATTGGTATAATCGGACAAAATTTTGTAGGAGTATGAATTTTATGCGTATTGTAAGCCATTTTTCGATAGTTGTAATGTTGGTCGGTATTCTAGCAGGTAATTCCGCCGCCCAAGTTAGGTTTCCGCAAGCGAGTCAAAAACAAACCATTTCGCAAGCCGTGGGTGATGCAGAAATAGAAATTGTGTATCATCGTCCAAACGTTAAAGAGCGGATTGTATTTGGAACTGAAGCCGATAAAGCCCTGGTTCCCTTTGGAAACGTGTGGCGTGCCGGTGCAAACGAAAATACGACAATCGAATTCACACAAGACAGCAAAATCAACGGAATACCGCTTCCAAAAGGAAAATATGGCTTTCACGTAATTCCAACCGCTGAAAAATGGAGCCTGATTTTTAGTAAAGTAAACGATGCCTGGGGAAGTTTTACATATAAGCAAGAATTTGACGCAATTCGTGTTGACATCAAGCCACAGGCGACGGAAATGCACGAAACTCTTACTTATTCAGTTGATAATGTAACGGATTCGACTGCGGAAATTTCACTATATTGGGACAAAACAGTCGCACGGTTTAATGTTGATTTTGGGGATGTAAACGTACGACTTCTTTCAAAAGTATCAAATGAACTCACAACGGATCCAATTTCTGCCGCTGCATTTGTCGTCGGCAATAACCTTTCAAAATATTACGCAGATGCTATCCGATGGCTGGACGGCGCGCTTGTTTCGAAAAATCCAAACGACGCCAACTTTCAGCAAACAAAATTTTCTGTTGGATTTTATAAGGTTCAATTGCTCGATAAAACCGGTGACCGCGCACAAGCCGAAAAACTTGCAAGAGAAATAGTTGAAATAGGCAAAAAGCTTAATGCAACCGCAGCGCAAAAGGGCGAACGTTCGGTTGTTTCCGGAAGGCAAATAAGTGCGTTGGAAGATTTTATTGCGAATCGCTAATATAATCCCCGCATTTAAAACCAAAATACTCGCTACAAATTAAAGTAGCGAGTATCTTTTTTTAGCGGGAGCTTGATCACCCTTTCTAACACGGGGTGGGAATACTTATTTACTTTCCTGCTCAGAATCCGCCTGAACCTCTAAATGTTTTTCAACAAGGGCTAGAAATTCGTTACGCCAACCGTTGATAAACTAATTACATTATCCCTTAGGTATGGAAAACGATTCCTTCGCTTGCGTATGTATGGAAAACGATTCCTTCAGCTACGTTGTTTGTCGATTTTGCAGTTGCGATGTTGATATTCTTTTTCATTTTTTTTCTCCCACTTCTAGTTTTAATTTTGTCTTGCCCTTTGTTGAGCGTTTCTTATGCCGTTTATATTACAATCCGCGTACCACTCAATGGGAACACGCATAAGTAGCGTATTTGCAACACATACAACCACTTTAATAACAATTTACTATTTGGCTGGTTTTCTCGGCTTTTATTAGAAAAGGGCGCGCAAAAGATATTTAACTTGTATAAATAAAGAAGTTGCGGTCTCTGAGGACAATTGAAACAGAACTTGCCATTGTATAGCAACTATACATACACATAGGTGTATACCCGCGATACAGTTACATCGGTATACACTAAGTAGCAGGCTCAGATAAATAAATGGTATACAAAATACATCAACAATGTTAAACTGCGTATTGCAATCATCATGGGATTGCACCTTCACGAATTCCCTTCCTACACGCCCTCGTAGTGCCAAATACTACAAATATGAATTCGAAGAAAATAAAACTAGTATATTTTCGTGTCCTGATTCCGCTAGGCATTCTTCTGCTAGTGGCTTCAGCTGGTTGGATTCTTTTACATCCACCTCGGTGGAGTTTTGCGCTACTGCTGCTTGGCTCAGGACTCCTTACACCCTTTATGAGCATAAGTATGCCGCGTGGCAAACTTACGCTTGAATTTTCCGATGCGTTTGTTTTTCTCGCGATTGTAATTTATGGGGCATCCGAAGCGGTGTTGATTTCGGCGACTTCAATGTTATCGGTATGTATTTACTTGAATTTTATAAAGAACTCAAAAATATCCTTGTTTGGAACCATCAGGAATATCGGAATTAATGTACTTTCAACCGCGCTGACAACATCATTTGTTTTGGGAATATACTACGTTACAAACCAATCATTCGTTTATGCAAGTTCGACGGATTTAGTACCAAAACTTGGGCTAATTGCTTTGGTACAGTTTGGTTTTACCACGTTGTTGGCATTTCCGCACTCACCCAAATTCGGAACTCTATCAGTTAGGGATGTGTGGCTAAGCGATTTTTCATCTCTTTCTTTGGCATATACTATGGGAGCGGTGGTTGCGTTTTTGGCAATCGAACTTTTTTACAATTACTCAATTTTTACCACCGTTACCGCATTGATACTCATTTATTTAGGTTACATTAACTACCGACAAACAATAAATGAGGTAGAACTTTCAATTAAGAATTTAAAGAAGGCAGAACGTGAAAAGGCTGAGATAGAAAAAGTTAAGAAGCAGGACGCGGAAAAACATGCGGGCGAGCTTGCGATACTTTTAGATAAAGAAGAAAAGATAAGCGAAGATTTACGCAGAAGTATCGATCGTTTCGAATATTCCGCTTATCACGATCCGTTAACCGATCTTCCAAATCGCAGATATTTAATGGAACGTCTTAAATTTTTGCTTGAAATGGGCTTGGAAAAATCGAACACATATTATGTTGTTTACTTCAATTTGAGCCGATTTAAGAACATAAATGACGCGATGGGGCATTCATTCGGAGACAAGGTATTGAAGATGGTGGCATTGCGTTTACACCGCACAATGAGGGATGAAGATACAATTGCACGACTCGGTGGAGATGAATTTGCATTGATTTTGACAAACCTCGCAACCATTGAAAAGGCGCAGGTAGTGGCGCGAAAAATATACGATACCGTCACCAAACCGTTTGTTATTGGAGGCAACGAAATTTATTCGGACATACATTTGGGTCTGGCACCTCTTCAGTTTGAACACGTACGTCCTGAGGACGTTCTACGAGATTCCAACATCGCAATGCAACAAGCGAAAAAAAGCGGCACGAGAATTTCGGTTTTTGATAAATCGATTCGTGTAGACCATTTGGAAAAAATTCGAATTGAAAACGATTTACGCGTCGCAATTGAGCGCGACCAAATGTTTATGCACTATCAGCCGTTGATTTCTCTAACCGATGGCAGCTTAGTTGGTTTTGAAGCACTCTTACGCTGGAAGCACCCCAAATTGGGAATGATTTCACCCGGTGTGTTCGTACCAATCGGCGAAGAATCAGGCACTATCGTACCTATTACAAACTGGATTTTGGCAACAACTTGCACACAAATTCAAGAGTGGAACAAGACGCGTGGCAAAAACAAAAAGCTGATGGTGAGCGTAAACGTTTCAAGCAAGCACCTTACAGATTTTACACTGATTCGTGACGTAAAACGTGCACTCACCATTTCAAATCTTCCACCGCATCTATTAAAGATTGAAATTACCGAATCAGCCGCAATGGAAAACCCGGAAAGATCCATACGCATTCTGGATAGCCTAACAATGCTTGGCGTTAAACTTTCAATCGACGATTTTGGCACCGGATATTCCTCGCTTTCATATCTACACCAAATTCCGTTTTCTATGTTAAAAATTGACCGTTCGTTTGTTCAGAACGCCGAAGGTGGTTCAAAGCAAGACCTTAAAATTTTGGAAACAATTGTTGCGCTAACGAGAAACCTTAAGAAGGATATTATTGCCGAAGGTGTTGAAACAGTAGCCCAAATGGAGATGCTGCAAAAACTTGATTGCGAATACGCGCAGGGATTTTTGTTTTCAAGACCGCTTCCTATTCACGAAATAACACGGCTTTTGGAAAACGAAACACCGTGGCTCGATCTAAACCAAACTAAACCTTCGTATACAATTGAGACGCCGCCACAGCAAGACGGAATTTTAGTGGCATAGACTATTGAACCGTTGCCGGAAGCAACGACCCGCGTGGATCTGAAGCCCATGCGAAACCATCTTCTATTTTACCTATCATTCCGTGAAAAACGATTTCGTCCCCATCCAAAACCACAATCGCATCGCCGGGACTATACTCATCGGTATTTATTTCAAATTTTATCACGGTAGAATTTCCGTTTTCATTTGAAATCGTTTCATATTCAAATTCGTTTACATCAATGCTCAAGGTTGGGCAAAAGCTAACTTCTGACATCTATTTCTCCAATAAAAAAACTTGATTTCGAAGATAGAGTTTAGCCTTTACGAAGAACAAAGTCCAAAGTTATTGCATCATGATCGGAAAGGGGAGTGCCATCCGCCGTTGTAAGATTTCCGATTGTCTTCGGTTTTGTACCTGGTGCAACGTCAATTTTTCGACCAAAGAACCAATCAAGCCTAAGTGAAAATTTACCGCCTACTTTTCGCGAAGCCCAAAAAATAAACGGAAAACACCATTGCGGAACCCAATCACCAAGATTTGTGTTATAAGCGACGTTTTCCATATCGTAATGAAGCGTTCCTACGCCCTCTTCATTAAACTGCCGATATTCAAACCCGTAATCCGCAAATTCCGAAAATAGACCGCGCTCAAAATATCTGTCCGGATACGGATAATGGTTCTTCACAACATTGTTCACGCCCATTATTACGCGTCGCCAAAAACCTAGAATTGCTCGCGTTGCGTTCTGTGCGTTATAGGTTGTGGTGTTAAAATCACCACCGATTATTGTCGGAAGACGTGGCAGGGTTTCGATGTGCTTTAAAATCATTTCAACCTGCATCTGCCGATGTCGGCGCGAACAATGCACATCCAAATGAACCGTAATGCTTCGAAAAGTTCCGGCAGGATGTTCTACTTCGGCAATCAACGCGCGTAAATAGCCTAAGCGTTTTTCCTTGCCAACCATTTTATCTTTGCCGTTCGGTAGCGCGATTGTGTGAACATTCTTTACCGGGTATTTTGTGAATAAAGCAAGCCCATGTATCGAATTTTTGTTGTCACCTTCAATTTCAGATTCCACCCCACTTCCCTTTTGAAGCGCAATATAAACGGGCGCGAATATATAGTTCAACCGTAGTGCCTTCGCAATTTCACGCGCAACAAATTTGTTTTGGCTGCGAGCCATTCCAATGTCTAATTCGGTTAAAAGATATATATCCTTGCTTTTGAGGTCTTCGTTATTCCTTAGTTTATCTACTATTCCTTCCAGAAAACTGCCTCGTTCTATATTCCACGCGGCTGCCTCGACGAAAGTTTTTTCGGTTGGTATTTCCTTGGAATCGGCAAAATCTTCCATCACGATGGAGTTTAAGATGTCGGAAATCGTACCTTTTATTTTCGGATATACCGGACAATTTTCAACATCTTCAATTGATTCGCACTTTAGAAGCTCCGGAAAATATTGGTTTAGATTGTGCTCTAAAACCGCTGGGTCTGTTCTAACTGAAACACTCATAAAAAGATGAAGAATAAAGCAAAGCGCAAACGAAGTCTATTCATTGACGCCCCTTAACGATATTCGCCGGATGTCTGTTGTATCTGAATTTAACAAAACCTGTTTCGAACAAAACTCTCGAATTACCGGTTTTGAAATGTTATTGATAAGATACGTCTTTTGGAAATTCTATTTTAACGGTTTACACATTTTATAAATTGCGAACTGACTTGTCTCTTATGAATTGCCACTAGCTTTAGCTAGTGGAAAAGAATCTTCAAAAAAAGAAGCGGCTTTAGCAAAATCTCTATCAAAAGCAATCATCCTTACAGCTTCGCCTAAATCAGGTTAAAAGAGGTTCGGCTAAAGCCGGTTACTTTTGTTGAGGCTATCCACTAGCTAAAGCTAGTGGCAATTTAGAAGAAATCCTTACACAGGCTGGTCTCAAACAGTACATTCAATTTCCATACCTAGCAAGGCAGAAACGCGCGCGTTAGCAAGCGTGTTCCGACTGAACTTATCTTTTATGAATTGCCACCAGCTTTAGCTGGTGGAAAAGGATATTCAAAAAGAAGCGGCTTTAGCCAAATTTCGAAAAACCGCTCGCATCCTTTCAGCTTCAGCTAAATCAGGTTAAAATAGGCTCGGCTAAAGCCGGTTACTTTTGTTGAGGCTATCCACTAGCTAAAGCTAGTGGAAAAGAATCTTCAAAAAAAGAAGCGGCTTTAGCAAAATCTCTATCAAAAGCAATCATCCTTTCAGCTTCAGCTAAATCAGGTTAAAATAGGCTCGGCTAAAGCCGGTTACTTTTGTTGAGGCTATCCACTAGCTAAAGCTAGTGGCAATCGAAATTACAGAAATCCATATGCAGGCTGGTCTCAAACAGTATCAGCCCTCAATTCGATACTTACAACCTTCCTTAAGAATACTCTACAGTTGATATTTTTCAAACCTTATTCCGCCGTCGCCAGGAAACGGCTCGCGGTGGTCATGTTCGCGATTGAATATCTCATCCGGAATTCCTTTTGGAAACGCTTTGCACCTCATCGGCACATCCGGCTCAAAGCGATGAACACATTCATTGCATTGCCATTCATGATAAATGAGGTCTTCAAAATCAGGAACAAATCGCTTCCAATTTGGATCATTTTTGTAATTTTCCGCTGACATAAAGTGAACCATCTTTTCGAATCATCACGCTCATTATATGTAATTTTGAACCTCGCGCAAACAACAATTCCGCCTCAACCAAAGTTGAAAACGGCTGAAGATACGCGGCATTACTCTTTGAAACATGTATCTTAATAACGCAAGGAACTTTACCGTTGCCTCTTTCCCTTTCAGCGAAATATTTTGCGATTTTAGGTACCAGCGTAGTCGAAAGGTATCCTAATTCTTCTAGCTCGCCGCCAACCCGAATTCTGTTTATCATGGATTTATCAATCCCAATCCCCCGATAGACAATCAGATTTTCTTCCGGCGTTTTTGATTTGCTAATTGCCCGGTCAAGATTTTTGATGTCATCCCTGATTTGGTTTACCGAAGCTACATCGGGTCTTGAAACCGATCCGGTGCGCAGATATTCATTTACATCCTGCGAATTAAAACCCGCGTATCCGGTTAATGAATCTATTTCCTTTTTCGAATATTTAGCGGATGCAAATTGCTTCTTTGCCCAACGATCCGCTTTTTCAAAATCTGTAAATTGAATCGGTTTATCTGCGCGGCTCTTCTCCATTTTTACCGCATTTCTATTCAAAACCTCATCGAGCTTCGCAATCCGCGGAATTCCGTTAAACTGAACCGCCGTCAGATCCACTACTGAAATCTTTTCGCCTACAACTTCAGCTTTCCAGGGTTGCCCGTTTTCGTCATACGCAACTGTTGTTTCTTCGTTCGGCTTTTCCGCGTTGTAATCCTCCGGCATGTCGAGCCGGGCAATAACGGTGCATCGGCAATTGAAGCCATCCGGCGGATAATGCTCATCCCAAAATGGGTCATCGGCGGGTTTGATTACACCGTGAAGCGCGCGATGAACCGGGCGCGTGCGGTCATCCATTACGGCAAGCCGCTCCCAATAGGGAAGTAAACCGGAAGTTTCCTCCATCGAACGCCTGCGCCCTACGCCGTATGCGCTCTGCAAAATTTTTTGCAATCTTCGGAAAAAGAATTAACGAAAGTGACCCTAAATCTTCTATCTATTCATCAATTTTATTCCAGTTAGAAGGCGTTGAAACGCGAAAGCTAATTACCGTTAGCTAATCATCATACCGCTCTTTTACGGGCGCGATTTTGAGAAAATCGTTTGAAATTCGAGACCTGTATTCTTCCAATAACGCCTCGAGTTTTTCCTCGTTTTTTGAATGAAATATGAGCCCAACATGATTCGGTTTTTTGACTCGATAGACTATTTCTTCATCTACGTAATGAGTTGTATCCGGTTCTTCATGATTTGCAAGTGCAAGCGCGATTCCGGCATACTCATCAATCATTTTAGGCGGTTGGTAAGGATTATCTTCTGTCGCGGTTTCGAGTTTTCCCCATTCGCGCCAAAGGTTAAACCCGCACGCATATTCGTGCACATTCGCTATATACGCTCCGCCAACGCGCGCCGCCACTTCAACCAAATAAAATTCGCCGTTATCATCAGCCTTCAGAAACTCCGCATGTGCAACGCCATTTGAGTGTTTTAGCGCCTGAAGCAGCCGTTTATTTAGTTCAAGAAGTTCGGCTCGTGCATCAGAATCGTATCGCACTGTTGATGTTGTAAAAACGCCTCCCTGCGCCACTTGAAATGGTGCGGTGCCATATTTATTTACACCCCACGCAACCACTTCACCCTTATAGATTACCGAATCAACGTGATAAACCTCGCCCTCAATAAATTGTTCAATCAAGAATTTCGAAGGATGATCGCGCCAAGTTTCCCTGTTTTCAAGGTCGTTTAAGACGCTCCAAACATCGTCCTTTGCGGCGCATTTTTTTATTCCGAAGGCAGAAACTTCGGTTCTAGGTTTTACAATCCAAGGGGCGGCAGTTGAATCAAGAAATTCATTTACTTCATTGGAATTAAAGACCCCGGAAAATTCCGGACATCGAACGCCATTTGATGAGGCGATGTTGCGCATTGTCAATTTATCACGAAATCGAAGCGCGTGTGAGCGACTCATTCCTTTAAAAATTTGCAGATACTCTCTTGCGCGTGCCGAAGGCAAAACGTCAAATTCATCCATCCCTACAACATGATGAATCTTTTGATTTACGGCTATGTTAACAACTTCACGCAAATAATCTTCTTCATTTGAATCCGACGGAACCGTCCGTAGCTCGTTCAAACTTGTCCAAGCCCAATCTGCATAACTCAAATCTTCGCGAGTCAACAAAGTAACACGCCAACCGGCATTCTGAGCTTCTTCAAGAAACTCGTTTCCTTTGAATTCGCTCGCGATACAAACAATGTGTTTTTTCATACTCCCAAAATGCAAAAAATCCCGCTCTCGTTGGGTCGGGAAGAATTATAAGCATCCACCGCAAAAATAAGTTTTGTTTTAACAACAAAAGAATGGCACAATTTACACACAAAAACAATAATTCGGCAAATTATCGGAGTGTTTAATGGAAAATTTCTTATCACCAATATTTTTGAGCAATTTGGCAATTTTTCTGGTTAATTTGCTACTCGCAATTTCAGCGCACGAAGCTGCACACGCGTGGACTTCATACAAATTTGGTGATGATACTGCGTTTTTGTTGGGTCGCGTAACACTAAATCCGCTAAAACACATCGACCCTATCGGAACTTTGGTTTTGCCGATTCTTTCATTTGTTTTCGGTGCCATGGGTGGCGGATATGCGCGAATACCGCTGATTGGATGGGGTAAACCAACGCCCGTTAGTCCGCGAAAATGGAACAATTTTAAGAAGGCTGATTTTTGGGTTTCAATTGCCGGGGTGTTGGCTAATTTGTTGCTGGTATTGATTTCGCTCATAATTGCAAAAATCATTTTTATGCAGGGTTACACTCCCGAAAATTTGTTTGCGAACGACGCAAGTCCTTTACTTGCTTTTGTTTCTAAGATGATGGTTCTGAATCTTTCACTTGCAGTATTTAATTTGGTACCGATTCCTCCGCTCGACGGCGGAAAGATTCTTGCAAACTTTCTTCCGCAAAGTTTGCAACCGTTGCTTCAAATGATTGAACAATTCGGCTTTGTTTTGCTTTTGATTTTCGTATATTTGGGACTTTTCAATTTAATAATGTATCCGTTTTTTATCGCACTCGGCACCATATTAAACTTTATAAGTTAAGAATGAAGAAACGTATTTTTAGCGGAGCTCAGCCAACGGGCGAGCTTCACATCGGAAACTACTTGGGTGCGCTCAAAAATTGGGTGGCACTTCAGGATGATTTTGAAAACTTCTTTTGCATCGTAAATTTACATGCAATTACGCTTCCGCAAGACCCCAAGATTTTGCTTGAAAAATCGCTAAATGTTGCCCGCGTTTATCTAGCTGCCGGCGTTGACCCTGAAAAATCTACAATCTTTATTCAATCAGATGTAGGCGCCCATTCCGAGCTAACTTGGGTATTAAACTGTGTGGCGCGGATGGGTGAACTTGAACGAATGACGCAGTTTAAGGATAAAGCCAAGGAAGGTACGTCTCGCGCAAGCGTAGGGCTGTTTGATTATCCCGTTTTGATGGCTGCGGATATTCTTCTTTATCAAACCAATCTCGTTCCGGTTGGACAAGATCAAAAGCAGCATCTTGAGCTAACTCGTGATTTGGCGATGCGTTTTAACCGTGATTACGGTGAAGCGTTTGTGATTCCCGAACCCTATATTCCACCTGTTGGTGCAAAAATTATGTCGCTTAAGGACGCGCAAAAGAAAATGTCCAAATCGGATGAAAATGCAAACGGCGCCATATTTTTGCTTGATGATGCCGATACCGTGGTGCGCAAAATCAGAAAAGCCGTGACGGATTCCGGCAGCGAAATAATCTTTGATGAATCACGTCCCGCAATCACAAACCTGCTTACCATTTATAGCTTGATGACGGGCAAGACGGTTCGCGAATGTGAACAGAATTTTGTTGGTAAGGGTTACGGCGATCTAAAGCGTGAATTGGCTGATGCAGTTATTGCTTATCTAGAGCCGTTTCAAGAAAGAGTTTCCGGTATCGATAACAACTTCTTGCGCTCAATTTTATACAAAGGGGCTGCGCGTGCTTCCGAAATCGCCGATGAAACCATTAAGCTAGTTTATAAAAAAATGGGCTTGCGATAGATTTTTCTTGTCGAATTGTGGTCTCATTGCTAAACTACCAACAAATCTAAATCTATTGAATAGAATTTTTAACACAAGCAAAAAGTGTTTGATTTCTTCGTTCGGTTTCGCATTGATTTACAAAACCGTTGAAATTTGTTGAGAATCGATTGGCGTTAATGCCGATGAAAACGTTTTCGCGATCAAACATGATTTGTTTTTTTGGCTAATTTTGTTTTTTTTGGGAGGAAATTATGAGTAGTTCAGCAGTATCAAGAGTATGGTGGATCGTCTTGCTGCAAGCGATTCTTTTTATAATCTTAGGAATACTTTTTGTTGCAAACCCGGGCGCTTCGGTAATAGCACTTGTGCAATTCCTGGCGTTCTATTTTATTGTAAGCGGGATATTTTCGATTGTTGATTCTCTGATGGGAACCAGCAACGGCTCCCGTGTTTGGGGTTTTATCGCCGGTCTAATCGGAATAATCGTAGGTGTTTATATGATTGGTTACCCGATGATTGCAACAGGCGTGTCCGCAATCTTCTGGATGTCGTTTATTGGAATTTCTTCAATATTCTATGGAGTTTTCCAATTTATCAACGGCTTCCAAACTCGTTCGGCAGATGGCGCCCACTGGGCTTGGGGAAGTATTCTTCTTGGCTTGTTTAATATACTTTTTGGTATTTTGGTTCTCTTCTATCCGGGAATCGCTGCCGTTAGTTGGGTTTGGGTTGGCGGAATCTTCTTAATTGTCGGCGGTATCGTGTTGGCTGTAAGTTCATTCCGTATGAAGAGCATTACAAGCAGTTTGGCTTAACAGGCAGTTTGGCTTAACAAACTTTTTGTTTATATTTAGAAAAGCGGTGAGTTTGTAGTCTTGAATTCACGGCTTTTCTTTTGTTTTATACAATTCTGTAACCAAACGAAGTTATTTTCGGTAAAAGTTTTAAATGATTCTTCCTATTTCTGTAATGGTTGCGCGAGACCCAAACGAACCGCATCGAACCGCGACCCCTTTGGAACTGTTTTTCGATCTTGTTTATGTTGTTGCTGTCGCCAGTGCGGCATCCCAATTTCATCATGCAATAGCGAACCACCACTTGGTTTCCGGTTTCCTTAGTTTTTCTTTGGCATTTTTTGCGATTTGGCTTGCTTGGATCAACTACACTTGGTTTGCGTCAGCATACGATACACGCGATACACTCTTTCGTGTTTTTTCGTTTATTCAGATTTTCGGCTCGCTTGTGTTTGCAGTTGGAATTCCTGATTTTTTCAGGGAACATCCATCATATGCAACCGGTATTTTGGGCTATGTAATAATGCGCATCGGGCTTATTCTGCAGTGGTTGCGTGCCGCGCAGGGTGACGAAAAGCGCCGAAACACCTGCTACCGTTATGCGCTATCATTAACGCTTATTCAATTTTTTTGGGTAGCCGCCCTTTTTGTTCCTTCACGTTTTGAGCCGTTTGCTATCGTGAGCCTGGTAGTGCTGGAATGTTTGATTGCGCCATTTGCGGAATCTTATAGATCAACCTCATGGCATCCACATCATATCGCCGAACGATACGGGCTATTTGTGATTATAGTTTTAGGCGAAGGAATCTTGGGAACAACAAATGCGCTTTCAGGCGTGCATGAAGCCAACGGAACGTGGACGCTCGAAATGTTGCTCTTCGGGTTTGGTACGGCAGCCCTGATATTTTTACTTTGGGGCACCTATTTTAAGCTGCCCTTCGGCAGATTCTTGGAAGGCAAGCGCACCAACCAAACGGCATATGCGTTCGGGTATGCACATTTTTTTGTTTTTGCTGCGCTAACGTGTGTGGGCGTTGGGCTTGAATTGGTTGCGGATAATCTACAATCAGGCGAAGATCCGAAGCACGTAGCTTCGCCATTGTTTACAATTTTGTTTCTTTCAACCGCGATCGGTATCTATCTTCTGACAATCGCAATTCTTCGGTTTCTGCTTTTCAAACAAAGCAATTGCAACGGTTTGGTATTTCTAAACGCACTGTTTACACCGGTGGTGCCCGTGTTGGCGGTCTATTTCGGCATTTCTTTACCGGTGGGTGTTATGCTTTCAATGCTTGCGCCCGCAATCTACATTGCGCTCACGAATTTGGATGGCAAGGCTGCCTAACATAAAGCACAAACATCCCCGGCATTTAAGCGCTTAGGGATTACTTTAACGGCGAAATAAACGGTCACCAAAAAGGAATCGCTTTCTTATTGCACAAATGCACTGCCTGAAAATTTTAACTTGAATTTGAAAGAACCTTCCACAACAAGCTTTAGAATTATACGACGTTTTATTGTAACCTTTGCGTCGTCTACTTTTCTTTCCGGCGACCCCTGAGCAGCGTATACATCGTATCTCAATTTCTTAAATTTTGAATTAAGATATGTCCATTGTAGAACGCCACCGCCCGTACCTTTTACCGGATACATATCTGTTGTAAGGATTAGATTGCCCGGTTTTACGTTAAACGTGTAGTAATAGGTCTTTTGATCAGAAGCGGAAGTACTAACGGAGCCGGTAATTGTTCCTTCAGATACACGTGTTGGGCTGTCAGGATCGCTTGATTGTCCATATGCAAAACTTGTAAACGTAACAATCGTAAATGCCGAAAATATCACAGCCAAGAACTTGTTCGAATTTTTCGTTTTCATAATTTTATTGTTCTAAATTAAGTTCTTAAATAATTCTTGTTCCGGAAAGCTGTGATTTCAAGGTTGCGCTCAAAAACGGATTGTTTGGAAGGTTCATAAACGCATTTCTATCTACCTTATACAATTGATTATTCAGAAGCGCGATAGTCCAAATTCGCGAATTATAATATTTTGCGGGACTTATAATTCCATCCACTTTCACAGTTTTGTCGACTTGCATATGCCTTGCTTGCTGAAGCGCAAATATCCAATAACCGGTACATGCCGTGAAATTTCCGTTCACAATAATTTTTGCTTCCGTCGCCTTTGTATGCATTTTTGGGCAAACAACCTTATCAAGCAAATAATTAACCAATTCAACATCGCCTCTTTCGTTTACGCTGTCAGTTGTATCGCCAACCTTATTGCTTACGTTATACATAAACGGTAACTCGCCGCCGCATTCTAATCTGTGTGCCATAAATTAACCTCGTGCATTATTTAACCGGTAAACAGAATAGTGCCGCTGTTATTGGAATGGAACTACGTATTTATGTAGCTCAAGAATAATTTTCTGTGATTAAATAAGTTCTTCTTTCAGTGCTTTTGCAACAGCTTCGGTTTTGGAGTGTACGTGAAGTTTTGCGTAAATATTTCTTAAATGAAATGAAACGGTATGGATTGATACGCCGAGTTCGTTTGCGGCGGTTTTATAATGATGTCCTTCTACAAGCAGGCGCAGAATTCTAGTTTCCGATTCGGTCAGATTGTAGTCTGAAACTTCGGGTGGCGCGAATTCCCTGAAAAGTGACACAACTCTTCTTGCTACATCCGGAGACATAGGCGCACCGCCGCTCAGCACATCCGTCAATGCTTCGATAATTTGCGCAGGCTGTGTATTTTTAAGCAAATAGCCGTTTGCGCCTGCGCAAAGCGCCTGAAAAATTTGGTCGTTTTCGTTGTGTACCGATAATATAATAATCGGCATTTCAGGATACTTTTCACGAAGTCTTCGCGTGCCTTCAATTCCATCCATATTCGGCAAGCCGATATCCGTCATAACCAAGTCGAATGTTTTATCGCTAATATAATTGAGCGCAATTTCCATGCTGCCGAAACTTTTGGGGCAGGTAAACGTCGGGGTAAGATTAATTAAATATTGCAGCCCTTCACGCAGTTCACGCTCATCTTCAATCACCGCGATACGTGTTTTTGCTGAATCTTCAAGCATTTGTTCAAATATTCTATCAATCAAAACTACTAATAGAAAAATCCCGGCTGCATCCTAACTCAATCGAATAGAGGGTTCGAACATTTGGGGGCTCGACTGAACAGTCTAGGCTGAAATATGCCGGGATTTAAATAAAATTAACAGATTCGAAAGATAAAATATCCTACGTAAACAGGTAGTATTCCCCTTTTATTATTTCAAATTTGCGGAATTCGAATCTGTATCTTTGTGCCTTGCATCGGATTTGATTCAATCTCAAATGAACCATTCAAACGCGCCACACGCTTTCGCATATTGATCAAACCGTTGCCTTGTGTCACCAACGACATATCAAATCCATTCCCGTTGTCATCAATCACCATTTCAAATTCTTTTGAATTTATTGCAATTTTTATCTTAACTTCCGAACAGTTTGCGTGTTTTACAACGTTATTTAACGCCTCTTTAAACGTCAAGTAAATATCCCGCCGCAAAGCCATTGGAATTTTTATTTTCGAACCATCACGTGGCGCAATAAAACTTACGGCTGTTTCGGTTGAAACAAACGTCTCTTCCGCGTGCTGACGCATTTTTCGAATTAGGTCAACTACGGAATCGCGCTGCGGATTTATCGCCCAAACAATATCGCTCATTGAAGTGACGGAATCACGAGAGATTTCGGCGATGGAATTTAATAGCGCGTTTTCGTCCTTGCCGTCTTTGTTCAACTTCAAGCGCACAACTTCACTTAGCACGGCAATTTTTGAGAGGTTGGAACCGATATCGTCGTGCAAGTCTGTTGCGATTAAGGTTCGCGTGCGTTCAATTTCAAGAAGTCTCTGAACGCGAACGCGATAAAACAGATAGATTATTGAAGCCACAACTAAGACGCAAAGCGCCAGAAACCACCAACGCAAATAAAACGGCGGCATAACCGTAAAATTTGCCGTAGCCGGGTGTGCACTTACGGCGTTATTCGAATTTATTGCGCGAATTTGTAACCTATATTCTCTTGGAGAAAGATTTGCGAAGTTAATAAATCGATCTTCAGAAAGCGGCGACCAAGTTTCTTGATCCTCAAACTTATATTGGTACTTAATATTCCTATCTTCAAAGTTCCCAAGACTTACAAATTCGAAGCGAATTTGGTTCGCATCACTTTCAAGGGCGGGCAATTCGATTTTTTCCACACCGTTTAACGGAACTTCAAGCTGCGTATTATTAACGGAAACCGATGTAAACAACAAGTTTGGCGGCGCGAGTTCTAATATACTTTGAGGGTCGAATTTTACGAGCCCTTCGGTAGTGCCAAACCAAAGAACGCCGTTCTTATCGGTAACCGCAGAACGAAATTCACGCTGCGGTAAATCCTTAGCAAGCGAAAAACTCTTGATTCGGTTCTTTGCGGAATCAATTTGGTTTATGTCGCGATCGGTGCCTACATAAATAATTCCCTCGCCATCTTCGCTCAAAGAAAACGTTCGCATGGAAGAAAGCCCGTTTTTTGTGTTGTAATGATAAAAAGTTGCGCTCTTGTCGGTTGGATTATCGACACGAAATACGCCAAACGATTGCGTTGCGACCCATAATCTGCCGGCTTTATCCAACAGCAAATCGCTTATGCCGGTCAATTTTATGCCGTTGATTCTTTCAATAAATTGGAATTCGCGGTCTTTTATAATGCACAACCCACCGTTTTGTGAACCCAAAAACAGCGTTCCGTCTGCGGCTTGAACCAAAGCATTTACAAGCGGATTGTTAAACTGTTCATATCCTTTTAACGATGATATTTCTTCGATGGAACTATCGCGATGGTTTATGCGGTAAAGTTGACGTGCGTGGTCATTTTGTGAAGAAATCCAGATATTTTCATTCGAATCTTCGAAAATCCGATAAATTTCGTCGCTCTTTAATCCGTTTGATTTATTATAAACCGCAATCGGCTCGACCGACGCAAGCGCTGAAAACTCAACGTTTGGAAACCGAAACAATCCTTCGCCGGTTACCACCCACCATTCGCCGTTTTTGGCTTGCATTGAAAGATGATTGTCGCCCCAACCGTAATATGCAACGGTTTGTTTGAAATTGGGCATAATCCAAGTGAAGTTTGATTCTTTCAAAATACCCAGTCGCCAAGAAAACGGAACTTCCAACTCCGCATTTGGCTTCCATTCTACTTTTGAACCCGATATATCCTGCTTTACCGAGGTTATAAATGCCGTCATCATTAAATTTCCTGCGTTATCCAACTTAACTGAACGAACAAACGAAATTCCGTCTTCCAAACCAAATGCAAATAGCCTTTCGCGCGAAATCACAAAAATTCCGTTTGCTTTTGTTCCAATCCATAAATTCCCTTTTCTGTCTTTGAAAATTCTTTGAAAGCGGTTATACGCCAAGCCGCTTGAACGCGTGTAATGGAAAACCCTGTTTGTTTTTGTGTCAAATTCAAACAGCCCGTTTACTCCACCTAAAACGAACTTTTTGTCGTCGGTTTCGGCAATTGAATCAACCCATTCAAGTTTCAAAGATGTTTCTGAAGCAACATTCTTCTTCAACACAAAATTGCCCTTTTTATCGATTGAAAACTGTACTAAACCATCACGGCTGGTTCCTACGTATAACTCGCCATCTTCATTTGCGTGCGTGCTTAGAAACGTAGAACCGCTAGGCGATTCATAAAGATGCGTCGCACTATTTGAATCAATTCTTACAAGAAATCGTTCCAAACCTACAATAATTCCTCCTTTTGGTTCGCTTTTGAGCGAATAAACACGCGGCTTTGCATTGGCGGGCAATGGTAATTCAAATTTGTGTATCGTCAATTTGCCGTTACTTTCGTCGACATAAAAAAGCCCCTTTTCGGTTCCAAACCAAAGTCTTCCGGTTAAATCTTTCATCACACATTTAACGGAAATTTCTTGACCTTTAACCGGCTGATAAACCGTAAATGCCCGTGGTGCGGAAGAATCCTTTCCAAGCTTGCCGTTGAGGTCAAATTTCACCAATCCCAAATTGGTACCTAACCAAATGATATTTGAATCAGAAATCAGTATGTCGTTAATTCCATCGGATGGAAGTCCCTGATCCATCGTAAAGTTTACAAATTCGTATCCGTCAAAACGCGCCAATCCGCCTGAAGTTGCAATCCAGAAAAAGCCCTTATCATCTTCCGTAATCGCGTTAATCGTGTTTTGGGGCAATCCATCATCAACGGTTAAGCGACGAATTGGGTAAAGTTCGGCAAATGCAAACACGCAGAAAAAGTGCAGCATAAAACCGAAACAGAATACTCGCCTTGGCTTGAATAATGTAAAGATTCCGTCGTACATTTTTGATAATCATAATCGGCAAACCACACTTAGTAAACAGTTCGGACAATTTCCGGTTGTTTCCGTTACAATAAAATTTGGCGTGCATTAGGAGCGACCAGCGAATTTGAACGCCATGTGCGAAAAATGGAATAATATGAAGTTGAAAAGGAGAAGTTGATGGCAGACAAAGTTATTGTTTATGAAAAACCTACGTGAACGACATGTAGGAATCTTTCCAAAGCCTTCCGTGAGAATGGCATCGAATTTGAACGAATTGATTATTATGTTAAGCCGCTTACGGTTTCAAAACTTAAAAAGCTACTGAAGAAAGCAAAATTGGAACCGAAAGACGTGTTGCGCACCGGCGAAAGTGTGGCAAAAGAAAACGGCATTACAAAGGACACGCCCGCAAACGAATTATTGAATCTGATGATTGAATATCCGCAACTTTTGCAGAGACCGATTGTCGAGGTAGGCGATGAAGCAGTGCTTGCGCGTCCGTTTGAAAAAGCGTTTGAACTCGTAAATCGAACCTAGCCGATGCTTTCAAATGAATATATTACGCACCTGTTTCAGTATAACGATTGGGCGAACAGACGTATTTTGGTGGCGGTAAAAACCGCTGAATGCAAGTTATGCATCCAATTATTTTCGCACCTTTTGGTTACCGAACGCGAATATTATGCGCGACTTTTCGGGAAAGATTCAACCGGCTTTGATTTCATGCAAATCCTTACGATTGAAGAACTTAGGAGTTATACACTGGAAAACGCATCGCTCTTTGAAAATCTTCTTAAGGGTTTTGACGATGAAGGCTTAGGGCAAATTACGATGTTTAGAACAAGCGAAGGTATTGAAGTTTCACACAGTTTTCGTGAGATTTTTACGCAAGTTATTCTTCATTCAATGAACCACCGAGGTCAGATAATTACACAACTTCGTCGCGTTGGCTTCGAGCCGCCGAAGCTCGATTATATTTTCTATTGCCGTGAATTGCCTAATTGTGGCAGATAACGGAAAATGATTCGTCAAATGGAACAACAAGAGCAGTTACAATTTGATTTTGACAACGTCGAAGCCGAAATCTTTCGCGAATCCAGCGATGAATTTAAGTTGCGTCTTGGCGAATTTGACGGACCGCTTGATTTACTGCTTTACCTTATACGACGCGAAGAAGCCAATATTTTCGATATTCCTATTTCAAAAATTACCGATGAATACTTGAATTATATCAAGGTAATGAAATCTTACGATATTACGGTTGCGGGCGAATTTTTGGTAATGGCGGCAACTCTGATTGAGATAAAATCCAAAATGTTGCTACCGGCGGATCCGGTTTTTGAGGGCGAAGAAGAACCCGTTGATCCGCGAAAAGAATTGGTTGATAGACTTCTTGAATATCAGCAATATAAGAACGCCGCAGAAATGCTTTGGTCGCGGGCAACTGTTGAACAAGCCGTTTTTACACGCGGGCAGATTGAAACTGATGAAAACAATCTTGAAGTTTCCGCCACAATTTTTGACTTATTCGAAAGATTTCAGCAGATTGTTGAGCGCCACAAAGAAGAAATTCAGATGGAAATCAAGCGAGATGAAAAATCGCTTGCGGAAATGATCAAGGAAATGAAAACGCGTCTTTTTGAAGAAAAAATGCTGAACTTAATGGAACTTTTTAGCAAACTTTCAAGCAGGCACGAATTGGTGTTGGCGTTTATGTCTGTGCTGGAAATCGTAAAAACCGAAAGCGTTTCACTTTCCCAAAATAAAACATTTGGAGACATAATTTTAAGGGTCTTGCCCGCTAAGTAAAAGTATGACGGAAGCAGCATCACAAGATAAGCGCAGAACAGAAACCGAATTAATTGCCGTTATTGAGGCTTTGATTTTTGTTTCCGGCGAACCGCTTTCCACAAAAATGCTGGTAAAATTGCTTCGAGAAGACAAAGACACAATAAACGCGGCGGTTGCAAAACTTCAGGCGCAGTTTGAAGATGAACGAAGTGGCTTGCAGATTCGTGAAATCGCGGGCGGTTGGCAAATCGCCACCAAAACAGTTCACCACGAAGAAGTTCGCGAATTGTTGAAAACTCAGCCCTCCGCAAAGCTTTCGCTCGCTTCGCTCGAAACGCTTTCCGTCATTGCGTACAAGCAACCGGTAACCGTGCCCGAAATTATGGAAATTCGCGGCGTTCAATCTGCATCATCAATTAAAACCCTTCTGGATAAAAGACTTATTGTTTCAAAGGGAAGAAAAGAAACCGTTGGACGTCCGATGCAGTATGGCACTTCAAAGGAGTTCTTGGTTCAATTTGGTATGAAAGATCTTTCGGAATTACCAAACGTCGAAGATTTTGAAGATCTGATTCAGTAACGCGAATACTACCTAATCAAATTGCCAACGAAAAACCAAACAGCGGTTCATCAAGATACAAAATGCAAGAACGATTACAAAAACTTATCGCAAATGCGGGAATTGCTTCGCGAAGAAGGGCGGAGATTTTAATTTCCGAAGGTCGCGTAACGGTAAACGGAAAAACCGTGACGGAACTTGGAACCAAAGCAGATCCTGAAAACGACCATATAAAAGTCAACGGTAAACTTATAAATCCGTTGCTTGAAGGAAGAAAGAATATTTATGTGCTGGTAAACAAGCCTAAAGGTTATCTTTCAAGCGCTTCAGACCCCGAAGGGCGCAAACTTGTTACTGACCTAGTAAAAGGGATGGGAAGATTATTTCCCGTCGGCAGACTCGATTTTAATACGGAAGGGTTAATTTTACTTACAAACGATGGAAATTTGGCAAATAAGGTTGCGTCAAGTCGCACGGTGCCAAAAGTTTACGATGTAAAGGTAAAAGGCATTCCAAACGAAAACGCGATAAACCGTCTGCGCCATGGCGTGCGTCTGGCTGATGGATTCAAAACTGCACCGGCAAAAATTCGCGAACTTCGTTCAACCGATAAAAACGGTTGGTTTGAAGTAACTCTACTCGAAGGACACAACCAGCAAATCCGAAAAATGTTTGATTTTATTGGCAATTCGGTCGTTAAACTGCGTCGCGTGAGAATTGGGCATTTAAACGATAAATCGCTCGCCGTCGGTGCCTTTCGCGTTCTCAGCGAATCAGAAGTGGCAAAATTTAGCGGAAGCAAATAGTTATGCAAGCGCGTTTGATTTTCTAAGACGGAATTTTCGGTTGTTGGTTTGCCCCGCTAAAATTTCGCGCTCGTGGGTTTCTATCACGAAAAAAAACACGCGAAATTAAGCGTTTTTTTCTTCCGGCAAGCTTTAACCATTCACAGCGCCGGCTTTTTTCTGAATCTCACCGCTTATCAATTTCCAAAAGCGAACCGTTTACTCAACAGTTACAGATTTTGCAAGATTCCGCGGTTGATCAACATCACACCCGCGTCTTACGGCAATGTGGTATGCAAGCAATTGAAGCGGAACAATAGAAAGAACAGGTGCAAGCAAATCGTTTGTTTCCGGCACTTCGATAACATAATCCGACACAAGCGAACTCATCTCATCTCCATCCGTAAGTACAGAAAGAATAATTCCATCGCGCGATTTTACTTCAACGATGTTCGAATGCGTTTTTTCATAGCGCAATTCACTTGCCTCGTTGCCGGTTTCGCGCGTGTTGATTACCACAACAGGAAGCTTTTCATCAATCAACGCATTCGGACCGTGCTTCATTTCTCCTGCCGGGTAACCTTCTGCATGAATATATGAAATTTCTTTAAGTTTCAATGCGCCTTCCAGCGCAACCGGGAAATTGATTCCCCGCCCGAGATATAAAAAGTCCTGCGAACGGAAAAATTCTTTCGACATATCCTCGATTATGTCCGAATCACCCAAAAGATTTTCGATTTTTAGCGGTAGTTCTGCCAGTTCCTGCGCGTGATGGCGCGCCTCTTCTACATTAACTTCGCCGCGCAATTGACCCAAATAAAGCGCAAACAGATAAATCGCGATCATTTGCGATGTAAATGCCTTAGTTGATGCAACGCCGATTTCGGGACCTGCGTGGGTTAAAATTGTGCCTTCGGCTTCGCGCGTTATCATTGAACCTTGCACGTTACAAATTGCAAGCACCTTACAGCCCGCGAGTTTTGCTTCGCGCATTGCGGCGATTGTATCCGCCGTTTCGCCGGATTGCGAAATTACCAAAAGCAAATCGGTATCTCGTAAAACCGGGTTTCGATAACGAAATTCTGAAGCATAATCAACCTCAACCGGAACGCGCGCAAGTTCCTCCAACATATATTTTCCTGCAATGCCGGCATGCCACGAGGTGCCGCAAGCAGCGATTTTTATTGATGTAATACCGCGAAAATCGTCTTCCGAAATATCCATTTCATCAAGATATACCTTGCCGTCATCCAATGAAACCCGCCCCTGCACCGTATCGCGAACGGCGCGCGGTTGTTCAAATATCTCCTTCAACATAAAATGTTTGAACCCGCCTTTTTCCGCCATAATTGGGTCCCAAGTTATGCGTTGCTGTTTTGGTTCAACCACGTTTCCGTCAAAATCGGTTACACGAACGGAATCTTTTGTAAGCACGGCTATCTCGCGTTCGCCAAGGTAAAATACATCGCGTGTATGCTGCAGAATTGCAGGAATATCTGACGCAACGAAGAATTCTCCGTCGCCTAACCCAATCACCACCGGCGGACCTTCGCGAACGGCGATAATCGTATCGGGCTCTTCAGATGTAATGATTGAAAGCGCGAAAATTCCTTTAAGTTCTTTAACCGCGGCTCTTACGGCTTCTTCAAACGCACTGCCTTCGTTTTGATAATCTTCGATGAGATGCGCAACGATTTCCGTATCGGTTTCGGTTTTAAACTCGTGTCCTTTTTCGCGAAGTTTTTCTTTTAGCGGTAAATAATTTTCGATAATTCCATTATGAACCACAACAATTTTTCCGCTGCAATCTCGATGCGGATGTGCATTCTCTTCTGTCGGACGCCCGTGCGTTGCCCAACGAGTATGCCCAATTCCGTAATTCCCATCCAACGGATTCAGCCGAATCGCTTCTTCAAGGTTTCGTAATTTTCCTTCGGCACGGCGAATCGAAAGATCTTGCGCTTCATCAACCACCGCGATTCCGGCGGAATCGTATCCGCGATATTCCAGCTTTCGAAGTCCATCAATTATCAACGGCACTACTTGTTTATTTCCTACGTATCCAACAATTCCACACATATCTTTTTGTTTTGAAAATAGCTCCTTGAAGTGTTTTTCCCAACTGATTTAGTTGCGAAATTTTGCATTGCAAAACGCAAAATTATTCTTCCCTATTCAATGTTCTAATTGCTTTTGCCGGTGTACCAACCGCCAGCTTATTTTTTTCAATATCCTTTGTTACAACGCTGCCCGCACCCGTTACAACACCATCACCAACCGTTACCGGTGCAACAAGCATTGTATCTGAACCGATTCTGACGCGATTGCCGATTTGAGTTACGTGCTTATTTTTTCCATCATAATTGCAAGTGATTGTTCCCGCGCCGATGTTTGAATTTTCTCCGATTATTGCATCACCCAAGTATGAAAGATGATTTGCCTTTGAGCCCTTGCCAAGCGTGCTTTTCTTCATCTCAACGAAATTTCCTACCCGCGAGCCCTCTTCCATTTTTGCGTTCGGGCGCAGATGCGCAAACGGACCGACATTGCAATTATCTAAAACTTCCGCCTCATTTATCACGCAGTTGTCTAAAATCTCGACGTTGTTTCCAATTCGCGAATTCGTTATGCGCGTTCCCGAACGAATCGTGCAACCGCTGCCAATTTTGCATTTTCCTTCAATCGAAACACCCGGATAAATAACCGTGTCGCTTTCAATTTCGGCTTCAGCACCTACATAAACATTTTCGGGGTCTATAAAACTCACGCCAGAATCAAGCATTAAACGCTCAATTGTTTCGGTTCTTTTTTCCTTTTCCATTTCTGCCAATTGCTTTCGGTTGTTTACACCCTCTATTTCTTTCGGGTTTGGATGAACGTAAAGTTCAAGTCTTAACCCGCGTTCATTTAAAATGCGCGGAACTTCGGTTAGATAATATTCGCCCTGCGCGTTATTGTTTTTGACCTCGCGTAAAACTTCATAGAGAAGCCGCGAATCGAAACAATAAATTCCGGAATTGATTTCTTTAATCGCAAGCTCTTCATCGCTTCCGTCTTTTTGTTCAACAATCTTTAGGAATTTATGTTCGGAATTTCGAACGATGCGTCCGTATCCAAACGGGTTATCAAGTTCAACGGTTAATGCAGTGCATGCGGTATCGGCACCCGCTTCAAAATGCTTTGAAAGTAGTAATTCAAGGGTCTCTTGTTTTACTAACGGCACATCTCCGGAAAGCACGAGCAAAACCGAATCTTGATTTTCAAGAAACTGCCGTGCAGAATTTGCCGCATCACCGGTTCCCTGTTGCTTTTCTTGAACGGCAAAACCTGCAATATCGCTTCCTATTTCATTAGTTACGACTCTTTTAACTTCTTCACCTTGATGCCCGATTACGGTATAAATCTTTCGTGGTTTCAATGCCAGCGCCGTTTCGCAAACGTGCGAAATCAATGGCTTGCCATCCAACTTGTGCAAGACCTTTGCAAAACTTGACCGCATTCTTGTACCGAGCCCCGCTGCAAGAATTAAAACATCCAGCGGTTTATCGTATTTCTTTGAAACTTCCATATTGATTTAACGGATTACAATCTTTTCCAAACGCTCGCGCATTTTGGTTAATTGAGGTGTTTGAAGTGCGCACTTTAAAACGATTCCTGCGAGTTTATACGGGTCATGCCGCACTTTTTCGCCTTCATCCAAAAGATTACCATAAATGATGTTGGCAGACTTTACTGTTTCAGGTGTTATTGAATTCTGAAGCCCGATTTGTGTCGCGCCCATATTAGCGTAAAGCGCTTCTTGATCTTCTGAAATCCGCCGATTGTTGACCAAAACGTAATCGAATTTCAGCCCCGGGGCAAATTTTTCAATCGAAGCAACGTGCTGATGCGCAGAAAATCCTTCGGTTTCCCCCGGTTGCGTCATTAGGTTACATATAAAAACTTTGGTTGCCGAAGACTGCATAATCGCTTCAACCACGCCTTCAACAAGCAATGGTGGCAATAAGCTTGTAAAAAGTGAACCGGGACCAACGGTTATAATGTTCGCTTCTTGAATCGCCAAAAGGGTTTCAGGTAGCGGATGACACGTACCCGGTTCTAGCCTTAGCGATTTTATTTGCGTTCCCACACATCCGATTTTTGTTTCACCGTAAACTAACGTACCGTTTTCAAGTTCTGCCACCAACGAAACATCATCAGTTGTAGCCGGAAAAATATGACCTTTGCTTGCCAGAATTTCCGATGAAATTTTGACAGCTTCCGCAAAATCTCCCGTTACTTCCGTTAATGCAGCCAAAAAAAGATTTCCGAAACTGTGTCCGCCAAGCTCTCCGGTGCCCGTAAATCGGTGCTGAAACACTTTTGAAAGAAGTTGTGAATCTTCTGAAAGTGCAACCATACAATTTCGAATATCACCGGGTGGCAATATGTTTAGTTCATCGCGAATTCTTCCGGAACTTCCACCGTCATCGGAAACCGCAACTATGGCGGAAAGAGTCTTTATCCACGTTGGATGCTCTTCGCTCGCATCTACAAACTCCTTAAGCCCGGAAAGTAACATAGACAAACCGTTTCCGCCGCCAATCGCAACAATGTTAAGCCCTAGTGAGTTATGCGAAAAAAGATGGTTTTTCATTAGTTTAAGAATTATGCATTAAGTTAAGCAGGTTGCGGTAGGCTGCGCCGTACCTTACGACACTACATTAACTTTAACACTTTCGCCTTGCGGTTTTCAATAACCTTTATAAGTAGGATATTTCGGGCGCTTACAAGAAACCCCGGCGTGAAATTTCTGTTGAATTCAGCAAACTTTACACGTTGTTAAAAATCTACTTGAACACCGTGTTTTATATATGATAACTTATTTGTGGTGGTAATTAATTGTCTTTGCAATGGCAAGCCACCAATCACAACTCCTTGATTGACTTTGCTTTTCCACACGTCAACCAAATTGCCTATTTTATAGTGAGAAAATAATTTATGGCTGAAGCGCCTGTAATAATTAACGAAGAAAATTTTTACAAAATAAAAGCTTTGCTGAAAGAACTATGCGTGGCAACAAGGGCGCGCGTAGTTTTTCTGGTGGATCGCGATGGGCAACCAATCGCTTTTCACGGTGAAATTGGCGATATGGATACAACCAGCTTTTCATCTCTTGCAGCCGGAAATGTTGCCGCAACAAGCAGCATGGCGAAATTAATCGGCGAGCACGAATTCCCCTCGGTTGTACATGAAGGAAAAAAAGAAAGTATTTTTATTTCTGTTTTGGGAAGATCGCTGCTGGCGGTAGTTTTTGATGAAGATTCTACTTTAAGTTTGGTGAAACTTCGCACAAAAAGTTATAGTTTCAAAATAGCATCCGTACTAGAGGAAATTGCAAAAGATTCTGCAAATCAAAGTCTAGGAGAAACTTCGTTTTTCGCGGAAGTTACCGATGACGACATCGACAGTTTGTTTAGCTAAACTATTTTTCCATAAAGACTTATGACATTCATAAATTACGCATCTCGGGAAATTAATTGTAAAATCGTATACTACGGTCCGGGATTGTGTGGGAAAACCACGAACCTTCAATATATTTACGATTCCACCGCAAAAGAAGCAAAAGGTAAATTGATCAGCCTAGCTACTGAAACGGATCGGACACTTTTCTTTGATTTTATGCCGCTTGAACTCGGAACGGTTCGTGGCTTTAAAACGCGTTTTCATCTTTACACTGTTCCAGGACAGGTTTATTACGACGCTTCACGGAAGTTGATTCTAAAAGGCGTCGATGGTGTGGTTTTTGTTGCAGACAGCCAAGAAGAACGGATGGATGCAAATATAGAATCGCTTTACAACCTTGAAGAAAACCTGCAATCGCAAGGGTTTGATTTGTTAAAGATTCCTTATGTGCTTCAACTTAACAAGCGTGATTTGCCAAATGTTATTCCGGTTGAAGAACTAAAAACAGAACTTCAGAAAAAGGGCGAACCAGTTTTCGAGGCGGTGGCAACCGATGGCGACGGTGTGTTTGATACACTAAAGGCTGTTGCAAAACAGGTCTTAACCGAACTTAGAAAAGGTTAGTTAGTTCAATAGTTTTTTTTATTACTTGGGCACCGGTAGGTGCCTTTTTCTTTGGTAACAATGTTGGTTTTTCGCGCTTTTAATACTTTAGATTCGCACCAATTTTCACTCTTTAATCACTATAGCCGGTTACTTTTAAAAATCGTTAGTTTTAGGATGTGCTCTCACGCGGAAGTTTTGAAATGGCAAAATCTTTCGGTCTATTTTCGACATCCGGAGCCGAGCCAAAAGGTGATTTATCCAACCAATTCAATCGAAGCCATCCATCGCCCGTTCAGAAAATTGACGAACACAAAAGGCACCGCGCAACTCCCAATTCTTTCGAAAGCGACGCCACCGATTGCCCGTCGAGCATCCTTCGCACCGCATTCTCACAAAACCCATCATCATACTTTCTCATATAACCATTCTGTTGAGACTTTCGTATCCGGCAATATTGAACCTCTTTAGATCGCCAGGCGAACTCGCGCCCATCTCGATCGAATCAACCTGCGTATACCGCCCTTGGTTGCTGTCGTAGGTGCCGTTCTGAGCATAATCCAACCCAGTTTTTTAATCCTTATTCGTTCGTTTTCTATTCTTTTTCTTCTCCTTTGTTTTTTCCTGTGTTTTACCGTTTGTGTCGGTATTCGAATTTGCGTTTGTGTTATTTTCCAAATCACTACATCTATAATCTTTGCCGTCGCATCTGCAGCCCGGGTTTTCCGAATCATCAATCGAACTAACTCTTGTTCCTTCGCACTTTACTATACGCCCGTCAGGACAATCATTTTTGCAAGTTGCAAAACCCTTTGATTCGGGTTTATCTCCTGCAAATATCAACAAGGCGGAAAATAGTATTGAAATGCAGGCAACTAAAACTAATACGTTAAATTTAAATCGTGAATTTTTGTTATCCATTGATTTTCTCCTCTCACTAAAAACTAAGATAAACACCAAAATTGAAACTGCGCGGGCTTTTTGAGCTCAAAAACCCTATGCTTTGATTGATATAACTTACCGGTTGCAGAAAACTAGGCGATGAAATTTGTCCAACCGGGTTAGCGCTATTATTCTTATTTAGAACGTTATTTATGCGTGCGGATAAGTTCAAACGGTAGCTTCGGGAAGCCTGATTCTGCTTAGTGATTGCAAAAGTTTTTGACAAGTTCACATCCAAAATGTATCGCGCGGGTCCGAGCCCAAAGTTTCTTGGAATTATTTCGTCCCCATTTTTTGGATCAACATTGAGCTCACCGAATGGAGTGATAACCACCGGTATTGTTGATTCTTGTCCAGATGCAAACGCCGGGCGTTCCGTAAAAAGTCCGTCTCCGTTTGAATCTCTACCCAAGGTAATATTAAACGGGGAACCGGAAACCGCATTAAATATGCTGGTTAGTGAAATTCCAAACGGAAGTTGCGACTGCGCAATTATTGAAAATGAATGCTTTGAAGTTCCAGCCGACCGGGCATATTCGTCGCTTAATTCCATTGAATTTGAAAAGCCGCCGCCACCTACAATATTGTCTTTTACATTTCGGTATCCATAATCAGCCTTAACGTCAAAATACCTCGTTGCAGAAAAATTCCAATTAAGTATAAAAAACAAGTTATTCACAATTCCGCTAGATTCGGTTTGATATATATTGCCTTGCTCAAATGCCGAATCAGCAATGTTCGCACCAACCCATCTAGAACGTAATGCATGATTCGTTTTTGAATAACCCGTGATTGCGGTAATGGTCATTTCATCTTGCAATTGCTTTTCAACAATAACCGATGTCAGATAAATATAAGGTTGGCGGATTTCCGAATCTAAAGTATCAATTGTTGGATTAAAGATACCACCATTTGGCTCCGCATATGCAACCGCGGAATTCGGGAACGAATTGAGGGCGGAATATTCATTTATAATATAGGTAAATCGAGTGCCGGATTTGCGTACCTCGAAAATAGACATTTCGCTAATCCGCTCGAAGAATAAACCTGTACCGACACTTATTCGTGGCAATTTTCGTATGGGACTTGGGTTAGATTGATTTAAGCTTGGCACCCAAACGAGTCCTAATCGCGGAGCAAAGTTTGTATTGACGCCTAAGTGTGCCTGTTTCTCGTAACGCACGCCGAAGCTAGCTGTGAGATCTTTTCTTACTTTAAGTGCGTTTTGTATGTATCCGGCAAAATCAAAAACATTAACGTTCGTCTGCAAATTTCCGTTTTGAAATACAAACTGACTTGCACCGCCACCCATCTGCCGAATTTCATCCGGACTCATTCCAATTTCTTGGAAATGAAGAGTTCTTCGGTATGCTTCCAAGCTACTTATTGAAATCATTACCGGATTTCCGAACGAATCCAGCACAACGTTTTCGTCAGCGGTCAATTTAGGTGCAATTCTGCCGTTAAAGATATATTTCCCATTCGTATTTGAGTTTGAAAAATTGCGGAGAAAAAATGCTCTAATCTTTCCGCCAAACGCTAATGTATAACCATCAAACTGCCAAGAAGTGTCATTGTCCACTTCAAATTTAGTCTCTCGCTGCGAAGCATCTATTTGTCCGCCACCACCAACAAATGCATCCGCCACATCAATTCCAATTGAATCAGAATTGCTCTTTTGTATTCGGTTATTGGTTGAAAGTTCCAACCTGGTTTGGTTTAAAAGCCAACTACTCACAAAAACATTATTTGCAGCCTTTAAATCAAAATAGCTTGAATCTATTTTATATAGAGTTGTTGGTAGCCTGAATTGTCCAGAACCAGCGTTTTCGCTTGAAATCGAACCATATCGCGAGCTTATAAAGAGCTTTGATTTTTCGGAAACATCATAATCAATGGTCAAATTAAAACTTTGACCATTGGTTTTTCGTTCGCTAGAGTCGCGATACTTTACGATATCTAAGTTGTTGTCCAAAATTTCCGCGTTCACTACTTCACCAACATTTGCGTGGCTGATGATTCCACCAAAAATTATTGAAGATCTTTTTTTAACCAACGGACCGCTAATATTAAAGTTTAGACTCGTGAAACTTGAAGTCGGCTTACTTCCTACATAAGGATTTCTGGCGTCAAAACGTGAATTTCCGAATTTTATTCCCACTCCGCCTCTAAATGATTCAAGCCCCGCTTTCGTATAGATTTCTATTCCGCCACCATTTGCCCCTTCGTATTGCGCAGAAAAAAACTGCCGATTTATTCTTACAGCGCGAATCGCCTCCTTAGGCGGAATTGCCCCACCCTTGATACCGTTAATCGAAATCGTAAGCTGCTCACCGGTGCCGCCCGCCGCTGCAATTCGTCTTAACCCATTTTCAAGCTCTTCGGGGTCATCGGGCAAACTCGCAAGTTCAACTTCTGTCATGTTTCGGCTACCGCCGAAATTCTCAATTTCTGCACTATTCAGCTTATCCTCACTAACTTCTACTTCTGCTTTAATCAATGCAACATCGAGCGTAATATCGAAAATCTGTGTCGCCTTATTTTCAAGCACAATACTATCTTCGAAATTGTTAAATCCTTCTTTTCTTACAATTATTTCGTATTTTCCCGCGCTCAAATCCTTAAAATTTGCAATGCCGCTATTGTTTGTAGTTTGAACGTTTGTAGAATCATTTAATTTCAATACAACTTCTGCGCCCACAATTGCGGCTTTTCGTGTGTCTAATATACGAACCGAAACATCGCCCGTTGGTTGCGAAGAAACATCAACCGCAAGAAAAACAATTAGAAGAATCTTTAGAGGTACTCGCATAGAGAATTTCAAAACCCGTAACTTCAAAAAGAGCTGTGTTGCATTTAATTTGCGGATGTTACATCAGCAAGTGAAAACTTCAACTTAAAAACCGCTTCAGCTTCTGCCATGTCCTTTTGTTTCCATAATCCAATCCAGCGATGTTCAACCTTGCCTTCCGAATCCAGCACAACCGTGGTGGGAGTACCGTTTAGATTAACATCTTTTACAAAATCCGAACTTACAATAAGTGCATCTTGTTCGTTAATTCCGTATTCAGATAGATAATTTCGAACAGAATCAACATTTGAATCAGCGGTAATCAATTTGATTCTAAACCGCGACGGTTCTGCATTATCAATTAAAGTTTTCCAATTGGGCATCTGTTTTTTACAAAATCCGCAACTTGGCTGAAAATACAAGAGAACAGACTGAACGCCGCTTTTCCCAAAATTGATGTTTACAATCCTTCCATCTAGTGTGTTTGCTTCAAACCCCTTGATTGCATCACCCGTTTCAATCTCCGTTGGATGAAGTTCATCGATAATCGAACTCAATCTTCTGTTTTGGATTATTAAGCCCGCATTTACAATAATCAACGCTATCAATAAGAACGTAAGTATTTGCGGTTTCTTTAAAAACATAATTCTGAGAACAGTTATAAACGACCTTAAAAGTACGGTTGAATTTTGAAGCACTTTTTAGACGCTGGAATAATCCAACCGTATTCGAATTGATTAGATATTAATAGCCACCAGGTCCTTCGATTGGAACTTCCGGGAGTACGCTGCCCGTAGGACAAGTTTTCGTTACAGTAGAACCGTTGATATTCGTGCATTTACATCCGCTTCCATCTGCCCCTTTACATCCACTTCCTTCACAAGTTAAGGTTGACCCATCGCGACAACTAACCGTAATACTCGCCGCCTTTGCGATAGACGGCAAAACAATAATTACGCTCGCAACGATTGCAACTGCCGCAATACTCGAGATCAAATATGTAAACCATTTTGAATTTATTCGTTTCATGAGAAATCTCCTTTTAGTTTAACGTTGTAAACGCAACTTTTTTGGACTAACAACTAAAAATCTGCATTTCCAACAAAATAAGTTGAAGTCTCGCGTATGTTTAAGTTAATATAGCCTTGCAAAACAAGTTGGCTTCGTTGTCCGAAACATAACGGAGACGCTTTTTTAATTTTGGGCTTTGAAGTTATTTGCGTAATTTTCGAGCCCAATTTCATTGAGGGGTCTCATTATTACTTAAATTGATATCGATTGTGATAAACCTATTTAGCTTGAACATTTTCTTTCCGAAGCAATTGAGTTCCCGCCTCGATTTTTCAATTGAGTAATTGTTATATCTAACAATAAACATCGCGGTTGCAAATTGTCAAGCGATTTCCCGACACCTGGGGGGGGCGTAATTGCGGCAATTACAATACTTTACGTATAGAACTTTTTTTATTAAAGCCGCAATGCGGCAGAATTCGAACGGCATCGCCGGAGGAAGTAAGAACGGCAACTAAGAATTCTTATTGCAATATTTGCTGTTGAACTTTTAGAACAAACACAAAAACGCCGATTATTCTTTCAAAACCGGCGTTTAGCAATAACTCTTTATTGAAACCAATGTATATGATGGCGGAGCCGACGGGACTCGAACCCGCGACCTCCAACGTGACAGGCTGGCGTTCTAACCAACTGAACTACGACTCCGCATAGATTTTGGTGGGCATAGAAGGACTCGAACCTCCAACTTCCTCCTTGTAAGGGAGGCTGTCTACCAATTGACATATATGCCCGTTTTCAAAAAAACACGCCCGAAAAACAGGCGAATTGCAATGCTACGAAATAAAGTTCGGGTCTGTCAAGCTACTACACATATCCTACAAAATTTAAGCGAAATTGCCATCTTCGCACCCTAGTTTGCACCGTTAGAGTTTCTTAGAATCGTGCCACCGTTTCCGATTGCCCACACATCTTTTCCATTTATATAAACTTCTTCGAGCCTATGCGACGTGCCGGATGGCTCCAAAAACCACTGCGAACCGGCGGAATTTGTCGCGATAATTTTTCCGCCATCGCCTACAATCCAACCCGTGGATGTATTTGAAAACGCCACAGAGTTGAACTGTTCTTTTACCGGCGCCTTTTGCGCAAACCAAGATTTTCCACTGTTTCGAGTTTGAAAAACCGCTCCATCAGCCCCCACGGCATAGCCGATTCGCGAATCTACAAACTCAACTCCATTGAATTTTGAACGAGGGCTTCCGGCAACCGAAGCCGAATTCCACGAAACTCCGGCATCCTGCGAGAACAAAATTGTTCCGCCCCCGCCAACAACTGCGGTGTTAACCGCATCGGCAAACGCGCCGTCAAACATCAGATAACTTGATGGCAACCTAATTTCCTGCCAATCGTTTCCGCCATCTGATAATCCCAAAAGCACCCCCATTTCGCCAATTGCAAGCCCGAACCCGTTCTTGCTGAAAAAAAATCGCGTGATGCGCTCCGATCGGCGTGTTGGAAGTTCAACCAATTCCCACTCGGCTCCGGCATTGCGCGTGTGTAACATATACGAAGCGCGATTTTCGCCGAGTGTATACATATTACGTTGACAAATAATCCAGCCTTCTTTTTCGTTTATAAAACGTATTTGTACGATATTATCTTTTGTAACGCCATCAATTTTCTTCCACGTATTTCCACCATCAATGGACTTGAAAAGCGTGCCTCGGCTCCCGCCAAGCCAACCTGTATTCACGCTTGAAAATTCGATGGTATGTAGCCAGGCAAAACTATTTAAATCTACTTTTTGCCATCCTGCGTGTGCCGGAACACAACAAAGACTAAGTGTTACCACCAAAAGCGAAAAGAATAAAAGCGGTTTTGTCATAAAGATTGCATAGCGGAAGTGCAAGGTTACACTTTTGTCATCTATCCGTACGATAAAATACGAAGTGAAACATCCGACACACGGTGTCGTTAAACTACCAACAAATTCAATAATTAAAACGGGCTACCGAAAAGAATTCTGGCAACGCTAGCTTGTTGAACTACGCCAAAAACCTTATCCCAAGTAAATTTCTTGCCGGGCACAAACACTTGATCTCCGGGTTCCAAAAACACCATTGGTGCCTTTCCTTTTTCAATGTCTTCCAGGTTAATAACTTCTTGTTTCATATAGCCCGAATCGTTCATCCGCGCGAGCACAACTTTCTTTTTGTTTGCGTCTTTTGCAACGCCGCCGGCTTCCAGAATTGCATCGGCAATGCTGATTCTTCTATCCATTACGTGAATTGCAGGCATATTAACCTTACCCATAACGCTAAAACGCGCTGAACCTGCTTTCACAAGCGTTACCATCACTTTGGGATCGATTATATATTCATCATATTCCTTGGTGATTTCATCTTGGATTTCGACCGTGGTTTTTCCCGCGACTCTTATTCCTTCGCGAATTAAAGGATATGTGATTACTGCGGTTGGCGGAACAAGTATGTTCATCCTGCAATAATCCGGACATTGGTTGAATACTTCAATTGAAATTATGTCGTTTGGTCCAAGACGGTATTCTTCAAGATAGTTTACGTATTTTGAAACAATTTTATTTGCCTCTTTAGTTTCGTCATCATCTGCATCATCCGAGGAATTTACATCGGCATCGAGTTTTTCCGTCGTGATTGTTGCCGTCATTGTTGTAGAATCATTATTTTTCTTGACCGTTTTTGTTGCGCCTTGCTGGGCAAAAACGGCAGTTGAAAAAATGACCACTGCAATTACACTTAAGAGGTTCAAGTTTATTGATTTCATTACTTTACTCCATTTGGCACCGGTGCCACACGCTTTTTATAAACACAGATTAGTTCGTTTTATCCAGTTTATTTCCTATCGACCTCTGCCGAAAAGTACCGTTTTAATCGTTTCAAATACGATTATAAAATCTAATGATAGCGATTGATTCTTTATATAATAAAGATCGTATTGCAATTTTTGTCTCGCATCTTCTACCGATGCACCATACGGATATTTAATTTGCGCCCAACCGGTTAAACCGGGCGAAACAAGATGCCGATGGTGATAATACGGAATTTCATTTGCAAGCTGTTTTACAAAATGCGGACGCTCCGGGCGCGGACCCACAAAACTCATCTCACCCTTCATAATGTTCCAAAACTGCGGAATTTCATCAATTCGAAGTTTCCTCATTACTTTACCAACGCGCGTCACACGATCGTCGTTTGATTGCGCCCAAACCGGCTTACCGTCTTCTTCCGCATCGGCTTTCATTGAGCGAAATTTTATGACGTCAAAAGTTGTACCGTTTTTTCCGATTCTTTCCTGACGATAAAGTAACGGACCCTTTGAATCTAATTTAATCAATAGCCCTGTTACGCCTGCGATTGGAAGCGACAACACAAATCCCACAAACCCCATTGAACGGTGTACGGCTTCACGCGCAAAATTCCTAAGTTTTGTGCTGCGCCTTCTTCCTTCAAATATCAACCAAGACGGACGAAGCATATCAGAATGAACTTTGCCGGTTACACGTTCGAAAAAAGCGGCGCATTCTTCTATGTTTACATTTCCCGCAAGGCTCATATGCAAAAGCGCTTCGGTAGGAAATGTTCCGCGGCGTTCTCTTAACGCGATTACTAACCGATCGACGTTCCCGACTTTGATGATTGATTCAAGTTCGTTCGTTGTACCTATTACCTTGTATTTTTCAATCATTCCGCCTTCCGGAATTCCGTTTTCCGAAACAAGCCCTACTATTCTATATCCTGCGTCAATTCGTTCAGAAGTTGCATGTGCTATTTCCATCGCACTTTCGCCGGTGCCTACTATTACAATCTTTTCACCAATTTCCGGGTGTCCGGTTAGCGAATGAATCAAAATTCGCCACATCAGAAGAAAAACCAAAACAAGCGCTACCGAAATTACCGAAACGCCGCGCCCGATTAACAACGAAGGGATAAAATAGAAAAAAAGTGCGAGCACAGCCCACGCAATTCCCAGTGCTTGAACCAGCCTTAGGAATAATTCTCTGCGATTTGCGATTACGGTGTAATCGTAAAGATCGTAGAGATAAAGCGACAAGAGGCAAATTAAGGTTGCTATCGCAATTTTTCCCCAGCCGTTTCGGTCATCAAGCTGATAAAGTGCCCCCTCGAATCCAAGTCGCAGATAAAGGGCTATCACTACACCTGCATACACAATTGCAGCATCCGCGGCAAGAAGCCCAAATAATCTGGTGCTGAATCGTGGTTTACTCATCCCCTGTTTAAAAATATACTTGAGAAAACGTTATTCGGTAAGTCTGCGATTGTAATAATAGCCGTAGCCATTTTGAGATTCCGTCAACATTTCTTCGCTTTGATTTAGAACCACACCCAGCATACGCTCACGCGGAAGTGATTCAACGATGCGGTCAACTGCCGAATATTTTGTTTTGCCCGCACGAATTACCAACAAACCGCCGTCGGCGTGATTAATCAAAACGGCAGCATCCGTAAAGATTCCAAGGGGCGGCGCATCAATTATTACATAATCAAACATATCCCGCGCTTCGCGTAAAATTTCCCTAAAACGCGGACCCGAAAGTAATTCGGCAACATCCGGACGCGCTTGTCCGCCGGGCAGTAAATGTAACCCGGCGGGTTCGAGTTTTACAATGGCTTCGGTAAGCGTGCAATCATCGGAAAGAATATCGGAAAGTCCTTTATCGGTTTCAATACCAACATAATCCGTTAAGCTGGGCATTCTTAAATCGGCATCAATTATCAAGGCTTTTACGCCATCTGTTTGGGCGAGAAGCCACGAAAGATTTAACGCGGTGATGCTTTTGCCTTCCGAAGGATTTACGCTTGCAATAACAATTGCCTGTAATTTTTGTCGCTGGCTTTTATGAAGAATATGCGTTCTTAAGCTTCGATATTCTTCGCAATAGCTTGAATGGGGCTGTGTAATTGCAACTAATCTCGGTTCAACACGCTCTGCCTCAACTTCCCACCTGATAAAATCAGGAAGAATTTTTGAGACAGGGCGTGTTTTACCCACGACGTCCAAAGTTGCCCCAGCAGTAGATTTCTCTAAAGAATCAGGGAGTGCCGTCCCGATTACGGAAAGCGACTGCTCATTGGACGTCGAACTTGGCGTTCCGATTTTAAAACTATCGGAACGAAAAACTTCGGACATTTCACCCGATTTTCCGTTTTGATCAAACGGCACCACGCTCGAATTCTGCTCCGATTTGTCACGCGATTCATTATTCTTGCGCACTTTACTATCGGAATTGTGCTGCGGTTTTTCGGTTTGTCGTTTTTCTAATGCCTTAAGAATACTCATAATCTAACTCCGTTTTTGGAGATTTCTAATACAACCCGCCAACTTCTTCGATTTCAAGATTTATTTCATCGTCAAGATCGTCAAACGAAGCCGGCGTGGCATTATTTCGATTAAATGATGAAGGCGCCGGTGCGGAAGGTCTTTCCTGTTTGAATGCGCTTCGTTGCTTTTCAACACGTGATTGATTGTTCCACAGCTCTTCGCGTGCTTCTGCGGTTAAAACCCTTGCCGATGTCACTTCTTCCGTCGCGCCATCTTTCAATATGGAAGTGCGTTCCACCGGAAGCAAATCGAGATTTTCGGCTACATCTTCAATTATTTTTCTACCGATAATTTGTTCTCCCGCCGCGTAAGCCGCAAGCATTGAATTATCGCAAATGTTGTTTATTTGGCGCGGAATTCCCTCCGTGCATTGAAAAATATAGTCTACCGCGCCGGGCGTAAAAATATTCGGTTGTTCGCTACCGGCAATCAAAAGTCGCTCGGTAATATACCGTTCGGTTTCTTCCGTGTTCGGAAGTTGATGCATACGGCATCGTAACGCAACGCGCTGCTTCAACTGGCGTAGATTTGGTTGGTTGAGCTTGTCACGCAATTCCGGCTGTCCGGTAAGAACAATCTGAAGATGCTTTGCGTTGTCCGATTCAAAATTCATCAAAAGGCGAATTTCTTCAAGAACAAAATCGCTAAGTTCGTGCGCTTCATCAATAATTAAAACGGTTCTTAGCCCGCGTCGATGCCTTTCTTCAAGCACGCGCCCCATAAGGTTAAGCAGTTCGGCTTTATTCGTCCAATCTTTGATTCCGAGCATCTGCGTTACGTGATGGTAAAATTCATCGATTGAAAGTCGCGGATTGAAAACATACGCAGCTAAAACGCTTGAATCAAGCCTGCGCAAAATCCATCTAAGCGCGGTAGTTTTACCGGTACCAACCTCACCGGTCAAAACAATCAGACCCTTTGCATTCTCAAGTCCGTAATAAAGGCTCGCAAGAACCTCGTTATAACTTGGTGTAAATACAATAAACCGCGGATCCGGGGTTAGTGTAAATGGGGTGTCTTCCAATCCAAAAAATTCTTTATACATGATATGCCTCGTGATTTTTTTGCCTTTTCGTAAGCGCTAAGTTTATGAAACCACGCTTTGTAAAATGCCTGAAAATTTAATTATGAGTATGAGAATCGGGATCATTCCGATTGCAAATGATATTCCCGCCATAACCTTTAAGTAATGCGTGCGTTTATTCCACGCAATTTCGTTGGGCGTAAGAAGCGGCGGTACCGCAGCCAACAACGGCAAGCTGGTGTAATGCTTGGCATCTGCGATGTTTTGAACCTTAAACAACATCGGAATTTCAAACAATCCTGCCAAGAAGAATCCTAGCGCCAAACCTAAACCGGCGCCCATCATTGTAAGAACTTCACGCTTTGGCGCGACCGGCGATTTCGGCAAGTTGGCGGAATCTACAACGGAAATAGTTTCTCCTTGCGCCTTGCTTTCACGATTTACCGTTAAATTCGCATCGTTACGTGTTTTTTCATACTCATCGTAAGCCTTTTTGGCTGAATCGTATTGTGCATCAACCGATTCAAGCAAAACGCGCACGTTCGGAATCGTATTGATTTTCGCTTCAACCTGTGCGATTTGCACGGAATTCATTTGCCGTTGACGTTCTTTCAATGCAATTTCTTGATCGTTTGCCCGAATTTGAGCCTGTAAACGAGTTGTTTCGCTTAAAACTCTCGCTTTCTGAATTTCGGTTGAACGATCACTTGATTGTTCTGCCTCGTTTGCGCGTTTAATCCCGTCATCCCTTAACTTCGCAAGGAATTGTTCTTTTTCGGCGATCTTGTTTTTCACATCCAAAACCTTTGGGTGTTTTTCACGAAATGTACGCAAAAGACTATCTAATTCGGCGCGAAGATTAGTTAGCTCGGACATAGTTGTTGCATACGCCGGCGTATCTTCAATTCTGGTAGTGCGCGAAATTGTTTCTTTTGTTTGCTGCTGAACCGCTCCTTCAAGCAAGCGTATATCGCGGTTTAACGAACCAATTTGTTCATTGATTCTTCCTTTTTCCGTGTTCAAACTCTGAATCTCGCGCCCCAAAGTTTCATCGCTCTTTCTTAATCCTTCAAGCTGCGCAATCAACCCCTGTGCGCTGTCGGGCAAGGTTTCAACATTTTGTTTCATTATGTCGAGCCGCTGTTTTGCAATTGCATCAACTTCGGCTTTCTTTTCATCGCGCGCTGTTTCCACAAATTCTTGCGTTTCTTTTGCACGATCGGTCGAATCCTTCACAGCCGCCGTAACATATTTGCTTGCGATATCCGATGCCACATTTCTCGCGGCTTCCGGCGTGCGGTCACGATACCTAATTTCAAACGATGCCAAATTATCGCGATCGGTTTTTTTGAACTCAACCTGAATATTTTTCCGCATTTGTTCGATGATTAATTCCATCGGAACTTTTTGATTTCGCTCACGCTCAAAAAGATTGTATTTTGTAATCATTGGTTCGAGCGTGCTGCGACTTAGAACTTCTGTGCTTATTGATTGAATACGCTGCGAAATATCATCTTCACTTAAAAGAGGTCTAACAATCGTATCGGAAATCATCGGCGGTTTAACGGTTAGAAGTGTCGTTGATTCATATACGCTTGGCAGCTTGTAAACCGTGTAGGCAAAAGCGGCTGTGACGGTGATTACTGGTAAGATAATCAGCCACTTGCGTCGCTTTATCATAGTTACGATTTCGCCTGCTGTTCTATTTCTAAATTCTGCACTCATTTAAATATTCTCCTTGCGCACCTATCTATGCGCAACTGAAATATGCTTTTCGAGCTCTTCTATTTCGGCGTTTGCTTTTGCTTCTGAAAGATGTCGCACGGGTTCGACCTGTTTTGCGCTTCCTTCGTCATATCTGGACAAAACCCAGCGCATTCCAACGGCAAATGCAACCATCAATACGCCTATAACCAACATTCCGAGTGATTCGGAAGCCCCCGTAAGTGTTTTTAACAAAATCGGTAAATACATAATTTTCTAACTTCCCGCCAAAACCACCTTGGCTTGTTCCAATTCCTTGGGAGACAAGTTGCTGCCGCCCGCTCTCAGTGCGGTAGCGATTTCGCGTTTTCCGGAATCCGCCTCGCCTGATTTTGTAAGTGCCATTCCCAAGCGCAAACGATAGCCCGGTGAAGTTGCTGTTCCATCTGTTTTTGCGGCTTGTTCATCCAACGCGACGGCTTGCTTTGAAGCTTCAACCGCCTGCGGATAAAACCCCTTCTTAAAGTTTACCCACGCCAAAGTATCGTAAAACCCCGCTACATTTTTGTTTCGTTCAACGTTATCTTGCGCAACCTTTAATGCTTCATCCAAATTTCCATTACCCGTATCTGCAATTAACCAAGCAAGATTATTTGACGCAATTGCACTTGTAGGCGAAAGTTCAAGCGCCTTTCGATAATAATTTTCCGCCGCCGCGAAATTTCCTTTCCCGTCTTCAACCATTCCCATCAAAGAATAAACCGAAGCAGACGGTTTTTTCTCGACAACGGTTTTATACTGCGCCAATGCTTCATCAGCTTTATTTTGTGAAAACAAGATTGATGCATAAGCAGAGTAAGCCGGCAAATAATCCGGGTTAATTTCCATCGCTTTTTTTAACGCAGCAATTGCCCCGTTTATATTTCCTTCCGCCACAAAAACATCTGAAAGCATATAGTTAAGTGCCGGAAGAATATCTTTGTTGTTTGGGTATTTCTTTTCAGCCGCCGCGATTCTTGTCTTCGCTTCGGCAAAATTTTTCTGCCTGGTTAAAATTGAAATCGCGCCGTTAAATGCATCAAAATTATTGGCATCGTTTTCAATTGCGGCATCGTATAATTCAAGAGCTTTCGGAAGATTGTTCTTCGCCGTGTACAGGCGCGCAAGATTTATTTTTGCCGATGCAGAACCGGGTGAAAGTCTTACTACCTCCCCTAAATCCGCCTCCGATTTTGCGTAGTCTCCCATCATCATATATGCAACCCCGCGCGATGTAATGCCGCGAATTCGCAGGCTTTCATTACGCTGTGCACTTACAATGTCAACCGAATAACCGTTCGAACTTTCGTTAATTAACTTGTTTGCTTCGTCAATCGCAATCTGCGGTTCGTTATTCAAAAATGCCAGCTGAATTTTCAACAAAGCCGTTTTTTCATAACCCGGATGAAACTTATCCAAATCATTTACAAATGTTTGCGCTTGATCGGCTTGTCCCATCGCAAGCCTTGCCTGCGCCATATAAAATAACGCTTCACGAAGGCTCGGCTGCTTCTTCAACACTTCTTCAAGGTCGGCAACCGCTTTTTCTGTCTCGCCTTGGTCAATTTGCATCCGCGCACGCAACATTAATGCTTCGTTGTCGGAATCGTTTATATCCAGCAAATAGTTGATTTGCTCGTCCGCTTTTGCGTAATTCTTGTTCAGTAAATAGATTTCAGCCAACTGATAGCGAGCCAACGCATAATCGGATTCTTCAGCCAAGATTCCGTCAAAAACCTTTATTGCGCTGTCATCACGATTTATCGCGCGATAAAATCCGCCTAGATCCATGCGGCTTTCCGGGCTATTCCCATCGGCTTTTACAAAGCCTTGATATGTTTTTTCCGCCTCATCAATTTTGCGTTGTGAAACATAAAACGAACCAAGCGTTTGCCAAGCCTCAACATTCTTGCCGTCAACTTGCACTGCTTTCTTATATTGCTGTTCCGCTTCACCCGGGCGATTTTCGTAATTTAAGTATCTACCGTATTCGATATAGCCAATTGCTTTCTTCGGGTCTGCATCGATTCCCTGTTTTATTACGTCTTCAGCTTCAACCGGATTGTTCAACTTCATCAAAAACCGCGCTTTTGCAAGATATGATTCCGTTCGCGTTCGATCGAGCGAAATAGCATAATCAAGTGGCTGCATCACTTCCGCTTCCGGTTTGTTTTTTGATGAAAGTATGCTCGCACGCAAAATGTGCGCTTCAACGTATTTTGGGTCGCGCTTAAGAATATCATCCAAAGTAATTTCCGCTTCGCGCGTTTGCGGCGGATTAAACAACAGATAATAGTTGCCGAGTTTTGTTTTTGCTTCGAGGTTTTCAGGCGCAAGATCGGAAACGCGCTTTAATTCCTGGGTGGTTTCGGCAAACTTGCCCTCTGCCTCATAAGTGCGCGCGAGTCCCCAGTGTGCCGCCGCCGAATTGTCGTCAATCTCAATTGCGGCGCGAAACTGAATTTCGGCTTCTTGATATCTGCGTTTTTTAAGAAGTTCTTCACCGCGATCAAGATGACTTTGCAGTGATTGACATCCTGTTGCGACCAAAAGCAGGGCAAGAATAATAACGGAAAATAGAATTCCGGTATGAATTTTCGGGCACTCGTATCTAAACATCTTTTTTTTCTGAGATTTAAATCTCAATTCGTTTATTTGCTTTTTAATCGGGGGCACCGATTCCAAAAAAGCCTAAACTGCTTCTTTGTTTATAAAAGGGGGCTAACCTTAGAAACAAAGCCATCGGAGTTTCTTCAATCGGCAAAAGCCGTCATCAGCTCCGACGTTTTATTTAAAACTTTCAATTCATCCTTTTTTCCGAAAAAGTTTTCGCAAGGGGTTATTGCTCAACAAGATAGCGACATCAAATTCCGTTTTGAATACGCTCAATGCAGAAATCGGGTTCAATAAATGAGGGACATTTTTGAAGTATATATCTTTTTCGATGATTTTCAATTTAATTGCTACTCCGGAATATATTTATTTAACTCTTCCGACACCATGCCGGAAATGTTCGTGGCGGCATCGGTCGCGGCGTCTTCTGAATTGCCAATTGACGTCATTACACGCACAAGCGCACCATCGGAACGCGAGCGAGTAATGCTGTCAAAAATCGTGTAAACTTTATCGTCGTATTCGCTCGCGGTTCGCCTACCGCGTCCCTGATACCAATAAATCATTACTTCGCGAAATTTACCGTTTTCAATGATGTATTTATTCGCGCTAAAGGTGCCTCCGTTGGGCATTGTAATTTCTATTTTTTGCGGTTCGCGCATTTCCCACCCCGCACCCGGCAAACAATTTTGAGGCGAATGATAAGTTTGACCGCTTTTTTGCGACGCATAATAACCTACATATACATCTACAAACCGCCCGTCTTTGTAATAATAACGATCGATATATTCAGTAGCCTTCAAAACACTTTCCGTTTCCGGCGAAAATCTTATTTCTTTTCCGTATTGGTTCCAACCGCCCAAAGTTTTAGGCAATTCGGCAAGTGGAACGCGCGTGACAATCGCCTCACCGCGTAGGTCCAGCCAATTTATGCCCAAGCCGCCAAAAACCAACAGCGCGAGCATTATCCAGTAATAAACATCCGTTTTATTGTTCTTTGCCATTCGCCACTCTCAAAAAAATGCCCGAAAGCAAGAAATTACAGGCTACCAACAAAATCAGCGCCACCGCAAAAACAATCCAACCGGCGGCATCGTGTGCGAGCCCTTTGGTTGCCTTATCGCCAAAGTAAAATGCAAGAATACCGGTCGCCGCCACCCTTGAAGCGTTTGTAAAAATCGCTATCGGAACTGCAAGAAGCATCAAAACCACGCCACGCCAAAAATCGAAATTCTTTAGAAACGCAAACGCACTTCCGCCGGGTTTGATAGATTTTGTGCGCGTAAAATAGACCAAAATCAACGCCAAAGTCACAAGTGTCATCAACGAACGAATTCCGCTGCATGCCTCAACAACTTCAAGTGCGATAACCTGAACCGCATTTCGCGGAAGAATATCGATTACGTTACCTTTTCGCAAAACCGGCACGCCGGAAATTCGAATCATCCATACCGCGAGCTGAGATGCATAAATCTGTAAGGGAAATGCAATTTTATTGAAAATGATTTGCGGAATTGGTATCGAAAGAAGTAACAACAAAAACGGAATTGCCACCATTCGCAAAATCGTGATTCCGTAGAAGTAAATGATTACGGAAGCAAGCATCAAGACCATCGAAATCCGCTGCACAAAAAGTTCCGCGCCCAGTGTCCCGGCAAGCAGCACAAAAAGCGCACCTACCGTTAGAACCCCTCCTAAAACATATTGTGGCGCATTTTGCTGAAGTGATAATTCTTTCCTTTTTGTCCAAATTATGTACGCAATAATGAACGGAACGAGAAGTCCATGCGAGTAGTTTTCATCCGTTGACCAATCCGTAACGAGCTTTACGATTACCGAAAAATAAAGGAAAACCAGCCCTACAACTATAAGCGCAGGCTTCCATAATTTTTCGATCTGAAACGTTTTTGAGCTCATTTTAGAATTTGGAGGATCAATAAAGTGGCAATTGATGCAAATCTCCTAAAAGATTTACGGGAGTAACGTATTATATCAAATCTTACGAGGTGCGTCGCAAAATATATTCTACGATATCGTGAAGGAGCATAACATCTTTATTTACCCCATTTAGCGCGCCAATTGCTTGTTCGTATGTTTTTACAGCTAATTGGCGCGTGCCTTCAATTCCAAAGAACGATGGATAAGTTGCTTTGGCTGCAGCCTCATCTTTTCCGGCAGTTTTGCCCAATACTTCAGAGGTTTGCGTTACATCCAATAAATCATCCGTAATCTGAAAAAGTAGTCCTACATAACCCGCGAATGCTGTGATTGCTTCCAATTCAATAACGGTTCCTTTTGCAATAATTACTGCAGAACGAGCGGAAAATTCAATCATTGCACCCGTTTTTTCGCGATGAATTCCTTCAAGTTCCGCAGGCGTAATTTTCTCGCCTTCTGATTCCAAATCAACTTCTTGCCCTGAAACCATTCCACGCGGTGTGCCCGCAGATTGCGCCATTTCCGCCAAAAGTCTTACGCGAACTTCGGCTGAAAGCGTTTCATCTTCTGCAAGTGCTTGAAATGCAAGCGTTTCAAGCGCATCACCGGCTAAAATCGCCGTTGCTTCACCGAATTTCTTGTGGCAGGTTGGCTGTCCGCGACGGAAATCATCATTATCCATGGCGGGAAGATCGTCGTGTATCAGCGAATATGTATGAATCATTTCAATCGCAGCCGCCACGCGATCCAGATGTTCAAACGCAACTCCGAAAGTTTTACCAACGGCATAAACAAAAACAGGTCTAAAGCGCTTTCCACCCGCAAATAAGCTGTGCCGCATTGCACGATGAAGCGTAACCGGCTCAACATCTTCGCTCGGAACCAAACTATCCAAAGTTGCTTCAACCCGCCTTACACACGATGCAATAAAAACTTGTAATTCAAAAACTTTCAAGGTCACAAATCAATTGTCGTTTAATTCTTAGAAGTGTTCAACAGCATTATTTTAGTTACCGTTAAGCCGAATTTAATTATGGTATTTCGTATTTGATAATTAGTTTGAAGTTTACGTTCTTGGCTTGTGATTTCGCGCCGTTTTGTTTTACGCGAATTCTAATTCTGCCACTTTGAGATAAAACGTCATCAAAAAATAATCCGCCGGGTTGCCCATCAGATTCGCCATTTTCGAAGAAAACCTCGCCAACCATTATTGCACCTTCATTACCATCGCCATCTGCTTGAGCGATTTCCGCGCGCAAACGTGCACCCTTTACAGTTGAAATTGAAACCTCAAAATAGTCATCTATTTTCGGAAGCTTGCCGTACACAATTGTTTCAAATGAATTTGAAGAAATATCAATCTTGTTTCGAATCATTTGCGCACCCTTCGTCTTCTTTGCGCTCGAACAACTTCTTCTTTGCGCATTCACCGATTCCGTAAAAGCCGTAAAAATCACAACGGCACCGATAAATGCTGCGTACATCTTAACCTTCATTTTGTGTTACCCCACATTTCCCCGCTAATCTGTATATTTAATCGGATCACGTAATCCGGCAGCTTCAAATCCGCGTAGCCGTAGCAAACAAGAATTGCAAGTTCCGCAAGCAAGCTCCTCATTTCGATAACAAGACCACGTTAATTCAAGTGGCGCGCCCAAATTGATACCCTTTTTAACTATTTGTGCTTTCGATATTTCGATGATCGGCGTTTTAATGCTGATTGAAGTTTCAGGTTTGGTTCCGGTTTCAATAGTCTTTTCGAAAGAATCGAAAAATTCGCGTCTGCAATCCGGATAACCCGAAGAATCTTCCGAAACGGCACCGATATAAATTGCGCTTGCTTTTATTACTTCAGCCCAACTTACCGCAATCGCAAGCATATTCGCATTGCGAAACGGTACATATGTGTTTGGAATTTCTTCTGATTCAATGTTGCCTTCGGGCACCTTTAACGTTTCATCCGTTAATGATGACCCGCCAATTTTTGCAAGATATTCAATAGAAATATCCAAACGATTGGCAACATCGTAAAAATCGGCGATTTCGTTAAATGCCCTGCGTTCACGTTGTTCGGTCAGCTGCCCGTAAGAGATATGCAAGAAGTTCAATTCATCGAATTCTTCATTTGCCAATGCGGCGGTAACGCACGAATCTAACCCGCCGGAAACAAGACAAACAGCCCGCGTTCTTTTCATTTTATTCTAATTAAACTCCCGTTTTATCGGGGCTCCAAATAAACTTGTGCAATTGCAAGTTTAACCTTGCACGAAAATTTAATGCTTTTACGGCTTCCGCCAAAAACTGTAAATCGATTGCGCCAAAAACCGGCGAAATTAAAATTTCCTTTGCATTGGTTTCAAGATTGTATTTTTTAACCGTCATTTCCACAAAATCTAAGTCTGCACTGTTTGCCACTACAAACTTCACTTCATCTTTTGATGAATCCAAAAGCTCAAGATTTTCCCAACGGTTGCGTTCAGATTCACCCGAAGCCGGGCATTTTATATCCAAAATTATTTTTGCACGCTTATCAACATCGGCGATTGAAACAAACCCGCCTGTTTCAATCAAAACCTCATAACCTCGGTTACACAACTCATTAATAAACGGGAAAACATTTTTTTGTGCTAATGGCTCGCCACCGGTAACTTCAACAAGTCTACACGCAAAAGTTTCCAGTTTTTCAAAAATCTCTTGAAACGTAATTTTTTCGCCGCCAGTAAATGTGTATTCTGAATCGCACCAAACACAACGCATGGGGCAACCGGTTAAACGCACAAAACTGCATGGACGTCCGGCGTGGGATGATTCTCCCTGAATCGAACAAAAAATCTCTGTGATTCGTAGCTCCATAACAAGTAATTATCAACATTTTTACCACGTTGGCATCTTTGCAATTCCCCTTTCTCAATATTTGGGATAAACTTTCCGCATTCAGTAAAGGAGAACTCTATGCGACCACAGCTTAAGAACTTCATTGAGAAGATTGGGAAAAACGCGGTTGCCATTATTCCGGCAGCAAAGGAAAAAACACGTAGTTACGACACAGAATTTAAGTTTAGACAAGATTCAGATTTTTGGTATTTGACCGGATTTCTTGAACCGGATGCGATTGCTGTAATAACCCCTGCAAAATCAAAAAAGTACACGATGTTTGTGCGTCCGCGCGATCCGGAAATGGAAACTTGGTATGGAAGGCGACAAGGCACGGATGGCGTCAAGAAGAATTTTGGCGTTCAATCGGCATACCCGATTGAGAAGTTTGAAGCTATGTTTCCGAAATTGTTAGATGGCGTTGATACGCTCTATTATCGGTTTGGAGTTGATAGCGAACTTGACCAAATTATAATCAAATATCTTTCCGGGCAAAGGTTTAGACGCCTCAAAACGGCATATCCTCCACACACAATTGTTGACCCAACCATTCTGATTCATGACATGCGCCTACATAAAACTTCTGAAGAAGTTGAGTTGATGCAGAAAAGTGCTGATATTGCCTGCAACGCACATAAGCTGGCGATGCGAAAAACAAAGCCGGGTATGTATGAATATCAAATTGAAGGCATGATGGAATCGTTAATGGTTGACAGTGGTGCAAGTGGCGTGGCTTATAATTCGATTATCGGCGGCGGTGATAATGCAACGATTCTTCATTATGTTGAGAATAATATGCCGTTAAAAGATGGTGATTTGTTGCTGATTGATGCCGGTGCTGAATATCGTGGTTATGCTTCAGATATCACACGCACCTTTCCGGTAAACGGTAAGTATTCAAAAGCCCAGCGTGAAATGTACGATGTGGTTCTTGAAACTCAGAAGGAATGCGTAAAAGCCACGATAACCGGAACTACAGTTGTTCAGCGGCAAGAACTTTCCATCGAATTACTTACTGAAGGAATGAAAAAACTTGGACTGTTAAAAGGCTCAACAAAAACGTTAATCAAAAACAAGGCATATTTTAAGTACTATATGCACGGCGTTGGACACTATATAGGAATGGATGTTCATGATGCAGGTAGATATTTTACCGATCAAGAAGCAAAAAACTCTCGTCCGTTCGCGCCCGGAATGGTTCTAACGGTTGAACCCGGCATTTACGTTCCACCAAATGATAAAGATGCGCCTGCTAAGTATCGCGGAATAGGAATTAGAATTGAAGATGACGTGCTTGTTACCGAAGACGGCAACATTAATTTAACGGAAAAACTTCCGAAGGAAGCGGAAGAAATTGAAGCTCTGATGAACGGCAAAAGGAAATAAATTTATCGCATTGCGCAACATCGGCTATACTTTTTGTATATAAAAAGGGGGAGCGAGAAATGAATTGTCGCAAAAGAATCGCGCCGGTTTTGTTTTTAATGATGTTGCTAACTTCCGTATCCGCGGTTGCACAGCAAAACAACGAAATAATGGGTCGCGTGCTTGACCAAAATAACCGAGCCGTGAAGCAAGTTTATATTGAATTGCTGAATGAAGTTAATTCAGTAGTTGCCCGTGCACGTACTGATGATTCCGGAAGTTATCGATTCGGAAGACTCTCTTACGGCAGATTTGTGTTGCGGGTTGCGCCAACCGGTCAAGATTTTTCCGAAACAAGCGTTGATATTTATTTTGCCAGCCCATTCGGTGGCGTACGGGCGGCACCGGAGACCATTTACCAGGATGTTTACGTACGAAGACGATCCGAGGTAACGCCGGCTGGTGGCGTTGTCTTTACACAAGAAGTTCCTAAAAATGCCTCCGAACTTTATGATGCAGCGATAAAGAATATCGCCGATAAAGATTCGGCGAAAGCAACTGAGAATTTGGAAAAAGCGGTTATAATCTTCCCCGATTACTTCGATGCACTTGAGCAGCTTGCAAAGCTAAAGAACACGGAACAAAAGTATGTGGAAGCAATAGATTTATACGAACGCGCCCTTAAAATTAATCCGCGCGCTTCCGTTAGCTGGTATGGGCTGGCTTTTGCAAACCTCGCAACAAACAAAACCAAAGACGCGGTAAAAGCGGCAAGGCAAGCGGTTTCGTTTTCTCCCGAAACCTACGAATTTCATTTCGTCTTAGGATTGGCTCTTCGCAAAATGGGCGATTTTGATTCGGCTGAAAAATCCCTTCTAAAAGCAGACGAATTATCAAACCAAAAACTGGCAGATATATCCTGGAATCTCGCGCTTCTTTATGGAAACAATCTAAAGCAATATGCAAACGCGGCAAACAGACTTGAAAAATATCTAAAACTTGCGGGGAAAATTCCTAACCAAAAAGATATCGTGCGCCTCATTAAGCATTTTCGAGAACTCGCAGCTAGGTCTTAAACAGTGCGGTAAAAAAGAGGCTGCCTTTTCAGACAGCCTCTTTCTAATGTTCACTTAGATTTAAGTTAGAAACTAAATCTTAGTCCAAAACGAACCGAACGCGCTCCTTGCCATCCGTCTGCCATTCCGTATGCGGAATTTATGCGGTTCGGATAGTTTGAGTTGTTCAAGTAAGTCTTGATTTGATCAAACAACTGACCTGCCGTGAACGCATTTACACCTTCAACAATTCCAAGCCCGAATGTTGCCTGGTTCATCGTCACGTTTGAATATGACGTTGAAACAGAGGTTACATTCATTTCATCGAACAAGTTGAAAATGCTCAAATCGGCTGAGAAAACATATTTGTTGTCTCTACCAAATCTGTATTTGTGTGTTACAGCAAAGTCTGTTTGTGAAAACGTTGGTGTACGTCCTAAATCACCACGTTTGTCAAAAATTACGGTTGTTACCCATCCGATTGTGGATGTTTGCGGCGTACCCGATTGAACCGTCGTATAAAACGAAAGGTCTGTCGAGTTCGATTTGCTTCCCATCCAATCAAAGATGTAACCACCATAAGCATTGAACACGTGCGTTCTGTCAGTTGCCAATAAGCCGTTATCTTTTTGTCCCGATGCCGTAAAACCAAGGAACGGAAGGTCAAAGAATCGGTTTACACCCGGTGACGTACGTCCATTTTCATCAGACGAAGCAAGACCGGAATAATTACCATACAAACGGCTCCACGTGTAGTTTCCGTTAAAGTAATAGTTGTTTTTCAAACTTCTTTCAATCGATACGTCCACACCATCATAACGACGCTGAGGAGTTGTTGAACGAAGGTATCCAAATTCTGTCAAAGCACGTAAATGCATACCTGAACCCGGGTTGCCGATAATGTATGCTTCACTACCTGCTGCGTTTTGTACGCCGGCATCTTCAATTGCATTAAGTACATTTTTGTGCGTATAGCGCGAACGAAATACATACAACTCTGTTAGGTTTCTTTCAAAACCAATCGTGAATTCGTTTGAACTAAAAGGTTTTAAATCCGGATCAACCAATCCGTCTTCAACCGTTGCATTAGGATTGTTTGAAGCAATACGGTAGTCATATTGACAACGGCTCAAACCGGATCCGATAAATCCGGTAGTCGGACACTCACCACCCGGCGCATCATCAAAGTTTCCTAAAATTGACGCAAGCGTATAAGCGGTTCTTGTCGGACCGTCACCCGGCAGAATATCGAAGAAATCAACTCTGTAGAAGTTTCCACCAAACGAACCTCGTGGAAGCTCAAACTTCAAACGATCGTAGAACTTGCCGTATGATCCAAAAATCTTGGTTGAACCATCGCCAAACACGTCAAAGGATGCGCCTACACGCGGTGCGACCTTATCTCCCCAACCAAAATTAATCGGCGGCGCATAATTGTTGAACGAAGGAAGATCTTCCTTTTCAAATCGCACGCCCAAATTCATCGTCAAACGACGTGCAATTTGCCATTTGTCTTGAACATAAAGCGATTGGTTTGTGTTTTCTGCGGCTCCAAATGCACCGTAACGAATTAATCGTCCCGATCCAATCGCATTTGGATTCGGAGTAGCTAATGAGCCAAGGTCAGCAATTGTTGTGCCGTTATACCATGTATCAATACGTCCTGTCGTGATGTATCCGCTATCTACATCGTTAAAAATGCGAAAGCGTTGATATCCACCTTTAAGTTCGTGTGATCCCCCGCCCGTAAAATAATAGGTAGCATCGCCTTCCATATTATTACGAATGGAAACGTCTTTAACGACAGCACTGTTTGAAGGATCATATAACCCCTGCGGACACGCATTCGGGTTTGTTAGATCGCCAGCGTAACATAAATAGCGTGTTCCCGTTGGCACGAAGTAGTTTCCATTCTTTTCATTCAAGAAACCACGTGAATACCTTCCGCTGATGCTCAAGTAACTAGTAGGCGTCCAGTTTGCCTGTGCAGTAACATTATTTGATGATTGTCGACCACCTTGACGCGAATAAAGGTTTGCACCGGTCAAGGTGCCGATCGTTCCGCCAAAGTTTACCGAAGCCGGCGATCCCCCAAAACTACTGGTTCCAAAAGGAATCACCCCGTCGGAAACTTGGGGATTCCAAAGATAGGTGCCGCTCAAGCGAAGACTTTCAAACGGCGATGCATCCAAACGCGCAAATGCCGATTCATACGTTGTTGTCGCTTGATATCGTTCACTAAATCTATAAACGCGGGTCGCTGCCGGTGCGCTATTATAGAAGTTGGTAGTAACATCCGAAGAATAATACTGCGGCGTATATGCCGTATAAAACCACAATTTATCCTTTGCAATAGGTCCGCTAAGTTTCAATGTCGGAAAAAAATCAGACCCTTGTGATTTGGGTGAAGTAAAGGTCTCAACATTTTGTTTGTATGTCCCGGCTGTACCACTTCCCAATACGCCCGTTGTAAAATTCAAAAGGCTCGGGCGGGCTTTTCCGTTCAAACGCGGATCTTGAAACTGTATAGCCCCAGCCCCATGAAATTCGTTCGTACCACCTCTGGTTACGACGTTTATTACACCACCGGTAGCACCGCCATATTGCGCCTCAAACCCGCTGGATTTAATTTGAACTTCCTGAACAAATTCCGTTGAGATGTTGTTATTGCTATTCAACGTACCCGTTCTGAAGTTCGAAACTTCTTGTCCGTCAATCACAAATGAATTTTCAGATCCGCTTGCGCCGTCAATCGAATATCCACCTGATTTTGATTCGCCACGCGCGCCAGGCGCGGTTTTGATAACGCTTGAAAACGAATTACCAGTGGGAAGCAATTCCATTTTTGCCGCCGTTACACTCGTTTGCACTTTTGATTCAGATGTATCAACCGGCACACCTAAATCATCGGTTACGTTGACAACTGCCGTTGCACCTTCAACCGAAACTTGAAAATTAACGGTGGTTGCCACACCAAGCACAACTTGTGTGTCTTCCTTGGTTTGTTCGGCAAAACCACCTGTTGCAGAAACCGTTACCGTATATTTTCCGGGTGGCACCTGGCGGATGTTAAAGACACCGTCAGAATTAGCCGTTACGGTTCGTCGAAATCCAACCGTATTTCCTACTATGGTAACCGATGCGTTCGCAACCGCAGCACCTTGGGGATCGGTAATTGTTCCTCTTACCTCGCCAAATTGCTCCTGTCCGAAGGCAAACGTACCCAACAAGAATACGAATAGTAGCGTAAATGCTACGCCTCGAAGCTTAATAAACATTAAAAACCCTCCATTAACTAAGTTGTTAGTTTGTATCATCGCTAATAGAACTTCCGATTTAAACCGAAAATTGCTCAATCGAGTCTGAATCGAATAGCTTTCTCTTTTGCAATTACTTGCAATTACAATGCCTATGGTTTTCATATAAAAATAAGTAGAAATAAGCGCGCATAATTTTGGTGTTATTCAAAAGTTATTAAATGATAAACATAATTTAGCCACCAACTTATAAGATTGGCAGGCACTCAAGAAGCCACGCCGGAACGGCAAACTCACGTTAAACAGAAATAGATCTTACCGAAATTATATATTTTAAATCCGAAACTTTGGATAAATTCGTGTTTACCATGAACTGCAACCGTGGTTTATTACTCTGATTACAATCGTTCCCAGTTAGTGAGAACTTATACACCCTGTTCATCGTCTTTCAGCCCGTAATTAAAGAAACATCGATAAATTTCCGAAACACTTAACTGTGTTTTTCCACACAATATATTCCGTATTAACGCCCTATCCCCGAAAAACCGCAATAGCCTAATATCTTCTTGAGTCACAAAATTCCTGCATTTTCTGAGGTTAGCAAGATGAACTTACGAACCGTTCTGACAAATTTATCCGTTGCATTTTTCGCATTACTCTTTGGGCTTACTTGGGTTAGCGCCTATAATTTTTCTAAAGATTTCTTAGGCTCCGCAGCGGCATTCAATTCTGAATCACAATTCATTAGCGTACTTGCGAAGGAAGTATCCTAACCCGAAACCGCTGTCCAGAACTTACCGATTGATGCCTTTGATGAATATCTCTCAAGCCCTCGCGATGATGAAGCCGATCCGAAATGGTTTGACCCCGAAGGAATTTATACACCCGTTGCAACAATTCCAACAGAATTCAAGGAGTTCAAAGGAATTTCGATTTGGACGCGAAATCTTAATGTAGCTTGTGACGATCCCGAATTTGGAAACGATGTGCCACCCTACGGAAGAATCACCGTTGCGAGCCGAAACACAAATACCTCGGAACCCGTAAACGGTGAACTAATTGAAGTTAACACTACTGTTAATGTAAATGGAACGAAAATAAAGCTTGTCTCGGAAACTCTGGATGGGGTTTCATTTTTGTTTGAAGGCGAATATCGCGTAAAAGGCAACTTTTACACGCTACCGCCCGATGCCGTAGTGCTCAGCGGAAACCTTACGCGAATCGAAAACGGAATTCGTATGAAAAGCACAAAAGTTTCCTTTACTTGGGATCCGGATGTTGATTGCCATTGTTGATTTTGCCTTTTGCAAAAGTTCTTTTCTATTGAAAAGAAACGCTCTCCCCAACGCGATAAGAAGCTGCTGTTCAATGATTTAGCCCATTTGATTTGAATAGCGGCTTCTTATATTTTTCGAAATCTTCATTTTGTAATTCCCAACCGCCGTGCGAAAGTGAGAAGTTGTCAAAATTCGTTTTGTCGATTTTTCTGCAAAACATCGATTTATCTTCGGGAAGCGCAACACTTTTAAACGCAAATATGGGCGAAAACACGTTCAATAAAATTAACGAGCTAAAGGAACAAATTACCGCCGGTGAGCATGTAATAAACATCAGCGGACTTTCATCAACTGCGTCTAAAGCGTTTTTTCTCAATAACTTGCGTGAAGCAATAAACAAACCCGTTGTTGTTGTAACCGCGGATGTGCAAGAATCTCAAATCCTTGCAAAGGACATAGCTCATTTTAGCCGAAGCGCAAATTCGGTTGTCGAAATTCCAAACTTTGAGGCTAATCCATATTCGGGTACATCACCACATGCGGAAACACAAGAAAGACGCGCCGAGGCTTTTTGGCGTTTGTTAAATGAATCGCCGCATTTTGTTATTCTTCCAATTCGCAGCTTAATTACGCGCATTCCTGCGCCCGATAAATTTCGTAGTTATGGCACAATCATACGTCGCGATGAAGATTTACGACCCGAAGAATTTACAAAAAAACTTTTCGATACAGGCTATCGCGTCGAAGAGCCGATTTCGAATATCGGTGAATTTTCTGTTCGCGGAGGCATACTTGACGTTTGGTCGCCCGATTCTGAAAATCCGATTCGAATAGAATTCTTTGGCGATTCGATAGATTCGATTCGCTCATTTAACCCCGCCACGCAGCTATCAATTGAACAACTCACAATCGCCTCGGTTGCGCCAATGCGCGAGTTCAAAGCGGGAAGCGAGACTTTCAAACTTTGGGCTAATGCTGCCGATGCTGAGTTTACCGATAGTTCCTTTTCACGCAATCTGCGCGATCGAACGGAATTTGCAAGTTCGGGAGAAGAATTTCCCGGTTGGGAATTTTTGATTTCGCTAATCGAACCAAATGAAGGAACAGTTTTTGATTACCTGAAAGATGCGGTTATTATCATTGACGAACCGGGCTTAATCGAATCTCATTTGGAGACCTTCTACACTCAAATTCGGGAACGATACGAGGAAATTTTAGACGATGGCGAAATTGGTCTAGCGCCGGAAAGACTTTTTCTCGATGAGAAATCACTTCGAACCCATTTTACGCGGCAAGCGCGAATTGAATTTCGTGCCCTTGGTCTTTCTGCAACCAAAACCGATCAACACTTCTCGATTGATGGAAAACTAGAAAACAAAGAAGCACGCGCGCCACTGTTTTTGTTTCCTGCGGAGGAAGCCGCTTCTGCACGCGAGCTCACAATTCAAGCCCGCCCGACGCGTAAATTTCATGGCGATTTACGAGGTTTTGCGAGCGAATTGAAAAAAATGATCGAACTACGTCGAAATGATTTACCCGAATTCGTTTTCGAATCAAAAGGGCTTGCGGAACGCTTCGGCGATATTTTACGCGATTACGATTTGGTGGTTCCCGATAAAATTGTATCGGTTGGCAGACTTTCCGGCGGGTTTGAGATTCCGGAATTTAAGAAAACTATTTATACGGAAAACGAAGTCTTTGGCGAAATCCATCGCGACGATCTTGGTAATGCAGCCGCCCGACGCACAAAACCGCGCACATCTGCGTTTATTTCCGATTTCAGAGATTTAAAGCCCGGCGATTTTGTCGTTCATGTCGATCATGGAATAGGACGTTTTGAAGGCTTACAAACCATCGGAACGCAGGGCATCGAGCGCGAGTTTATGCTTTTAATATACGCGAACGATAGCAAACTTTTTGTTCCCGTAGAACGGCTTGATTTGGTTTCGCGTTATGGTTCCGCCGAATCAATAGCGCCAACCTTAGACAGGCTCGGTGGGCTGGGTTGGCAAAAGACCAAAGCAAAAGCGAAGCGCGCAATGCGCGATATGGCTGACGAGCTTTTGCGGCTTTATGCCGAACGAAAACTTGTGAAGGGCTTTGCATTTTCAAAGGATGCACCTTGGCAAACAGAATTTGAAGATGCGTTTCCATATACGCTTACCCCCGATCAAGATTCTGCCGTTAAAGATGTAAAAAGTGACATGGAAACCGCCGTACCTATGGATCGTTTAATAATCGGCGATGTTGGTTACGGCAAAACGGAAGTTGCGATGCGTGCGGCATTCAAAGCGGTTATGGACGGGAAACAAGTCGCGGTTCTTACCCCAACTACAATTCTCGCTTATCAGCATTTCGAAAATTTCAAAGAGCGTTTTGTAACGTTTCCGGTAAAAATCGAACTTCTTTCAAGGTTTCGTTCCCGAAAGGAGCAAAAAACCGTAGTAGAAAAAAGCGAAAAGGGAGAAGTGGATATATTAATCGGCACGCATCGCATTCTTTCAGCTGATGTGAAACTACCCAAATTAGGACTTGTGGTTGTTGATGAAGAGCAGAGATTTGGCGTGGCGCACAAGGAAAAATTAAAAAAGCTGAAAAAACGTGTTGATGTGGTTACGCTTACCGCAACGCCGATTCCACGAACGTTAAATATGTCTTTGATCGGAATGCGGGATATGAGCGTTATTGAAACGCCGCCGCGCGATCGGCTTGCGATTCATACACAGGTAGTTCAGTTTTCTGAGGGCGTAATTAAATCTGCGATTGAAACCGAACTTGCGCGCAACGGACAGGTATTTTTTCTTCATAACCGCGTTCAAACAATCGAAACAATTGCCGCACACATAAAAAGAATTGTGCCTGATGCGCGCATTGCAATCGGACATGGACAGATGACGGAAAACGCACTTGAACGTGTAATGCTTGATTTTGTTGATTACAAATTCGATGTCCTGATTGCAACAACCATCATTGAAAACGGCATCGATATACCGCGCGCAAATACGATAATAATCAACCGCTCGGATAACTACGGGCTTTCGCAACTTTACCAATTACGCGGGCGCGTGGGACGTTCAAGCAGGCGCGCTTATGCATACCTCTTAATTCCACCCGAACAAGAACTTACGCCAATCGCGCGGCGGCGGCTTTCCGCGATTCGCGAATTTTCTGATTTGGGCGCGGGGTTTCGCATTGCCGCGCTTGATCTTGAACTGCGCGGCGCTGGAAGCGTTCTTAGTGGTGAACAATCGGGACATTTGGATTCGCTCGGCTTTGATCTTTATACAAAAATGTTGAACCGTACAATTCAAGAACTCCGTGGCGATGAAATTGAAGACGAAACAAGCGTTTCATTAAATTTTGGGTTGGATGTTTCAATTCCGCGCGAATATATCGGCGAAACCGGTCAAAGGCTTCGCACCTACAAACGAATTTCATCTGCTGAAACTGAAGATGAATTACGAAAAATTTATGTTGAATTACAAGACCGCTATGGCGCACTTCCGGCTTCCGTTGAAAATCTTTTCGAATACTCTCGTTTACGACAATTGGCGGAAGTAATGCGAGTTGTTGGCATCGATAAAACCACCGAAGGAATTGCGATAAAGCTTAGTGAAGATTCTAAAATTTCGCCGGAAAAATTAATGAAACTTGTTGAAACAGAAGAAGATACAACATTTTCACCAAATGGAATTTTACGCGTTGCTGACAATAATGTCGATCCCATAGAATTTTCGCGTCGTATTTTGGAAGATATACGCATCTAAAAACTCTGGGCGTTTTCGCTTGAAACAGGTGTTCGAACTTTGCTTATGAAGCCTCGTATAAAAATGCTAAGACAAACCAAACAGAACAAATCAACATCAAAAGCATTTGCAAACGATAAAATAGAGAATTAAGATTGGCATTTGTGTATACAAAAGAAATTATGAGCAACCTATCCATATTCACAAAGCGTTTTGTTGTCGCGCTTTTGGCTTTTGCGGCATTTTCAATCGCGGCATCGGCACAAGAAACAGAAGTAACGGTAGTTGATGAAGTAATCGCGCAAGTTAATGACAACGTGGTCTTGCTTTCACAAGTAAACCGCGAACTAAAAAATGCAACGAATGCTTACGTTCAGCAAGGTAAAACGGAAGCAGAAGCAAAGGCGCTTGTTGAAAAGCAAAAGGGACAGTTGATTGCGAACCTCATAAACGAAGAATTGCTTATGCAGCGCGGCAATGAAATGGGTTTGGAATCAACGGTTGAAGAAAAAATCAACGCGCGGCTGCTTGAATACATGAAGCAATTTAGCATGAAGAATTTGGATGAACTTTACGCCGCAATGCGTCAGCAAGGTGTGGATCCGGATACTCTTCGTGCCAATTGGCGTAAGGATATTTTGCGCGAAGAAGTCTTTCGAAATATGGTTGATGCGCCAACATATTGGGGATTGAAAGATGATGAATTAAAAGATTACTACAATAAAAACATCGATAAATTCAAGAAGCCCGCAACCGTTACGATAAGTGAAATTTTTCTTAGCTATGCGGGTAAAAATCCGGAAGATGTAAAAAAGAAAAGCGCGGAACTTATTAAACAGCTTCGTTCGGGTGGCGATTTCTGTGCGATTGCAAAGGCTAACTCCGATCGCCCGGATGTAAATGAAAATTGCGGAAAAACTGAAGCTTTGATAATTGATCAGCTTGATCCGAAATTTGTTCAACCTTTGAAAGATGCGAAAGTAGGCACGGTTGTGGATGCAATCGAACTTCCGGAAGGGCTCGAAATAATTCGTATTGATGAGCGAACGAAGGCATCAAGCGATTCAGAATTCAACGAAAATTTAGTTCGCAATGCTTTGTTGCAAGAACGCCTGCCGGAGGCAAGAAAAAAATATCTTGGCGAACTTTATAACGATGCATACGTAAAAATTCGCGAAAATTATAAGAACCTTGTTACGCCGTTTTTAATTACGCAAAAAACCAACGATACGACAGCAAGCAAGTAACACGAACGCCGTTGTTTCAAGCGGCGTTTTTTTTATGCGTTTAGATATTTTCTTAAAACTCAGCCGTCTTATTCCGCGTCGCACCCTCGCGCAAGAATTCTTAAAAAAGGGTTTAGTAAGCGTAAACGGCGTTTCTGCAAAGGCTGCAAAAGAAATACTGGTTGGCGATGAAATTGAAATTCGCCGTTATGACAAGGTAACAAAAGCTCGCGTTCTAATTGTGCCGAACGGAAAGCAAGTCTCGAAAAAAGATTCTTCCACTCTTGCGGAAATTATTTCCGAAACAAAGCTCGAAACAGGCATAACCTAGCACCAATCTATTTCTTCCCATCACTTCCATATGCGTTGGGCGATAGAAAATAAAGCCCCGCAAGATAAAAACCAACCGCAAAAAACTGTATGTATCCTGTTGCCGGCGCATATTTCGGAATGTCTAATAAATAGGTTAGTGTTTCCTGCGCGGGCGAATTCCAAATTCTCTCTAACCAGTTGCCTTCCGAGTTTGAAACGAAGTTCGCAAGCACTAGATATTTTGTAACGAATGCCAACGTAAACATTCCGGTAATGCTTATCAAAAGACGTTTTGCATCGAGCGCGGCAAACAAATTTGTCCAAAGCATCCAAAAAAAACAAAAGCCGATTATCCATGCCGGCAAGCCATGTTCCGGAATAAGCGAATTAAAAATTTGCGTTGTCGCAAAAAATAACGAAACCAAAACACCCGTGTTTGCAATATTCTTTATTGGCGAAAATTTTTCTGAAAGCCAACCCTGCGGCAAAATTAAACCGGCACGAACAAATAGCGCTATTAGAAACACGGCAAAAACAAGGCAATTTAAGGCGGGGCGGATAAAAATAAAATTACCGGTTGGCGCTTCAATTCGCACTCCACCAAGCAAGGCGGTTAATAAGAAAAGAATCGGAACCAAAAAATAGCGTGAATATTCCGCCGTATAAGAATAATTTTCCGGTTCGTTTGCAGATGTTTGTACAATTTCTCGGGATGTCGCAACCCTTGGTTCATTGTCGGCAAACTCCAAGAGCTCCCCCTCGATTACTTCGACATCATCGCCCGGCGTGGATACCGAACTTTTCTTTGAAATACTATTTTCGTTCACGTGTTAGTTTTAACGGATTAAAATCATCTGCGGTAATGCGAAGCCCTTCATTAAATTCATTTCTAAGCTCTGCCGGCGTGCGTAAATTCAGTTCAGAATCATCAGAAATAAAATTCTTATCATCCGCATCAACCTTATCCAGTTGCTTCAAACCGGCAGCAAAAAGCTCATCATCATTTGAAAACCTTCCCCAACCCTGACGATAAAAAGAATATGCGATGTAAAATTGCGTGTTTGCATCGCGTGATTCGGGGTCGGCTTTAGCAAATTGATCTCGCGCAAGCACATAGTTTTCGTTTCTAAAAGCCGCCAGCCCGGCATCAAATTGCTGTTTGTTTACTTCGTATGTGTTCGTAACAACACGGGTTTTGTTCGCCGCCGTCTCAATTGTTTCGCGCGCGCGTTGCGGCACTTCATCCAAGGTTTTTGGCGCCGCCCAATATACCCAAACAACTGAAAACCCTAAAGTTAGCGTTACGAAGATGCTTAAAATATGGATATGCCGTTCTTTCATTGGTATAATCGCCAATAATAGGATACACGATTGTTTTGAAAAGTTTCACGCTATTTTTAAGGTCGATTTCTTTCGCTGCCATTATGGTGACCGTCTCTTTAGACGCCGCATACGCTCAAGCTGATTTGATTTTGCTAAACGCGAAGATCAAAACGTTTGATGATGAAATTCCAAACGCAGAAGCGCTTGCCGTAACCGGGAACCGATTTTCGGCGATTGGTTCAAATTCAAAAATACGAAGTTACATCGGCAAAAATACAAAAATCATAGACGCAGACGGCAAACGAATAATTCCGGGTTTTAATGATTCTCATGTACACTTTACTGCAATCGGAAATATATTTTCATCAATAAACTTAAGCAAAAGCAGCGGCGATAAAGAATCTTTGGAAATGATTGCGGAATATCTGCGTTTTATTCCTAAGGGGCGCTGGATAATGGGTGGCAATTGGACAACGGCGAATTGGTCAGACAATGAGGCTCGGATAAAGCCGTTATTGGATCAGCTTGCGCCCGAAAATCCAATATTTTTGTATAGTATCGATGGTAAAACCGCGCTGGCAAATGCAGCTGCACTGCGTGCGGCAAACATCTCTGAAACAAAGAAGAATCCGCCGTTTGGCGAGTTTATTCGTGGCGCGGACGGCAGATTAAACGGAATTATTACCGGAACGGCGATAAAGTATTTGCGTGCAGCTGCTCCACGTTTGAATTCGGCGGATACTTACAATGTGTTGATCGCGGCGACAAACTATGCTGCTTCGCTCGGCGTTACCAGCGTTCAAGATATGCAATCAGACAATCTTTTCGAACTTCTCCAAAGGCTCGAAAACGAAGGCAAGCTAAAAACACGAGTTTACGACTGCACACCGCTGAAAGATTGGAATATGCGTGCGAAAGAAAATACAAAACGCGCACAAGGTACGGCATTTGTTAGAACGGGCTGTTTAAAAGCAATGGCTGATGGAACAAACGAAACCCGTGAAGAGCTTTTTAAACAGGTCTTAGGCGCCGATCTCGCAGGAATGCAGGTGATGATTCACGCTATTGGCGAGACACCAATCGAAAATGTGCTGGAAATCTATAAACGCATTGCGAAGGAAACGGGAAACTACAACCACCGCCACCGCGTAGAACATTCCTATCAAATTGCGTCAAAATCTATTCCTGATTTTGCACTTTCCGGCGCAATCGCGTCGTTACAACCCCATCTTTTTCACGGCGGCGATCCTTACCGCACGCTTCTTGCATCAAATGCGAAGATTGCATTCGGCTCTGATGCTTCCATGATTTCATTTGACCCGCTTAAGGGCGTTTTTGATGCGGTTACGGCGCGTAATAACGAACAAATCAGCGTTTTTGAAGCCGTAAAACTTTATACAATTGGTTCGGCTTATGCCGAATTTCAAGAAAATGAAAAGGGTTCTATTAGTGTAAGTAAGCTTGCGGATTTTATCATTTTATCGGACGATATTTTTAGTATAAATGTTGAATTTATTCCGAAAACAAAAGTTCTGATGACGTTTGTTGACGGGAAAGAAGTATACAGAAACCGGTAATTTAAGAGGAGAATATGAAAAGAATATTAGGTTTATTAATCGTTACGCTTGCGTTTTCAGCTGCAATTTTGGCGCAGGATTCGATGGAAGGTAAGAAACAACCGACCGATGCGGATAAAATCGCCAAATTTGATTCAAACGGAAAAATTAAGCGTGGCGAAGCAATTGGCAAATCGAAAAAAGTTAAGCTTTCTAAAGTGCTTGCAAACCCCGAAAAATATACGGGCAAAGACGTTCGCGTAACGGGTTATGTTGTTCGCTCGTGTAAGAATGAAGGCTGTTGGGCAGAATTGGGCGAAACAAAAGATGCCACAAAAACGGTGCGAGTTAAGATGAAAGATCACGCATTTTTTATTCCGCTTCAATCTGTTGGTTTTAAGGTCTTGACGGAAGGAACTTTTTCCGTAAAGACTTTATCAAAAGAAGAGGTTGAACATCTTCAAAATGAGGACGGCGCAAAATTTGATAACATCAACACAGATGGCACCGTTACGGAAGTAACCTTTGTGGCGACAGGAATCGAATTAAGCAAATAAACTAAATCCTAGAAGTGTTTAAGATTAGAGATATTGAAATTAACCCGCCTTTGGTTTTATCGCCGATGGCGGGTGTTACTGATTATTCGTTTCGGCGACTTTTGAAACGGCGGGGCGGGGTCGGGTTAACGGTTTCGGAATTTGTTTCAGTTGAGGGAATGACGAGAAATTCGCCGCAGTCAAAACGAATGATGCGGTTTCAAGAATTTGAACGCCCCTTTGCGGTACAAATCTTCGGCGCAAATCCGGCGCGTATGGCGATGGCGGCTGAGATGGCTGAAGAAGTCGGGGCAGACATCCTGGATATAAATTGCGGCTGCCCGGCACCGAAGGTGGTAAAGAAAGGCGGTGGTTCGGGGCTATTACGTGAATTACCTTTGTTGGAAACGATTTTGACGGAGGTGAAGAACGCAATTTCAATTCCGCTTACACTTAAGCTTCGGGCAGGATTTTCCGATTCAGACATCAACTGCGTTGAAATCGCAAAACTTGCGGAACAATGTGGCGTTGAACACATCGCACTGCACGGAAGAACGCGCGAACAACGTTATCAAGGGCTTGCCGATTGGAATTTGGTAAAACAAATCAAAAGGGCGGTTTCGATTCCGGTTTCCGGAAACGGGGACGTGACTTCCGTCGAAAACGCACTTGAAAGATTTGAGCAAACCGGCTGCGACGGAATTTTGATCGGGCGTGGCGCGATGCAAAATCCGTGGCTTTTCCGGCAAATAGAAGATGCACTTAGAAACCGCGAGGTTTATCAGCCAACTCTCGAAGAAAAGCAAAGCGTCTTGCTGGAATTCTTCGAATATCTAATCGAGGATATGCCAGAAAAAAGTGCGCTTGGAAAAATGAAACAGCTTGCGGGGCAATTTACAAAGGGTTTACGCGGTGGCGCAAAGTTTCGCCAAACGCTTTACCACTCTCATTCGGCTGAAGAGATTTTGGAAAACATTGGAGTTTATTTCGATACTTTTTCAAAAGGTGGCGATTATGGCGATGACAAAATTGAAACAGAATCCGAAGAAATCAATTCCTGTGAATATGCCACCGCTTGATTATTTACCTTTAAAATCAAAATCAATGAGAAAAACAATCCTTTTATTAGCGTTTTTGTCGGTATTTTTCGGATTCGCATCCGCACAAGCAAAGCCTGAAAATCAACCATTCAAACCAACAAAAGTTTTGCGCTCAACAGGCGCATTTGCGGAGGTACTTCTGCGGCGCGCTGAGCTTGAAGCCGAAGTTCAAGAAATGCTTGAATCATATACGGAAGAATACGCGGGCTTTCGTGAAACCAAATACGAACTCGACCGAATAAATGAAGAGCTTGAAAAAATGAATAAGGTTTCCGCGGAAGAAGCATCAAAACTAACGGCGGCGTTGGGCAAACTTATTGTCAGAAAATGCGAGCTCCAGGCTGATTATTGGGCGGTTTCACAACGTTTCAGCGCAAATCACCCCCAAGTAAAACGAGCCAAACGAAAATTCGAAACTTTTGAAAAAGCGCTGCAAGATATTTTATAGCTTTAGTTTTAAGGTTTTATGAGTTTTTCAAATAAATTCATTCTATTCGGCACACTTTTGTTAGTGTCGATTTTATGCGGAATCGCTGTTGCTCAATCTCCCTCGAAGATTTTGAAAAACGCGGAAAAGGCACTTGGCGAAAAACGGAAAGTGTCTGCCGTTAATTCGGTATCGAAACGGGGGTTGGTTGTGCGAACGGTCGATGGCGCCAGCGGTGAATTTTCTGTTCAATCTGAAAAACCGCAACTCTATCATGCAAAATTCGCACTTCGTGGCTTTGAAACCGAGTTTGGCTTCAACGGTAAATCCGCATGGTTTCGGGATTCACGTGAAGGTTTGCGAACCCTTACAGGCTCAGAAAGTGAATCTCTACAGTTTGAAGCGGAATTTCGTGCTTGGCGCTGGTTTGATTATAAGAAGCGCAAGGACAAAATTTATTTTGAGGGCAACACCAATCTGAACGGCAAACCGGCGCTAATTGTGGCTTTGGTAAGCCCCAACGGGTTAAGAATCCGACTCTATTTCGATTCGACGAACTACTTGCTTTTGCGCGAAGAAATTCCGTTCGGCAAAGAGATACAAGCATTTGATTATTCGGATTATCGCCCTATTAACGGAGTAAAAGAAGCATTTCAGATAAAGACATCACTCGGCGGTGAAGATGTGATTCTTCGAATAGATCAAATTGAACACAATGCAAATGTAGATGCTTCGCGTTTCAATTTCCCTAATATCTCAAACCAGCCGTTACCCGATATTCCGAACCTGCTTGAACAACTACGTGCGAATGAAGATCGCGTGGAAGCTCTTTTGGAGGATTATTCTTATACGGAAAAGACATTAAAGCGCGAATTGGATAATGACGGAAAGCTGCGCGTTACATCAAACGAAATCAACCAGATTTCCTTTTATCACGGCTACAGGCTCGAACGCCTCATTTCTAAAGATGGCAGGAGACTTTCTGATGAGGAACAGAAAAACGAAGATAAAAAGGTAGAAAAACGCGTAGAAGAAATTGACAAGGAACTTGCAAAACAAGCCGAACGAAATTTGAAACAAGGCGCGACAGGAACCCCAAACGCGGAATCGCGGCGTATTTCGATTGCTGAACTTCTTCGCGCTTCGAAGCTTATAAATCCGCGACGAGAAGTTTTTCAGGACAGAAACGTTATTGTTTTCGATTTCGAACCAAACCCGGATTTTGACTATTCAAACGCCAAAAGTCTTTTGAAATTCTTTGGAAAAACTACCGGGGCAATGTGGATTGATGAAGAGGATAAACAGGTAGCGCGAATTGAAGCGGAACTTGCGGAAAGCTTCAACGTTGGCGGCGGATTGCTCGCCAAACTGCGCAAAGGCGCTTCATTTATGCTTGAAAAGAAGCGGTTTAATGATGAAATCTGGCTACTTTCAATTGCGGATATAAACCTTTCAGTTAGAGTTTTGCTTCTAAAAAATATTAGCGTAAACCAAAGAACCGAAGCCTATGACTACCGCAGATTCCAAACCGAAGTGAAAGATGCAACCATCAACAATCCGCCTATAAACTAGTTTTGCGTGCTACGGAGTTGGCGAATTAAAAATTGACGCATCAAGAGTTTGTCCGAACGTTATTGTTGAAATATCTTTTTCTTCAACCATTTTGTCGTCAGCCCAAAGCACTGAACGATAGGGCACCAAAGTTCCCTGCGGGTATTTTTGGTCGTAAAACTTGCGTTTATACTTCACACCGTCTTCTTCATACGTCAGCATCATCACACGATAACTTTTTTTGCTTACGTAGAATGTGGTTTTGCGGTCGCTTTTATCCGTTACCGTGACAACATAAAAATCAACTCCCAAAATTGTTTCTTCTTTATCCAACGTTATTGTCGAACCGTTTTCTTTGTATCGCAAAAGCGCTTCCAAGCCGTGCCAAATTCGCGAACGAAATTCCGCAACCGCATCCGCACGTGGCGAAAACGCCGTATCGTTGTAGATTCCGAATACTTTGTCGTCTTTGTAAACAAGCGCATAGGCAACATCCGGTGCTTTTTGATCCATACGAATCTTTTCATCTAAAAGCTTATCCGAACGAATTGAGCTTAAAATATATTCGGTTGTAACGGTTGTGCCATCAGCATTGTATTTCTTAAGTTTTCCTGTCTCTACCGTGGTTTTTCTGATTTGATTTAATCCGTTGCGTCCCATTAAATTACTGCAAATCAAAATTGCCACTTCGCCAACCTGGTCACCCGTTGTAAGCCCTTTCTTAAAATCAATCTTTTGCGGCGTAGGCGGTTTATCTTCCTTCTTTTCGCCATTAAATTCCTGCGCAAACGCTGCGACACAAAGTGCTAAGACAAAAAAACTTGCTAAAAATATTTTATGCAATTTATAACTCCCTAACTGTTTTTACGCGTAATGTTTAAGAACGCAGTTTATCACAACCCGCGGCTTCTATCACTTTTTCAACACTCTAAATTGATGATTGACGCCGGTTTTTAGATGCACGTGCATTTTACGGTTTGCTTTCACTTAGCCTATTATCATCAAATGCTTCATGTTGCACTTTTTGAACCCGAAATTCACCCGAACACGGGAAACATAGCGCGCATATGCGCCGCAACTCGTACCGAACTGCATATCGTGGGAGTTACCGGTTTTAAGCTTGACGAAAAATCGATAAAGCGCGCGGGACTAGACTATTGGGGGCACGTTAACATACAGAGACACATAGAGTTAGAAGACTTATATAAAACTCTGCCAAATTCGCGGTTTATTTACTTCACAACTAAATCAACAAAAACTGTATTTGAATTCGGGTTCAAAGCTGATGATTGTCTTGTCTTCGGACCAGAAACTCGTGGTTTGCCGGATGCGGTTTTACGCAAAAACACGGAAAACGCAGTCACTATTCCAATGCCAAACTCAAATGTTCGAAGCCTGAATCTCGCCACTTCAGTCGGCATCGCGGTTTATCAGGCACTCTTCGGAAATTAGTTTTGACCAATTTTTGCGTTAAACCAAGCGCATCCCACACGTTAATTTTTTGTAAAGTGCAGTAAGTTAGGTTGCAAACCCACGCCCAAAACAATATGATGGCTACATTCAAAAAAAATTGGTAGTTTCCGTACCCCGGGAGATAAAAGGTTAGGGAGATTCTATGTCGGAAAAACGAATTATGCCGAAGTGTCGGCGCAACGAGATTGTAGTGCAAGATTTTGAAAATGAAGTTTTGATTTACGATTTATCCTCAAACAAAGCTTTTAGTTTGAACAAGTCTTCCGCCGCAATTTGGAAAAGGTGTGATGGCGAACATTCAATTGCGGAAGTAGCCGAGGAATTAAGCATAGAATTTGATGCTTCGGTTAGTGATGATTTTGTTCGTTTAGCTCTTGAACAATTTAGGAAAGACAGCCTACTTGATGAAGATGAAGCCACTGAAGGTTTTTTCGAAGGACTTTCGCGAAGACAAGTAATACGAAATGTGGGTTTGGCTTCAATTATAAGCCTGCCGTTAGTTTCTTCGTTGGTAGCACCCGCAGCAATTAGTGCTCAATCGTCGGCATGTGCGGGAGCTTGTCAATGTCCCAACCCAACTGCGAATTATTGTTCTCCGGCTGGCGGTGGTGGTACGCTAAATTGCAATCCGCTTTCGGGAACGTGCAGATGTACGGGTGGACCTTTAGGTTTTGGAACGCCCGGAAGTGGCAGCTCGCCGGGACAGAAGACCGGAAGTTGTGGAGAAATTTAACCCAAGGGTTCGAAACTTCAAACGGGTTTGATGGCGCGAATACTTCATCAAGCCCGCAAAACAATCAAATGCCAACCGAAACCAAACTTGTTGTCAATCCTTACGCAACCGTTAGTTTTATTGACGACATTTGTATTGTGACCGCACCTTTGCCCGGCAAAGGACTTCAGCTTTTTGAAATCGAAAGTAAAAGCAAACCCGAATTATTCGAACTGTTCAAAGATCTCTCAACACTTCGGCTTGATTTTTTGGATATTGACGAAGATTTAGATGCGGATGAAATTGACCTTTTAAGAGATATTGGCTTTCTTGTTGCGCCGAAACATTTGCCACAAAAACCTCTTTTTGAATGCGGTTTAGATGATCTTGACGCCGGCGAAGTAACTTTCAAAGCAAACTCATTAGTATTGAATCCAAACGCAAAGTTCGAACCAATGACGGTCGATACCGCGGGAAGTTTTATTCGCGAAAAAAACCTAATGCCATTTAAACCGGTTATTTGGGTTAAAACGCCTGTAACCGAAATAGATCTTGGATATTGGATTGATGAAGAAAAACTGAAGGTTATTGAAGGCTTATTTTTGGGGAAATCGGAAATAAAGAGCCTTCCAAATGAACTTATAAAGAAATTGGTTTTAGCTGATATTTTAATTGATCCCAAATTATTTCGAGAAAAAACGGATGATGTGGAAAAAAGGGTTAAGGAGGCACAAAATCATTTTTCAATTAATAAATATGCCTCAGTTGAGCGATTGATACCACGCCATCAAATGCATGCAATGCAGAAATACTATCGACAATATGTCGCAAACGGCTTTATGCCATTTGGGGATGGGCAAGTTGTACGCAGATATTATCAACACAACGAACCTTTAGCGAGATCTATTCATGGAAACCTTACAAAGGTTATGGAACTCATAGTGGGTAAACCCGTTAAGCCGGCTTATGTTTACGCGGCGTCATATATTGAAGATTCATATCTTGAGCCGCATATTGACAGACTTCAGTGTGAATATAGCTTTTCATTTCAGGTTGATTATATTCCTGAGTTAGCAGGACAAAAATCAACATGGGGTTTGTTTGTCGCTGACCCAAAAAATTTCTTGCGTGAGGATTTGTCTGAAGAAGACGGGAGACTGTATTCAAATGAATTTCCCGCGGATAATCAGGAAAATGATTCGAATAGAGCCGTTTACCTTTCTAACGGCGATGCGCTTGCATATATGGGTTGCGATCTCATTCATTACCGCTATCCCCTTCCGAAAGGGCACAACTCAACTTCTATGTTTTTTCATTACGTGCCGGAAGATTTTGAAGGTGTTCTTCACTAGCTTTTAGTTCGAACCAATGGCAATACTTCTAAGCCAAACCCGCATCATTTAAGACCGCTTCATTTTTGACTTTTTCATTACTTGTTTCTTGTATTTTCCTTCAAAACATTACGTTCAAGCTTAAACTTAACTTATTCACTTGATTGAACTTATAGCGTTGTGCAATACGCATACACTGCGATGCGAATTATTGTGGAAAAAATAGGGTAACACTTACCGATTTTGTTAAAAGCAAAGGCAAAGAAAATCTTGCAAAACTCTTGGTAAACGGCGTTAATGACATATTCTCCGGAAAGTGCAAACTACAACTAGAAGATTCATAGGAAAAACTCTAATCGGAAACAAAACGAACAAACGACCGCGAATTTCTTCGCAGTCGTTATTTTTTCAACTTTTGTTCAATCTGCATCAAGTTATAACGCCGCCATCAACAATAACCACTTCGCCATTCATATAACTGTTTCGGTCGCTCACCATAAACGCGGCAAATTCCGCCAATTCTTGCGGTGCCCCCAAACGTCCGCGCGAAACCCATCCTTCGTGTACCGAAAGTAGTCTTTGCGGAAGGGTGTTGCCGAGATCGGTATCGAAGATTCCGGCGGCAATCGCATTCACAGCCACCTTAAACTGTGCAGCTTCACGCGAAAGACATTTTGTAAACCCTATCATTGCGGCTTTTGACGTCGCGTAGTGAACAGATGTTGGAAGTGAAGACATTGCGCCAATTGACGTTATGTTCAAAATCGAACCTTTTTTGTGGCGCACCATTTTTTTGTAAAAAGGCTTGGTCACGGCAAAAAGGCTGTTTACGTTTGTGTCAATAACCCAATCCCAACTCTTATCGGTTGTTGTTACAAAACTGTCTGCTTTGTTAACCGCGGCATTGTTTACCAAAATGTCAATAAAGCCCCATGCTTCGGATAATTCGCGAACAAGTTTCTTCATACCGAGCCTATCGGTAACAGAAACTTTGTAAGCCAAGCACTTTCTGCCGAAAGATTCTATTTTTGCCTTTACTTCTTCAGCTAAATCATCCCGCGAATTGTAATTAAACGCCACATTTGCACCTTCGCGCGCAAACACTTCGCAAATTGCCGCACCAATTCCCCGTGTTCCGCCGGAAACAAATGCGCATTTTCCTTCCAATAAAAGACTCAAAACTCTTACTCCGAACAATTCTATGAATAATTACTAATTTGAAAGGTTAATGAAATTGATCTTTCCACACAAGTTCACAAAAGAGAATTTCATGTTAATTATGCCGCAATGCTTGTTCCTTCCGCCAAGTTTCCTTTTGGCAAAAGTGCTGTTATTTCTTCAATTATGCGTTTTGTGGATTCAGGGTGAGCCAAGATTGCCGCATTTACGCGCATTTCGGAATATGTTTTTTCATCGCTCATTAGATTTTGGATAATCGGCACAATATCGGTAGTTTTTTCAAGTAATATACCGGCGCCACGCTTTGCAAGCAGGCTAACAGTTCCCGCTTCTTGTGGCATTGGCGGTGTTGTAATATCCGCGATAATCGGCAAACGACAAGCTAATGCCTCAAACGTTGTTAAGCCTCCAAGCTTTGAAATCATTACGTTTGCAGATTGCATTATCTTTTCAACCTCGTTCGAATAGCCGATGACCCTTATTGGAAACTTCGCGGTTTCGGCAAGCTTTTCGGCTTCCAGCCGAAGAGCATCGTTTCTTCCCGCCAGAAAAATCGCCTGCACGTCTAGCTCGCCTTTTACCAACTCCTTAAATATGGTTGGAATATTCCCGCCGCCAACATACCCGGCGTTTACAAACACCGTGAATTTTTCAGGATTTAAGCCGTATGCCTCGCGCGCGACTCGTGCCGAGGCTTCATCAACCGGAGTAAATTTCGGATTTATCGGCATTCCCGTTATCTTAATCTTGTCCGGAGAAACGCCGTAATCAACTAATTGCCTTCGCGCATCGTCATTTGCGACGATATACAAAGAAACATCGTCACACGCCCATCCTTTCCAAAAACCGTAGCACGGATCAGTTACAACCGTAACAAGGGGAATTTGTTTTTCAAGGTTAAGTTCCCGCAAAATGCGCGCAAAAATATGCTGGGTTAGGGGATGTACGCTTATAACTACACTTGGACAATATTTTTCAAACTGATCTTTTAGATAAACAATACAACGGTTTAGAAAAAACGGATTCTTTTCCGGGCGAAAGCGGTTTACAACCCAATACAGATATTTCATCCAATGTTGCTTGTTTCGAAGAATCCAATTGTAACCGCGAACCATTTTATCTGTTATATGGTGTGAATCTTCAACCGCCCTGATAATACGAACCGGCACAGATTCTGCTTGCCAAAACTTGTGAACGCCTTCAGCAATAGCCTGTGCGGCGGAACGATGCCCGCCTCCTGTATCGGAAGAAATTATTAGTATTTTTGGGGTTGTTTGCTGCATAAATTTAAGCTTTTACTGCAACTCCATCGCCTTGCGGAAGATTTTGACCAAGCTGTTTACTTGCTTTTTTCATTTCGCGTTCCAACTTCTTGATTTGAACAAGATGCTTCGGATTAAACGGCAACGAAGGATAATAGCAATTTGATTCGTGCGTGCAAAAGCAACCATCTCTTGCTTCTTTTCTGCGTGCTTCCATTGCGGGCGAATTCCAAACCGCCTGAAAATCCCAATCAAAATCACGTAGATTTGCGACATCCGATAAGTTTTCGCACGAAGAAATTGTTCCTTCATCATAAATTACCGCGCCGGCAGAACCCGCAAGGCACGTCAACTGCGGCTCGCCGGTTTCTTTGGTTTTCGCAATCAAATCGTGCATATAAATATCAACTGCCGCCTTAAAAAAGCCTGATTCGCCGCCGTAGTTGTTTTTTATTGCCGCGTTTTTTACATCCTCAAGAATCATATGCGAAAGTTTTGCATACCGTTCGTGGTCAAATTCTAACTCTTTCGGGTCGTTTGATGGCGGGCGAATGTAATTGATGTTTATTTTATCGGGCTTTAAATCGTATTTCAGAAAATCATACCAATCAAAAATCGTGTTTTCATTTGAAGCCATCACACACGTACACGTTTGAACATCCAAGTTCGGAAACTGTTTCTTCATTTCTTGCAAAGTTCTTGCCGTGTGAATCGCCTTATCCCAACTTCCGGGTTTTTGACGAATTTTTTCGTGCGCTTCTTTCATACCATCAATTCCCAGCGCAACGGTTACGTTCAAATTCGGGTTTTCTTCCAAAATACGCGTAACATCGGGAAAAATTCGCGGATGAATTTGCCCGTTCGACATCAGATAAACCGAATCCAGCTTGTTGTTGCGATAAAAGGCGTTACAAATTTCCGGAAGATCTTTTCTTGTAAACGGTTCACCACCGGCGAGCACCAAGACGCCCAAGTTTCCACCAAGTGTTTCGGAAATTTTTTCGATCTCGGAAGTTTTCATTTGCAACTTCTTTCTTCCGCGGTCGTTTAATTCATCCGTAAAAAAGCAATGTGTACAACGCATATCGCAAACCGAAGTTACCAAAATGTTCAAGAACACAGGTGAAATGGTTTGCCCCAATGCCAATTTGGCAGAGCGCTTGAAGATTTCTTTTGTTGTAAAATCCATGTTAAATCCTATAAACAGTTGTAAAATCTTGCGTTTTTGCAGATTCCACAAAGAACAATTTTATCTTATATTTACACATTTCGGCAATGTAAGGCTTCACTTCAAACTAATAAACTCTTCTAAATGAAGTATGGCTGACATTCGAAGATGCTGTTTGTTAAGATTCAACCATGCACCAAAAAGTTTATTTAGATAATTCCGCTACAACACCAATCGATTCACGTGTAATTGATGAGATGATGCCGTTCTTGACCGAAAAATACGGAAACGCTTCCAGCATTCACGGTTTTGGACAAGATGTGCGCGGCGCCGTTGACCGCGCGCGGCATTTTGTTGCCGATATTCTATGCGCAAAACCCGGTCAAATTACTTTTACTTCCGGCGGTACCGAGGCAAACAACCTCGCCATTCGTGGCTTCTGCGAGGAAAATGTTGCGTACGGCAGACATGTTATTACGTCAGAAATCGAACACCCTTCCGTTGCTAATGTTTTCGATGAGTTGGAAACCCGCGGATTTTTGGTCACTCGTTTGCCGGTTTACGCGGATGGAATTGTACGAACCGAGGATTTAAAAAACGCCGTTTGCGACGACACGATTCTTGTATCGATTATGACGGCGAACAATGAAATCGGAACTATTCAGCCCGTGCGAGAAATCGGCGCGATTGTGCAAACAATTCGCGAAAGTGGTAAGCGGATTCGTTTTCATACAGATGCAGTTCAAGCAGTAGGAAAAATACCGGTAAATGTTGATGAATTCGGCTGCGATTTGCTTTCATTTTCAGGTCATAAGATTTATGCACCAAAGGGAATCGGCGCGTTGTATATTCGCCGAGGCGTACGGATAAAGCCACAAAATCTCGGCGGACATCAGGAACGCGAAAGACGCGGTGGAACGGAAAACGTTCCAAACATTGTAGCTTTCGGCAAAGCCTGTGAACTTATGTTTGAAGAAAGTGTTTCTATGCAAGCGCGGTTACGCACAATTCGCGATGAATTTGAAAAACGCGTCGTCGCAAATATTCCATTTGTGGAAATCAACGGCGCAAGAGAAATGCGCTTGCCGAATATTTCAAATATTTCGTTTGAGGGTGTAGATGGTGAAGGCTTGCTTATAAATCTGGATATGCACGGCATTGCAGTTTCAACCGGTTCTGCTTGTTCATCGGGAAGCCTAGATCCTTCGCCGGTAATTCTTGCGCTCGGACGCTCACCGGCGGAGGCACGTTCGGCGGTTCGGTTTAGTTTTGGCAAAGAAAATTCGATCGAAGAACTTGATTATGTGTTGCCACTATTGCAAGCCGCAGTTGAAAACCTAAGAAAAATAAACACGAATTTGCACGTATAACCCAAAGATTCGTTTTTGACCATATCCGTATTTTGATTTTGATAACGCTTTTTCTCGGTACTTCCCAAAACGCGAGATAGAAACATTTCGGGGAAACAGCCGACATCGTTCCGATTTCGGCGAACGGGTTAAAGCCAATAATTCGTTTTCGCATCATTTAACACATACCGTTAATTCGCCATTTGTAAAGTTTCGTTTAGATAATTCCGCTGTTTTGAGAAATTTACTCCTCCAAAAGCAATCCAGAAGCAAACGCGTAAGGCACCATCATTTATCTTGGCTGCCATGCAAATCTTTCCTTTGGCGGTAACACAAATAGTGAGAAAACAGATAAATGGGGTTTCGGTTTTGCCCTAAGCTTAAATTGCTTTCGAAGAATTTCGCAGAATCCTCATTGCCTTTTATGCGCAGATACCGCATTATTTCCCTTTTGTTTTATGTGAGGTTTTTTAACTATGATTGAACCGAAATTTATTAGAAACATTGCGATTATCGCGCACGTAGATCACGGTAAAACAACACTTGTTGATGCCATGCTGAAGCAATCCGGAACATTTCGCGACAACGAAGAAGTACAAGACCGCGTGATGGATTCGATGGATCTTGAACGCGAACGCGGCATTACGATAATGGCGAAAACCACTTCCGTGCATTACGGAGATTACAAAATTAATATCGTAGATACCCCCGGACACGCAGATTTTGGCGGCGAAGTTGAACGTGTACTTAAAATGGTTGATGGCGTAATGCTATTGGTTGATGCGGCTGAAGGCTGCCTGCCCCAAACGCGTTTTGTTTTGCGAAAAGCCCTTGAGTTAAAGCTTCCGGCAATCGCGGTTGTTAACAAAATTGATAGGCAAGATCAGCGTGCGGATGAAGTGGTTGATGAAATTTACGATCTTTTCATCGATTTAGGTGCGGACGATAATCAAATAGAATTCCCAATTCTTTATGCAATCGCAAAAGATGGTGTCGCAAAAACTTCGTTGGAAGATGATTCCACAACGCTTAAACCGATTTTTGATCAGATTGTTGAAACAATTCCCGCGCCAAAACCGCTTCGCGATGATTCGCTTCAATTGTTAGTGACAAATATCGATTACAACGAGTATATTGGGCGGCTTGCAATCGGCAGAATATTTTCCGGTGAATTAAAAAAGAACGCTGAGGTAATGGTTTCAAAACGCGATGGAACACTTGAAAAAACGCGCGTGCGTGAAATATTTGTTTTTGAAGGGCTAGAGCGCGTAAAGGTTGACACAGCCGGCGTTGGTGAAATTGTTGCGCTTGCGGGTTTTGACGGTATAAACATCGGCGAAACATTTACCTCTACTGAAAATCCACAACCGCTGCCCGTTATCGCGGTAGATGAACCCACAATTTCGATGATTTTCGGCGTTAACACATCGCCCTTTTCGGGCAAAGAAGGCAAATTTGTTACCTCGCGCCAACTGAAAGAAAGGCTCGATAAAGAAGTGCTCGGAAATGTTGCGCTGCGCGTTTCTGATACAGAAACGCCGGAACAATTTAAGGTTTCCGGGCGTGGCGAATTACAGCTTTCAATTTTAATCGAAATGATGCGGCGTGAAGGGTATGAGCTTCAGGTTTCAAAACCTGAGGTCATCACAAAAGAAGGCGAAAACGGCGAAACACTTGAACCAATCGAATTGGTGGTGATAGATGTGCCGGAAGAATTCATCGGGGTTGTTACTGAAGCGTTAGGAAGACGAAAAGGTCAGATGTCTAAAATGGTAAACAACGGCACGGGACGCGTGCGACTTGAATACGAAATTCCTTCGCGCGGACTCATAGGTTTTCGCGGCGAGTTCTTAACCGAAACTAAAGGTACGGGCTTGCTGAACACAATGTTTTTACGCTTCGATCTTTGGCGCGGCGAAATGCGTTCGCGCCAAACCGGTTCGCTTATTGCTGATAGAATGGGCGATGCAACAACTTATGCAATCTTTAACATTCAAGAGCGCGGCATAATGTTTATACGCCCTCAAACAAAGGTTTACGAAGGAATGATTGTTGGTGAAAACGCACGCGCGGTAGATTTAGACGTGAACATAATTCGCGAGAAAAAATTGACCAATATGCGGGCGGCAAGCGCAGATGACGCAATGCGATTAGTGCCCGCAAAAGTTCTAACATTAGAAGAAGCACTGGAATTTATCGCCGATGATGAACTGATTGAAGTTACGCCTGAAAATATTCGTTTAAGAAAAAGAGTGTTGCAATCAAACAAGCGTCCTAAGTGATGACTCTCATTTTTTGCGCCGCGTTAAGAAGAATTCTGTTTGAACACCTTCTCCCACGGTTTGTGTGGTTGATTGATTGCGCTCCCATGGTTTTCACCGTGGGCTTCAAATATAACGCCGTCTCCGACGGCTTTAACCCGTGAAAAACATTCGGCGGCAGTTGATATTGAGTTTTGAACGTTATTCAATGTTCACAGAATATCCTTGTTTATTGCGCGATGTTTAATAAACGATAATTGTAAAAGTGCGATTTCATTCTATTAGATTTTTCGAGAGATTCCGGTTTACGCGTTATTTGAAAATCAGTTTTTATCAACTCAATTGAGATTAACTTCGGGTTGATTTGTTCGTATAAATTGCAGAATCCTTCGGGTTGGCAACATCCGATATATTGCGCTCAATTCGATACCTAGCAAGGCAGAAACGCGCGCGTTAGCAAGCGTGTTCTTTTTATCGAGAAGCCGGTTTAGACACGCTCCTTCTACAGTCGCGTTTCTGCCATAGTCTTTCGGCTTTTCAGCAGAACCGTCCCCAAGAAATTTCGAATCTTCTACTGCGCGAATAATCCAATCATGTTCATTCTCGCGCTGATAGTTAAATGCCTTAAATTCGTTATCTTCTAAATTCGTGTATTTTAGGTCAATTTCGACAGACCAACCTGGATTTCCTACTACGGTTATGGAAATACCATACTCTCGTTCCCAAGCACCATTACCCTGAAATAGATACCATTCTTCCAACTCCTTTAACTTGCTCATAGGTTTTCATTTACCAATCTTACCGAGACTTTCGACTCTTGAAAATGGGTACGATGTCAGTTTCTGCGCTATAAAAAAGGCACGAACAAAACTATTCGCGCCTTCTAAAGTTTTGGAATTAGGAATTATTCCCCAAAATACGCTTTGTAATATGTCAAAATATCTTTGCTGTTTTTCGAGGAAATTTCGTGTAAGCCACCTTGTTTGTTGTTGAAACCTAAAAAGGTGACGCCTTTGTAAACCCAAATTATTTGGTCGCTTTTTTGTGAAATAATTTTTCCCTCAAAATTACGAACCATTTCTTTGTAACCTTCCGCATCTTTTTCGGCGCCTTCCAATGAGGAATATAACGCCACACGATGAAGCACTTTCGCGGAACCACTGGAATAAATTGCTTCTGCGCCCGCATCTCGATTTGGAAACAGCGAATAATCATCAGATGTTTCAATCTTGTCCAATGTAAACGGACCTACGGTTCTTTTCTTTTCGGTAAAATACGCTTTGAGCGTGCTGTTATCCATTGAGGTGGATTTCTGCCCACCAAAATCCTCGCCGTCTTCAGAGGGAAACTTAACATCGCTTAACGGATCATTCGAAGAATCACTTTCGTTTTGAGTTTGACCATCATTATCCCCGGTTTGGTTGTTTGTTTTTTCGCTTCTGCTCGTGGTAATTTCAGTTTCCTTCGTTTGCGAAGATAGAACCAAAAAACCGATTCCTACAACCGCAATTAATCCAATAAACAAAACAATAAGCACGGCACCAATTCCCAAAACCCAATAAAGCGTATTGCTCTTTTTTCCAGGGTGCGCCGGCTGATTTTGTTGAACGTTTGGATTTGGCTGTGAGCCTTGTGTAAGTGAAGCACCGCATTTTGTGCAAATGTTTGAATTCGGTTGGTTTGCTTGTCCGCAACGGTTACAGAATTTATTGTTCATTGGTTTTCCTTATTTTCCTTTACTATTCCTTCGGTTATTTCATCCGCATTATACATTTGATAACCATAAGCGTCGTCGTAATAATATTGGAACGCAAAACTCTCCGAATTTTGTTCAAGCACCTCTTCCGGTAAAGCATCATTTTCAAGTAGTGCCTCATCATTCGAAGTAGTTTCTTCGCTCTTTATGTATTGCTCTTTTCTCACTCCACTCCAAAGTAATATTAAATTGATGATGATTATAACTTACTTACAACAGCTTGCAGAAGTAAATATTATTCAGGAAAATTCGCATCATTACTCTTTCCCCATCAACTTGGAATGGTTCGAAAACCACGCACAATCAAAAAATAAACCTAAAACGGTTAGGTGCCGTAAAATCCTTATGAAATATATATTTCCGTTAATAATTTTATTTGTTGCAATTCCCGCATGGAGCCAAACAGCCACAGATAATTCTTATCAAGTTGGTGCGGTAATCTATTATCAGCAATCGGCTGAATATCGCGCGCTTGCATACCAAGCTTTTAACACGGCGCGTGCGCAAATTGAACAAGATAAAAAACTTTCAAAGAAACTCCCGAAACAGGAACGAAAAAAACCGAAAGCGGTAGTGGTGGATATCGATGAAACGGTGCTTGATAATTCGCCGTTTTTGGCAAAAGAAGCTAAATACAACATTCCGTTTACCATCGACGAATTTTATGAATGGAAGCGCACGCTTTTAGCCCAACCCGTGCCGGGTGCGCTTGATTTTCTAATTTACGCGGAATCAAAAGGTTTCGAAGTTTTTTACGTTTCGAATGTTCCGAACTCTTTTATGAAAGTTACTATTGCCGGGCTGCAAAGATACAACTTTCCGTTTGCTGATGAAGAACATATTCGTTTGATAACTGATGTTTCAAGCAAAGAGCCCCGGCGTGTGGCAATCGCTGAAACGCATCGAATTGTATTGTTGATTGGAGATAATTTAAACGATCTTTCGCTGGCGTTTGAAAACGTTTCAAACAAAGAACGGATGAAAACCGTTGACGACAGAAAAAATGAATTTGGCGCGCGCTTTATTGTGCTTCCAAATGCGGTTTACGGCGCATGGGAAAACAATCTGTATAAAGGTAAGTCTTCTGAAGCTGAGAAAAAGGAAGCACGTGCAAACGCGCTGGAATCATATTAAAATCATCCGAACTGTTTTGAGTGATGAAGATACAATTTTTGGCAAATCATAAATGTTCAAGACACGTACTTTTCTTTTTTACATCTGCAATTTTGCTTTGTGGCGGCATTACAGCCCAGAATCTAAATGTAAAAGAGATTATGCGCGAACCTTCAATTGCGGGACAACGCGCAGAGGGCGCCCGGCTTTCACCAAACGGAAAGTATATAATTTTTCTTTGGAATTTGAAGGCGGAAGAACCGCGTGATTTGTTTCTGGCTACGGAAGATGGAGCCGAACTGAAAAAGTTGCTTTCGCCCCCAGATTTGGCGATAAAACAGGAAAAGCCGGAAAAGCCTGACCCGCTTGAATATGGCGTTGAAATAAATGATGATTTTGCAAAATCACAGCGAAACGGATTCGGAAATTTGCAATGGTCTCCCGATTCTTCAAAATTTATTTTTACGCAAAACGGCGATATTTTTATCTTCAAGCTCGGTGATGAAAAACCGCGTCGTCTTACAAAAACGGAATCATTTGAATTTGCCGCAAATTTTCTCGATAACGAACGAATACTGTTTCAACAAGGCGGAAATTTTTTCGCGATAAACACGAATGACGGCACGTTGACACAAATTTCAAAAGAAGCAAACCCTGCAAAAAATATTTCAGTTTTTAACGCAACAACCAGTGACGACACAGCAATGATTGCGTATGTGGCATCTGACGGTTCAGACCAAAAGCCTTTGTTTATCCCGAACTATTTAGGATTGTTTACAACAGCGCCGACAACGCGAAGGGGATGGACAAAATCTAACGTGTACGCAACAAAAACCGATGGCACTTTGGATAAAGCAATTGAAATAGACCTGCCAAAACAAGAAGGTGAAGCATATATCGCAGGGCTCGAATGGCTTTCAGATAACAAAACCTTGATTTTGGATCGAGTAGATAAAACCCACAAACGAAAACAAATATTCGCCGTAACATTTATCGGTGAAAAAGCTTCTGCGTTTTTGGTTTACGAAGAACACGATGAAAAGTGGATTGGTGGACCTACCAGAATTCTTGAATCAAACCCTGCAAACGCGGGTGAATTTTTGTTTTCTTCAGAAGCCGACCATTGGAACCATCTATATCTTGCAAAAATCGACCCGGCGAAATTTGCAGATGGCAAAGCCAACGCCGTTGTTTCGCAAATTACAAAAGGCAACTTTGAAATTGATTGGGCAACTTGGTTTTCGCCTGAAAATATCATCTATTCTTCAACCGAAGCAGGCACTGCCGAACGCCAATTATACACCGTTTCAAAAGCAGGTGGCGTGCGCGCAAAACTAACAAACACCGCCGGAATGAAAGGCGAATTTCAAATTGCGCGTGATGCGAAAGATGTTCGCAATCTTATATACAGCGGCTCAACTTGGAATAGACCCGATGAGATCTTTCTGGAGAAGGTTTGTAGCGTGAAGTGTGAAAATGTTCGACCGATTCAAATTACAAGAACAACGCCGGAGGGCTTTTTAACCCGAAAATGGAACGCGCCACAGTTTGTTTCAATACCGTCGCGTGATGATAAGCAAATTGCCGCACGTTTCTATCTGCCATCTGGTTTTGATAAGAAAAAGAAACACCCGATGGTTATTTTTGTTCATGGCGCAGGTTATCTTCAAAACGTGATTAACGGCTGGAACGGCTACTATCGCGAATTTATGTTTAACCAGTTACTCACACAAAAAGGTTATGTGGTTTTGGATATTGATTATCGCGGTTCCGCCGGATACGGAAGGGATTGGCGTACTGATGTTTACGATTTTTTGGGTGGCAAGGATTTTGACGATCATATTGATGCAATTGATTGGATGGTAAGAAACTACGGCGTGGATCAAAATCGCATTGGCACTTACGGCGGAAGTTATGGCGGTTTTATGGCAGCGATGCTGGTAATGCGCGCGCCAGAACGAATCAGCGCGGCGGCGGCACTTCGTCCGGTAATGGATTGGAAAAATTATTACGCCGCAAATCCGTTTTATACTTCCCAAAGACTCGGCGCTCCGAAGGAAAATCCGGATGCGTACAAACGAAGTTCGCCAATTGCTTATGCCGAAAAACTAGAAAAGCACCTTTTGATTTTGCATGGGTTAATAGACGACAATGTTCAGGCACAGGATTCAATTCAGCTTGTTGAAAAACTTATGCGTTCGGACAAAACCGAATTTTTTGAATTAATGCTTTACCCATCCGAAAGACACGGGTTTCAACGCCCTTCCAGTTGGGAAGATGAATATGAACGAATCTTGGCGGAGTTTGAAAACTATTTAAAATAAAAGCATGGCAAAATTATGAGTGTTTGCATCCAACACCTATAAATTAAGCCATTTGTATAAAAACTATGCGAATTTTAGTTACCGGCGGTGCCGGCTTTATCGGTTCTCATTTATGTGAACGGCTTTTAAGTGAAGGTCACGATGTTGTTTGTTTAGATAACTATTTTACCGGACGCAAAGAAAATGTTGCGCATCTTTTTGATAACTACAGATTCGAACTAATTCGGCACGACATCACACTTCCAATCTTTCTTGAAGTTGATCAGATTTACAATATGGCGTGCCCAGCTTCACCCATTCACTACCAGTACAACCCCGTAAAGACTGTAAAAACGAGTGTTATGGGCGCGGTGAATATGCTTGGTATGGCTAAGCGCGTGAATGCAAGAATTCTGCAGGCTTCGACATCGGAGGTTTACGGTGACCCCGAAATTCACCCGCAAACCGAAGATTATTGGGGAAATGTAAACCCGATTGGGCTAAGAAGCTGTTATGATGAAGGAAAGCGTGTAGCCGAAACTCTTTTTATGGATTATCATCGGCAAAACAATGTGGATACGCGCATCGTGCGCATTTTCAACACTTACGGTCCCAGAATGTTGGAAAATGACGGTCGCGTTGTTTCAAACTTCATTGTTCAATCGCTAAAAGGGGATGCCTTAACCATCTACGGCACCGGAGAGCAAACACGTTCGTTTTGCTATGTGGATGACTTGGTTGAAGGGCTGATTCGGCTGATGAATGTCGAACGCGAAGATGCCTTTATGCCCGTAAATATCGGAAATCCGGGAGAATTTACGATGAACGAACTGGCTAACGAAATTGCAAAAGCCACAGGAAAGGAAATCGAAATTACGAAGATGCCGTTGCCGCAGGATGACCCCAAACAGCGACAACCAAATATTTCACGCGCACGCGATCTACTAGGGTGGGAACCGAAAATTTCACTTTCCGAAGGATTGGAAAAAACTGTGCGATACTTTACAAACGAATTAAACAAATAGGAAGATTATTGCGAAATTCGCAAACAAAGTTTTAGGTAAAATTTTATGAAGACTTTAATAACCGGTGGCGCCGGATTTGTTGGCAGCCATTTAGCAGACAGATTAATTTCGGATGGACATGAAGTTACTGTAATCGATGACCTTTCAACGGGAAGATATTCTAATGTTGCGCATCTTGAAGGCAACAAGAACTTTCATCTCATAATCGATACCGTTTTGAATGAGCGTTTGATGGAAGATTTGGTTCGAAATACCGATCAGGTTTTTCACATGGCAAGCGCCGTTGGCGTAAAGTTGATTATGGATCAACCCGTTAAAACTATTGAGACCATATTTCACGGCACTGATGTTGTTTTAACCAATTGTTCGCGGTACAGAAAACGTGTCTTGGTTCCCAGCACTTCGGAAGTTTATGGCAAAGGAACATCCGTTCCGTTTCGTGAAGATGACGATATTTTAAAGGGTTCAACCAGCAAACATCGCTGGGCTTATGCCTGCGCAAAAGAACTTGATGAGTTTCTTGCATTGGCGCATTGGAAAGAAACACGGTTACCGGTTGTGGTTGTGCGTCTCTTCAATACCGTTGGTCCGCGGCAAACAGGGCAATACGGAATGGTGGTTCCGCGCTTTGTAAATGCGGCTTTAAAAAATGAGCCGGTGCCGGTTTATGGCGATGGAATGCAGACGCGCTGTTTCGGACACGTTTCGGATGTTGTGGATGGACTTGTGAAATTAATCGATACTCCAGAA
>JBKEBT010000106.1:0-9412 GCA_047973305.1 Pyrinomonadaceae bacterium
CACGTTTTTGCGTTTATGAGAAAGAAGCTGAGAGTAACCGAGTTGGGGGCTAAATCTAAGAAACGCAACGTGTTAAGGTTCGAAATGTGGTGCATAATCTATAACCTGAATCGGACATCGTTCCTGCTGAAACAACAAGTGGCGATTTGATAAATCGAGAAACGGAGACCGAAAACGGATCTCCAAGTTATGAAAATCGCACAAGAAAATAACGGAAATCGCCGAAAGTTGACGAAAATGAATGAGAAAAGCCTAGTTGCGGAAGGTCGGGAAGAAAAAATGAAATGAACTACTCTGTAAAATTATCGAAAACAAGGAAAACCGACTCAAAATGGCGGAATCCACGAGAAATTTCAGGTTAATCAAAGTACTCTATTAATCAAAACCAAATTTCTTTCGATGAAATGCAAGGTATATTTTTTGTTTTTCGTTAAATTCACCAGCTGATTGTTTCCAATCCAATTTCCAAAGTTCAAAAACTTTTCTAATTTCGTCGCGATTTATCTTGTGAATCAGTATTTCACCCTCATCTGAAAAGCTGATGTAACCTTTATCGAACAACTTATCAATATGCGGTGAAAGAAATAATCCGTTATTTCCGTCAATTTTCTCATTATCGCTTTTACAATCTTTCCAAGGCTTGATATGACTCGCAATTAAGAGTTCTGGGAATTCTAGTCCGGTGATTCTACATTTGTCCTCAAATTGTTCTAGATTTTGACGAAAGGGTTTCTGATTTCTCTTTTTTTGCATCGACATGTTTTCATTCGCAGGAAGCTCAATTTTATTTCCCCTTTTTTTTGCATTGACTTCATTGTCTTGATTGTTCGATTCTGTCAGCTTCTTTGGCTCGACTATTTGAGTCGATTCCGGCAACGCATTTTCTCTCGGACTTTTAGATTCTGCTTCTTTTTGCTCTTTTCGCTGGATGGCTTTCTCAGCTTGCTTCGCTATTTCCGGATTATTTTTAAACTTAGCTAGTAATTTCTTTGCCTCCTCAGCTTCGGCGGCGTCTTTGAAACCAATTTTCGTTGCCGCCTCGTTTTTTCGACGTATGGATTGCTTCGTCTTAAGTTCTTCCTTTCTTTGTGCCTCTTCCTGCAAACCGATTCCCAGAGCTGTCATCCATCCTTTTTTATTTTCATAAACAAAATTAGGATGTAAGTTCGCTTCCGAAATATCTTCCGGTTTATAAAACTTTCCTTCTTTGTCAGGAATCCATTTAGTTGTGCGAAGAATATAAACTAATAGAGAATTAGTACGTTGCCAACGAGCAGAAGCATTTGGTCTGTAGTTCAATTCTTGTTTTTCCGTAGGTTCAAGAATGATCGATTTCCAAACTAATTTGTTTACTTCAACGTCTTCCTTTTCCAAAATCTCTTCAAGATCCTTAATTTTAAAGTCGCTAAATATTCGATTGTGAGAGCGCCGCCCAGCCCACTTGATATCCATTTCCCAGCCTGGGTTATCCCACGGATTTTGATTACACACAATTTTCAATTTTGATACAATTCCAATTTTCGAAAGAAAACCTGAAAATTGCTTTTCTTTACCATTAAAAAATTCAGCATAACCCGACCAAATCTGACGTTCATCCAAATGTTCGCTTACGATTGACAAATTAGTTTTCTGATAGGGCGCATCAATAAAGATGCACTCGGGTGAAGAAAAAATGCACTCGGGTGAAGAAAAAAACCAACTCAACCGGCTTGGTCCGTCTTCCGTTCGAAGAAAACGGGCATCTGAAAAAATGCTTGCATTTTTCGGATGGTGATTCAAGAATTTTATAAACTTTCTAATGTGTGAAAGGTGAGTTTTCTTTTTCGACTCAGTAAATTTTGAAGAATCATTCAACGAGCTGAAAACGCCTCGCCAGCGATCATAATACTCATTGAGAATAAACCTAATCTCATCTGTCTCATCAAAAACCTTAACACCTACTTCCTCCAAATATTCCTTAGCTTTTGGGTCTTCTTTTTTTTTCGCTGAAAGATAAGTTTCGGGCTTAACAAATTTTATTCCTTTATATTTGCTTGCCTTATTTCCTTTAAAAAACACGTTCTTGGCGGATAAATGCTCGTTATTTGTTGTACGAATCAAATGGACATCGGCTAAGTCGTCATAGTAATAATATTTGGTCCCAAGAAAAGCGTAAAACTTTCTCATCCAATCATCAGTTTGGTTGGAAAGTACTGTTTCAGCAATTTCTGCATTCTGAAAGGTTTCGCCAATACGTTTTATGAGATCGCCCATATTCAATTCTTCTATTTCTAGGCTTTCAATAAAATCTGTTGCCCGAGAATTTCTTCCGGTGTCGCATACCCAATCGATGTCATTTTCATCAAATATGGCAGGGAGTATAGATTTTCTATTGATAATTTTCTTTACCTTCAAATCAGCTTGAAGAAGATTTGTAGCCTTCTGGAAATTTCCGGCGTAAGTTGGGGTAATATCGTTGTTCGTAAAATCCTCAATCATTTTTGAGCGAAATGGTTGATAAAAATCTTGTAGATCGTCCTCGTTATTGGGAAGAATTGATAGAAAATTTGAATCTAGCAAATTAAGTCGTTTGACCTTCTGTACCGAAGCTGATAACAATTCAACCAATAGATTACGAAGTTGATTATTTTCCTGTCGATTTTGAATCGAATCACGAGCTACCGTTGCTGCAAAGGGAGCATGTATAAAGAATTTCAAACCGGAGGCTTCTTTTTCAGCAGGAAAGAAAATCGAAACAGTACCGGTTTTAACTGTTTCGTCAATCTTAAAAAGCTTTGGTTTTTTGTCTTTCTTAAGACGGAAAGCAATCGAAACTGAAAGTCCTTCTTTTTCTGGAATATCTTTGAAATACCTTAACCAAAAAGAGATTTCATTAGTTTCTGATTTCTTCTCAATCTCACAAATCCCTTCATTATCTTCTACTTTGATTTTTAAATGCCCCGTGATAATTAGTTGATCTTCAATTTCCCATTCGATTTGTTTGATATTTTGTAGAAACAAAATGGTTGTGTCAGGAAGCGAAAAGAGAATCTTTTTAATTTCATTGAAAGCGGTTTCGGGTTTCTTTTCTTTGTGGGTGAAAGGAATGAGAAAAACGGTTTCTTTATCATCAGATTCTGGCAGGGGATCAATTTTAGAAGGACAAACCAAATCCTGAATTTCAAATGACCATTCACCAGAATGGATTTTAGGTGAGTTTGTATAGCTAAAAACAGACTTAAACCCAACGCCGAACTTTCCAATCTGATTGGCATCATCTTTCTTTTGACTGTTTCCGATACTGGTGATTGATTCTATATCGTCTTTGGTAAAACGGCGCGTTCCATCATGCGAAAATCGCAATTCTTTATTAGTCAAGACGAATTTTGCCTTTGTTGCTTTGGCATCCTCAGCGTTTTGTAATAACTCGTAGATAAAATGCGCGTTATCAGGATAAAGCTCAGTTAACAAATTGCTTATACCGGTGTCGAAATTATTTTTCTTATTTGATTCGACCCAATTCGTTCGATTTTTGGACAATTCCTCAAAGAAATCCATAAAAGTTAGTAAACGCGAACTGCAATGTAAACAGCTTATAGCAGAAGTGGTGAATCGACAAGTGTTTTCACAAGCCGTGTTATTAGCAAATGGAGATGTCCGGTTTTAGTAGCACATTACATGTCCGGTTTGGTTATGACAGGTAAGTAGGGGGATCCCCCTACTTACCTGTCGCCGCGAGCTTTTTCTGCCCTTTACCAACTTCTTTTATTGTTTCTCCATCGCTTGTAAATCTTCCGACTTCGTGGTGTCCGTATCCGATCGAAATTGTTTCGTTGAGATGTTCATAAACAATCACCTTCGAGCCTTCGAGCGAGCCTCGCCAGCTTTGTTTTTCGATTTGTAGAATCATCTTTTTGAATTTCACCGTGTTATCGCGATTGACCGTTCGCTCTATTTGAACTGAAAACACGCGGTCGAGATCGTTCCGGATCAGCGGCGGTGTAAAAACTGTCAATGGATATTTGTATGCCCGCATCCAGTATATCGATGAAAAAACAGGTAAGAGAAAAGAAAAATTAAGAAGAGCCAAAAATCGCACACACGCTCGAACACTAATCGAAGAAATGCGTCGAGAGTTGGAGAACAGCGGGCAATCATCTCTTGAATCCGATAAAGTTACTTTTGCTGAAGTGGCTGATCGCTATAAAGAATTAAAACTAAATCCGCCCGTGTTTAGAAACGGAATTAAAGTTTCGGGGTTACGCTCGTATAAAACTCAAAGATACATACTCAAGCCGCTAAAAGAATTTTTCGGTCGCAAAAAGATCAGGAGTATAAAACCCAGTGATCTTGAGGATTATAAGGGAAAGCGTTTGGCTACTCCGGTGATAGTTAATCGAAAAGTGAAACGAAAGAATCCAAATAAGGGAAGAAAGAAGTATATTTTCGAAACTGTTGAAGAAAGTCGGGATCGTTCTATTGCCTCTGTAAATCGTGAGCTGAGTTTGTTGCGACAAATTTTCGGATTTGCATTATCCGAAGACCTGATTCTTCGTAACCCGTTTGAAAGAACCAAAAAACTGATTTCGCTTGCGGCTGAGAAACAACGCGACCGTGTGTTATCTAAGCAAGAAGAGATTTCTTTGCTTGCAGCCTGTGAATCAAGTAACCGTATCCACATTAGACCGATTATTATTACCGCTTTGGACACTGCAATGCGGAAAGGCGAACAACTGAAGCTCAAATGGGAGGATGTGAATTTCAATGAAAGTATCATTACCGTGTTAGCTACAAATACTAAAACAGAAAAAGAGCGATTGATCGGAATGACTTCGCGTGTAAAAGCCGAACTAAAAGAACTTTGGAATATGTCGCCGAAAAACAGAGAAATCTTAGTTTTCGGTATTGAAAACAATTTCAAAAGAGCTTGGAAATCTGCACTTAAAGAGGCGGGTTTGGATAATTCAGATTTGCGTTTTCATGATTTGAGGCATACAGCGATTACGCGAATGGTGCGGGCTGGTGTTTCTATTGCAGAGGCGATGAAAGTGTCCGGACATACGGAAATGAAAACCTTTCAAAGGTATGTAAATCTAACAAACGAAAGTGTTTCTCATGTTGCCGAGCTTTTAGAAGAATTTAACCGACAGACCTTAAATAATGAATTCGGTGTATCCGAGTCGAGCCTTGTAAATTAAAAGTAGGCTAAATTTGCAAAGTGATTTTCACGAAATTCTAATCTGGCTTTTTGCGATTTGTTTGTCTAAAGTCTGTTTCAAAAGTAAAATCACTTGTAAAGAATTTTAGCTTTATGAATTTTCTCTATTCTGACACCTAAGAAAGTGGTTTCCGAAAGATATTTCGAAGTAGTTAAAAAACTCAAGAAAGAAATTCAAAATGATCCAAAAGAATTAGGGGGCAACGATCTCTTGAGCAAACTCGAAAAGAAAAATACCGATTTATTGATTGGCGATTTACGCCAACTTATTGACGAAACCCGCAACCGCGTGGCTCGATCGGTCAATTCCGAACTTACGATTTTATACTGGCGAATCGGTTCTCGAATACGAAAAGATGTCTTAAATGATGAGCGGGCGGATTATGGTGAGCAAATTGTGTCGACAGTGTCGAGACAATTGACCGAAGAATATGGTAATGGGTTTGGTAAGCGTAATTTGTTTAGGATGATAAAGTTTGCGGAACTCTATTCAAATTCGGAAATAGTGACGACACTGTCGGCACAATTGTCTTGGTCGCATTTTGTTGCGATATTACCTGTTAAAAATGATCTTGCAAGAGATTTCTATGCAGAAATCTGCCGGATCGAACGTTGGAGTGTACGGACTTTGCAGAAGAAGATCGATTCAATGCTGTTTGAGCGGACGGCACTTTCCAAGAAGCCTGAAAAAACGATCAAGCAAGAAATCGAAACTCTGCAAAAGGAAGATAAATTAACGCCCGATCTTGTTTTTCGTGATCCGTATTTTTTGGAGTTTTTGGGATTGGCGGAAAACTACAGCGAAAAGGATTTGGAAAATGCGATCTTAAAAGAATTGGAAAAGTTTCTATTAGAGATCGGTTCGGATTTTGCTTTTATCGCAAGGCAAAAGCGCATTGTTATTGACGATGAAGATTTTTATATCGATCTTTTGTTTTATCACCGCAAACTAAACCGTCTTGTTTTGATCGAACTAAAGATAGGAAAAATGAAGGCGGCGGATGTAGGACAAGTCGAATTATACCTGCGTTGGCTTGATAAGCACGAAAGACGTGAAAATGAAGAAATGCCGATCGGTCTGATACTCTGCACGGAAAAAGGTGAACAAATGGTTGAGCTTTTGGAGATCGAACAACGCGGAATTCGCGCCGCTGAATACATGACCGAACTTCCGCCCCGCAAACTTTTAGAAGAAAAACTCCTCGAAGCCGAGAAACTAGCAAGACTAGAACAGGAAAACCAATGGAATTAAAAAGATGTGAATAGTTTTGCAGGAATCGGAAACGGCAATTATTTTGCAGAATACTTACAGTTCAAAGAAGTTTTTACCGATAGATGTAGAGAAAATATAAGGGCAAAATACTTTGAAGTGTTTATGTAGAGTTTTAGAACTTTGAATAAATCTGTGGCAACATGGAATCATGAGTCCGCGACTAGTGCATTTGCGAACATAAACAAATTTTAATTCTGACCGGTAAAGTGGTTTTTTACCGAGGTCTCGACGTCAGAGAAATCATTGGAATCCTCCAAAATGTAAATAAAAATTCGGTCGTATAACATCTATCTACCGAGACATCACATGATCCATATCAAGAATGATTGATGGCACTACGCGACTTTCGTTTTGTGCTTTTTGCCTTTCGGTTTCCTCCTGCTCAAGTCTTTTTCTGACAATTTCCTCAGCTTGATCAAGTGTGTCTCTTAGCCCCTCTATAAGTCCGAGAGCGATACGTCGTGAGGACGAGGAGTTTCTAACCAACTTCCCAGTGTCAACATCACTATGACGAATAGTATAAAAATAATTACTCCCGTGATTGGGACTATAGCCGGATTGAACATCGACATTAGGAACACCCACTTTATTATTCCCCAGAGTATTTTGAAGAATCCTCCCACCAAAAATGCGATTATTTCCAGCATTGCGATCAGGTATTCGTCCACCACCGAAGATAGCGATTGTTTCTCTGGTTTTTCCTCGCGTTGGGCTTTCGACCTTTTTTGACTGGGAACCCGTTTTAGAGGTCTTTGCATTGGTTGTTGTGGCGGATAGTAAGTCTGATGAGGTTGAGACTGTTGCGATCGTTTCTTGGTGGAGCGCTGATGCTTGTATGATTTTTCCGTCTTTGATCGAGATACCGGTTGCGAAGTATTTTGCGCTCTCGTCTGTTTCGGAGTTTTCTTTGAGTTTGCGGAAGACGCAGGCGGCAGCGATTTCTTCGATTTGACGGAACCTAAAGCCTTCTGACCGGAGACTTTCTTCAGAATCATGTCCCCAACCAGATCGAAACTCTGTTTTGTTGCTTCCCGAAGTTCGGCGGTCTTTGCCGCTAACTCCCTGTTCGTCTGCTCCTGCTGCATACGGTTCCGAATCAACTCGCCATTCGTTTCCCGAAGCTCTTTCTGCAACGCTTCCTGTTCTTGCTTTATGGATGCCGTCCGTTTCGTTACTGCTTTGTCTACCATCGAATTCAAAAAATCTACTGATCTCTTCGATAGCTGAGATTTCGTTTGTTGCGGTTGTTGATTTGCTTCCTCTTCGGCTTGCTTCTTTAAGTTTTTCAAAGTCTCTTTCATAGTTGTATTCCAGTCCATTCTTGAGTAATCCGTTCCATGAAAACGCAGCACCAAGATCACTGCCTCTAAATGCGCGGTTCTCGGTAGCGAAACTTATACCCAAAATTTTGTTTTCTTTTCCAATGCGTGTTTGCACGGAAACACCTCTTTCTTCTATTAAATTTATGAATTGTGAGGCAGTTTGATCTTTCATGAGAGTCTTTTTAATATGCTCCTGAAGAAGCATCCTTGCGGGAACTTTTTTTAATTTAACGGCTTGTTCAAGTTCAGTTCTTGTTACCGCTTTTTCCGTAGCTTTTTCTTCGGTTTTTGTAAGATCGTATTTTGACTCAATGCTTTTTGCCCAACTTCTCGCACGTCTTCTTTCCATAGAATCGGAAACCACTTTTCCTTCAAAATCTACGCGAGACGTAAGAATGTGTATGTGTTCATGATCTTTTTCTCTATGTTGGACTATCATATAAGGTGAGTTCTCAAAACCCATTTCTTTGAGATACGAGTGCCCGACATCTATCCAGTCGTATGATTCAAAATGTTCACCGGGTTTTAGGTTTACCGAAACCTTGTGCACGGGTTTTGAAACGCCGGTTTGAGATTTGGCGATCTTCTTAAACTGCGAGTTGAGATCTTTTGGCGACTTGCCTGACAAATTCGTGTCTAAGAGCCTCGCTCTTTCACCTTCCTTAAATCCTGGAGCAAACAAATCACCTGTAGTTGACGGAAGTTTCTCGATCATTTCCTGATCGTTTTTATTAAGTCCGTTTCCAAGATCGTAGTTGACAGCACTCGAAAAACTCTTACCTTTTGTTATCTTCGTTGTCACCATAATTCAACATCTCTGCGTGAATTAACCGTAGAAGTGATCTGATATCCGTAAACAATTCGGCATCCAGATTTATTCTTTTTGTCCGCTCCAAAATCAAACCGATCCGCACTAGCGCGGAATAGACATCGCGAATCAGGCTTGCTGTCTGTCGATTTATTTTTGGAATTGTAATGATTTTATGTTTAGCCAAGCTGTTTTCGCGGATAAACACAGCTAGACGTTTTCCTGATTTAGCCGCCATTTTCGAAAGCTTCTGATGCTCCTTTTGATTCAAAGCGACATTCACATTTAAAGTGCGTTTTACTTTATTGTTTAATTTAGGTCTTGCCATTCTGTTTAAATTCTCTAAACGAGATCAGTGGAGTTAATAAGAAAGATTCTATTGTTCATTTTCTATCAAAAAGGGAATTAAATGTTCTCGTTTTGAATAGAGGATTCTCACGCCTATCTGTTATAGTTTATTTGAAAGCGGAGTGTAGCTCAATTTAGGTAGTCTTGGGTAGAATAGATTTGAGGAGTTTATCGATTATGAGTTATGCAGTTAGCGATCGAAGGAAGTTTACGCCGAATCAAAAGGTAGCGATTCTGAAAGAGCATTTGTTGGAGAAGATTCCGGTTTCAGAGGTTTGTAATAAGCACGGAATCCAGCCAACTCAATTTTATAAATGGCAAAAGCAGTTCTTTGAAAATGGCAGGAAAGCCTTTGAAATCAGCAAGTTGAAGTCGAAAACCGAGCCGTTGCAAGTGAAGATCGATCAATTGCAAGAGAAACTGAATCGGAAGAATGAGGTTGTCAGCGAATTGATGGAGACACA
>JBKEBT010000107.1:0-2549 GCA_047973305.1 Pyrinomonadaceae bacterium
CCGGCATCCCTGTGGCAAGACGCGATCAAATTGCAGCATTGAAAATATCTGCCGGAATCATTGCGTGAATCAATTGTGCTCAACGCAAGGCGAAATTCCCGCACCGCATCTTCCAAAAGCCCCATTTCCTGGTAAGCAACTGCGTGATGATAATGCAATTCGTATTCTTCGTTGGAATATTCTTGAATGTCGATTTTCATCGAATCTTCAAGTTCGTGGTTTTCATCTTCGGCTTCAAACAATTCGGATTCGGGACTTTCGGAATCCCAATTTATTGAACTCAATTCGTTCTCTTCGGCGCTTTTACCGCCACGTGCGCTTGCGGTTTCGCTTTCTTTGTCTTCTTCATCAAGCAGTTCCGCGGCGAAATCAATTACACTATGTTCGGGTGCGGGTACATCCGTTTCATTGTTTGCAACACTTCCGGAAGCTTCAACTTGTTCGTTTTCATCCGCTGAATCTTTCGTTGCCGCGGTTCCGGAACTCAGTTCGATTTCATATTCCGAAACCGCCGCTTCGGATTCGTTTTGCGTTGTTGATGTAGTGAAATGCTCTTCGGGATAATCTTCAAACGCCCCGCCTGCCTCCAACTCATTTCTTATTTCCTCCAATTCCGCAATTCGCCCGTATTTTTCGCTGAGTTCGCGAATTGTATGAACGGCAACCTGAACATAACCTTGGTCGATGTAAAAACGCAGGTTTTCTTTCTGTTCATATACATCAATATCAATTTCAGTCGCTGTTTCATTCGAATCTACGGGTTCAGGGGTTTCGACGGAAAAGGCGGAATCCTCTGAAACGCCATTTTCCGAAAACTCGGGTTCAGATTCGCGCAAATCTTCATTTGAAACTGAGCCGTCCGCGCCGGAATTGGGTTCGAATTCATATGATTCATCGTCTTCAGCCTGAGAAACGATTTCATCAGTTTCGATAAAAGATTGTGTCAAACCTTCTTCCGGCTTCGCTTGTGCACTATCAAAAGTCTTTTCAGATATGTTGCCAGCGTCATCTCCGCTGATTGTTCCGGTGGTGGGCATCGGAATACCAATTTCTTCTATGTCCGAAACGGAATCATCATTTAGTGTTTTTTCTCCTTCGAGTATTCCGTTTCCCAAACTAACGTGGTTTTCGGTTAAATCGGCTTCAGTTAACGTGATTGGCGGGTAGCTTGCAGCATCAAATTTGCTTCCGAATTCAGAAACTGCATCCTCAATAAATGCACCGCCGCCATCTGTGCCATTTAACAAGTTGTTGAATGATTCAAACGTTGGAATTTCGTGTTCAGAATTATTCTGCTCTGCTTCAAGCTCAAAATTCAAACTTGCATCTTCGCTTGCAAATTCATCACCCGCGTTAGGCGCAAATTGCGCAACTCCATCCAAATCCTTCAAACGTCTTATGAGCCGATCGGCTTGCGGCGACAGCAAAAGCAACTGAGAAATTGCGAAGCGCTCTTCATCCGGCATATTGTTCAAGGTCGCGGCTTCCATCAGCTGCTCTAAATATCCTTTTAAGAGCTTTTCATCCTTATGCCATCCGTAGAATTTGATCAAAAGTCGCAACCCCAATATATGTTCAGGGTTACGTGTAACCACTTCTTCCGCACGCACGCGAAGTCGTTCGGGTTCATTGCTTACCAAAAGCTGATCGGCGATCTCATTTAAGAGCCGCGCGGCAGAATCTAGGTCATCCCACTTCAGGTAGTAATCCGCAATATCCAAAAATTTGTAATAGATTTTCGGGTCGGTCGCCTGAACCTCTTTCAGAGCCTTTTCAGCCGTGGCAGGTTGATCGATTTCCAAATAACACTCGAGTAAAAGATCTATTATGTCGCCCGAATTTTTGCTTTGACTTGCAAATTGATCCAAAAAGCTTGCCGCTTCTTCCGGATAACCAAGCCCTACCTGCGCGTTTACGTACCCGCGAATCGCGCTTGTATCCGCCGGTTCGATTTCGAGTGCTTTTGAATAAGATGCCGAGGCATCGTGAAATCGTTCAACAGACAAAAACCGCGAACCCGCTTCTGAATAGATTTTTGCAGCTTGTTCAAGCCTGTGTTTCTTGAAATAGAATTCCGCAATCTTTAAGAGTATGTTGCCGTCACGCGGTGAAATACTCGCAATCTTTTCCCAAATCGTAAACGCCTCAACGGCTTGACCGTGTTTTTCAAGAAATTTGGCTACCGCGTCATAATGCGCGCAAGCTTCAACAAGCGCTCCGCGTGATTGATATAATTCGGCAAGCTTTACGGAAACATCGATCGCATCCGGATTCAACTTTAAGATCTTATTGAATATCGCGATTGCCTTTTTTGCGAAACCTTCGCCCCTGTAATGTTCGGCGACAACCATATAACAGTTAATCGCCGAGTATTTATCGTCAGCCTTAACATATAGATCGCCGAGCATATTCTGCGTATTGTAATCTGTGAAATCGTTCTCAACAATTTGCCGATATTCATCAATCGCAGCGGGAATTCTGCCTTGCACCAAAAAGCGCTCGGCATTTCGCATGCACTTGTTTTTATCAAACCCCATTTAATAAAGCCG
>JBKEBT010000108.1:0-2220 GCA_047973305.1 Pyrinomonadaceae bacterium
AAGTTAAAACAATGGGAAGCAGTTTTGAATAAATATCTGAATGATACAAAAATGATTTGTAAAATTGTCGGTGATGCGACGAAATCTGACTCCCCAACTAAAATCGTTGAATCAATTCTACCAACAATGAACGATGGCGACAGAGTTGTATTCGATGTAACGCACGGCTTACGAAATCAACCAATAATCACGAGTTTTGTCATAATGTATCTTCGATATTTAAAGAACATCAAAGAAGTTGAATTCTACTACGGTGCAAAGGATTTAGACGGGAAAGTTGTAAGATTAGATTTTTGTAATGACCTTTTGAGAGCAACCGAGGCTGTTGCGATTTATGAACAAACAGGTAATTATGAGCAGATTGGCAGAAATCTTGGAATGTCAGATTCATTTGACCGGAAACTTGAAAAACTCGTCTTCTTGGATGAGGTAAATAAAACCGATCCGCAAATTCCAAAAGAACTTGCACAAGAACTTGAAAATTCCACGTTTGAACCCCTTCAAAAAAGCTTAGTTGAAAGATTCAAGCAACCGATCTATTGGGCAAAAAATCAATCTTTATCGAAACAGCTTCAACACAAAGCACTTTTTGCTTTTGATAGAAAACAGTATTACAAAGCAGTTTTGATTTTAACCGAAGCAATTGTTGTGGCGTATGGTGAAAATTGCGGAGATGCTGAAATTGCGGAAAACTTAGCAACCTTTAGTGCGAGAAACAGAGCCGAGGACGAGTTAATTGGAAAATGGAACGATTCAAGTAAGGTTTATGTTGTTGGAGTGTTAGATGAAGCTCAAAAACAAACATATCTAAATCTGAAAAAACTCCGAAACGCAATGGCTCACGGAACTGATGTGAATGGTAAAGAGGAAGAGGCGAAGGCGACAAGAAAAGCAGTTGACGATGAGGAAAAATTACGAACAATCTTTAATGAAGGCGCAAAACTGTTTGCGGCTGTCAGTAACCAGATGGTTGGACGGTGAGAAAAAATAATAGACTTTAACGTTCGGAATACTTCTGAATACATTTGGGTTAAATGTGTGGTGTTTTTTATTGAATCATTAAGAACAAAGGAGCTTCGGCACTCATCAAATGAAAGCAATAAGTTTTATTGGAACAGGCACTTACCGACTGTGCAATTACAGTTATAACAAAACTAATGGGGCAGGCTCTGCCGATGTTCAACTTTGCGAAACACATCTGTTTCCTATTGCTATAGCCGAATTTTTCAAGCCTGATGAGATGATTATTTGCCTTACAGATGAGGCAAAAGATGCGAAACCGAAGTTTTATGGCAATGCCGGAAAATCTGCGTTAGATGAGGAATCAGAGTATTATGACGAGCTTGAAAAGGTATTTGACTTAGATTTATCAGACAAAACTTATATCGAGCAAATTGAAGCGATTGCGGAAAAGCGCGGTTTAGTAAAACCCACCAAGGTTGATATTAAGAGCGGTAAAGATGAAGATGAGTTATGGGAAATTTTTGATGTTATCTCAAAATGTGTTGAAGAAAATGATGAAATAGTTGTTGATATTACCCATGCGTTTCGTTCAATTCCTTTGCTGAGTTTTTTAGTGATTGCCTATCTGCGTGAAACAAAAAACATCACACTAAACTCATTAATCTACGGAGCATTTGAAGCGCGTGATTCCGGCAACAACACGGCACCTATATTTGATTTAACCGAACTCGTAAAGTTATTTGATTGGATTTCAGCAGCAAAGCAATTTAATGAAGCCGGCAGCGCTAAGTTTCTTGTTGATGTGCTGCGAAGCAACAATGATATCAATTTGGCAGATAAAATCGAAAACATATCACAATCATTACGGCTTTTACGACCGGATCGGATAATGGAATCTGCTATAAATGCTTCAAACACCTTTAATAATGAAAAGGCTAAAAAACATTGGAAGTCGAAGCCCGTGTTTGAATTGATGGAATCCATTGATGCAACCTATTCGCAATGGAAACTTGCAAATCCAAAATCGGCGGATAGCCGATGCGCGTTTGTGAAAAAATTGTTTGAACTTTCGCATTGGTATTTCGATAACGGGCAATACCTCCAGTCAATCGCAATGTTACGCGAACTGATTGTAACGATTGTATGTATTCGGCTCGAAAAAGATTTCTTTAAGCTTGATGCCAATCGTAGAATCGCTGAATCCTATCTTAATGATAAACCGAATAGAAATAAGGAAGATGACGCAAAAACGAAAAA
>JBKEBT010000109.1:0-11038 GCA_047973305.1 Pyrinomonadaceae bacterium
ATAATCGGGCAGTATTATTTTGATGGAGACGGCAAACGCGTCAAGAAAGTTACGGCATCAAAAACACGTGTGTTTGTTTACAACGCAGGCGGAAAGTTGGTGTCTGAGTATTCGACTTTGACGCCAAACGGCAATCCGGTTACCCGATATTTGACCAGTGATCATCTCGGTTCACCACGCGTACTAACGGATCAATCCGGCAGCGTCCAATCCCGACGCGATTTTCTCCCGTTCGGAGAAGAAGCAATGATCGGAACGGGTCCAAGACAAGTCGGGCAAGGCTACACGTATGGAGATTCAATCAGACAGAAGTTCACAGGCTACCAACGCGACGAAGAATCCAACCTCGACTTCGCCCAGGCGAGGATGTATTCCAATCATTTGGGAAGATTCTCTGCCGCGGATCCGCTACTTTCAAGTGGACGAACAGGTTTCCCTTCTAGCTGGAATCGTTATGTTTATGCGATTAATAACCCTCTCAGGTTCATTGACCCGCTTGGCTTGTATGAATTCGATCCTAGTCAAAGTTGGACTGTCGAAGAAAAAGAAGCGTTCAGGAAAAATCTAAAAGCCGCACGAAAAAATCTTAAAAAGATTGGAAAAGAGTACGGAAAAAATTCCGAGGAATATAAAGAAGTTGAAAAGGCTCTTGCTACTTATGGATGTGAATCTGGGAAAGGAAAATGCACGGATAATAACTTAGTAATTAGTAAAGATGCGACGCTACAAGGCGAAGCGAGAGCAACTAGAATTGACAATGATACCCGCGTTAAGGTCACATTTGACGCGGTAAGTTTTACGTTGAATCAGGAGAATACCATATTCGCCTCAGGGATAACGCACGAAGGAGTTCACGCAAGTGATCATATGAATTATATAAATAGCAACAAGGAAATTAAGCCAACGGATTATGATTCGGAGCGTCGTGCATATGTTGCAGAATCGGCAATGGGGCAAATTATGCAAATAGATGTTCAGGGTAGAGAAAATTCATATACACCTGTCCGCATAAATGGCATAAACTATCCCCTTTTTGATCCGTCTTGGAGAATATCGAACGAGAATGTTTCACAAACGGAAAGTATTCGAATCGAGCGAAATAAAAGTATTGATTCTTTGTTGGCAGTTCCAAGACCAGCAGGATATGGACTCACCCCATCAGCACCTGGAAATAGTTATTTTCCGTGAATTAAAAAGAAGAGGATTAAGCAATGAAGATTTTTTGGTTGGTATTTTGTTTACTTCCGATGCTTAGCTTTGGACAAAACTCTGAACTTAGCGTTTCAAGTAAGAAGTGTCGTTTAGATGCAAAGCATCCCAGTGCTTATATTAGTTTCGATAAGTTTGGCAGTCGAGAGCCATTATACTATTCGAACGAAAGCAACGATGGAGTTTGGCTTCGGTTTCGCAACAATTCTTTGTGGCGAATTACAATCAGAACATTCGGAGTTAAGAAAGAATATGGAGATGTTGGAGTGTTTTATGAAATAAAGTCTTTATCTAAAGAAAGCGCTCCGGAAAAAGAGAATACAATACCAATTGGCTATCGAGAAAAACATGTTAGCAGCACTTACTCACTGGAGCCAGGAAGCAGCTTCTTATTTAGTGTGCCGCGTGAACACTTAGATGAAGGACTATATTTGTTAGTGCCGTTTAGTTACGAATGGGAGCAAGACGGTGATTCGGGCGGAGGAGGAAACATTTTTCATTTAGCAACATTTTTCTCGTCCAGTTTACCAAAGCAAACGAACTAAATCAGACTGGGGACATTGGCTTTGCCAACATACTTAAGATTCATACTTGATGCTCGGAAACAACCGTTGGGAGAATGCTCAGTATAACAATCGCTTGCAGGTTACGCAGGTTGGAATGGGGACGAGCTCGGCGGATACGTCCTTGCTCAAGATTGATTGTAACTATGGTACATCATCCAATAATAACGGCTCTTTGCAGTCTCAAACGATTGCGTTTTCGGGTTATTCGGGGACGATTTCGCAGAGTTATGTTTACGACAATCTCAATCGGATTCAGTCCGCGACTGAGAATTACGCAGGCGGACAGAGTTGGAAAGAGTCGTTTTCTTACGACCGATTCGGCAACAGACGCTTCGATGCAGCAAATACGACAACAATCACGGGTTGCCCGCAGAATGTCTGCAATCCGACGATAAATCAGGCAAATAATCGCATCGATGCCGGGCAGGGAGTTTCCTACGATCAAGGCGGAAACGTTACGCAAGGCGCAGGCGGACAGCGTCTTTCATACGACGCCGAAAATCATCAAATCGGCTTCTTCGCCAGTAATAACAGCGGTTCCACGCAGAATGCAACATACTATTATGACGGCGAGCAGCAACGTGCTGCACCGAAATAGGGGTGCCTGTAAAAACGATTTTCGTATATAATGCAAGCGGATCTTTGATAGCAGAATACGAGACGGGCTTCACTCCGGCAGCAGCTACAACGAAATATCTGACGCAGGATCACTTGGGAAGTCCGCGTGTGATTACGGATCAAACTGGTGCGATTGTCTCTCGGCATGACTACCGAGCGTTTGGAGAAGAGGTCTATTCTGGGACGGCAAACCGTTCAAACACACAAGGTTACGGACAAGCAGACGGCATCAGAAAGCAATACACAGGCTACGAGCGCGACTACGAATCCGGTCTCGACTTCGCCCAAGCAAGATATTACAACTCAAAACTCGGCAGATTCACAAGCGTTGATCCACTGACGGCGTCGGCGAATCTAAAGAATCCACAAAGCTTCAATCGGTATAGCTATGTTTACAACAATCCTTACAAATATACCGATCAGCTCGGCTTGATGGCTGAAACTGGTTGTTCGGCTGAGAATGCAAACTGCTCAAGTTCGGGTGGTATGAGCGAGTTTGAACGTCAATACGAAGAAGGAATTCAGACAAGTATCGATCAACGTCGCGCGCAAGCTGCCGCGAACAGTGGTGATATGGATACTTTCTGGGAAATCATTGATGGGAATGATGATCTAAGCGCAGTGGATGAAAATGGCGAACATGTTATGAGTCCGTCGGAAAGATTTTTCGTTGAAAATTTCTTTGATAATGGAGCATACTTTGCGAATCCCAATGATGGAGATACGTGGGATCAAACAATTGCAGGTGCGACTAAAAATCAAGCCCCGGTCGATCCTCATAATCATGATTTTCCAAGTGCAGAATACGATGAAGCCAAATTTGAAGCAAACAAGAACGTTTATATTCCTTCGGGTGGTGAAGTTACTGGAGTCGGATTCGACGGAGAAAACAATAAAGTTGTACTTGTATATTTCAAGCAACTCGGAAAGCTTAAAAACGTCACCATTGGAATGTTTCACCTTGAAAATATCACCCTGAACAGTAAACCTGGCGAGGACGGTCGAAGGAAAATCGGCGAAATTGGAATGAACGCGGGTGGAGGGTGGACTTACTGGAAACGCGATAGTAATGGACGTGGGACAAAAGTTGGTAGAGGGGCGCACGTTCATTTTGAGTTCTATAAAGGACGATACCGCTTACCGAAGGATAATGCGATAAGGAACAAGGACAAACCTCGGAGGGTTAACCCGACCGGAGTAGTTTAAGGTGATTCTCTCAATCGAGTTTCTAGTATTGGTTCAAGAAGGAATTTACACTATGAAAATAATTCAGTTGGTTATATTGGTAAGTTGTGTAGCTACATCAATTGCATCCGTTAAGTCTTCTCAAGCTTCATGTAATCATCTCTTTCGTATTACGTCCGCACACCCGAATCCACCTGGGTCCGCGATGGCAGTAACGATGAAATGGGGGTTAATGGATTGCAACGGCAAGATTGTAGTAAATCCGGTATATGAAGGGTTAGGTGAAGACATATTTCCATACGAGCCTGAGGCTGATTCTGACGTTGGAGTGTTAATTAAGGGTAAAGATAGTTTTATTGTTGACGTGTTTGGAAATATTCGTGAGCTTCGTGACATCGTTATCGAATCAGAGTTTTCCGAAGGTTATGCTGTGGCTCGAAAAGGAAAAAACTTGGTTCTTATAAACAAAAAAGGGGTCCCGAAAATTAATCTAACGGAAAAATATGGAAGTCAGATTGAGGGAGTTGGAACTTTTCAGAACGGATTAGCAGTTATTTTCTTAAATGATGGGGTCGGGTTTATCAACACAAAAGGTGAGATGGTGATCCCACCGAAATTTGATCATTCAAATGGGTTTTATGACGGAGTTGCAGTGGTAGTAAACGGAGGAAAGGTGGGGCTAATAAATCAAAAAGGCGAGTTTGTGATTCCTCCAATTGACGATGGAAATGTGTCTATCGCGGATGCGAGCGATGGACTCGTAAAAGTATATAAGACGTTGCCGGATAAAGATAACAAAATTAGCTATTTTGATACCAAAGGCAAATTGGTCATCGAAGTTTCCGGATTTGATTATGTTGGCGATTTTAGTGAAGGACTAGTTGCATTTGAAAAAGATGGAAAATGGGGATATTTGAATCGAGATGGAAAAGTGGCGATTGAACCAAGATTTGAAGACGCACGCGACTTTGGAGAAGGGTTAGCGGCGGTTAAAATCGGGTCGAATTGGGGATTCATCGATTCAAATGGCGAAATTGCTATCGCCGCCGATTTTTCCGAAGTAATAACGAATTTTCGAAACGGATTGGCTTATGTATCTAAAGGAAACAGAATTGGATACGTTAACCGCAGAGGAGATTGGGTCTGGAGCCGGTGCAACATAAGTTGTCCGAATCTCGAAAACGGCACCTAGAATAGCGGGATCAGACCAGACCATTTTACTTAACTTGATTGAAGAAACCTATCCTTCGGGAAGGAAGGTACAGAACACACTCAATAACGATGGGCGGCTTGCGCAGGTGCAGACAAAATCGGCGTATGGCTCGTACGAAACTCGCGCGGACAGCTTTGTTTACACATCAGCGGGAGAACCAACTGCAGGCAGCCTTGATTCCTACCAGCCGATCACGGGTAGTGAGCTGCCGGATTCTTCTAAGGAAATGAGTGTAGGTTCCGGCGGCAGTTATTTATCAAATGAAATATTCTACCGTACTTCAAACGTCCGAAGAACAAACCGACCGATGCTTCCGAGCGGACATCTTCATGTTCCAACAATCGATACGACACCTTTAATAGGAGGTCCAAGCCTTATCAAGGGAGCAGAAGAAATTCTAGCTAGTCTGCTGCCTTATGCAGCATCTACCTCAGCTCCGCAGATAGCCGGATTTAGCCCTATAAGCGGAGCAGAAGGAACCCTAGTTACACTTACAGGAGAACAGTTTGCCAACGCAACGAGTGTCAAAATCGGCAGTGTTTCAACCCAATTCACAGTCAACAGCAACACTCAACTTACTTTCATTGTACCTTCAGGCGCAACTACTTCTCCTATTAACGTGACGACTCCAGGAGGTAGTGCTGTAAGCTCAACGCAGTTTACGGTTTTGCAACAACCTGTAATTGTTTCCTTTCAACCATCTTCTGGCGGAATGGATTCAATGGTTACTATCTACGGCGAAAATCTCGATAACGTGTCTGAAGTACGGATGGGTGGAATGCCGATGATCATTGCTTGGGCAAGTTCTACACGTATTGACGCATACGTCTCGGCAAGCCCTGGATACTATTTTATTGAGATTGATACTCCAAGCGGCACTATAACTACTGAAAACATTGGATATTTTCATGTTACCAATGGATACGGCGGTTGGGAGTATTAATAAACTTTCTTGAGCAGTCAGTTAAATGGATTCGTAAAACATATCCTTTTAGCTAATACTCAGGAAATTCTGTAAATTAAGAAAAGCGCAGGGCGGGTTAACCGCTTTGTGCTTTTTAACTAACCTAGACAAATTCTGTTTGTCTTTAGGATAAATATAAATATTGTGTCGTCTTGAACAACGTAAGTCATTTACAGTGATATTTGAAATCTCCCCCACTTTTCCATCGTCTGGATATGCTTGAAGTATATACTCTCCATTCGGCAAATCGTCGAATCTATAAGCTCCGTCATCATCGCTTCTCGTTCGATAAACTTTGTTGGTTTCTTTGTTTTTAGCTTCGACAAGTACATTCTTTTCTAGAATAAAATTGCGCGCACGAAAGTCATAGCGGTCATTTTCTTCCTTCTTTCTCCTAACCTCTTGTGAGGGGGTCGTATCATCTGAGACATACCCCTCCAGACTTTTTTTTCTCTTATTTCTTAGATTAGCACGAACTTCAGCGAAAACTTCCCGCAACGCTCGATCTGAATAGTCCGTCATCGGAGTACTTATATAAGGGCTGTAATATACGATTTGTCCGTCGATAATGGTTTTATTGACGTTAAAGATTTGTCGTGTACCAACCGGTGGTGGTGCGTTACATATTGCATCAATATCACGATATAACTCAATTACCTTCTTGTTTAGTTTACCTTTTAGAATTTTCTTAACTTCAATTTTTGTCTTTTTGTAACAACATTTACCGTTAATAGTTGCAGTAGGAATAGTAGTATCTAACTCCATCTTTTCCCCAAAAATGATATAATCCGCTTCTTTATAGTTTGTTCGGCAATAGTTATATGGATTGAATATCCCCCCGCAACCCGGTTGGGCATTTATTTCGATACTCACCAGTAGAATAAAAACCAAAGAAATGATTAGCTTAAAATTCATTATTCACCTCAATTTACTTGAATCCAAGACGTAATAGAATTTGAGAGTTGAAAATAATTTGGTGCATTAAACCCAGGATTCGTTGTTTCACAAATATAAATCATTACTTTAAGAACTTAATCACGGAGGCTCTACTGATTTTAAGTTTCCGGGCGATTTGAGAATTGTTCAATCCTTCTTTTTTGAGTTTTTTTACTTGATCCTTTTTAAGGGCGGCGGTTGCCGGGCGTCCGTGGCGTTTGCCTTTGGCTCGGGCGTTGGCGATTCCTGCTTTGACGCGTTCACGCATGATGTCGCGTTCGAATTCCGCGAATATAGAAAGCATTCCTGCCATTGCTCTGCCGGATGGGGTAGAAAAGTCCAAGGCTTCCGTGATCGAAACGAAAACGACTCCGAGGTCTTTGAGTTCGGTTAGTGTGTTGGTGAGATCCGCAAGGCTCCGTCCGAAACGGTCAAGTTTCCAGACTACAATCGCATCGATCTCGCGGCGGCGGGCTAATTTAAGAAGCTCATTTCGTTTGGCTCGTGTAGATTTCGCACCGGAAGCAACTTCTTCAAACTCAGCCGTAAGAGTCCAGTCGCGGTGAGCAACAAACTCTTTCATTTTCTCAATCTGCATCGGAAGTGTTTTTTGATCGTGAGTCGAAACTCGCGCGTAGATTCCTGTTCGCATGAATTCAGCATAGCGAAGATCAAAAAGTGTGTAAGAAATATTTGAATTTGTTCGAAACTTGGCTCTAAGTCTGATTATCACGCCACGTTTTCCAATAGCATACTTTTTTTCGGCACCGTTTCTCGTTCTTAAACACATTAACATTTGATTTCTTCTTCGGTTCCAAGTTTTCAGCGATTTTTTGAAAGTTTCACAAATTTTTAACTTCTATAATCTTCCCGATTGTTTATAATTCAACCAACACACAACAATTTCGCCGAACTTTTTTCGGCTGTAATCGAAACGGGAGCAATAATGCGAGATAAGAAGCAAAAGGCAAACGGCGTAGCAAGGGCTGTTGCATTAGTCTGCACGGCGGGGTTTATTTTATTCAAGATTTTTGCGGCGGATGTGGCACGTGCGAAACCGGCGATGGCAGAATTGCAGGATAGAAAAATTTCACCGGCGGGAAGTCTTTTAAACGATGCCGAAACAAACGCACCTGCGGTAATGCCACTTACATTCAATTTTGTCCGTACACCGGAAAACAATGGAAACGGAAGATATTTGATTGCGGTAAACAGCGGCTACGGACTTACGTTCACTTCAAAAAGCAAACCACAACAAACGCTTTCAGTGATTGACCTTGAAAAGAAACCTGCACCTGAAGTAATTCAAACCGTTTACTTCCCTTCTCCGCAAAGCGCAAATTTCGGATTGGTGTTTGACACGGAAAAGAAGCCGAACGGAAAGTATAATTTTTATGTTTCGGGCGGATTCGAAAACAAAATTTGGATTTTGAGTTTTGATCCAAAGGCTGATAAGCCTCTTGCGCCGGAAAACGTCGCAGATCAAAAGTTTAGCTCGCCATTTATTGATGTTTCCGCATTTGCGGAAAGCGCGCCGTCACCAAATTACAATGGAAATGTTTCGGCGGTTTACCCTGCCGGTATTGATCTTAGCCCAAACGGAACAAGTATTTACGTGGCAAACAACCTCAGCGACAATCTCGGGGTCATTTCTGACCTTCGCGATCAAAGAAATATCGCGCGTGTGTCGCTTCGGCGCAAAAATTCGGCGCAATTTGTTTACCCGTATGATGTAAAAGTTGTACCGGATAAAGATGGAAAGGGTGTTGCAAAAATCTATGTTTCGCTTTGGGGTGATGATTCAGTCGCGGTGGTTGACGGAAAATCGCTTTCCGTAATCGGTCATATAGAAACGGATCGCCATCCTACTAAAATGATTCTTTCCAAAGATAAAAAAAGACTTTTTGTAGTGAATTCTGATGGCGACAGCGTCTCTGTAATCGATACCGAAACGAACAAACCGGATAAAAAAGCACATTCGATAAGCGTAAAACTTTCCGAAAAAGGAAACGCAGGGTTTGGTCCGCAAGGCATCGCACTAAGCGATGACGAAAACTATCTTTATGTAACAAATTCGAAAGTAAATGCCGCCGCGATTGTAAAGCTCGAATTAGAAAAAGATGGCGAACTTGAAGGAAAAATCGCGGGCTTTATTCCTACCGGAAATTATCCATCCGCAATTGCCCTTGCAAACGGGAAACTTTTTATCGCAAACGGAAAAGGTACAGGAAACGAAAATTCTTCGTATAAAACAACTGAAAACGGTTATTACCCAAATGCACCCAATGAAGATTTTCCGGTTAAAAGTTACAACAAGCGCGGTATGTATAGTGTTGCAATAGTTTCCGGAAATGTAAGCGTCGTGGAATACCCCAACGAAGGACAACTTTTTTCATATACGCAAAAGGTTTTGGCAAACAACGGAATGATCGGAGACCGCAAAAAGAATATATTTCCACGCGGCATTTCGCCGTTCAAGCATGTTATTTACATTATTCGTGAAAACAGAACTTACGATCAAGTATTCGGCGATTTGCAGAAGGCTGGAAACGGGGAAAAAGCTGATGGTGCTCCCGAATTAGCAATATTTGGCGAAGGAGAAGCTGCGCTTGCACCGGGTGGTGCGCCGCAGAAAATTACTCCAAATGTGCGTTCGCTTGCTTTGCGTTTCGGCTTGCTTGATCGCTTTTTTGTAAACGCTGAAGCATCTCCGGATGGGCATAACTGGTCAACGGCTGCATATTCAAATGATTATGTTGATAAGGCTTTTCGCTGGAACTATTCGGGACGCGGACGCACTTATGATTATGAAGGCTTTAACCGTTTGCCTTCGTATAATCCGCCTTCAGGGCAACCACCCGTCGCGCTTCCTTCAGTTTTTGATATTCCCGCAAACGGCAACGACGTTGCTGATTTCTTGAAGAAATATGTGCCTTACTTAAACGGTGCGCGCGACGTTGCAGAACCGGAAACTCTTTATTTGTGGGATTTAGCGCAAAGAAACGGTTTGACCTACAGAAATTACGGTGAATTTGTTGCAACGGTTTCGCAAGCGGATGTAGATGAAGTAAATTCGCGCGAACCTAAATCATATCCTGATATTTCGCCAACAGTGGCGGCATTTGCAACAAAACGTTCACTCGAAAATCATTTTTCGGCAAAACTGCGAAATTTCGATCAGAAAACCCCGGATTCAATGTCGACCGAATCCTATCTTGCCGCGAAAAATTCGAATGGGAGAGTTGACCCGTTAATTTCCTACGAAAATAAATCAGAACAATTTCGCGGAAGTTCCCGTTTTGCTGAATGGTTAAAAGAATTTCGCATATTTGCGGAAAATCGCAAGAACGGCAAAGGCGATAAGATGCCAAATCTTTCAATTGTGCGATTTTCAAATGACCACACCTCAGGGTTACGTATGAACGTTCCGACGCCACAGTTTTACGTGGCAGAAAACGATTATGCAATCGGCAAACTGGTTGAAGAAGTATCCAAAAGCGAATACTGGAAAGATACGGCAATCTTTATTGTCGAAGACGATGCTCAAGATGGACCGGATCACGTTGATGCGCACCGCTCGCCCGCGTTGGTTATTTCCGCATATAACAAAAAGGGCGTGCTAATCAACGAGCTTCACAACACCGTAAGCTTGATTCGCACGATGGAATTATGTTTAAATTTACCGCCAATGAACTTCCTAGACGAGCACGCAATTCCGATAGACATTTTCGGAGCTACACCCGATTTCACTCCATTTACCGCAGTGTTACCGGATATAGCGACAGATAACCTCTTTCCGCCGGCGCAGCCGTCACGGGCAATGGTAAAATATATGAAATTAACCGATAGGCAAGATCTTTCTCATGCAGATATGGCAAATCCGCGTGAACTTAACGAAATTATTTGGTATTCCGTTAAACGCGATTCAATGCCAATGCCGCCAGCGGTAAGCGCTGCCGAATTCGAGGCTTTAAGAATCGGGATAAAACCCGAAACGGATGATGACGGCGATGATTAATATAAAACCATTTTGGAGATAAATTATAATGAACACATATCCTGAAGATATTTATACGGAACCGAATTTAGATATAAACACGCTTAACAACCTTGGACCCCTTACACCGCTTGCGGGAATTTGGGAAGGAAAGATCGGTTTTGATGTAAAGCCGAAAGCCGAGGGACCAAAATCGCAAGATTATGTTGAACATTTTGAGTTACAGCCGATTGATCCGCAAACAAACGGTCCGCAGTTTTATTATGGCTTGCGCTATCACCAATTCGTTACCAAGCCGGATAACCCGAAAACTTATCATGATCAAGTTGGCTTCTTTTTATGGGAGCCAG
>JBKEBT010000110.1:0-39755 GCA_047973305.1 Pyrinomonadaceae bacterium
GACGCGGATTTTGCTTTCCTTTCCAACCACTTAGAGTTTTATCACCATCAGCGGCAACTGTTTTATTTTTAAAGTTTTCCGCTAGTTCTTCGATCGCACTAACCGCTCGAGAAAATGCACCTTGAGATTGCGCAACGTTATCAACTTTTCGTCCAATCCTTACAACTCCGCTTACACTATTTTTGATACGATTAAGAACCTGAGCCGAACGTGCAGAAATCTGAGCTAATCTTTCTGCTCCGACTACTGCTCGACCAAGTCTTGAGGCAGTTTGTGCGCTTCTCCTTACACCTTGCGCAACTGCACCCGCGCCTTTTGATCCGACAACCGCTTCTGCAATTATCCACTCAACTTGTCCTATGTCTTCGCCGACTTCACCCCAGTTTCCACGTTTTACATTTTCCCATGAATGGCTTGCGGCGTCAGAGATACCGGTAGCCATATTGTCTTTGGTTTGACGGAAATTTGAGCCGAAAATACCGTCAACGGCTCCTAGAATTGTATCACCGGCGATCGGACCGGCTGGAGTTGTATAGGCTGCTCCAATTACACCTAAATTTAGTAGTCCGGTTCCAAAGTCCTGCCATCCTTGTAATGAGCCCAGTGATTTAATAAAGTTCCAAGTACCTTCAGCCCCCTTTTTAAGCCCACGCCCAATCCCGTCGCGCAATTCAGGGGCAAACATCCCGATTATTGCCCCACCCCCTAAGAAACCAAGAATAGAGCTTGATATAGGCTCTTTTACAAAATCGCTTTCGCTGTTGTTTTCCGCCGCAAGTTCTGCTTCATATTTATCGAAGAAGATTTTTATTTTGCCTACTGCGCCTGCGGCACAAATTGCTTCAGAATCTTCGAGAAGAGGTTTAAAACCATGCAAAGTGACATCTTCTTTGATTTTTGTCCATAATACAGGGGCTGGCGGACCACAGGGACCGCCCAATGTTTTACAAACTCCAAAAGAGGGTATGTTAGCAATAGGTTTTTTGTCGTTTTCATCTGCATAGCGAACACTATAAATGTGAATCGGCTGTGGGTCACATATCAACTGAGTAGGGATCGTACCTTTATCACAAACCAGGAATGCCCCTTCAGGAACATATTTTTTATTCTCATCACTCATTCGCTTTTAATTTGAAGCTCCTGTTTCTCGTCTCTAAAATACCAACCATCAACTGTAAATAGTTGATGTCGCTTACCATCCACTCGCTCTACTGAGTTTTTTTCGTAGGTATAAATCTCTTCATTTTGAAAACTAATATCGTCTTTTTGAATATCTCCATCAAACATTTGCCTAAGAAGGTTTAGAAAGCCCGAATAATCAAAATTGTCTTCATCAAGTTTGCCCAACACTCTAACTTCAATAAATTTTGAAGTTTGTTTAACTGCAATCGTTTCACGAATTGCTAGATCCTTTAAAAAGACGCTTTTTCTTATGATCCTTTCTCGATTTATCTTACAAGGAAGTGATCTATATCCAAGGTAAGATACTTTGGGAAATAATATTCCAAAGTCTCCTTTGTCGCGAATGCTCTCAAGAAGCGTTTCTTCCGACTTCAAGTTTTCTTCAAAAGTTTCGCATGCGGAGTTAAAATCAGGAATCTCACCATATTTTTTGTATATCTTTGGTTTTCCCTCTTCCCATACGTTTTGAACTTCCTGCATATTAAGAATACTTTCGATTTCACCAATAATATCTGTTTTCAGCAACAACTTATTTGTAACGAAAGCGAAGTCAGCACCTAACTGATCAACTATGGCATCAGAAGATTGAGAAAAATCTTTTCTACTAAATAGAGATGTAGAATTTTGCTTTTCCGTTAATCGAACTAGAGACCTAGTAATATTTTCCGCAAATACGGAGCCAACACGAGTTTGTGTTTTACCCTTAATTAAAAATTCTTGTGACGATTGCATACTTTCATTGTTTCTATTTTGAAACATAACTTACGAAATAAGTATTTCAACTTAAGGATTTATATCGACCGTTCCACCAGAAATTAAATTTTGACCTGACGCAAGTGACTCAATTTTTGAAGAATTGATTGTGATTTTATCTGGGGTGATCTCAACCCAACTACTCTCACCGACCTGAAGGATTATTTTCGTTTTCGCAGATATTTTTACTTCACTGTCTGTTGATTCAATTGAAATATCTTGCTTTACGGTATCAGTTTGGGAACCAGTTTCGACAGTATTCGTTTGATTTCCCGTTTTTACGGTGTTTTCCTGATTACCTTCAGTTACGGTTGTGGACATATCGCCTTTAACTGTTTCAGTGTGCGTTCCATCCACATTAATTTTGCGATCTACAACAACATACTGGGTATCGTTATTCAAAACAGTCGTGTCCATGTCCTTTTGGGCGTGGATTCGAATCAATTCGCCGGCTTTGCCGTCAACTATCGCCATCTCGTTATAGCCGTTTCCGCCTTTGGTGGTGTTTGACTTAAACCCCATCGTATTGGCGTTTCCGGGTAACTCATACGGCGGCATTTGCGAAGGATTATAAACGGAACCGGTAACAATTGGCTGATCCGGATCACCGCCGATAAAATCTACAATTACCTCTTGCCCAATTCGCGGAATGCAGATTGTGCCCCAATTCTCACCCGCCCAAGGTTGGCTTACACGAATCCAACAAGAGCTTTTTGCATCATACTTCCCTTCACGATCCCAGTGAAATTGAACCTTTATTCTGCCATATTTATCCGTGAAAATTTCTTCGCCCGCCGGTCCAACAACAGTTGCGGTTTGGCTACCTTGAATTTGAGGCGAAGGAATTATTGAAAGCGGTCGGTATTCCGGCGCACCTGCACCTTGTGGCACACACATAAAATGTGATTCGTTTGGCACTGCACCTTCGTCTAGTTCATCAAACGAGGGTGACTGCGTAAAATACTGTGCTAATTCAGTTATAAGATAAGCCCGGTTCAAATCGGCGTTTGGGTGATCTTGCAACGTAAAACGAAAGCCGGCAGTAAATGTAATCCCATCGGAAACACAGTTAAGCACTTTCTGTTTAGAATCAAGTGCGAACATTTTGCTTTCGTTTGATCTTTTGTTATCAGAAAATATTGTTGATAATTCGCCTGATGATTCGCCGCCGGTGGGGTCAATCCCGTCGTAACGTTTTGCATAGTTACCGGGGTAGCGATAGATTTCCATTTCTTGGTTACCCCCGATGCTCTGCCGGCTTTTGATTTCGTTGTCGAGTTTTTTCAAAGGCAACTGAAAGTTATGATCCCAAAGCGTTTGTTTTCCACTATGAAGAGAATAATCAATAGAAATCGATTGAATCAGTGCCTTGTGTTTGTCCGCAAACATTTTTTCCGGGTTGTAATACTGGTAAGAACTTTGGTTTGGACATTCTTTAGGCTGAGTATAATCATCACTGATTATCATTTCGTCTGCATCGCCTGAATGATCGAAGTAATAAAACATTCCTTCTTCTTCAATCAAACGCGAGACAAAATCAAAATCTGATTCAAAATATTGGACACAAAAATTTCTGGGTTTGTAGGCTTGCTTCAGCTGCAAGCGAAATTTGTAACCCTCAAGCATTTTTTTTAGTATATCAGGCACACTCTTTTGCTGAAAAATTCTGCTTTGAACGCTTTGAGTAAGTTTCCAAACGCTTGGAACAATCAGCGCCTCATAAAAAGAATAACGTTGGCGTCTGCCAACTTGCGAGAAATTTGAGATAACCCCCATCAATTTTCGCGTATTTACGTTTGATTGTTCAACGGTTATTGTTACCAATTCGCCCAGTATCTTCGAAACATCGAGTTCGGTAACTATCTTGGATTTACTTGATTCCTCATCAACCACAAATTGTGCGCGATATTTGAAAAGACGTGAAACTTCTTCTTGCGTTCTAAGCCTGTTCAACAAAAGAACATCTTCACCAAGCGGTGTTTGAACCTTTAGTTGGCGATTTTTCTGTGTAGATTTTGCCATTTTCACAAAAGCGAGCAATAAAGGCTCTACTTGTTACGTTGCACAAACCTATCGGGGTGAACAGATTTATTTCAACTTATTTTAGCCGAGCGGAGGTTTATTTTCCGCCAAAAATTAAAAAACTTACGGTAAAGATATTTTATCGTAAACCGTTTCCGATTTCCATTGAATCGATTTACCAGCAACGACATTCATGCAACTTTATGGACAAAAAGCAGCAACCCGAACTCGAATTGCTGCTCGTCAAAATTTATAAACGTGATTTTACGCCGCTTCTTCTTGATTTCCGATAACTTCCAGCGGAATCACTTCCGATTTCTTCTCAACGATATCCTTGGTAATAACAAGTTCCGAAACCTTCGATTGCGAAGGCAACACAAACATCGGTTCTAGCAAAATTTCTTCAAGAATCATCATTAATCCTCGTGCCCCAAGTTTACTTTCGTAAGCTTGTTTGGCAATCGCACGTTTTGCACCGTCCGTAAATTTAAGCCGAATGTTATCAAACTCAAATTTACGTTGATATTGTTTGATTAACGAATTCTTGGGTTCCGTTAAAATTCGTGTAAGGGCGGCTTCATCCAACTCCCTAAGTACGCCGGTAACCGGTAAGCGCCCGACAAACTCCGGAATCAAACCGTAATGAATCAAATCATCCGGCATTAAATTGCTCAAAACTTCACTTCTCCGTTCGTTTGAATTCATGACCTCGGCGTTAAAACCGAGGGATTTATTTCGGAGCCGATTACTTATAACCCTTTCAAGCCCAACAAACGCGCCACCACAAATAAACAAAATGTTTTTTGTATCTACCGTAGAAAATTCTTGCTGAGGGTGCTTTCTTCCGCCGTGCTGCGGAATATTCGCGGAAGTTCCTTCCAAAATCTTTAAAAGCGCTTGTTGAACACCTTCCCCTGAAACATCGCGAGTTATCGAAGGATTGTCGTCTTTTCGGCAAATCTTGTCGATTTCATCAATGTAGATAATGCCTTCTTGCGCCCGTTCAATATCGTCGTCCGCCGCCTTAACAAGTTTATGCAGAATGTTCTCGACATCTTCACCCACATACCCTGCCTCAGTTAAAGCCGTTGCATCCACGATGCAAAACGGCACGCTAAGAATTCTTGCAAGTGTTTGTGCAAGCAGGGTTTTGCCTGTACCCGTAGGACCAATTAAGAGAATATTCGATTTTTGAATTTCGACATCGCTATGACGTTTTGCCAGTTCAAGCCGTTTGTAATGTTGATAAACCGCAACTGCAAGACGTTTTTTGCTTTCATCTTGTCCGATCACATACTCGTTTAAAAAATCATTAATCTCCTGTGGCTTCGGAAGCGATGAACGCAATTCCGCCGCTTCTACTTTTTCATCATCATTGATTATTTCATTGCAAATATCTATACATTCATTACAAACGTAAACATTTGGTCCGGCAATCAATTTCTTAACTTCATTTTGCGACTTTCCGCAAAACGAACATCGTAGAATTTCCTCAGGTCTTAACATAGGTATTTTCTAGTCCTTTTCGGGCTTTTTCCGATGGTCAATAACTTCATCAATTAAACCATATTCTTTTGCTTGTTCCGCGGTCATTATACGGTCGCGTTCAACATCTTTCTCAACCTGTTCAAACGGTTGTCCGGAATGATCAGCCAAAATTCTTGATGTCATCTTACGCATACGTAGAATTTCTTCAGCCATTATACGTACATCGGTCGCTTGTCCGGAAGCCCCACCGGAAGGTTGATGGATAAGTACGCGCGAATTCGGCAGTGCGAATCGTTTCCCCTTTGTGCCTGCCGTCAAAAGTAAAGCCCCCATCGAAGCGCATTGCCCAACACAAATGGTGGTAACATCATTGCGGATAAATTGCATTGTGTCGTAAATCGCCATTCCGGCGGTTATCGACCCACCCGGCGAATTAATATATAGATTTATATCGCGCTCAGGGTCTTCAGCCTCAAGAAACAACAGCTGTGCAACAATCAGATTCGCAATTGTGTCATCTATCGGCGTACCGATAAATATAATGCTATCCTTCAAAAGTCTCGAATAAATATCAAACGCACGCTCACCACGTGAAGTTTGCTCGACTACCATTGGGACTAATGCCATAACGTTTTTCTTCCTTATTATTTCGTTTTATTGAGAAGTTTCTTTAACTTTGACGGGGTAAATGTTGTAAGCAATTACATTGCTACTACAAACGATTCTACTACTTATCAATTTGAATGCAACTCTCAACGTAAATATTTCACAGATCAAGCCAAAATCAACTTTTGGTTTTCTTCGAAGTTTTTGCGTTTCCTTTTTCTTTATCTGCCTTTTTCGTGTCCGTTTTCTTTGCGGGCTTCGCCTTCGTTTTCTTTACCGGCTTACTTTCACCGTTCGCCGTTTCTTCAGAATCCAAATCATTATCAATCCAAGGCTTTTCCACAATCTTTGCTTTGTTAACAACTACTTCGACGGCTTCGCGCGTTCGCAGGTTGTTTCGAATTGAATCCAAATTACCTTCGCGCTCCATAACCTTCTTAACTTCATCAGCCGGCATATTGTAGTGTTGCGCGATTTTTTCAATTTCTTCGGCAACCATTTCGTCAGTTATCTCAACATTTGCTTGCTCGGCAATTTTTTCCAAAAGAATTGCCCCACGCACATCTCGTTCCGCCTGCATGCGCATCTGCGAATAACTTGATTCGGCAAAAGCCTGATCGAGTTTTGATAAATCTACACCGCGCTGCGCCAAATCTTGCGCGAAGTTGTTTAACAAATTCCTTGCTTGGTTTTCTATCAATGCTTCAGGCACTTCAAATTCGTTAGCCTCAATGAGCTTCGCGATCAATTCGTTTCTCACTCGTGCATCCGCATCCGCTTTAGCCACTGTTTCAAGATCCGTTCGCAATTTCTTGCGTAAATCTTTAACCGTTTCGACCTCTTCATCAAGACTTTTTACCCAAGCGTCATCAAGCTCAGGTAATTCAACCGAACCTACCGATTTCACCAGGGCATGATATTTTACTTTCCTTCCCGCCAACGTGGTGGACGAAAAATCTTCCGGATATGCGACCGAAAACTCTTTTTCTTCATCGGGTTTCATTCCAACCATATTTTCGGTGAAGCTCTTTTCAATGACCTCATCACCCAACTTTATATCCAGATCAGAAACTTCAATTGGGTCAGCTTCGGGATCGTCCTCAAAAGTGCCTTTCAAATCAACAATTACAGTATCGCCTTCTTTTGATTTCTTACCTTCCGAGGGAACAAAACTTGCTTCCTTCTGGCGTTCTTCGTCGATTATTCCATCGATTTCTTCATCCTTTACCGGCGCTACTTGTCTGGTTACTTCCAAGCCTTCAAACTTTGGTTCTGGAATATCCGGCATCACTTCTATGTGAACTTCAACAACAATCGGCTCGGCACCGTTTACTTTAACCGTTTCGGCTTGGTCAATAACAACGCGCGGCTCCGTAATTGGGCTTAATTGATGTTCAATAACTGCTTCGGTAACAATCGTCGGCACGAGCTCTTGAAACACATCGCCCCGAATTTCGCCTTTGTACCTCATTCTAATTACATCAAGCGGAGCCATTCCCTTTCGAAACCCCGGCACTTGAGCCTTCGAAGCATATTTTTTGCTAACACGGTCATACGCGCCGCGAACAATATCGGGCGCAATTTCAACCCGAATGGTTTTGTTTGTTTCGGATACGTTTTTAAGTTCTGTACTCATCTAAAATATATTTGGAATTGGTGATTAGAAAAGCCCGCCAAATTATGAGCGAGCGAAATTTGAAGACCGGGGAATTCCGGCGGTAAGTTCTCAGAATTGGTGCCGAGGGCGAGACTCGAACTCGCACACCGTAGGTACTAGTTCCTAAGACTAGCGTGTCTACCAATTTCACCACCTCGGCTGAATTTTGAAAAATCAAATTACAGTTTGAATTTAAAGGAATAACTCAAAATTGTCTAGCAGACAGACATTTGAAATCCGCGTGTTTGATGAGACGCACTTCAACGTGTCCGCGCTTTTTTCTTTACTTTGCCAGGGAAAATACCTATTTAATATTTTCTTCCCTATCTACAATCTCCTTATATTCTTCAAGCACCCTGTCCAAACGTTGCATTTCACCAATAGATGTAGGAATTTCGTGTTCAAGCATTTGCGGCTTATCTTCGTCTTTCGAAACTAGCAATTTGTAGCCAATGTACCCACCGCCAATTACCAAAAAGCCTGCCACGAAATACCAAAACAAACTCAGCACCAAACCAAGAAACCAAACAATGGCATATGCGCCTACGCCCAAAAATAAAAGAAATAAAATAAGTTTAAGAATTTTCATCGTCTAAATCCTTCCAAGCCTGTATCGTACAAGGTTTTAAGACTTCAAGTGTCGAAGGCAAAATTTTCAGCTTGAAAGTTTGATACTATCATTCAAGAAACATAAACGCTTTAGAAATACGTTATGTTGCAAAAGATTTTTTGTGTATCTTTATGAAAATACGGGCGATTAATTTTGTTGGTTTTCATTTTTCAGTGCTTATCGTAAGATTAGTTTCTAAAATTCCGAAATTCGTACCAAATGACAATGCCTGAAAAAATTCCTATCGAAGCAATTGCAAAAGAATTAAATGCAGAAAGCACGTTCGGCGTCGAAACTTTTGTAAAAGATGTTACTCATGATTCACGACAAGTTACCGAAGGTACGTTGTTTGTTGCAATAAAGGGGCTGACAACGGACGGACACAACTTCATCGATGACGTCGTGCGCCGCGGTGCAGCAGGAGTTATTTCGGAACAAGATTGCCCTGCCGAATTTACCGGCAACTGGCTAAAAGTAGGGAACGCACGTGTCGCACTTGCGAAAGCTGCCTCCGTGATAAACGGTAACCCTTCGGGCAAACTAAACTTGATTGGAATAACCGGCACAAACGGAAAAACAACCACAACGTATTTGATAAATTCGCTCGTTGAATCTGCGGGAGAAAAATCAGCGATGCTTACAACAGTTGAATATCGCATCGGCGAAAACTCAGTTCCGGCGGTACGAACCACTCCGGAAGCATCGGACACACAACGATTTTTGCGTGAAGCGTCGGAAGCGGGTTGCTCAACCGCTGTGATGGAGGCATCTTCGCAGGCTATTCATCTGCACAGATGTGACTTTTTGCATTTTAAGATCGGTGTTTTTACAAACCTCACTCGTGACCATCTTGATTACCATCAAACAATGGAAAACTATTACGATGCCAAAAAGGAACTGTTTGACGGTCGTTTGGGAACGGTACCTTCCGCTGCGGTAATAAACGTTGATGATGAATGGGGACAAAGATTAGCGCGCGAACTACGTAATACCGGCACAAGGGTTGTGACGTTTTCGCTAGAAGCCGAAGCAGACTTTTATGCACAGAACATTAATGTTTCACTTTTGGAAGGAACTTCGTTTACATTACGCGCAGAAAACGTGTCCGAAAAAATAATCTCACCTCTAGTGGGAAAACCGCACGTTTATAATATGCTTTCGGCAATCGTCGTCGGAAAGGAACTTGGCTTTGACATGCCGTCAATCAAAGAAGGTTTAGCAACCTGCGTAGGCGCTCCGGGAAGATTTGAACGCGTTCAAACAAACAAAAACTTCGCAGTTGTGGTTGATTACGCACATTCGGATGATGCGCTTCTTAATACACTAAGAACAGCCCGCGGATTAACTAACGGAAGAATAATAACCGTTTTTGGCTGCGGCGGAGATCGCGATAAATCCAAGCGACAGCCGATGGGAGAAGTGGCGGGTGCAGGCAGCGATTTGGCTATAATTACCTCCGATAACCCGCGAACAGAAGATCCGCTTAGAATCATCGAGGAAATTGAAGAAGGAATTCGCAAAACAAGCTGCCCATATTTAATCAATTCAGACCGAAGAATTGCGATTCAGTTGGCAATTTCAAAGGCTAGAAAAAATGATGTTGTTGTGATTGCAGGGAAAGGGCACGAAACCTATCAAATTATCGGTAGTGAAAAGTTTCATTTTGATGACCGTGAAATTGCGCGCGAAGCAATAGATGCCTTAGATTCTTGAGGCGTTCGCGCCACCAATCTGATCAATAACCTTTTTTAATAGCTGGGTTCTCGCATCGTTCATCGCTACAAATTTTGCACCGAACCCTATTTCAAAAACGTGGTTCATAACCAAAGCATCAAATTGAACCTTCATTGAACCATCAATCGGAAGAAAAAGCTTTACGGTTTCGCCGTCATCAACTTCACCGGAACACAATACGAAGCACCCTAACATACTAATATCGCTCACGGTGCCTTTTTGCCGACCTATTTTCCCTTCCCAATCCAAATCAATATTTACCGGGAACCTTCTGCTTGCTCTTCGTTCAATTCCTTCCACATCGAAATTATACATCAACATCGCCATTGTTCGCTTTGTTTAACTTCGTCAAAAGATAATAAATCGGCAAACCTATTAGGATTAATATTATGCCCACCATTGAATCACGCGGGCTGGAAATTAGATTTGTAACCAAAAGCCAACCGGCAACAACCAAGAATACAATTGGAACAATTGGGTAGCCGAAAGCCTTGTACGGTCGTTCGGCGTTTGGATATTTGCGCCTAAACACAAAAATTGAGGAGGTAACAAGCGCATAGAATATCCACGAGCCAAAAATCACGTAGTTGGTAAGCGCATCAAACGAACCGGAAAATGCCAAAACGCAAGCCCAAATTCCCTGTAAAATCAATGCACCGATTGGAACACGCGTTTTTGATGATAATTTACCGAGCGATTTTAGCATCAGCCCGTCCTTTGCCATTGCGTAAGGAACTCTTGCACCCGTAAGAATCGAGGTGTGCAACGTACCTGCCGATGACGCCATCAAGCCAGCCGACATAAGCGCAAGCGCACCGGCACCGAGAAAGCGCGTTGCAACCTCTGCCGCAACCGAACCGGTTTTCGGAATCGATGCGATTGTTTGAGGTGTTAAAACATAATAATACGCGATATGTACAAAAACATAGAGCAACATAATCGTAATAATCCCGCCAACCAAGGCAAGCGGAATATTCTTGTGTGGGTTCTTAACCTCGCCAGCAACAAGCGTTAAATTGTTCCATCCGTCATACCCCCAAAGTGCGCCCAACATTGCCGCCGCAAATCCCCCTACAAATGTAAATCCAGCTGCACCGTATTTTACCCCGTTAGCGACATCCTCACAGGTGCCACCCGTGCCCGAAAGTCCGAAATTCGCAAAACTGCCATCCGCTAATAAAAAAGCTCCAATGCCGACTGTTAGAACAAGCCCGATTTTTATGATTGTAAATATTGTTGCGAGCCATCCGCCAACATGCACGGACATTAGATTGACAAACGTAAAAAGCACAATCATTCCCGCGGCAATAATTTGAAACGTCGTAAGTTCATATTTGACACCAAAAAACGATGTCGTAAATAGCGTAGATTCTAAACTTCCCTTGAGTAAGTCATTCGCAAAGATTGCAAAACCAACGGCAACCGCAGCCTGCGAACCGGGCTTTGCAATCACCATCTGCATCCACCCATACATAAAGCTCCAAACCCTGCCGTATGCATCTCGTAAAAAAACATATTCGCCGCCTGCGTGCGGTTTCATCGCCGCTAGCTCTGCATAGGTCAATGCACCGGCGAGCGAAAGTAATCCGGCACCAATCCATGCAACCATTACCCACGTAGGGCTGCCGACGTTACAAGTCATAACCCGCGCCTTAATGAAAACCCCGGTACCTATTACATTGCCGATAATTATTGAAATTGCGGCTAATAACCCCAGTCCGCGAATAAGTTCGCCACTACCCGATCTTTCTATTGCCATATTTTCGTTTAATTATTTTTTTCAGAAGTTTACGTTATTTTTCCCTGGTTTCAAAAGAGAATCTTCTTCTACAGCTTGATAGCTTGCCTTATTGCAACACTGAGGAGTTTTTCGGAACAAATTATACGTTTTATTGTCTAAAAGATTTTAAGAGCGAAAGTAGTTTCTTGGAAGCTGTTTCAAATTCGATGTGATGCAAAACAAATTACTACAACACGTTATTAAAAGGAATATCGAAATTTGCGAAAAGGTATTTTTTGCGTCAAGCGTGCTACAATATCGTACAAATTTTTTGAATTGAGCCTACGGTTTAATCATCCCTGATTCGTGACGTTATACAAACATCTAAGAGTTTCAAAGAATGCTTCGGCAGCTGAAATAAAATCGGCTTATCGGAAGCTTGCGCGTTCAAAACACCCGGATTTAAACGGTGGTGATGAAATGGCGGCGCGTGACTTTGCCAAAATCGCTGACGCTTACAGGGTGCTCGGCAACCGACAAACTCGCGCAGAATACGATAAACAGCTTTTGCGTGCCGAATATGCAGATTTCGGCTTGAAATCTTCCATACTGTCTTCTGAAAACCCTCATGCTCAACGAGCGCGGCAACTTCAATATGAACAACGATATAACGCGATAATTGACCGGATGATCGCAGATGAACGCGAACAAACAACCGCCTTTCAACGCGTTCTTTTCCCATTAGTTTCAATTTTTGCATCTACGTTTTTTGTTTTCTTATTTCGTCCAAACCTCTGGGAACAAATAGGTGTTGTAGGGAAAATTTTCGTGGTCACGCTTTTTGTCATCGGTGTAATTCACACGGCAACTCGTTTATCGGAGGGTCTGGAACGTTACACATACCGGAACATTGATATTCACGACACAATTCTTCAGGAAATGGAACCCGAAATGCGCCCGTATTCGCGCATTCGCGCCATAAGTTTATTCATTCTCGCAATCTTCGCTTTTTCTTTGCTCGGCTTTGCTGCGGGGTATTTCTTGCGACAAATCGGTTCCGGCGATATACCGCAATTGGCTTCAAGCAATTTGAGTTTTGAATTTATCTTCTACCCGCCAATTTGCGCGTTATTTATAGATTTGATGCACACCGTTTTTACACGTCTTGAGCGATAAATACGGCAGTTTGGTGCTTGACACTCCTCATCAGGATTCATATACTTTGTAATTTCGTTGTTAAAACGATTTTCAGATATTTTCGGAGTTTATTAATGGCAAATCACAAATCAGCAAAAAAACGTATCAGACAAAACGTTAAGCGACGTGCGGTTAACCGTATGAATCGTAGCCGCCTTCGCACGCAAGTAAAGAGTTTACGCGAAGCGATTGAACAAAACGATAAAGAAGCATGTACTTCCCAACTTATTCCTACAATTTCGATTATTGATCGTATGGTTAATAAAGGAATATTGCACAAAAACACGGCTGCACGTTATAAATCACGTCTGAGCAAACACGTTAACGTCGTTACCGGTTAATTTATTTCCGAACACAAATTTCATGGGAGTTCGCCGAAAGGTGAATTCCCTTTTTTATTTGCCCGCAACTATATCGCAAATCAACATTTCAAATATGAGTTTTGGGGGCAAGGAAGAAGACTTGATCCTTAAATCGGCTTCCATAAGTTTAAGCACCACTTGCTCAAACTTCCACAATTCGCCCCTTCTGGCAGCCGTTATTATTTGCTCGCTTTTCCTTCTCGGTACGCCGGTCGCGGAAAATACACGCGCGGAATCCGCACCTTGCTCCATCAACGATTTTACGATAATCAACTTTCGGAAATTGAAAGCAAGAGATCCAAGAAGCATGAGGGGTTCCGCACCATCATCAAGAGTTTTTCGGCAAGATTCAAGCGCTGCCTCACGATCATCGGAAATCAGCCTATTTGCAATTTCAAAACTATCTAGTTCACGCGTGCCATTTGTAAGTTCATTAATCAAACCGGTCGAAATTTCTCCGGCTCCGGAAGCCGCGGTTGCAAGTTTTTCCAGTTCATTCGCAAGCATTCTTGTGTCATCGCCAACCCGCGCAATCAAGTAGTTTAAGGCGCCATCGCTAACTTCAATTTCGTTTATGCGCGCACGTTCCTTTAGCCATCGGAACAAATCGTTACCCGAAAGCAAAGAGAATTCCACCGCAAAAGTTTTTTCGAGCAAGAGCTTTGCGATGCGCCGTCGCTTATCAATTTCATCAGCAACAAAAATCAAAACAGTTGATTCAGGAGGCGATTCCAAATACTTTCGAATCACGGTTTCGTCGTCATCAACAACATTTTCCGCACCCTTTTTTGCTGACACCACAACGTTAAATGCCCTGATAACCCGCATCGGGTCAATCATCGGAATTTGTGAAGCTACCGCAAAAACATCGGCAACTGAATGCGAATTCAAATCAATTTCGTTTTCGTTAAATTCGCGTATCGAAGCATTTTCCAATACAAAATCCGCAATGGTTTTTGCAGCCAAATCTCTCAAATAGGTTTCAGCACCAAACAACAAATATACGGGGGCAAATTCCTTCGTCTTCAATTGAGCTCTAAGATTTTCGCGGGTTTTTAAGGGCATTACGTTCCTTTTTTCTTGTTAACGCCAATTCCGTTTGTAATGGTGGAAACAACCGATTCGGCAAAAGCACGCGCCATTCGTTCAACGGCAGGATCCTCTTCATTAAAGAACGAACGCGGATCTTCAGAAAATTCAAACGAATCACGAAACGTAAAGTTTTGGTTATCGTAAAGCACCTTATTGTCTATTTGATCGTATACCGTCACCGCCGAAACAATTGTTATTTCATAAACTCTCGCCCTTCCGTCGCGGTCAAGCAATACGCCGGTAAAACTAAAATCCTTAATTGTTCCCTCCACGACGGCATCGGCGCCATCGCGCGTTCCTTGCACTTTAAGTCCCCTACCGCGTTTTATTATTTCCAAAACAACGGCTTCGGTAAAACGCGATTCAACTCGATATCTCGCGCCTCTTGCCTCAAACTGAAACGCCGGAACAGCAATTGTTTTAATATGCTTTGGCATTCCCGAACGCGTTACGGCTTCATAACATCCCTTAAAGCCGGTGCCCACGACCACCAAAACAGCAAATGCCAATACTAAACTAAACTTACGCATACGTGAATTTTGACAGAATGCCTGCTTTTTTTAAAGCAAATGTGAAACCACGCCCAGCGCATCTACATTTGCTTGCACATCATGCACACGGAACAAACGCACGCCCTTAATAGCCGCAACCGTGTTTACAGCAATCGTGCCATACAAACGCTCATCAACCGGCTTATTTTCCAAGAGTTTCGCTAAAAATGATTTTCTTGAGGTACCGATTAATATTGAAAAATCTCTGAAATACTCGATAATCTCATCGAGATTTCGAAGCAGTTCGATAGTTTGCGCGAGAGTTTTACTAAACCCGAACCCCGGATCGAGACAAATCTTGTGTTTATCGATTCCGGCAGCAAGTGCAATTTCCACGCTTTTATCTAAGCCCCTTTTTACGTCTTCGATAATATCGGTATCACTTTTGGTGTTGTGCATTGACGCAAAAGTACCGCGAAGGTGCATCAAAACTACGCCGCAGCCTGCCTCTGAAACAACCAACGGCAAATCGCCATCAAATGTAAAACCCGAAATATCGTTTACTATTTCTGCGCCTGCTTCAATCGCAGCTGATGCAACTTCCGCCTTTGACGTGTCAACCGAAATCGCAACGTCAAATTCCGTACAAATCCGCTCGATAATTGGCACTACGCGCGCAATTTCTTCCGAAACGGAAACTCTATTGCTTCCCGGGCGTGTTGATTCCCCGCCAATATCTATAATTTCCGCCCCCTCGTTAACGATTTGCCCCGCTCTGCCGAGTGCATCGTCAAGCAACGCAAACGCTCCGCCATCGTAAAAACTATCGGGCGTCGAATTCAAGATACCCATTACTTTGGGGGTTTTGCAGTCAATTATTCTACGTCCAGTTTCAAAAATGTCGTTTGGTAAATTCATCATTGCTTTTAGAATGTTCGCTACAAAAAAGAGCGGCAAGAAGCCGCTCGAATTATTATGAAAGTGAACATTTTTTTACGCCGTTGCCGGATTATTTCCGGTTATTGGCGGAAGAATTGGCTTCTTAAAACGTCCCTTATTTTCTTCCGTATCGTCACCCCCGTCGTCCGGATCAGTTGCCGTGTTATTATCATCCAGCGGTAAGCCCGCAACCGTACGCCGTATTTGAACACCATCAAGAGTTTCAAACTCAAGCAGCGCTTCAGAAAGCCGTATCATCGCATCTTTATTTTCTTCGATGATGTTTCGTGCCCGGTTATATTGATCGCTGATAATCTTCTTTACTTCTTTGTCAATCATTATCGCCGTATCTTCCGAATAATCACGATGTTGATTGATTTCGCGTCCCAAGAAAATTTGCTCATCCTTTTTACCGAATGTTAGCGGACCCAGTTCACTCATGCCATATTCGCAAACCATTGCCTGCGCAAGTTCGGTAGCACGTTCAATATCGTTTGAAGCACCCGTTGTTACGTTTGCATCGCCAAAGAATATTTCTTCGGCAATTCTGCCTCCCATAAGAATCGCAATTCTGCTCGTCAAAAATTCCTTGGTGTGGCTATGTTTGTCAGCCTCGGGCAATTGCATTGTTACGCCAAGTGCCATTCCGCGCGGAATAATTGAAACTTTGTGAACAGGGTCAGCCTGTGGAACTTTCAAGCCTACCAACGTGTGACCCGCTTCATGATAAGCGGTTAGTTTCTTTTCTTCGTCCGAAAGAACCATGCTCTTTCGTTCTGCGCCCATCATTACCTTGTCTTTCGAAATCTCAAAGTCAGACATCGAAACAACCTTTTTATCAAATCGCGCGGCATTTAATGCGGCTTCATTAACCAAATTTGCGAGGTCAGCACCGGTAAAACCGGGGGTTCCGCGCGCAATTACATTAATATCCACATTTTCATCTAAAGGAATTTTACGCGTATGAACTTTAAGAATTCCTTCGCGCCCCTTTATATCCGGACGCCCAACCATCACGCGCCTGTCAAATCTGCCCGGTCTCAACAATGCGGGATCAAGCACATCCGGACGGTTTGTAGATGCCATCAAAATCACGCCGTCATTTGATTCAAATCCGTCCATTTCCACCAATAATTGGTTGAGAGTTTGCTCACGCTCGTCATGTCCGCCACCAAGTCCGGCGCCACGATGCCTTCCGACTGCATCAATTTCATCGATAAAAATTATGCAGGGCGCGTTTTTCTTGCCTTGATCAAACAAATCTCGAACGCGTGAGGCACCAACCCCCACAAACATTTCAACGAAATCCGAACCGGAAATAGAAAAGAACGGAACATTGGCTTCACCGGCAACCGCCTTTGCGAGCAATGTTTTTCCCGTTCCGGGCGGTCCCACCATCAAGACGCCCTTAGGAATTTTTCCGCCTAGTTTTTGAAACTTCTGCGGATCTTTAAGAAACTCAATTATTTCTTGAAGCTCTTCTTTCGCCTCTTGTACACCGGCTACATCCTTAAACGTTACACGCTTTTGCTGATTATTCAGCAACTTTGCTTTTGATTTACCAAAGCTTAACGCCTTGTTTCCACCCGCCTGCATCTGCCGTAATGTAAATGCCAAAATACCAAAAATTATCAAAATGGGAAGTAATTGCAAAGCCAATATCCATCCCCAACCGCTCGATGCGGCTTCTTCAGTAACCTTTATTGTTTGCGGTCTTTCATTGTTAACATTGCTTGTTGCGGTGAGAATTTGCTCACGAACCGGATCAGAGCCGATTGTGGTATAAAACTTCTTTCCGTTTTGGTCTTCGAATTCAACCTGTGATTGACCAAAATGTACCGATTTAAAATCCTTGTTATTAATCCGCGCAACGGCAGTATCCACCGAAAGCTCTTCCGGTGCTTTACCTTGTTTATTTTGCAGAAACCACACAAACAAAAGGGTAATAGAAATTATCATTACCCATAAAAGAATTTGTTTCGCTTTCGAATTCAACGTTTAGCCTCCAAGTGCTTTAGCACGTACGTACGATGAAATATAACGACACTGCGTTGTTTATTTCGGGCGCAGGCACCTAACACTCTATTCTAATTATCATAGCCTCATTTATCAACCTTTGACCTCGAAATGAAGCATACCTTTCTTCTTTCTGACCATACCGAAACCGGGAATCTCCACAACTCTTCCGCTTTTCGTACTTTCGGAAAGCGATAAAATTGCAGAAATATGCTTTGAACCAATTCTTTTGAGCGACCCGCGCTCTTGTTTGAGCCAACGGCGAATTAGAATCGTGCGAACTTGTTTCGGTGCACTTAAAACCACTTCAATTTTAAGAGGTGCTGAAGTATTTGAAAGCAATTCTGCAGAAAAAAACTGTAAAGCGTTCGCTGCGTCTTGTAAATTTGATGCGGTAGAGGAAAGCTGTTCGATAATCTTCGGATTCAAATCTCTAAGTTGCGGAATTATATTGGTGCGAATCAACACGCGTTTGAAATTTCTGTCGAAATTCATTTCATCTTCACGAAAACCGCCGAATTTACGGGCAAAATCTTCCGTAGAATTTCTGTCAGCCCATTCCAAAAGTGGGCGAATCAACTGAACGTCGTCACCAGCTGCAAGGCTTCGAATCGTCCTCATTCCGGCTAACCCTTCGAGTCCTGCCCCGCGTACCAAATTAAGCAGCATCGATTCAGCTTGATCGTTTCTTGTATGCGCCACCAAAATACCCTTTGCGTTTTCAGCTTGTGCACATTCACTCAAAAATCGATAACGGGCGATTCTGCAAGATTGCTCCAAATTCGTGTCGATTAATTTTAGTTCTGCTCTTGAAATGCGTGAGGACAAAAACTCGAAACCACACTCCGCCGCCAAATTCCGAACAAAATCTTCGTCGGCATCGCTTTCTTCACCGCGCAAACCGTGATTAAAATGCGCGACGATATACCGATTTTTTAGCTTGCTAAGTGAAACCAACTCAGCAAATGCCCCTGCCATAGCGGTTGAATCCGCACCGCCGGAAACTGCCAAAATGAATGTCTCACATTCAAATGGCAGGCTTAATCGGCGCCATTCGGTTATCAGTTTTCTGGCAAATTGGTTCACACGATAATTATAACCGTAAAGAAAGAAAATCGCCGCAAAACCTTGCGCAAAGAAAAGGTTCTGCGACGAAATCTCTACTTCAAACAACTATTCGGCAAAAAAGATTTGAGTAAAGAAGTACATTCCGTCTTCGGTTTTTGCCATGCCGATTCCCGATTGTTGCCAGTTTTTGTTCAAAATATTCTCTTTGTGACCTGGCGAAAGCATCCAACGTTCGACAACAAAATCAGCCGGTGAATCAAAGCCCATGCAATACGCGATGTTTTCACCAATCGAGCGCCAGTTGTCGAGTCCGCCGTTTGAAGCGCGCGCATCAATTAATGCTCCATCTAAGCCAACATGGCTAAAGAAGTTATATTTCGCCATATTTTCGGAATGAACCCGCGCAACTTCTGCTGCTTTGTCACTCCAAACAAGCTCTTTAAGCCCTTGTTTTATGCGTATATCGTTCACAAGCGAAAAAGCACGTTTTTCGAGAGAAAAATCGGTTGGCTCAATTTTGTTCTTCGCATATTTATCTTCTTCACCCTTTTGAATGATTCTGATTTTGCCGGGAGCCCGATTATTTGCAGCAACTGTTGAATTTCCGCGAGGTGCGGAGGAAATGTACCTTACCCTAACGGTCTTATCCGTTTCGGCATCTTGCGCAAAAATTGAAGTAGCAAGAAGTGACAGTAAAAAGACAAAAAGTGTGATTTTTACGTTTGGCGTGCGGAATTTTGCTTGGGAAAACATTTTGACCTCTTTATTCGGTAACCAGACAATCTTTAAAAAAAGATTCACGGTTTTGCGTTCACCCGCATCGCTGCGGGGTTGCCATTGTCGTAAGAGGCATCATTTTGCATGATGAACTCTTTTACTATTGAGAAAGCTGAAAACCTCCTCAATAGAAAAAAATTACCAATGCAGTTGGTTTTCCAGTTAAATAAAGAAATTCTAATGTGAAAGTTTTGAAGAAATACTAATGGTAAGTTCGCGTTGATTTGACAAGGCTAAAGCCCTTTCCCAAGAGCTTCGCGCCAGCGCATCTTCACCTTTTTTATTGTAAAGATCGCCCAAATGATCAAGTATCACCGCTGAAGTTGAATTCAAATTACTTGCCAGCTTTAAATATTTTTCGGCATCATCGTAATTCCCTTGCTTAAAGTAAACCCAGCCCAGACTATCCAAAAACGAAGCATTGTCAGGCTCAATAGATATCGCTTTACGTATAAGCTGGGCGGCTTCGTCAAGATTTCTATTCTGTTTTGCTAACAAATATCCCAAATTGTTCAATGCCATTGGGTACCGCGGCGCATCGTTTAGCACAACACGCAGATTCTTTTCTGCGTCTTTGTAATTACCAAATGTCTGCTGCGTCGATGCCAAATTCAGTTTCGCCAGATGAACCGATTCCTTATTCTTAGCACTTTTCAATGCACCTTCCAGCGAATTTAACGCCGGCTTCTCCATACCTGCGCTGGTATAAAGGGATGCCAAAAAAAGATAATTTGAAAAATCATCATTTAGCATCGAGGGAACTTTTCCGCCTTTTGTCCCGATTAATGCTGAGATAATCTTTACGCCTTCATCAACCTTTCCAAGCGAAACCAAAATAATTGCCTCTCGCCGTACTAAACCAACTTCAAATGGTGATTCTGTTCGAACCTCTTGCACTCTTGCGAGCGCCTCCGTAAAATTCCCACGTCCAATTTCTAAATCGATAAGCCTCTTTTCAATCTCCAGGCTTTGTTTGCCCACAAGCGACTTAATTTCATTTAATAGTTTTTCTGCTTCGTTTGTTCGGTTTGCCCGTTTTAGCGTATCTACCATACGGTTTACGACAGTTATCGTAAAATCTCGATCGTCATCCGAAACTTTTTCCTTCGTCGAAACACCGCGAATTTCGAGCGCTTTTCGATATGCGTTTATCGCCTCATCGGTTTTGTTGTTTTGAGCAAAAATATCGCCAATCGTCATTTGGAAGCTCGATGCCGATAACTTATTCGATTCGCCGAATTTTGCAACCGAGCTTTGTAAAAACGAAACGGCGCCATCAGGATCACCGCTTCGCGCGAGCGTTTTACCAAGCAAATTAACAAGTTCCGCATCGGTCGGATTTGCGAAAGCCGCCTGCCTAAGCGCTTCAACTGCAGCCTTTAACTCTTCGTTATCAACCGAACCGATTACACGACTCAAAAGCGAAACTGCCTCTTCATTTTCCGGATCGTCAGCCACCGCACGGGTTAAAACTCCAAGCGCACCTTTATAATTGCCGGCTTCGATAAACGCCTCGCCCAAACGCGGTAAGGCAGCTTCCGGGTCAAGGCTTCCTCCCTTCGAAATTGCGGCATAAAACTGATAATCAACCGGTGGCGTAGATGACACCCATTTTTCCAAGGCTTCGATTTCCTTCTTTAAATCGTTCGAATTTTGATAAAAAAGGCTTAAAAACGCCCAACCTTCCGCGTTTTGAGGGTCGAGTCTTACAACTTCGTTCCATTCTTCGATTGCGATCTTTGTTGAAATCGGGTCGACTTTTTCCTTATCAATTCCGCTTCTTGATGTGTATAACATCGCCAAATATCGATGTGCGACAAGGCTGTTGGGGTCAATCGCAACCGCATCGTTTGCGTAAGCGATCGCGCTAGCAACCAGCCCGCCCGGGCGCAAAAGCGAAACTTCAGTTAGTGCGGTAAAGCCTTCAGCCAACATCGGATCAAGTCGAACAGCGGTCAATAGGGCTTTTTCGGCAAGTTCGGCATATTCGTTACTTTCGGTAGTATTTTTCGAGTATTTCAATTTCCACAAAAATCGCTGCCCTTCAAGCAACTTCATATATGCTTGCTGACGAACTTCGCGACTTATGTCTTGAATATTACCGGAATACACACGGATACTTTCGGCTTTACTCGAACCGTTTGTGCCTTGCCCAAACACTTGCAATGTGGCAATTAATGCTATTGCAACAATTAACCCTTTCTTAATCATTATTTTTGCGACCTATTCGCCGCCCTTAGGCTTATCGGAAATTACCGTTGTAAGCGCTTTTGGAATTTGCGATCCCTTCAAATCGCCTTGATTTTCAATGATTTGATCAATCAGCTCAAACTTTGTCTTATCAAAATCTTTTGTCATCAATACGCCGTTCTTATCGATTGTCATTGGATATGTGCCTAGAAACTGATTCTTAAAGTTCTCAAAAAAGCCATCATCGTTCGGCGGCATGACTTTTAGACGTTCCGGATCCGGTTCGGGTATCTTTGCGCCAATAAGTTCAAGTTGTTTCTTTGCATCATTTACACGGTCACTATTCGGAAATTCTCGTACCAATCGCTGAAAATAACGTGCTGCCTGATCAGTTTCTTCTTCAACCATATAAGTTACGGCAAGCTTATAAAGCGCCTCATCAAGGTACGCAAAATTCGAATACTTCTCAATTATTTCAAGGTACCGCTGTTGTGCCCCTTTTAATCCGCCCTTTTCATAATTTACACTCTTTTTATAATAAAAATTCCCAACGTATAAATCATGAAGCCCAAGATTATCCTGTACCTGGCGCAACCTCTCTTCCACAAGCGGACGAAGATTGGAATCCGGATAACGTTGGATCAATGCCTGCAAACGCTGCTCGGCTTTCTTTGCTCGCGTTATGTCACGGTCCGGCAACCCAATCTGTCGCATTTCACATTCTGCGATCTTCAACAACACACGATCGGCAAGCGGATGGGTCGGAAAAAATGTAAGCCAATCTTGATAATTTGCCGCTGCTTGAATCAAAGCACTCGTTGAACCTTCCAAAAAGAAGCTGTCCGCCACCGCGAGTTTTGACATCGGCAGATACGGCGAATCCGGATAAGTGGAAATTATCGTCTGAAATAAAAGCCTTCCGGTTTCATAATTCTTCTTTCGAATTTCACGCGTCGCTACAATAAATAATTCGCGATCTCTTCCGGGTGCAACTGTTCCGATAAGTTCCTCATATTCATCGGTTCCACCGCCAAAAATCCCCAGAAATTTCTTCTTTTTCTTTTTTTCGCGCGACAATCCTTCGGTTGAGCCGTCTTTGGCTCGAAATTCCGCCGTTTCCAAAAGTGCTTTATCCACGTTCGATTGAAACCGCGCTACATCTTCCTCAAGCCTGTCTAGATCCCCAATCTCAAACTTTTCGGCGCGCGAAATTTTCCCCCTTAAAGTATTTAGTTCCGATGTATATTTTGATGCATCTTTTTCCAATGAAACCAATCTACCAAGCGGTGTGCCGGGATTTTTTTCGTCATCCCCTTCCCTCTTTTCCTTCTTCAAAACGGAAATTGTAGATTTTAACGAATCGCGCATAGTTCCCAATTTCTGGTTCATAATATCGATTCGCTGGCTGGGAGTCGCATTGTCGACCACCTGCGAATACGCTGCCGATGACAAAAACATCGCAACAAAAAAAGCTGTCGCAAACTTAATTATCTTTTGATTCATAATTATTCCTGAAGAAGCGCTTTTAAACCCAAGCATTTGCGCGCTCCCGTAAATTCTTAATCGCAGTTTCCGGCTCACCATCACCAAAAACCGCAGAACCGGCTACAATTATTTCGGCACCGGCTGAAACAACATCACAAATATTTTCTTCGCCAATTCCGCCGTCGATTTCAATTACAGTAGATAAACCTGCATTTTGAATCATATCCTTTAGCTGCCGAATTCGCTGAAACGAAGTTTCGATAAAACTTTGTCCACCAAACCCCGGATTTACCGACATCAGAAGAACGTAGTCCGCAAATGGCAATGCCGCTTCAATACTTTGCAACGAAGTTCCCGGATTAATCGCCACGCCAGCTCTTGCACCGGCTTCTTTGATTGCAGTCAAAGTGCGGTGAATATGCACGTCAGCTTCGATATGCACCGAAACCATATCCGCCCCGGCTTCAACAAACTGCGCCGCATATCTGCTTGGTTCAACAATCATCAAATGACAATCCAAAAGCAAATCGGTTGCTTTTCGAAGGCTTTTGACAACCGGCAGCCCAATAGTTATGTTCGGAACAAATCTGCCGTCCATAACATCAACATGCAAAACCTTAACCCCTGCATCCTTTACCGCGGAAATATCATTCGCCAAACACGCAAAATTGGCGGAAAGCAGCGAAGGCGCAATTTCAAACGGTTCGCCAAATTCAATTCTGTTAGTTGCTTTCAAACGTTCTCCTGTTGCATTAGCCGTTAACTTTATGGGCGCGAATCTCCCGATTTTTGCCTTTCGCTTGTTGGCGGCTTCGGAATCAAGGATTTTGGCGTTGCCTTTGGCGTAGCTTTTGGTGTTGAAGGCGGAATTAGAACTTTGCCTGCTTCAGGCGAACTTGAATCACCGGTCTTGCCACCTGAATCGCCTTCATCGGTCGAGGTATCTTTCGTCTTTTCGCCGTCAGCCGATTTCACGACATCACGCGTTTTTGTGGTCGGCTTCTTGGATGTTGAAGTAGATTTTGACTTTTTCTTTGAGGAATCGGTCTTAAGCTCCGGAAGTTGTTCGATTTCCTGAATCGCCTCATCATCATCCTTAACGTTAGCCGGCGCCTCACTTCCATCCTGATTCGCCTGTGCCACAATTACCGAAACCATCAACCCTGTTTTTGCAATGGTACCGGCTTTTGGACGTTGCTCTAAAATAGTGTTCGGCGGTTCCTCGCTATATCTCGATGCTACCTTCTTAATTTGCAAACCCGCATTTTCAAGCGCGTTTGTTCCATCATTTAAATTCTTGCCGACAATTTTTGGAATCGTAACTTCTTCACCGCGAAGTTGCATATACGCAACCCCGAAAAAGCCAACCATAAAAGTTACAGCCAACAGTGCCAATAAAATCAATTTTCCAAACGTGGATAAGCCCTTTTTAAGCATAAAAATTATCTGAACAATTCATTGCGGATTTTAACATTTTACCAAAATTTGCAAAAGCCGTTACTATCAAGCATTTCTAATAAACTCAGCTGCAAAAAAGCCATCGATTTTGTCACGGAAAGGAAAGGTTCGCAAAAATCCCTCCTTGGTTCTAAACCTTGAAAAACTGTTTGATGGGCTAAATACGAATTCGCTTTTACGCTCCAAAAACTCAAAAACCACTTGTTCGTTTTCTGCACGTTGCAACGAGCACGTCGAATAAATCAACCTTCCGCCCGGTTTAACCACGTTCGATGCATTCGTCAGTATCTTCAGTTGTTTCGACGGTAGCTCGGATAAATCTTGAGGCTTGATCGAGTATCTGATTTCCGGATTATTTCTTAGTGTTCCAGTGCCACTGCACGGTGCATCAACCAAAACAACATCGAAAGCACCGTCATCAAACGGAAGCGCGGCTAGCGCGTCATATTCCACGACACTTGCCGAAACACCCTGTCTTTCGAGATTCTTGCGGAGCGTTTCACAACGTTTTCCGTGAAGATCTCCTGCATAGAAGCTTATTCCCGAATTCGAGTTTTCCGCAGCCACAAATGAAATTTTACCGCCGGGCGCAGCACAAACATCCAAGAAACTCCCCTCTGCCGGCACAATTGCGAGCGAAGCAACAATTTGCGAAGCTAAATCCTGAAAATAGATCAAACCCTGTTCAAATGCCTTTCTAACCTCGAGTTTTTTCCGTTCATATCGATAAACCTTCACATTATGAAATTCGGGAACGGAAATCTCATCATCAATTGAAAGCGTAAATCCCGTTAACACACCCTTAAGAGTTTGCCTCGCGAACGATGCCGGTTGCTCATCATTGCTCGTAACTATTTTAGTTGCAACATCTTCGCCAAACTCTTCAACCCATAAATCCACCAGCCATTTTGGCTGAGTCAAAACGGAGTGTACTTCTACATATTCCGAAATCGACTTTTCAGCTTTACGCAAAACTGCATTCGCGAACCCCGCCGCGGAACGCTTGCGAGCAAATTTCACAAGCTCAACAGACTGATTAATCGCAGAATATGCTGGGATTCGATCCAAATAAGCAAGCTGAAAAAGTCCGATTTCAAGTGCGATAAGTACTTCCAGATCAATCTTTTGCAGTGACTTTGTTGAAAATCTGCTTAAAAAGGCATCGAGTCTGAATTTATTTCGCAACACGCCGTAGGTGATATTATGGCAAAGTGCTGCGTCCGCTTCAGAAAGTTCATTTTCCGCATTTTCAAGCAGCGAGCTTGAATAAGCACAATCTCTAAACACTCTTAAAAGCACTTTAAATGCTGCTTTTCGCGCCGGTGTAACAGCCATCAATCATTACTCTTTATTTCTTCGAGAGAAAGGTCAGCCGCACATCCCGATTCAAGATTTTCATCTACCGTTATCCGCTCATCAAAAACGAAACACTCGCCTTCCCAAAGTGAATCTTCGGCATCTATCTCTTCTAAATACTTAAGGATACCTCCGTTGAGTTGGTAAACTTCTTCAAAGCCCAAACCCTTCATATACGGCGCAAACTTTTCGCATCTAATTCCACCGGTACAAAACATCGCCACTTTTCTATTCTTTTTTGGATTTAGATTCGCATCAATGAATTTCGGCAACTCCGTAAAACTGCCAATCCTAGGGTTTACCGCATTTTTAAAGGTACCCACGCGATATTCATAATCGTTTCTTGTGTCCAAAACATAAACGTCAGGATCGCTAATGAGCGAATTCCAAGTCTTTAAATCAACGTGGGTCCCTGCCCCCTTGGCGATATCCACATTTTTGCGAAGCGTTACGATTTCGTTCTTGATTCGTACCTTTTGGCGCTTAAATGTCATTTCTTGGTTAAAAGATTTCTTGTATTCGAGCGTAGAAGCCAAAATTCTCTCAACCTCTGGAATAAACAAGGCGATATTTTCCGGGGTTCCACAAACGGTTGAATTAAATCCTTCTGTAGCAATAATTATGGTGCCGTTTATATCAAAAGTGCGCATCGCATTTTGCAATTCAGATTTTAGTATCTCCAGCCCAGCAAGCTCTTTGAATTCATAAAACGTGATAATTTCGTAACTCATTTTCCGAAAATTTCTCCAACACTAAGATTCATACTGTTTACAAAGTCTTTTGCATTCATTCGACGCTTGCCGGCAGCTTGTAACTCCGAAACACTTAAATAGCTATTATTGCCGCATTTAACAGTGATAGCTTCAACTTGAATGTCAATAACTTTACCATCTTCATCGTTACCGTGAAAACCGTCAATTTCTATTGGTTTTGCGCTCCAAAATGTTACACCAACGCCTTTAAGCGAAGAAAAGCTCTTCGGAAAAGGTTGAAAGCCTCGAATTCGATTTGAAATTGATACAGAATCGCGCGCCCAAGCGATCAATCCATCGTTCTTTGTCATCAAAGGTGCGATTGTCGCTTCATCTTCATTCTGTTTTGTCGGAACGATAACTTCAATGTTTTCAAGGGTTTCAATAAGGGTTTCTGCGCCGATGCCTGAAAGCCTCTGCATCAGCTCCAATGCATTTTCACTTTCACCAATCGAAACCGACCTTTGAAGCAGAACATCGCCCGTATCCAAACCTAAATCCATCTGCATCGTTGTAATCCCGGTTTCGGAGTCGCCGTCGACTATTGCCCAATTTACGGGCGCGGCACCGCGATATTTCGGCAACAGTGAAAAGTGAACATTGAGACAACCGTATTTAAAGGCTTTCAAATAGGCTTCAGGCAAAATCCTTCCATATGCAACCACAATCGCAACATCGGCTTTATAAGCTGTAAACTTTTCGATGCTTTCGCGACTTTTAATTCGTGCCGGTTGTTCAATGTCAAGACCGTGTTTTAAAGCAAATTCCTTCACCGGCGGCGGCGTAAACCTCTTTCCGCGTCCGGCACGCCGATCTGGTTGCGTCCATACCGCCAACACCTCGTATCCAGAATCAATGAGCTTTTTAAGACTGGGAACCGCCGCAATCGGAGTTCCCATAAACACTATCTTCATACACGCTTACACGTAATTTTTCAGGCTTATTGTTTCATTCGTGAAGCCTGCATCATAACGTGAAATATCCAATTTTCTTCCATTACGCCGTGAACAAGCCATGCGTTTGCACCTTCGGCAAAAATTGCAACATCTTCGCCTCCATGCGTTTCTGCACCCAACGGATTCAGCGCATCCTGCTTGTAATCGGGGTTTGAAGTAATTTCATCAGTCAACACGACTTCCTTACCCTTTTTCACAGCACCGGGTCCGTTTCTATATCCGAGCGTTGTATATGGTTTCCCGTTTTGGTCCTTAGCGTCTTCGGTGCTTACGCTTCCATCATCCCCAACATCACGAACAAGCCCCAACACATTGTTTCCGCGCGCCGGATAGCCTGCAATTGTAAACGTATGACTGTGATCTGCAGTAACAATTATCAGCGTATCGTTTAAATTGACCTTTTTTACAGCCGCGCGAATAGCATCCGAAAACGCGATTGCATCCGTTAATGCACGATACGCGTTACCATCGTGATGAGCGTGATCGATTCGCCCTCCTTCAACCATCAAAAAGTAGCCCTTTTTGTTGTTTGAAAGTATATCGATTGCCTTGGTTGTCATTTCCGAAAGCGAAGGCTCCCCGGCTTTATCATTCTTTCGATCATACGAATACTGCATATGGGAAGGTTCGAACAAGCCCAATAGATGCTTAGTTTTACGGGTATCGATTGCATCAAATTGCGCCTTGTTCCAGACATACGCCGAATCTTTGTATTTTGAAAGCCATTCCTTTGTTAGGTCACGCTTATCAAGTCGATTGCCTTCGCCGGATTTACCATATTCAATATCCGGCGCGCCGGAAGGCATAAACATTGAACGTCCGCCGCCCATAGCAACATCAACGCCATCACCATATGAAAACTCTATCAGCTGCCGTGCAATATCGGGAAATCCGGCATCAAACGCAACCTTCGAGCCTTTTTCAACATAATAATCAGATTCCCAATTACGGTCAGGCGAATGCGAATAAGTTGATGCAGGTGTTGCGTGTGTTAGCCTCGCCGTAGAAACTACGCCGGTTGATTTTCCGTTTTGTTCGGCGATTTCCAAAAATGTCTTCGGCGAATTTTCCTTTACATTGGAGTAATCTCCGCGACGCACATTTTGATTTACCGAAACGGTTCCTTCATTGGTTTTCAGCCCCGTTAACATTGCGGATGCGGTAGGAGCCGAATCTGCTGTTTGTTGATTGGCAGAATACGTTTTTGAAAGTGCAACGAAGGGAAAATTGTCAAACGAAAGGCTGTTTTCTTCGCCACTTTCACCCCGCATCTGTCCTTCAAGAATTCGTGCCGCGGTAATTGTTGAAATCCCCATTCCATCGCCGATAAACAAAATTACGTTTTTTGCCTTACGGTTCTTTATCTTCAAACGCGAACTTTGCTGCGCAAATCGCCTTCCATCTGCTTCCCAAGTATCCGGCTTTTCATCTCGTTTTACCGGATAAGATTTCTTGACCTGCGCCGGAACCAGATTTGATATTCCTAACATCAATACCGACACAACTAATTTGGCTACCAACTTTTTCATATTAACTTTTTTATACTCCTGATTGATAACTTTACCAAGTGAACGCCTGCGAATCCATTAGCCCGACAAGAAAACGGCGCCGACATTTTGCGGCACCGCGTCTTACAGTCTAAATCATTCGATTTTAGTAGCCGCAATGATAATTCGAAGTTTCGAAAACCTTCTGCCAACTTCGCCCTTTCTTCTTGTACACGGCAAAATTGCTGCCTTCAAAGCCTTGTGTATAGGTAAAGATTTCGTTACTCCTATCGTTGTCATAGTCGATGGAATCGAGCAAGAGCTCGCTGTAAACCCCTGAATCTAAGGTGTTTACTTCCCCATTCATGACGTTATTCTGATCGTATGAAGCAAGCCGGCTTTGTGCGAGATAATAACTTCCGTTCGAGCCCTTTTCCGCTATCACAAATAAAAGCTTTCGCTCTTTTGAATTTGGCGCGACATAAAATGAACCCACAATTTCAGCTTTTCCATCGTGGTCGGCATCTATTGCGGTCAAATTTAGATAATTAATTTTTGCAAGTGCCGCCTGCGTGACGCCATCTTTTTGAAATACACCCTTTGCGAGTTCTTCAACCTGTTTTCGTTCCGCCGCAGTTGGTCTTCTTCTAACATCTTTCGCCTGTGTTGAAGGCTTAAAATTAGTCGCAAGCGCCATCAAAAAGCCCTTCAGTTCGGTTCGTTTTGTGTCGACAGCGATTTCCGCCATATTTGGAGCGCAGTCAGAATCCGCATTGAAACGTTTTACGGTCACGGTTCCATTATCCCGACCGGCAAAATAGAGCCTGTATTGTTCGCCGGGCTTGTAGTAATCGGCTCCGAAACCGACGCGCGCTGAATCCGAAACGTCTTCTCTAATTGCGGGCGTAAGCTTTCCCTTTTCAACAAAAGCAATTGGTTCTACTAACTTTCCGTCATTCATCACCGCAAAAATTACAGGCTTTTTTGACTGCCCGAACAAACTTGCCACAAAAACGAAACTAACTACAAAACTAAAAACTATTTGGTTTGCTTTCATATTACTTTTTCTCCGCTATGGATTTTCCTTGCATAAACTGAAGTAGATATTCGCGTCCGCCCGCCTTTGAATCAGTGCCACTCATGTTAAACCCTCCAAAGGGATGAACCCCAACCAGTGCGCCCGTACATTTTCTGTTCAGATAGAGATTCCCTACATGAAAATCGGTGCGCGCACGTGAAAGATTTTCTTCACTTTCCGAATAAACTGAACCGGTTAATCCATACTGGGTGCCGTTTGCGATTTCAAGTGCATGGTTGTAGTCCTTTGCTTTTATTACCGCCAACACCGGTGCAAACACTTCTTCTTGCTCGATTGTGTCACCCGGTTTAACGTTCGTAATAATCGTGGGTTCAATAAAATAGCCCGGTTCCGGATTTGTTTCGCCACCGGCGACAACCTCGCCGCCCTGTTGAACGGCTTTCACAATATAGTTCGCGGCTTTTTGTATTGATTTTTCATTTATAACTGCGGCAACATTTGTCTCGGCTTCCGTTGGTTGCCCGATTTTTAAGCCGGAAGTTAGAGCCAACACTTTTCTCAACAATTCATCGTGAACTTTTTCATCCACAATAAGCCTTGATGCTGCCGAACATTTCTGCCCTTGAAATCCAAACGCGGCAGCCACAACTCCGGATGCTGCTTCATCTAGGTTTGCATCATCAGCCACAATAATTGCATCTTTTCCGCCCATTTCCGCCACTACACGTTTCATCCAACGTTGTCCCGGTTGAGTTATTGCTGCTTGTTCGTAAATGTGTAACCCGACAGCTTTTGAACCGGTAAACGAAATAAAACGCGTTTTTGGCGATTCAACCAAATATTCTCCTACCTTTGTTCCGCTTCCGACTACAAAATTCACCACACCCTTTGGAAGTTCAATCTTTTCAAGCACTTCCATAAACTTGTAGGCGATGGTAGGCGCATCCGGTGAGGGCTTCAAAACCGTAGTATTTCCGGTAACAACTGCACTCATCGTCATTCCAGCCATAATCGCAAGCGGAAAATTCCACGGCGGAATAATCGCGCCGACGCCCAACGGAACATATTCAAAATTGTTAACCTCTGGTAATGGCGAAGGCGTAATCGGTTGATCGCCCGCCCAACGAAGCATTTCGCGTCCGTAAAACTCAAGAAAATCAATTGCTTCGGCAGTATCGCCATCCGCTTCAGCCCAAGTTTTACCTACTTCAAAAATCATCCAAGCCGAATAGTAGTGTTTATCTTCGCGAATAATCTCCGCCGCCTTGAATAAATACTCCGCACGCTCTGCCGCAGGCACTTTTCGCCATGATTCGAATGCTTCTGTCGCTGCATCGATTGCCTGATTTACAAGCTGAACCGCATTTGAATCTGCATCGGTGAAAATTCCGACCGTTTCTGTTCGATCTGAAGGATTTATGCTTTCAAACTTTGCTTCCAATTCAATCTTTTCGCCGTTAATTATTAACGGATATTGCCCAGCCAGTTCATTTCGCACGCGTTTAATTGCGGCTTCCATTGCCATCCTGTTTTCGACTACGGAAAAATCAGTAAAGGGTTCGTTCTTAAATTCATCTAATGTTCTTTGTGTTTGCATACTACCTGCCTACTGAAAGTTTATTGTGTAATCATTATAGCTTATCACCGTTCGGTGCTTAAACTACGAACGGAAAGTGACGGAGGCTCAAAACTAACCATCGTAAAGTTTTTCTAATTGCCAATAGACGTTAGGTAACCGTGCGTTTAAGAACGTAATCGGAAAGTTTTTCGATGTTCGGAACGGTAACTGTTCTGCCGTTGATGCTAATCAACATCTGTTCTTGAAGGCGCATAAATGAGCGCGAAACTACTTCGCGAACGGTGCCGATACGGGCTGCCAATTGGCTATGAGTGATTTTTAGTTCAAATGAAATCCCTTGTTTACTTTCATATCCATCCCGCAATGCAGTTGAATGCAGAAATTTTGCGAGGCGTTGCCCAACTTCACGAAGTGAAAGTTCTTCGACCAATTCTGCACATCGCCTGACACGCGCCGCCAATAGCCGTGTTGCAGCAAGTGCAATTTGTGGATGTTTTAGACATAAATCCAACACGGTATTCTTTGCGATAAAAAGAACAGTCGTCGGCTCTTCGGCTGCGACCGTAGAGGGATATTTTCCGTCATCGAAAAGAGGAACTTCCGCGACAATCGAAATCGCACGTTCTACATGAATTACCTGCTCCCGACCGTCGAATGCAGTTCGAAAGGCACGCACAGCACCGGTTGCAACCACGTAGAGCCCGCGAGCTTCATCACCGATTAAAAACAATAGTTCATCTCGTTCATACTTCTTTTCGATAGAATGTTTTGCGAGTTCGCCGATTAAACCTTCATCTAATTCACGAAAGAGTTCGGTTTGCTTAAGGATCGCAATTTTATCGGTGGTCATTTTCTGATTCTAACTTTTGCAAGAGCTTTTTCATAGCCACGTAATTCCGGTAGCTAGGCTAACTTCCTTTTTTCGCAGTGTGATCAATAATTTCTTAGGGTTTGGTCTTTCCAACCACACCGAACTTGCGTAAGAGCTTTACAATCAACCCAATAAATGCGGCACTCCACGCAATTATTGCAATATAAACAAATATTCGCGGGATAATCATCAACGGCTGAAAATTCAAGGCGACCGAAAGCTGAAAGGTGCATACCGTGTACATTCCAAGTGGAAATACGATACTCCAATATTCAGGATTGTAATCAACCGGAAAATGCTTATAAACATATCGCCACGCACCCAGAAAAAACAGCATCGGAATCCACCATGTGCCGCCTGACCAAAAAAGCAATGTAAAACCTTTCAAAAACGGTAGTACATCTTTAACCAAATGGCTTAACGGCGCAGCCATTATCAAACGTGTTCCGGCAAGCGTCGTAATTGCAACCGCCCCCATATTTACCCAATAGGGTTGGCTCAGTTCCGAAGCATTTACGTCAAAAAACGTCATTCGGTAAAAGACCAACGTGATGAGAAAAAGGTACAACATACACCCGATAAAAAACATAACGAGTGTAAGAAACAAAACAATAGCCGTATATCTTTGAAAATGCGAAGCTAAAAGGGTTCCAAGCACCGAAATGCCTTGCGTGGCGACAATTGCGATAAGCCAATTCCCGCTAAAGCCACTGCTCAAATCGGGTTTATTTTCGCGCACTGTTATGAATGTGAAAAAGGAATACATAATCACAACCCACAGAACCAGCGCAAGAATCCAAAGATAACCGGCAACGGTAAACCACTGTGCGACAATTGCAAAATTACTTCCAAGAACGCAAGTTCCGGCAATTATAGTCAAAAACCCGGGACCACGTTTGTGATCACCCAAGTCTTCCAACACCCCGGTTGAATATCGAATTAGGCGAACTGCCAAGATGCCGCTCAGCATTCCATAAAAAACAATGTTCGCCGCGAGCAGTATTTTTGCGAAGATTGTAAGCCCAAGTAAATAACACGCAATCGAAACGCCACCGGTTGCCATAATCAAGGCAAAATAATCCGGAAGCACATTTGCAAACACGTTGAGCAAACGACCTGATTTATCGGTTGACGATTTCACTTTCTAATAGGCGTATATTACGCGTTACGTATCGGAAAGTCTATAAATTTATTATAAATTTGATTTCGCTTACTGCGAACATTTTTTAATTTGGCTTAGGAAGTATTTGGAAAAAGTCCGGTGATTTAAGTCACGGTAAAAGGGTAACCTGTATGGTTTAATTTTGGAATCAAAGAATTGAGGATTCTAAATTATGGAAGATATTGCATCAAAAAAAGTAAGTGAAATTGCATTGAAGTTTCCGCAAACCACGCGTTTATTCGAAAAGTTCAACATTGATTATTGCTGTGGCGGAAACAGACCGTTACGCGAGGCATGCGAAACTGCGGGATTAAAACCCGAAGTGATTGTAAACGAAATTACAAAGCAAATCGAAAATCGGGATGAAATGGATTCAACAATTTATCCGGAGCACCTGCCCGTGGCGAACCTTGTTGATCATATAATCGCTAAACATCATATTTTTACAATCGATGAAATCCAAAGGTTAACTCCGTTGATGGATAAAGTTTGCAAACGACACGGTACCGAACACCCCGAACTATACGAAATAAGTAGGGTTTTTGATTTGCTTGCTTCTGAGCTAACGCTTCATTTGCGAAAAGAAGAGAATGTACTTTTTCCGTATATAAAGGTGCTCGCAGCTGTTGAAGGTTCGAATATCCCCGTTGCGGTGCCACATTTTAAGACTGTCCAAAATCCTGTGCGTATGATGATGAACGAACACGATACGGCAGGCGTACAGCTTAAAGAAATTCGAGAACTATCCGACAATTTTACTCTTCCCAGTGGTGCCTGTGCGAGCTATACCGCTCTATACAACGGTCTGGAGGAACTTGAAAATGACCTTCACCAACATATTCACTTGGAGAACAACGTACTTTTTCCAAAAGCAATTGAGATTGAAGATAATGTTGTTGGTTCGGGAAGCGATAAGATTCAAGATTTTGAATGCAATTCTGCTAATTTTTGAAAACAAACGGCGTTGTAATGCTAAGTGAGAAATCCGAAGAAATAGACAAGGCTTAGGCAAATTCCGGCATATACACCGGCGACCAAATCATCTGCGCAAATCCCTAAGCCCCCTTCTAATTTTTCAAATTGCCTTACCGGATAGGGTTTCCAAATATCAAATAGGCGAAAAAAAAGAAATCCAGCGAAAATTTGCCAGCGAGAAATATGCCAAGGTACAAAAGCAAATGCCAATAACTGCCCTATTACCTCATCCACAACAACTTTTTGCGGATCCTTTTTGTTGAAGATTGAAACGGCGCGATGTGAAGCCCAAAACGATACTAGGCACAAACTTGCAAACAAAACCGATGTTGCGAAAACAAGTAACGCCGAGTATTGCTGATACGAAAAACCCTTTTGAAGAAGAAGAAAACCCGCGCGATTTATAAACTTGTCATAAACGAAATAGATTGCTATTCCAACCAACGCTCCAAACGTTCCCGGCGCTACAGGGATAAAACCAACCCCACAAGTGGAAATAGAAAGTGCAGTATAATAGGACAAAGTTTTTTTCGATTTGTTTTCTTTCACAAGTTTGTTGGTTCGAATTGAGCTGTTCTAATTTTTCCGTTTATTTAAACTAAATGATTTTCCCGAGGATGTCATAATCATGTGCTTCGGTAATTTTCACTTTTACAAGGCGACCGGAGATCGGAAGAAAATCTTCCGGCGCATCATTTATTAAAACACATCCATCTATTTCTTGTGCCTGTCCTTCGATGCGCCCCTGCCATAGTAGGTCAGTTTCATCCGAAACTCCCTCAAACATAACGTCAAACGTCTTTCCAACCTTCGCTTCGTTCTTATTTTTTGAAATCTCTCGTTGAACAGACATTAAGGCTTTGCAGCGTGCATCGGCAATATCTTTCGAAACCTTATTTGGTAGTTCAAACGCCGGCGTGCCTTCTTCATCTGAATAAGTGAAAACGCCGACATTATCAAATTCGCAATTTTTTACGAAGGTTATCAATTCTTCAAAATCTGCATCAGTTTCGCCCGGAAAACCTACGATAAACGTGGTTCTAATCGCAATATCCGGCACCGCGGTTCGAACTCGTTTTATTAAACGCTCAAGACTTTTCCTGTTGCCTCCGCGTTTCATCAATTTCAGTACATTGCGTGAAGCATGCTGAAGCGGCATATCCAAGTAATTTACCGCCTTCCTATTTCGTGCGATTGCCGAAAGAAAGCCTTCCGATATATGTGTGGGATACGTGTACATAACTCGTACCCAAGTTAGCTTTTCAATTTTGCAAAGTTCATCAAGCAAGATTGCGAGCCCGTCAATGTCTCCAAGGTCTTCCCCGTAACGTGAGGAATCCTGTGCGATAAGTACGATTTCCTTTACGCCTTGATTCGCGAGATCATTTGCTTCTTTTAAGATTGAACCAAACCTACGCGAACGAAACGAACCACGCATTTCCGGAATCGAACAAAACGCGCAGGGACGATCACAACCTTCGGCAATTTTTATAAACGCTGTGTGCGATTCGGTTGCGCGAAGTCTGGGCGTATATTCATCGTAAAGGTATGTGGCAGTCTTGTTACCTATTGGTGTCAGCTGAATCTCGCGAAAATCTTCTTTAGTTTTCTCGGTAGCAGCTACAATTTGATTAACTTGATTTGTACCAATGAAGGCATCTACATCCGGAAGTTCTTTTGCCAGCTCATCTCTGTAGCGTTCAACCATGCACCCGGCAACAACCACTCGCTTCGCATTTCCTTGGGCTTTCTGATGCGTGGCTTCCAGAATCGCTTCAATGGATTCCTCCTTTGCGGATTCAATAAATCCACAAGTGTTTACAATTATGGTATCTGCCTCGTTGGAATTGCCCGTAATCTCATATCCGGCAGCCTTTAGCTGTCCCATCATAACTTCCGAATCAACCAGATTCTTTGGGCATCCCAAGCTTATAAAACCAACCTTTTTCATTCTAACTTCCCTTCTTTTTCCTTTCTGCAAGTGTTTGCTTTAAACGCGCCAGCAGCGAATCAATTTTTTGTTTGTCCACGCTTGATATGCTCATGCCACCAAATCTAACATCGTTATAACTTTCGGTAATTTCGATTGCTTCAGGAATATCAATTTCATGCGCAAATTCTAAGGGCGTTTGACCAATTTTACGCTTGAACCCACCGCGACCTAATATGGCTTCCATTTGCCGGTAAAAGCCGACTTGTGTTAATTCGCCAGAAGACTTGAACCGCTTTGAAACACGTAGAAAAAAGCCATTTTGGATTAAGTGCCTCAAAACCAATGCCAAAATCATAATTAAAAGAACCAAGCCAAAAAACAACCCCCCAGCCCGAACTGTTTTGCTTTTCCAAAAGTTAAATGCGCGCCTCCCATTTAATTCGTCCAAGACTTCTGCATAACTTGCTTTTATATAATTAAACCATGATTCGATTCTTTGATGATAATTTCCAATACCATCCTTCGCTCTGGAAAAAATCGCGCTTTGTTCGCTAGAATCGTAAGCGACGAAATACTTTATCCATGCTGTCTCTAAGGCATCCAAGTAGTTCTGAATTTTACCTATTATTGAATTTGTGCTTCGCGATTGTTGCTGTCCGGCAGGCGGTGTTGGATCAAACCTTACCCACTGATCGGTTGCTGGAAAATATACTTCGACCCAAGAATGCGCGTCACTTTCCCTTACCAAGTACATTCCTGAAGTTTTATTAAATTCACCGCGCTGAAATCCATTTACTACGCGGGTAGCAATTCCCTGGGTTCTAAGCATTAAAGCCATCGCGGAGGCAAAATACTCGCAGTGTCCCGCGCGTGTGTTAAACAGAAATTCGGAAATTGGATCCTTACCGGAGATGTTCGGTTTTAGGGTATAAGAAAATCGGGAGCTTAAGAATTGCTCAATGGATTTCGCCTTATCAAAAGATGTTTCGGCGCGGGCTTCGCGAATAATTGTCTCAGCAAAATCCTTTATTTTTGGGTTTTGATCTGCAGGTAGCTGAAGATAGTCAGTAGCAATTTCCGTGGGCACATTGTTTAGGTCGCGTCGCAATATCTCAGGGCGTATCTTTACAAAATCGGACTGAACTTCATAGTTTGTTCGCGTGAACCCAGCAGCAAAGGCTCGAACCGTTCCGTCGGAATCAACAGCAATAGTTCGAAAATTCGATTTTACACTTAACGGATTCTGTAAGGAAAACAAATTAATCGAACCAATTGGTTCCAAATATACTTCCTGAACAATCGTCGCACCTTTATTCAACGGAAATCTAATTGAAAAAAATCCATTGACACTTCTTCTCACTTGTCCGTCGTTCCTAATCGTCTGGTGCCATTTCTTGCCGTCAAACCTACTTAATGTGACTCCGCGCCAGTAGATTTCATTTGCAGGTATATCGCCGTAAATACTTGCTCGAAGTACAGCTTTATGACTCAATTTTAAACTTGAAATATCTCCTAAAGACACGGAATCTGAAAACCCGGAAACACCATTTACAGAATCTGACCTTCCGCCAAAACCGGCACCACCAAATCTCGGAAACGCGAGGAACAGCGGAACCGACAATAGCAAAATAGACAAGACCAATATTACTGAAATAACCCCAATTCGCTTTCCAATCATACGGTTTGCGGTCATCAACGAGCGTCGGTCAGTCACAACCAAAGTCTTATTCAACTGCGAAGAAATTATCTCTAAACAAACTATTGAAAATGTAATCGAAATTACAAATCCGGATAGACTAAAAACAAACCATCCATTTACACTTATACCCGCGGAGATTACAACACCGAAAAAAGCTATGAGATAAATAAAAATCCAATCTCTTACATGCTTCTTCTGAAAAAGCTTGAAAATACCTAATAGAGCAATCAAACGCGCCAATACGGATGCAGAATTACCTAAGTTAAATCCATTTCCGGAACCGCCAAATCGCCATTGCACTAAAGAAGCAATAACAAACAACACAAGCACCGCGAACCCCCATCGTTCGGGAACCTGATATTTTGTATTTTCGAATTTAAAAGCTATGACGCCGAAAAGAACCAGAAACGCAAAATACTGTGAGCTCATCGCGCCGGCGAGCCAAATAGCAACCAAACCAAACAACACAACCAAATACGAAGAAACACAAAATAGAATATTAAATTGAAACCTACTTAATTTCACCTAAAACATATTGAGCCCAGACGCGAAAAAGCCCGTTCATCTATTATTATGAACGGGCTCTTAAAAGTAAATCCGGCAACTTCCTACTTTCTCACACAGTCTCCCATGCAATATCATCGGCTCTTGTAGGCTTAACTTCCGTGTTCGGGATGGGAACGGGTGTGACCCTACCGACAAAATCACCGGAAAAAATCTAATTTGGAATAGAAACTAATCTACAAGTTTGACAAATTCTCATCTTTATAAATGAATTTTATGGTCAAGCCTTGGGACAATTAGTACTGGTCAACTAAATACATTACTGCACTTACATCTCCAGCCTATCAACGTGGTGGTCTTCCACGAGTCTCACTGGCAGAATTAATCTTAGGTCCGGCTTCACGCTTAGATGCATTCAGCGTTTATCCATACCCGACATAGCTACCGAGCTATACCGCTGGCGCGATAACTCGTACACTAGAGGTCAGTCCATCCCGGTCCTCTCGTACTAAGGACAGATTCCTTCAATTCTGCTACGCCCACACCAGATAGGGACCGAACTGTCTCGCGACGTTCTGAACCCAGCTCACGTACC
>JBKEBT010000111.1:0-4926 GCA_047973305.1 Pyrinomonadaceae bacterium
GACAAATGTATTGGATCCGGTTAATAGAGCGGCTGCAATTGCACGTTCTACGACTTCTTACATACAGGATTTTTCATGTAATATATCGGGAGTTTGTTTGACAATTGTTTCAGATACGGGTGCGGAGTTTTTAATTTCTAATGATTGGGGCGACAACTGGAAAAAAGAAAAAATAAAGTTGAAAACGGTAGAAGCCATTCACGTAAACAATGTGGAATTCTTTAGATTTCGGAATGGGGAAGCAATATGGATGTATGGAACATCCTTAATAAAAACGCCTAAGGAACTTAACCGTAGTGATCTACCTAACCGTTTGACCGAAAACGGCAGACACTCAATCTACACGCCAATTATTTTAGAAAGCAAAGACAACGGTAAATCATGGCAGAAGCTTCGAACACCAATGACTTTGGGACATATTGAAGATATTTTTATGGCTTCTGAGCATTCAGGTTGGGCAATTTTCACAGATGGTATTTACAAGTTTTTTAACCGAGGCGGGAATTTGGAGTGGAAACGATTTGATGCCAATCCCGAAATGCTAATAGATAGTAATCGAAAGACAATTCAGTTTGTAGACGCTAAAACGGGATGGTTTACATATGTGGGAGAGAGCGATGAATTACCTTCAAAACTCTATAAGACACTTGATGGTGGCAAGACGTGGAAACTTGTGTTTAAGTTTCGCAATGAAATGTTCCCAATGGAAACCGGCGCAAAATATATAACGACAATTTTCAAAAATGATAAACTCGGTTTTGTATTTTTAAATGGAAAAGCATATCGGACGAATAATGGAGGTAACAAGTGGTACGACTTGAAACAAATGATTTGCGAAATCCCGATAGTTGATATTGTTGAGTCTAATGAAAACGATTTCTATTTTATTGATAAACAAGCGAATATCTATAAGCAGTCTTTACCTATGGGCATTGTTGAATGATTCGCGAAGAAAGCTCGTTCCAACAACGGATGTTGGTGGTGATCGGACGTATAACTCAGGTCAATCGAGGTTTACACAAGTTGACCCAATCGGCATGGCGAGTGCGAGCATCGGGAATCCCCAGAGCCTGAATCTTTACACCTACGTCCAAAATGATCCAACTAATCTTGTTGACCCGCAAGGATTGCTCGAAGCTTCGCCTAGTGCTGGATATTGTATTAGATACCATTACACGAACGGAAAGATTGGTTATTGGGGTCCATGGCAATGTTACGCAGGTACCGATTCGGGTGGTGGCGGGTCCGGAAGTGCTAGCACTGACGATGACCCAGACGAAAGAACTCAAAATTGTGTCTTTCCTGAGTTCAAAGATCTCACAGATTCTCAAAAAAAGTTATTGGTTAATGGAGTAGAAACCTATTCGGCTCTAAATAAGAGAAATAAGGCGAACTTCCTAAAATTGACATCCGTTGCAGGAGAATTAAATTTAGATTTTGGCGAAATGAAAGCGGACCCTTCAAAGAATGTAGATAGATTAGTTCTTTCCGGTAATTCGGATGCATTAAGAAAAAGCGTTAATACTGCAATCAATAACAAAACAATAACCAAGGATAAACCTCATGGTCATGATGGGATGGATGATTGGGGTGGGCGTCAAAATGTTAAGAGAAACTCACTTCAAGTAGGAGGCGATGAAAAACCCGAAAATGGTGCTTTTATTGACATTGATTATTATAATCCAAAGAAGACGCGGTCATTTTTCGGGCATGTTGGTGAAGTTTTGTCAAACATGGTAACAGGTGGAAAAACTGATGCATTTGCAGTGGGGAGGGGGCTTGGATCAAAAGTAACCAAATACAAGTGTGATAAAGCAAAGAATGAAAGTATGGAGAAATCAACATAATGATTGTCAATATTAGAACATTTTATATTTTGTATTGTTTGTCCTTAATCGTAACCATAGATTTCAGAATCTACGGTTTCGGATTTCTCAATCAAAACAATATTAAGCCAATACGTGTTTACAAGAATTTTCAAATTGAAGATATCTCGAATGATGGGCGATTGCTTTTGATGTACAATACTTCGTCAAGAGGCTGGAGAACAACAATACCCTTTGAAGGTATTGGAAACGTGAAAGACGACGAGCACGATAACACCTCACTTAAAATTCTAGATTCAAGATCTGGAACGATAGTTTCCACAACTCCAAGAGAATTAGGTACCGGATTTGGAAGTAGCAACTTTATCCCAAATTCCGACTTGATTTATATTCGGGGCATTCCCGTTGACGAATCTAAGTACATTGATGGGGTATGGGATCCAAACGTAAATCAGATTAGGAAATGTTTCCAATATAGAACTGACGAATATCAGAATACTGTATTTGTAGATAGAAGTATGGTTATTGGAAGTCACACGATGAAGTCAGAGAAATATTCAAAAGAAAGATACAAACTTTTTAAGATGAACTTGCCGGAATGCGTTCCAGAAATTGACGGTAACGCAATTCCCGACGAAGTAGAGGGCGGTGACGTTAACATGATTTTTCGCGGAATTAGAATATCGCCGAGCAGGGATAAATTTGTCTATTCAAACTATAAATATGTAATCGAACGTGATGTTCGTTCATTTAATTTAGAAAACATGATTGATCTCACGAAATCAAGTAGTGAGACTATAAATGTGATTAACTATACAGCAGATGGAAAATACTTGATTTTGGAATATAAATGGCAGCGTCCTGATCACTCGAAAGTAAGCGGGAGCAGTTTTACCTATTCGGTGGGGATTAATGACGCACATTCGTTTATTGAGGTGCGACGCTTTCAAGTTGAGGGTGGTAACAATGCTGGAGTTTCGCCAGACGGTAAATATTTGGCTATTGGAAGTAAGAAAATAACGAAAGGTATTATAGGAGACACAGAGAAAGCCGTAGTCACTTTTTACGAAGTCAAAACTGGAGAAAAAGTAAATGAGATCGGACTAAAAAAGGGCAAAGAGATTCGAGGTGATCCGTTTCAAGCCGACCTAAGAAAGATCATTTTCAGCCCCGATGGCAGGTTTTTATATACAGCTACTCGCGATACTTACGTCTGGGATTTTGAGGAAATTCGAAATCCGGATACGAAAGAGGTTAATATTAAGTAAGCCTAAATAATAATACTTTGTTTAGTATTTTCCCTGTACGCAAATTCTAATAGATCGGAAGTAACTGAATATCATCATCCCGACCGATTGGGGACAAAAGCCGTGAGTGATACGACAGCAAACACATTCAAAGAACAAGCGACACTGCCGTTTGGAACTTCGCTCGACGCCGAAACCAGCGGCACGAGCGGAACAGGTTCGTCAGGCGCAGGCGCACCGTCGAATCAGAGATTCACAAGCTACGACCGCTCCGGCGCAACAGGCTTAGACTACGCCGTCAATCGGACGTATAACTCAGGTCAATCGAGATTCACGCAAGTTGACCCAATCGGAATGGCGTCGGCATCAATCGGTAATCCACAGAGTTTGAACCTGTTTGCTTATGTCGGAAATGATCCAGTTGGGTTTATTGACCCGGAGGGCTTGATGGCTATTGATCCGTCGACACAAGAGTGTAGATACGAACTGGTTATTACGTATACCGAAGTGGAGATTCTTGATGATGCGCCAGAGGTACCAATACTTGCATTTCAGGGGAATGGCGGAACAAACGAGGGATTTGAGTACACGTATGTTTTGGTTTGCGAAAATAAGAGCAAACCCCAGCTAACTGATGATCCCGGCACTGTTCTTGGTCGCGAAACTGTTGTTGGCAGTCAGCACGAAGAAAAAGACCCGCCAAAAATCTGCGGAACCGAAATAGAAAATGAATTCGGTAGTGATGTAAAAAATGGAATATTGGGGAAAGACGAATTTCACATGATTTTTGCAATACTAGGCGAAGCTACAGGAGCTGGAGCAATTGGAACTAATGAATTTTCCGATAGCCAAGGCGGAACTCGCCAAAAGCGACACGCTGGAATTGGAAGAGAAATCACATCAGCTTCTATTCTGTTAGAAGGTTCCTACATTGCACAGGTGATCAGGAATCGGGTAGCGAGTAAAAGTTATCCGAATACCGTTGCTCAAGTCGTGGAACAACCCGGTCAAGTTTTAGGGTATAAAAGTGGTAAGAGTAGGTGGGGCGAATACTATCGGTCTTTACCCGACTCTGACGATTGTCTGACGTTAAAGCTTGCGATTAGGTCTACGTTTATAATAAATTCAAAATTCACTGGTGTGCAGTGGCGGGGGGTTTTCCAAAATTTTAATCCGAAGACTGGCACAGGATTTGTGAGAAATCGAAGTGGTGCGATTCGCTTGGCAGGAACAGACTTCTTCTAACCCAAAGTAGATTCAATGAGTTGAGGTAGATCTTATGATACGTTACATGAAAGTTGTCTCTCAAAAAGCGATTGCAAGTCTTCTGTTTGCCGGAATCTTTGCCTGTAGTCAATATTCGGATGTTAAGAACCGAAATATCATTGAGGAAAAACAACCAACAAAACTGAATGGAGAACCCGAATTGATTTGTTCTAACGTTTTTGAGGCAAAGCCCGAATTTTATCATGACCTCAGGCTTCGTTATTTTGATAGTAATTGGATATTTGTTGTCAGCCAAAGAAACGTAAAAAGGATTAGTAAAATTGACTGTTCCGAAAAAACTGTCGTGGAGTTAATCTTTAACAATCCAGAGACCGAGACAAATGTATTGGATCCGGTTAATAGAGCGGCTGCAATTGCACGTTCTACGACTTCTTACATACAGGATTTTTCATGTAATATATCGGGAGTTTGTTTGACAATTGTTTCAGATACGGGTGCGGAGTTTTTAATTTCTAATGATTGGGGCGACAACTGGAAAAAAGAAAAAATAAAGTTGAAAACGGTAGAAGCCATTCACGTAAACAATGTGGAATTCTTTAGATTTCGGAATGGGGAAGCAATATGGA
>JBKEBT010000112.1:0-25758 GCA_047973305.1 Pyrinomonadaceae bacterium
ACCGTGGTTGATGAAACATCCTTACCTTCCGCAACCGCACGTACAACTATATCGCGGTCAGTCACAAGCCCAACTAACCTTGAAGCATCATCGATAACCGGCAATATTCCAATATCCGCACCGCGTAAAATCTTTGCGGCATTAGAAATTGAAGTATTACTCGTTACAGTTGATACGTTCGTACTCATTATTTCTCGGCATTTCGTTCTCGATTTTGCCGAAGCAATTTTTTCCGTCATTGTTTTAATATACCAATGTAATTTTATTCATTATAGCTTTTTTCAAATAGAACAATAAAGTTTGATTTAAGAATACGTGTTTATTCTGTTGGATCTTTTGATGAGAATTTACAGGGTTTCGATTCTTCCTTCGATTTTGAACGTTAGCCGCATAAAAAGGCTCCGTTTATTTTCGAGTATTATATATGTTTGGTTTGGTTAAATTTGAACTCTAGTTGCCTTTCATCGCAAAAAAATTCCGCGCAATTCCATCAAACAAGAGAAGAGGGCGAAATTGCGCGAAATTATGGTAAAAGGGTTTTTCAAAAAATCAAGAACCTATCTTAAGTAACTTCGAAAAGTAGTTTTCCTGCAACTTCTTAAGAAAGACCTTTATATTTTCCATAAAAAACGCCTCCTATTTAACAATGCGTAAGCAGTGGCAAAATAGTGACAAATTGTTTCTTATTTTCTAAAAACTTGATTTAGCAGGGGTTCGGAAGTTCATTTAACCGAATTCGGTGTCTCTGCATCACCTTGATTTTGTTACATAAATAACAATTAACGAAGCATTGGCTACGTAGCCATATTTTGAACCGGCGCATTTACAGAATAAAAATTGAGCTAAATATTTAATAGATTCGCAACTGTTTTTATTGAAAACGAGTTGAATTGAAATTTGCTGCAAAATCCGGCGAGCAGGAATAAATGTACGAAGAGATTTTTGATGTATGCAGTGGTTTGGCTTGGTTTTTAAGAAAGAGCTGAAAGTGCACTCGTAAGTTTTGTAAGAAGTTTTTCCCGCATACGGTGAGCTAATCATGGGCAAATTGACCGTGGCAGAGAGCATAATGATAATTATTCATCGGTTAAAAGTTTTTCGAGTTCTCCGGCTAAAAGTTTTTTGTCCGGCAGATATAATTCATATTTGCTGACGAAAAGCTGATTGGTAATGTTGGCGGTCGCGTATTCAACCAAAATTTGATCTTTGTATGCGCCCAAAACGATTCCAATCGGCGGATTATCGTCTTTGACGTTTTCTTCTTTGGCAAAATAGTTCAGATACAAATTCATCTGTCCGATGTCGTTGTGTTCGATCTCGCCGCGCTTTAAATCAATCAGGACGAAGCATTTCAAAATGCGATGATAAAAAACCAGATCAACGAAAAAATGGCGGTTGCTCAGAGTGATTCGATATTGTCTGCCGACGAACGCGAAGCCCTTGCCTAATTCGAGCAGAAACTGTTCTAGATTTTCAATCAACTTGGCTTCGAGTTCGCTTTCGGGAAAATGTTTTTGCGCGATTCCCAAAAATTCGAAAACATACGGGTCTTTCACGATGTCGGCGGCGTTATTGATTTCCGTTCCTTTTTCGGCTAATTCCAAAACGCGCGTTTTGTCTTTGCTCAACGCAAGGCGATGAAACAGCATACTTTTCATTTGCCGTTTCAATTCGCGCACGCTCCATTTTTCCTTTTCGCATTCTTTGAGGTAAAAGTTTCGCTCTAAATCATCGTCGGCTTTCAGAATTTCGACGTAATGACTCCAGCTTAATTGTCCAGACAGCGTCTGGATTTTTGGAAACTTCAAATAAAGTTGTCTGATTTGAAACAAATTCGAGCGGCTGAAACCTTTGCCGAATTCCAAACTCAAATCATTCGACAAACGATCTAGAAGCTCCGCGCCGTAGGCGGATTTTTCGTTTCCGCCCTGTTCAAATTCGACGATGTGCCGCCCAATTTGCCAATAAGTTTCGAGCAAAATCGTATTCACCGCGCCTGCCGCCCTTTCGCGTCCGCGCAACAGCAATTCGCCGATTTCCTTTTTCAACGATTGGTAATTGCTTTTTGATACGTCTTTGCTCGTCATTTATTCGCCAAACAAATCTTCTTCCGCCGCGCCGAGATTGGTAAAACCGACTTTCAACAAGCCGTTGTGAGTATCTACGCCGATAAGCTCGTAAGCGTAAATTGTCGGATTTGTTTCTGGGCGTTGGGGAAAAAATTCGTTGTTCATCGGTTAAAAGTTTCTCTAGTTCTCCGGCTAAAAGTTTTTGTCCGGCAAGTATAATTTGTATTTGCTGACGAAAAGCTTATTGGTAAAACGCCGTCTCACTTTTTCTAAAATTTGATGTAATGTTGACACAAGTTGTTTAAAGTCGCTAAATGCGACAAACAATTTACCCTATGGTGAAACCATACGAACGCAATATCACAATCACGCGCTCGCTGAAAGCGAGCAATAATCAAAAATCAATCCCAAACATATCTTTCGTCGTATTCTATATCGTATTTCTTCAAAAAATATCGATATTCCGTTTTAAAATCTTTCTTTATGTGATGTTCTTTTTGCTTTGCAATATAATTTTTCACAATCTCAATTTCCGTTTGTCCGACCGAAAAGGCTCCGTAACCTCGCTGCCAATAAAAATTACCGAATGCGGAATCTTGTTTTTTAGTCCAAAGCGAACTATCGCGTTTTATATCACCGATTAATTCAGAAACGTCTATCTTTTTTGGCAGCGAAGTCAACAGATGAATATGATTGGTCGTTCCGTTGGCAATTACCAGATTCGCGTTGCTATTTGCAATAATGCCGTGTATGTAACCGAACAACTTGTTTTCAATTTCAGGATGAATCAAATCCTCTCTATTTTTTGTTGAAAAAACGATGTGCGCGAACATCCGATAAATTGATTGCGGCATATATTTGTTCGTCATCTTCGATGACAAAAAATGATAATTATTCATCGTTACAGTTGTTGTTATCTTTCTTTGATTGTGCAACGCGTAGTTGCACAATTTCCTTGTGTGTTTCAAACCACGGTTTTTTAAGGCATCATTTCTATTCCATCGGGCGAATCATCGAATCAATAAAACTAACTTCATCTTTTGTTATGCCATATCTTTTGAAAAGTTTTTCATCAGTCCAATCTTGCTTAAAATCTTGCACGGGAACAAATAGAAATCTATCTTTTGTAATATCTTGCGAAAACGAAAGTTGTGAAACGAGAAATCTAACAAATTTTGTTCGCAGATAATTTGCAAGGTTTTTGGCTTCAAGCTCAGTAGAAAACCTTCCCGCAACCAAATATGTTTCAGTGCAAACCGTTCCGGGAGGTAGAATCTCAACTTTTGATAAAACTCGCCTTTTTCCTTCCTTGTCGGGCTGTCCTCCGTGATCGTAAGAAACTTTTGAAGTTATTGTTTTCCACGAATCGATAGTATCTCGTCCGACTATTATATTTTCACGTTCGTAGTTGCCGATGCCGCCATTCCAAACTAACTTTAATTCTCCAGTTTTAGTTGGTCTAACGTTAGTTGCTAATCCAAAAGGTTTCGTACTAGAAACCTGTTGACTCATACTTTTTTCATTCTTGGCTGAAACTTTTTAAATAATTGGAACGGCATTTCCGTATCCGATGAACGTGCTAAATTCATTAAGCGGTCTTGTAGAAATTTGCTCAGAACCTTTGTGAGAATTAACTATTTCACAATCACATTTGTAATCTTTTTCCCAAAGAAAATATAGAACGCCGCCCGCTATATCAACGCCCGGAAATACTTCTGTTGAATCAAAGAAATCCACAAGTTATGGTAAACGTTTGTCGTGTAGCATTTCTTAACGAAATTCATCCAATCCACGTCCGCCCGCAAACCAACGAGAAGGAATAATCATTAGCAAGTATCTCGGATTCAACTTTTTCGCTTGTTCAACGAATTTATGATAGAGAGGTTTCGCACTTGCCTGTGCTTTCGCCCGCATCGCTTAATTGATAAGGCGGATTTCCAATAATTACGTCAAATTTCATATTAAATATTTCTTCCGGTTTTTCCGTGTGAATAAATTGGTAAGCGTAAGTTTCCAAAGCGTCGGCGCGGTCGTAAACTGCCTGACTCGCGCCGCAAAATTCGCATTTGCCGTTTTTCCATACGTGCTGTGTCGGATTCAAAAAGATGTTGCCTTGCTCATCTTCAAATTCTTCGCAGATCGAATATTTGCCGTTTGCCGTTTTCGAGCAGTAAACGCTTCGCCGCGCCAGTAAAGATGTCAGTTCCGTAATGGCAATGCCAAACAACTGATTTTTGAAAATGTGGTTAATCCTTTTCTGTCTGTCGGGAATTTCCGTTTCCAAAGCGTCCACCAAACGCTTGGCAATCTCGCGCAAAAACACGCCCGATTTACAAACCGGGTCCAGAAAAGTTGTCCGTTTGCTTTTAAACAATTTCGGCGGTAACAAATCGAGAATCTGATTCGCAAGGCTCGGCGGAGTAAAAACTTCGTAATTGCTCAAATTTGCCAAACACGAAAGAACATCAGGATTATAATTTGCTGTGGACATATACTTCTCCAAGGGTGTAAAAGCTCTGCAAGGGAAAATCCTTTATCGGTGTTGGTATGAATACTTCATCACCTAAATCCGAAAACAGAGTTCCTTCGCCCGTTGGAATTCCTTCAATTAAGCCTTCAAACGCAAAATCTCTTCGCTTTATGAGATCGTTTGTTACTAAGCTCCATTCTGAAAAAACAATCGGTTCTTTAATCATCCCGACCGTTTCCAATGTAAGTGAATCGCCCCAAACAATATTTCGGAAAAAAATGAATTGAACGCTTTTAATACAATGATCATCAATGCACTTTCAAATCCATTTCTTATATTCATGATAAACGATCATGCCCAACCTTTCTCGGCATCTTTCGACGTTATCGTTTAGAATATCAATGCCGTAGATGCTGCCAGATGCAATTAAGCTGTATCTTTCAAATTCCTTTTGACTTTTTGAATATTTTTTGGAAATCACCGCAAGTTTACGAGCAAGAATTTCAGCCAGGAAATTACCGTCACCGCAAGCGGGTTCGAGAAATCTAGATTCAAATCTTTCGGTTTCGTGTTTTACAAGATCAAGCATCGCATTTATTTCTCTTTGAGAAGTAAAAACTTCGCCGTATTCAGCCACCCTTTCTTTCGATTTTACTTGCATCCAACCAAATTAGGAGATTTAGTAGTTTCTAGCTAGCGATTTCGCACCTTCAAATCCAAATATTCAACAATCCAATCTAAATATCGATAAATTAGTGATTATGTGATTTGTATAATCAGTTTTGCGTTCAATCAACAAATCAATTTTGAGTTTCAACGCATTGTCCTAATGCTACCCATCATCGCCGATTGCTTCAACCGGGCATGCATCCCGCGCTTCTTCGCAGAGTTCGAATTCATCATCAGTTTCCGGTTGTTTAAACACATATGAATAGCCGTTTTCATCTTCACGGGTAAAATTTGTGGGTGAAGTGTCACGGCAAACGTCGCAATCTATGCATTGATCGTCAACGTAAAATTTCCCGCTTTTATTTTCCGGAAGCCTGAATTCTTTATCTGCCATTCTTCTTGTTAATAATACTTAGGTGAATGAATGAGCGTGGCTGTTTCGCCAAAAGCGCGTTGTATTGCCTTTCTTTCGGAAGTTTGCGAAAAAACAGCGAATGAATTTTGCAAAGCTCATTGTTTTCGGTTTAATCCAAGTATCCGAATTTGCCACTTTGAAAATCCATAATTGCCCTGCGAATTTCTTCTTGCGTGTTCATTAAAAACGGTCCATATGAAGCCACTGGCTCATTTAGCGGCTCGCCGGACATAACCAACAATACTGAATCTTCTTCAGCGCGCACTTTTATCCGTTCGCCTTCGTTTTCAAAAAGAACGAAATCGTTTTGCGGAACTGATTCAGATTCATTGAACTGCGCCTTTCCATCAATTACAAGAACCGATGCCGAATGATTTTCCGGAAGTTCAAACTCGAATTCAGCGTCTTTTTTGGGTTTTAGGTTGAACAAATTAATAGGCGTAAATGTTGTAGCCGGACCTTTTACGCCTTCAAATTCTCCGGCTATTATTTCAACTTCGCCGTTACCGTTCGAAAGTTCGTAACGTCCCATTTCGCCATTTGTAATCGCTTGGTAATTAGGATCGGTCATTTTTTCACGTGCAGGCAAATTAACCCAAAGTTGAACCATTTGAAATTCGCCACCGGCTTCATTAAAAGCAGTTTCGTGAAATTCTTTATGTAAAATCCCACTTCCCGCAGTCATCCATTGAACGTCACCTTCGCCTATAATCCCGCCACCGCCGTTTGAATCGTGATGCTCTACCTTGCCCTTATAAGCTATGGTAACGGTTTCGAAACCTCTATGTGGGTGCGATCCGACGCCTTGCATTTCTTTACTTGGCGGAAAATCAAAAGGCGAATTGTAATCAAGCAAAAAAAACGGACTCATACGTTGGACGCCACGAACCTGTGAGGGCAAGATTCCGTGCACACGAAAACCGTTTCCAACCCAGTGGATTGGTGGAGGCTTTATTATTCTTTCAATCTTTCTATTCACGCGCGATTTTTTACTCCGTCATTTCGATCATTCTACCGAGCGCGATATTTGCCCAGTTTTTAGTTTCTTCATCAACCCGAATTTCGTTTACAATCGAACCCGCTGCAAGGTTATCCATTGCCCACGCAAGTGCTTCCGGCGAAATTCTGTACATAGTTGCACACATACACAAATCAGGTGCAAGCAGCCGTATTTCCTTATCAGGATTAGCTTTTGCAAGCCGATCTACCAAATTTACTTCAGTGCCAATCGCCCATTTTGTACCCGGCTCGGCGGCTTCTATTGTTTTTACGATAAATGAAGTAGAGCCATTAAAATCAGCTTTTTGAACAACCTCGTAGGTGCATTCGGGATGCACCAAAACCTTTACGCCGGGTACATCTTCGCGAATTTTATCAACATGCCAATCCTTGAATCTTCCATGAACTGAGCAATGCCCTTTCCACAAAATCAACTTTGCATCACGCAATTCTTGTTCTGTGTTTCCGCCGAGCTCAAGTTTTGGATCCCAAACAACCATTTCATTCAACGCGATGCCGAATTTTACACCGGTATTTCTGCCAAGGTGTTGATCCGGAAAGAACAGCATCTTGTCATACTGCTTTAGATATTGTTCAAACAACTTCGTGGCGTTTGATGATGTGCACACAACACCTTCATTCTTACCACAAAACGCCTTGATTGCCGCCGATGAGTTCATATAAGTAATTGGTGCAACTTTGCGTTCAAGCGCGCCGATTTCATCCAAAACCTCCCAGCAATCTTCCACTTGTTCAATGGTCGCCATATCTGCCATTGAACACCCTGCGCCCAAATCCGGTAAGATTACGGTTTGAGATGGCTTGCCTAAAATATCTGCGGATTCCGCCATAAAATGCACGCCGCAAAAAACTATGAATTCGGCATCAGTTTCAGAAGCCATTACGGAAAGCTGATATGAATCTCCCTTTAAATCAGCGTGTTTTACAACATCTTCGCGCTGATAATGGTGACCCAAAATCACCACACGTTCCCCCAATGCCTCCTTTGCCGCCACTATGAGCTCATCCAATTCAGGCTCAGAAAGTGAAACGAATTCGGTAATTGGTTTAATTGCTTCAAGTGTTGTCATTGCTTCTGTTTAGAACAAATTCTAAATATCCAAATTTTTAACATCCAGCGCGTTGCTTTCAATAAATTCTCGCCGTGGCTCAACTTGGTCTCCCATCAAAATCGTAAAGATTTCATCGGTTTCCACGGCATCTTCAATACGCACTTGGAGTAATGTTCTGCCTTCCGGGTTCATGGTTGTTTCCCAAAGCTGTTCCGGATTCATTTCGCCTAAACCTTTGTAACGCTGAATTGAAAGGTCTTTCTTGGCACCGGAAATAACATCTTCCAAAAGTTCAAACCTACTTTCTAAGGTTTCGGTTTCATCGCTCTTTTTAAGCGTAAAAGGCGCCGGAAAACTCTCATCCAACACGGTTTTCAGCTGAATTGCTTTTTGAAACTCAACGTATCCGGCTAAATCCCAATCTATAATTGCCGAACCGCCCGATTCAAGATTAACGATTATGCCACACATATTTTCGTTTTCGCTGTCTTCAATTGTTTCCACGTCATAGCCCAAATCCAATATTCTTGCTTCAATTTCAGCCATTAACTCCTTATCTGAAAACACTTTGCGAATTGTAACGCCATCACGCTTTAACAAGCCTTCTTTACCTGCAAACGCATCTAAAATGACATTTCGCAAAATCGAATCATTCCCAACACGGCGAACCAAACGATCTGAAAAACGCTTGTATTCAGCAGTTTGCGAAAGCACCTTTGCAAGTTTCTTACCTGTAATTGCTTCTCCACCGGCAGTAACTTCAAAATTTTCGAGCGCTTCATTCATCAAATAACTAAACATTTCTGCTTCATCTTTGATGTATTGTTCTTTTCTGCCACGCTTCACCTTATAAAGCGGGGGCTGCGCGATGTAAATATTTCCCGCCTCAACCAATTCGGGAAGCTGCCTATAAAAGAATGTCAGCAAAAGTGTGCGAATGTGGCTTCCATCAACATCCGCATCCGTCATAATGACGATTTTGTGATAGCGCAGTTTTTCGAGATCAAAATCGTCCTTACCAATACCAGTACCGAGCGCTGTAATTAACGCATTTATTTCGCCGTGCGCCAGCATTTTATCAAAACGCGCCTTTTCGACGTTTAAGATTTTTCCTTTTAGTGGCAAAACAGCTTGATTTCTTCGGTCGCGCCCCTGTTTTGCACTTCCGCCGGCGGAATCACCTTCAACAAGATAAATTTCCGAAAGTTCGGGGTTCTTTTCTTGACAATCCGCCAATTTCCCCGGCAACGTCGAACTCGAAAGCGCGCTTTTACGCACAATTTCACGCGCCTTTCGTGCGGCATCACGCGCCCGCATGGCATCTACGGCTTTACTTACAATCTTTTTCGCGGTCGAAGGGTTTTGTTCGAAATAATCACTTAAATTTTCGTAAAGAAACGAACTTACTTCGCCATCTACGGGCGAATTCAGCTTGCCCTTTGTTTGCCCTTCAAATTGCGGCTGCGGAATTTTTACCGAAACCACGGCAATCAGCCCTTCACGAACGTCATCGCCGGAAAGCGATGTTTTTGTGTTTTTCAGCAAGCCGGAAGATTTTGCGTAATTGTTTACTGTGCGCGTCAACGCTCCGCGGAAACCGGAAAGATGCGTGCCGCCATCAATCGTATTTATGTTGTTTGCAAAGGTATATACTTTTTCATCGTAAGAATCGCTATATTGCATAGCGATTTCGATTGAAAAATCATCGCCAGCCAGTTCAAAATAAATCGGTTTTTCATGTATCGGGCTCTTGTTCTTGCTGAGATGTTTTACAAATTCCGCAATCCCGCCCTTGTAATAAAATTCGTGCGATTTATCTTCGTCGCTGCGTTCATCCGTGATTTTTATGCGTATTCCTTTGTTTAAGAACGCTTTTTCGCGTAAGCGTTCGGATAACTTATCAAAGCTGTAATTTTCAGATTCAAATATGTCGTTATCGGGCTTAAATGTTATTTTTGTGCCACGGCGTTTTGTAGTGCCCGTTTCCTTTAACGGCGCCACCGGAATACCGACCGCATATTCCTGTTCGAATGTTTTCCCGTCACGCCAAATTTCAAGCCGCAACCACTTGCTCAAAAAATTCACGCAAGAAACTCCAACACCATGTAGCCCGCCCGAAACCTTATAACTGTTTGAATCAAATTTTCCGCCAGCGTGAAGAATTGTCATCACAACTTCGGCTGCGGAACGTCCCTCTTTTTTGTGTATATCAACCGGAATTCCTCTTCCGTTATCAATAACGGTGATCGAATTATCGATATGAATTGAAACTTCGATTGTGTCGCAATACCCCGCAAGCGCTTCATCCACGGAATTATCGACCACTTCATATACCAGATGATGAAGTCCTAAATCACCTGTTGACCCGATGTACATTGCCGGGCGCTTCCTTACCGCGTCACGCCCTTCGAGCACGGTAATTGAATCTGCACCGTATTGCCCTTTACTTGCTTTTTTTGCGTCTGCCAAATCTGTAACCTCTTGATTTTACTAAACGATTTATATCTTTAAACTTTATTATTTTACACCATATTTTCTGATTCTTACAGCGCGCAGCCCATCAATAATCGCACGCGCGCAACAGCTGCGATTCATTCATCTCCCCGTTTTTATTGGCGTCGGGAATATGATAACGTAAACCAACTTACCAAGCGCACAGCGCGTGAAAATACTATGCAATTTTCTGTACTTGGAAGCGGATCAACCGGGAATTCCGTGTTGATTTCCACCGAAAAAACCAGGGTGTTGGTTGATGCCGGAATGAGCGCAAAGCAAATTTTGCTTCGACTTGCAGCGTTGGAAGTTGACCATTCCGAACTTGACGGAATTTTGATAACGCATGAGCACGGAGACCATGCCGGCGGCTTGCGCGTTTTAATGAATACAGTTACATGTCCGGTTTTTATATCTGAACCCACAAAAGCTGCATATTTGTTGCCGCGTTCCGGCGCGAATTCTGACAAAGAAGCCAAGGGAAGAAATAAGGCACTTGCAGAAAACACGGTGCTGATTGAATCGGGGCGAGAATTTCAAATTGGCGATATTGAATTCGATCCGTTTTCTGTTCCGCACGATGCTGCCGACAATTTCGGGTTCGTCGCAAAAAATCGCGGATATAAAATCGCAACCTTAATGGATTTCGGGTATTTTACTTCGCTAATCAAGGAACGCCTTCGCGGCTGTGACGCAATCATAATCGAATCAAATCACGCAATCGATATGCTAAAAGCATGCCCTGTTTATTCCTGGGATTTGAAACAACGAATCGCGTCAAACACCGGACACCTTTCGAACGAATCACTTGCTGAATGGCTTGAAAACGATTTTGACGGAAGTGCGCGAAACATTATACTTTCGCATCTTTCACAAAAAGCAAATGATCCCAATTTGGCGAAGTTAACGGCGGAAACAGCACTTAAAATGCGTTCCTCACTCTATCGCGCTGAAACTTGCGTTTCACTTTCTTACCATAACCTTCCGACGGAATGGTGTGGTTTTTAAGTAATCTTGTGCATTGGGAATTTAGAAACAGAATCAGCGAAGATTTTAAGAACTGTCACAATTGTCGTAACACTTACGATAAATGCGTTTACCCTTATTGACATGAGCAAAACGCCTTTCAGAACGAACAAAAAGAAGAACCTGCTTATTGGGTTTGCAATTGTTTCATTACTTTTTTGTTGCGTAAATGAAATTTTTGCGGGTGCCAAAACCTCGGATAATTCGGTAACCGACGAAACCGAAATCAAAGCACTTTCCGAAAAGTTTCTAAATAGTTTCATAGCAACAATGGCTATTGAAAATGTCTCATCGGAATTGATTGAAAAAGATTTTGTCACGCGAACTGCAACAAAAAGTAGGATGAACAGTTTGGAATGGGCAAATCCGGAGCGGGTTATATTTGTTAACAACACAATCTTTTTGACGGTTCTTTCAATCACAAGATGCACTAAGGACGAAATTATGGAAACCGAAAGCCCGCAAATGATGTATCAAAGATGCATGGCACCCAATCTGTATTCCGCGATAATTAAAATTCCGTTGATAAAATATATATTTGCCACGGATTATTCAGATTCCGAAGAAAGCGCGGACTACGAACAATCAGAAAAAGATTGGGAAGATTTAAAAGCCTTGAACGAAAAACTCAGACAAGATATTCTCAACAACCCGCCTCAAAAGGCGAAGGGGTTTGAATTCCTAAAGTCTGTGTTTTACTCATATCGTCCTCCGACGCCTTGTGAGAATTCCGAATGCTATGGTTTGCCCGAAAACACGGAAATTGCGACTGTCAGCCAAATGCTTATGGATTTGAAAATCGCAAAGTTTGACGGAAAATGGAAGATTTTTTTAGTAGAAATCACCGGTTTTTACGATTAATCCTATATCTTAATTCTTGGAAATTGGAACGGTAAACAAAACTCCGTCTCGTGATAAATTCGTTAAAATTAAGCCTGCCGGAATACACGCGGTGATTTTCCAAGCGCAAAAAGCTTTATCAACGCAACGCCCGCAATAAATCCGCCGATGTGTGCCGCATAAGCCACACCACCGACATCCGTATTCATATAACCCATCAACATTTGGTAGCCAATCCAAATACCAAGCGCAACAAATGCGGGAACAGTTGTGTACATATTAAAAATCAGCGCTCGCACCCTGCGTTTCGGAAATAGAAGCATATAACCGCCAAGCACGCCGGAAATCGCGCCTGATGCACCAAGCATCGGAATAATTGAACCCGGTGTCATCAAAACCTGTGCCAGCCCGGCACCGAATCCGCAAATGAGATAGAAAACCAAGTATCGAATATGCCCGACCAGGTTTTCGATGTTATCCCCAAAAATCCACAAGAACCGCATATTTCCCGCTATGTGAGAAATTCCGCCATGCATAAACATCGAACTCAAAAAGTTAAAGTAAACTCCGAAAGGCGCGGGTTGCTCCATCAAAACCGCTGCCTGATTTCCCCCAATAAACTGTTGCGGACCTACCAAATCAATTCCGGTGGTTATTTCCTTGGGAATCAACGAAAACGCCATATTAAACACTTCGTTTGACCCAAGACCCTGAAGAAAAAGAAACACTAAAATATTTAAGCCGATAAATGCGTAGTTTACATACGGAACAATTACGCGGTCGGAATTGTCATCGCCAATTGGAAACATCTTTCATAAACCTCCCAAGTTGAAGTTATTTTTGGGGGAGGAATCAGCGCGTTGTTTTCAGCAACGTAAAACCCTCACTCTTCGCCACAAATGTTGCAGCGGTAATGTCGCCGACAACATTTAGCGTAGTTCTGCACATATCCAAAATACGGTCAACGCCAAGTATTATTGCAATCAGCGCCGGATCGATGCCAATCATCGCCAAAATTCCAATTATAAACGGTATCGAACCCGATGGAACTCCGGCAGTACCGATACCGCCAATTATTGCCAGATAAACAATCATTAGTTGTTGCCCAAGCGATAAATCAAACCCGGCAAGCTGTGCGATAAATAAAACCGTAATGCCTTCGTAAAGTGCTGTGCCATTTTGGTTTGCAGTCGCACCGACCGTTAATACAAAACTGTTGATTTCCTTTGGAACACCCAAATTTTCTTCAGAAACTCTTAAAGCTGTGGGAAGGGTTGCATTGGATGAACTTGTGGAAAACGCGGTTACTATTACTGTCCAAACTCTTCTGAAGAAATCAATCGGATTTAAGCCCGAAAGCACTTTTACCGAAACCGAATATACTACAAAGAAGTGTATGCTTAGCCCCAACAGCACCGTAAATACAAACCAAAACAGAGATTTAAGCAAATCAAGCCCGAAAAGCGCCACATTGTTAAACAGCAAGCAAGCAACTGCATACGGTGCAAACTTCATAATTATATCTATTATTTTGGAAGTTATTTCGAATACTGCCTCCATAAAGCCAACAAATGGAGCGGTTACCGTTCCGGGAATCAAAGTTATAGCAATTCCGGTCATAAGCGCGAAAAACATAATGTGAAGCATATCCGGACTTTCCAGTGAAACCGAATGAAACACATTTTTCGGAACTACGGTTTTAACCACCGACATCAACGCGGAATCCTTCGAAGATTTTTCGACCTCTTCCTGATCGGTAACGCGTTTACCGGCATCCGAACTGTATTTTGCTTCAAGTTTTGCTTTTGTCGCCGGATCGATTCTTTCACCCGGGCGTATTACGTTTGCAAGGGTCAATCCGATTACAACCGAAATACCGGAAATTACCAGCGTATATGCAAACGATTTGACACCGATTCTGCCAAGTTTCCGAACATCACCGATTCCCGAAACCCCCACGACCAATGACGAAAACACGAGCGGAACAACAATCATCAACAACAAATTCAAAAACAACTGTCCAATCGGACGCGAAAAGTTTTCCACAAACCATGTAACATTTTCGTTTTCGCCACCCATCGTCCAGTTCACGATCAAGCCCGAAATCACACCTACCAAAAGACCAATCAAAATCTTGGTGTGTAGGGGCATACCCTTGGGCTTATCCGGCGTTTCATCGTCCAAATCCGTCATAAGCTCTTGCGAATACGCATCTTCAGGAATCAAATCTTTTTCGTCTTTTTCGCTCATAATTTATCGTCAAACTTTGTTTCTAAACTTCTGTAACAACTTAAGCTGCTTAGAATCGAAAGCTAATTTTCTCCATAAAGTATCTGGTGCAACAGTTTACGAAACAAAATGTAATTTTGTATGAAAAAAGTATAATTACCTTCCCCATTTCAGCTTGTTTCTAAGCACATCAAAATAATTTCGATTTTTTGGCTTCACCAAGTTAAAACCGGTGCCGCTTTTCCGAATCTTAACAACATCTCTGGTTTTCATCGAATGCCCGATTTGCCCATCCAAAGTCAATACAACGCCCTCATTTTGATTTAACAACGTCAGTGTGATTTCAGAATCGTCCGGAATCACTATCGGGCGGTTTGTAAGTGAAAACGGGCAAATAGGCGTAAGCGTAACTGCACGCATCGAAGGATAAACGATTGGTCCGCCTGCGGAAAGATTGTAAGCTGTTGAACCCGTAGGTGTTGCAACTATCAACCCATCTGCCCTGAACGCGTTTACGTGGTGTTCGTTAAGTTTTACACCAATTTCGATTATGCGTGCCAAAGCCGCTTTGTTTAGCACAACATCATTTAAAACCCTTCCGGATGCAATCTTCTTGCCGTCACGCCATTGTTCCGCATCAAGCATGACGCGAGAATCAACGTCAAAATCCCCGCACATAATAGCTTCAAGCGCATCATATAATTCTTCGATTCGAAATTCGGTCAAGTATCCCAAGCTTCCGTAATTAACACCGAGCACCAATACTTCGCGCACACCGGTCAAGCGGGCGGAGGAAATCATAGTGCCATCTCCGCCTAAAACCACAATTAAATCAACCTTTTCGCCAAAGCGCTTTACTTCTTCTTCATTCAAAATAGTGGCTTCCGGTGCGCGTCGCGGTTTGCCAAACACTTCAACCCCGCGTCCTTCAAACCATTCATACAGTTCACCGGCTGTATTCCAGGCTTCTTCGTGATTAGGCTTAACCACAATGCCGACACATTTTATCTCGTTTTCTGTCATTCGGATGGCGTTCGATAAATAATTAACCAAATCGCAATAAACTGCAAGCAATTATTTAAGCAAGCTTATTTGTTTTTTTATATTTTAAGCAGAATAATGCCGACAATCGCAAAGACTACACAAGAAACGGGCACGTTTTGGAACACGCACCAAGCTCAGTTGCAAATCGAAACATTAAAGTGAAAAGGATTCTTGTTCGCTTATGCAAGCAAATCAGTGCATTGCAGGTGTGCCTTTTGTTGCACGAACCCTTTGGAATAAAAACGCGGTAGGAACTGCGATAAAACTAAGAATTGTCATCAACCAAAAGTTATCTATATACGCCAGTAGCGCCGCCTGTCGAAGCACGGTCATATATACCATCTGGTTTGCTTGAAGTGCAGCAGTTACGGCATCTGACGCGGTAGCAAACGTTTGTTGCATCATTTGGTAAACGGTTTGATATTGAAAATTATATTCCGTAATATGCGCGGTTTGAATCGCCTGATGAAGCTGCTGGTTTCGCGCAAGCAAGGTTGTCATAATCGCGATTCCGAAGCTGCCGCCGGTGTTCCTCATCAAATTATAAATACCGGAAGCGTTTGAGATTTCTTTGTTTGAAAGGGTTCCGACGGTAAGCGTTGTAAGCGGAACAAATACAAACCCCATTGCAAACCCGCTAATAACCATCGGTACCATCACATTTGTTTGGGTAATTTCGAGATTGATGCCCGTAAACATCCACATCGAAATTCCCAATACGGTGAAACCAAACATTATCAGGTACCGGCTATCCACCTTTCCAATCAGCCTTCCGACAATAACCATCGACAAAATCGAACCAATTCCGCGTGGGCTAACAGCCATTCCACTGTCAACTGCCGGGTATCCCAACAAAGTTTGCAAAAACAGCGGTAATAGCGCCGTAGAACCATAAAGTACTATTCCCACGGAAAACGCAAGCAAAGTTCCAACCGCAAAGTTCCGATTCAAAAACACACGCAGATTTACAATCGGTTCATCAACATAAAGCTCCCAAGCTATAAACGTAAGTAGGCTAACAACGGCAACAACGGCGGTAAAAACTATTACCGGCGATGAAAACCAATCTCGCTGCTGTCCGAGATCTAACGTAAGTTCAAGCGCGGAAAGCCCTAAAGCCATCAAGCCAAACCCGATGTAATCAATCTTTCCGGGTTTTTGATTTTTTATGTAGGGTGGGTCTTCCACAAACGAATTTGCCATAAACGCCGCCAGCGCACCTACGGGTACATTTATGTAAAAAATCCAGCGCCACGAATAATTGTCGGTTATCCAGCCACCCAATGTTGGACCAATAATCGGCGCTACAACCACGCCCATTCCGTAAAGCGCCATCGCAGCTCCGCGCTTTTCAATCGGAAAACTTTCGAGCAAAACAGATTGCGCGATTGGCTGAAGTGCACCCCCGCCAAGCCCTTGTAGAATTCTTGCCAGAATCAATATTTGCAGATTTGGTGCGGCGCCACATAGAACGGAGGCTAACGTAAAAATACCTATACAGACCACAAGAAAGCGCTTGCGACCGACAAAAGTGGAAATCCAACTGGTTGCCGGCAATACAATTGCATTGGAAATGAGGTAACTTGTGAGCACCCATGTGGCTTCATCGGTTGTTGCGGAAAGATTTCCGGCAATATGCGGCAACGCAACATTTGCTACGGAAGTATCAAGAACTTCCATCACCGTCGCCAACATCACGGAAAACGCAACTAGCCAAGGATTAAACGATGGCACCCAGTGTTCATCTTCTCCGACTACCTGATTTTTTCCGGAATCGGAATTTGCGGTCGAACTCATTTCACCTTCGGTTTGCAAGATTCGCGCGCAAACCCCTCATTGATTTGCTATCTAACTCTTACTGCCGGCTCAACAGACATTCCCGGAGCGAGCAAATGCGAACTATCCGGCTTTTCGTCAAATACAATCTTCACCGGTACCCGCTGAACCACCTTGATATAATTTCCCGTAGCATTTTCAGCCGGTAATAAACTGAATGCCGAACCCGTGCCAGATTGAAAACTCTGTACCGTTCCACGAAACTTTTTATCCGGATACGCATCAACTTCAATATCAACCTTTTGCCCAACGCGCATATCTTTTAGCTGCGTTTCCTTAAAATTAGCCACAACCCAAACAACATCAGATTGCGAAAGCGCCATCAAAGGTGTGCCGGGCTGAACAAGCTGCCCAACCAAAACAGATTTTTTCGTAACTATTCCATCTTCGGGCGCATAAATTTTTGTATGATTTAAATCGATTTCTGCCTGTTGTACCGCCGCCTGCGCCTGCGCTATTTCCGCACCCGCTCCTTCTGCCTGGGTTTCCTGTACAGCGATTCTGTCCGGTGCCGCATTGGCATCCTGAAGGTGTCCGATTGAACTCCCAACTTGAGATGCAGCCGTGTCAATCTCAGCAACCGATTCGCGATAATTATTCTCTGCCGTAGAAACATTTGATTTTGCTTCCGCCACGCGTGAACGCGCAGCCGCCACCTGCTTTTCTGCAGCTGCCACGCTTAGCTGAGCCTTTTGCAACACATTTATTGCTTGATCGTAAGCCTGCTTCGAAACATCGCCTTGCCTATACAAATTATTTATTCGGTTAAATTCCTTTTGAGCTAATTCGAGATTCGATTTTGCAAGCGGAACCTGCGCACTTACTTCCGCAAGACTTGCGCTTGCAGTTTTAACCGAACTTTTTGCTTGCGAAATTTGTGATTTTTTTGCATCCGCACCCGCTTTCATTTTATTCACACCGCTTCTCGCACTTTCAACGCCCGACGTCGCTTCGGTTATGCTCGCGTTTGATGTGGAACGCGTGAGTTTTACTTGCGCCAATGCCTGATTTTGATGTGCAAATGCCGTTTGTAGCTGTGCTCTTGCTTTTTCAAGCCTTACTTCGTAATCAGAGGCATCCAGCTCTACAAGCAACTGCCCCTTCTTTACGCGCTGGTTCGAATCAACATAAACTTTTGTTACGTAAGCCGAAACCGTTGGACTGATTCTTACTATGTCCGCTTCAATAAAAGCGTCATCGGTGGTTTCAAAACGCCGCGCATTTAGCCAATAAATCAATCCGGCAACTAAACTAATCAATACAAGCGAACCAACAATAAAGAAAGGGAGCTTGCTTTTCTTTCGAGATGCCAATTTCCCGGGTTTGCCATCGGGCGTTTTATCGGAAGATTCTTCCCGGGCAGGCATATTTGCTTTTTTATCGCCGGAGGCGGAATCGCTTTCTAACACTTCCGCCTCTTTATCCCCTTCTAAATCACTGTCAAGCACTTCATCAAACTCAGCTTGCTCTAGTATTTCGTCCGTTTTCTCTGTCACAGTAGTTCCCTTTGCTATTAGTTTCACTCATTAGTAAGTAAGCACTCACTAATTCGTATTATGGGTTTTCGTAAAGCGGATTGTCAAGAACGTATAAACTCGTTTGAATTCGGTTGGCAACGCGCGAGTTAAACACGCTCAAATTTTCACTTCTCGACTTTTCGAAAATGTTTAGCCGTTTGCTTGACTCACCCGTCCGTCTTTAATACAATTTGAGCTTTTCGATTGATGAAAAGAAGTCGTCGTTCGATTAAAAGGAGATTGCTATAAAATGAATTATGGAATAATCAAGACAGGCGGTAAGCAATTTAACGTTGAAGCCGGACAAACACTTCGCGTTCCGTCAATTGATGCAAAAGAAGGCGACAAAATTGAGCTTGAAGTGCTTTTGACGGGCGACGGCGAGACCACGAAAATTGATGGCGGCAAGGCTTCGGCAACCGTGGTAAGCCACGGACGCGGTAGCAAAATTATTGTTTTTAAGAAGAAACGCAGAAAGCAATACAAGCGCACGCAGGGGCATCGCCAAGGTTTTACGGAAATTAAGATTGACAAGATTTAGGAGTGAACTGATCGAACAGATCCGGAGTTTAAGTTATGGCACATAAGAAAGGAGTAGGCTCATCCAGAAACGGTCGCGATTCAAATCCGAAAATGCTCGGAATCAAAAAGTTTGGCGGCGAAGTAGTTCGAGGAGGCAACATTCTCGCGCGCCAACGCGGTACAAAATGGAAGCCGGGTTCGAATGTGGGACGCGGCAAGGACGACACACTTTTTGCGCTTATTGACGGTATCGTCAAATTTGAAAATAAGAAGAAAGGCAAGTTTATAAGCGTTTACGCAGAAGGCGCCGCAGAGCTGGAACCAAAAGCGGCATAAAGCTTATCTGATAACAAAAAAAACCCGCGGTCATTGCTGATTCGCGGGTTTTTGCGTGCCTAAAGTTTTACCGGTAACGGATACGCGGGTGCGACATTTGCCAACATATGGTCCGTAAAAAAGCCAAACCAGCCGCCGGATGATGGCACAACAATATCCTTTCCTGGGTTTCTTCCGGGCGAACTACTCACAAATTCATTCCTAGCTATATAGTTTGTAATTTGACTATTTTGGCGAAACGCTCTTGGGTTTACTATTGCGGCACCAACAAGCGGTGCGGGATTAACCGTAAAAGTATAATTTTTCAATGTAACCGAAGAATACGCAGCCAAGCCGCCTCCCAACGAATGTCCCGCGAAATAAATTGCGGTGCCATATTGAAGTCGCATCTGTCTTGCAAGAGTAAGCGCTTGAATATACTGCATCGGAAGCCCACCGCCAACTTGTCGCAAATCCACCACAACATCTGTTAAAGAATCGGTTCCCGCAAACGACAATACTCCGGGATTGTTACCTGATTCGGGTTGTAAGAACACTGCTTTAAATCCGGAAAGCTTATTTGCTTTATGGTATAAGACCCGCCAAACGGTACCATCCGAAAAACGGTATCGTTCACCTGCGCGCCCGTCATAAGCAACAAAACAACATCCTTTAGTCGTACCTACATCGAAAAGTGGCATATTTATTCCTCTCTTTATGAATTTAGTTTTCCGACCTTAATCACCAGAAGCATAAATCTTAACCCGTTCTTAATTTTATTATTGAAGTCAGAATAAGATAGACGTGTTCTTTTGTATCTTTTTGCGTTTTCCAGCAATTCGCATTTTAATACCTTCTTGCTCAGCTCAATAATTCCAAAAATTCATTTTTTTTAAATTTTTTGAAACCGGTTTTCCACAGCTTCTAAACCCGCACGCACTATTTGTGGTTCGATTGTAAATTTTGATTAAAAAACACTTGGAGTGTTTTCCTCAATTTTTTCCACAGTCATGTCAAATTAATTTAAACAGGCTTACTATGAAAACCCTATAGAATGTGGCTAGAGTTAAAGTATTTTCTACTTGACTGTTGAATATTCGGGTGTATTATCCATACACAGTCGAAAACACCTACGGGGTTTCGACCGATACAAAGAAAGGCAAACGGATGCGGCGACGCGCTGTTTGAGGGTAATTAAAATACGGGTCGATTACCGATACACTTTGTTTCGAAGCCGAAAGGCTTGCTGAAGAAGCAAAACCGGCTTCTTGATTTGTTTGGATAAAAACAAACAAACCCTTTTGGAAAAGGTTAGTTCAAAAGGAGCAAAGTCGCTCAACGTGAAAACGATGAGCCTCGTTGCCGGGAACGTAACCGGCGGTGGAGGAACAGCCACCACAACAAAAACCTAACGGCAATTGCATTAGAAATAATGTAGCAAATGAAAATTTGATTGCTGACCGAAAGTTAAACAAACCGTTTGTGAGGTTTTCGGGATATAAAACAAGGCGATTGAGCGTGTACAAGTTCAATCGCCATTCTTTTTGCACGCGTTTGTAAACCCTCAATTGCGAAACCAATAAAAAATGCCGTTCAGACTCAACCAAACGGCAACTTCAGAAAATCACTGATTATGAATCGAGCAAAAACATAATCTGTAAATCAATTACGTGCAGAAACAACCACAGCCCGGACATGGTGCTGGAGCAGATGCACTTCCGCTACAGCAGTTCGGACCGTAAGTTGTATTACAATATGAACTGCAGGTTGTAACATCAGAAACTGAACAAACATAACCAAGCAACGTAGCATCACCGCCGGGAGCAACGCAACTTTGTGCATTTGCTGCAGTTGGTGCGCTAACAGAGTAGATTATTGGCAAAGCTACCGCCGAGGCGATTCCTATCTTTTTTATCAAATCGCGTCTGGATGGACTTGCAATTTCATCATCGATGCTATCATCTTCAATCAGCCTATTTTCGCTTAATCCTTTAATTCCAAGATGAATAAAGTCTGCCGAAACTTGGCTTTTTGAACTTCGGTTAAAAGCTTCAGTAATCTGTTCTATCGTTCTTGTACCATCGCAAAGTGAATAGATAAGAGCATTACTACTGTTTAAGCAATAAGCGTTGTTACTCTCAAGATCAAATAGCAATAAATCATCATTTGTTTTTTGGGTTACTATCTCGTTCTCGCGAGATTTAGGTTTTAGACTACGTTTCATACGCACCTCCTTAAGAATAAACACTCGTCTTTCAAGAAATATTCCTGAAAACGAATGTAATGACCAATTGGTGGTTCTTCTTTTCTCTAAACCTTAAAAACGCATTGCCGCCGTACGTTTAAGTCAGGACGTACGGCTATACGTAAAGTCTAGGTTCAGAAAACTTTGTACCCTCTTCTCAACGAACCACGTTTTTTTCTATAACTAGCTATGATGCCGACGTTGCGATTGAAACTATTTGCGTTACTTTTTTAAAAATTTTAAAAACATCTAGTTTTAAACATTCATATCGTTGCGAAATCGTGATTCGAAAACTAAAATTGTTAACTCGTGTTTATAGATCGTGTAAAAATTCGGGTTAAAGCGGGCGATGGTGGAAACGGCGTAACTGCATTTCGCCGTGAAAAGTTTGTTGCAAGAGGCGGACCTGCAGGCGGCGATGGTGGAAAAGGCGGTGATATTTGGCTTGAGGCTGATGAAAACCTAAACACACTATTACACTTGCGCTACAACCCTGAACACAAAGCCGAACGCGGAAGGCATGGCGAAGGTTCAAACCGTTATGGGCGTGATGGCGAAGATAAAACTGTCCGCGTACCGATTGGCACTGAAATTTACGATGCTGAAACAAACACGCTCTTGTTTGATTTTACCGAACACGGCGAACGCTTTTTGGCGGCTGCCGGCGGACGCGGTGGCTTTGGTAATACACATTTTAAGAGTTCTACAAACCAAGCCCCTCGATACCACCAAGAAGGTGGCGAAGGCGAATTTCATGAGTTACAACTTGAATTAAAATTAATTGCGGATGTGGGACTCATCGGGTTTCCAAACGCAGGAAAATCTACTCTAATTTCCGTGATGTCTGCGGCACGCCCAAAAATCGCCGATTATCCGTTTACCACAATTGAACCACATCTTGGCGTGGTTAACGTAGATGAATTTCGCACATTTGTAATCGCAGATATTCCTGGGCTTATTGAAGGGGCTTCGGAAGGCGCGGGGCTCGGCGATAGATTCCTAAGGCATGTTGAGCGCACGAAACTGCTTTTACACCTTGTGGATGTTTCTTCGATTTCCGGACGCGACCCTGTTGAAGACTATGTTTCGATAAATATTGAACTCGAAAAATACGATAAATCACTTGCACTTCGTCCTCAAATTGTTGTTGCTACAAAAATCGATGCACTTGATGATGTTGAATGTCTCGAACGCTTACGAAAGCGCGTAAACGAAGATGGGCTAAAGCTTTATGAAATATCGGCTGTTGCAAATATTGGAGTTCGCGACCTAATATTCGCCGTTTCTGAAGCCCTTGATAAAATGGAACCAGCCGAAAAGGAACTTGAAGAAGATGAGCCGGATTATTGATGAATTAAAAGCAAAGATGCCTGAAAATGCGTTTCACTTTGCGGATTTTCCAGAAGTGGTGTTCTTTGATGATTTTGCAGATCACCTAGAGGAGCTTGAAGGTGCCGAAATTATCCAATTCGAAACTGACGGAACTATTGAAATGTGGCTTGAATTTACGTTTAAGAATCAAAGATTTTTTGTAAACACGCGTTTTGGCGATTACTGGCTTTTTGTTCAAAATCCGCAGGCGGATGAAGCCATTCTGCTTGAAGTTGCTGAACATTTTCGTCAACTTCTGGAAACCGGTGATGACTTTGCCTAGCGAATTTTTGCGCATCAAATAGTTTATGAAGAAGATTGCATATTACGGTGGAAGTTTTGACCCCGTGCATTTAGGACATTTGAAAATCGCGACCGAATTATGTTCGCGATTTAAGCTTGATGAATTTAATTTTGTTCCCGCATTTCATGCTCCACATAAGGCGCGGCTTGAACCTACCTCCGCATTTCATCGGTTCGCAATGCTTGCGCTTGCCACACGCGAATTTGAAAACATAAAAGTCTCCACAATTGAAGTTGAATCACCTGAAAAGCCATATACCATAGAAACATTGACAAAAATCTTAGCCGCGAATCCCTCAAATGAAAGCTATTTTGTAATGGGAGCGGATTCTTGGGATGAAATTACGACTTGGCGTGAATGGCAAGCCGTTTTAACGATTGTGAACGTTATTGTTGTCACGCGCCCGGGGTTCCCGATTGCTTTTGAACACGTCACCGATGAAATTCGCGCACGTATTGTGGATTTGCGCAAGGGTGCCTCCCCGCACGGCGCGCTTCCAAAACCGGCAGTCTTTATTACGGATTTTGTTCAAATGGATATTTCCTCAACTGAAATCAGAAGATCAATTCGCGCGGATGAAGATATTTGGGATGCACTTGTTCCGCCGGATGTGGCTGGTTACATAAACAAGAACAATATCTATTAATCGCTTTGGATTATAACCAAACAGCGGTGATAAAATTTACGAATATGGAAGAAGCTGTAAAAGAAAAATCGCTTGCACGTGAAGAAGCAACCGAAACAATTACCGTAAAACCAAAACCCACAAATTTTGATGAACTTGATGAGCCCGTTAAGCTTTCGATTGAAGCAGCGGCAAGCAAAAAAGCCGTCGATATTGTCGCGCTTGATTTACGTGCAATCACAAGCTTTACGGAGTTTTTTCTGATTGCAAGCGGTACGAATCAACGGCAAGTTCAGGCAATTGCCGATGAAATTGCGCACAAACTTAGAAAGCAATTAAAAGTAAAACCGCTTAGAATAGAAGGATACCAAAGTGCCGAATGGGTTCTGCTTGATTTTGGTGATTTTATCTTTCACGTCTTTGATTCAAAATCGCGTGAATTTTACGATCTTGAACGGCTTTGGCGTGATGCTTCAAGAGTTGAATTACCGGCGGAATTATGAAACTTGTTTTAATCCCTTTTTTTGTTCTAACTGTTTTTGCCACAGCAAATTTTTCTCAAACGATGCCTAAACTCGTATCCGGTGTTTCGCAAGAACTCGCGCGTTGGCGTGGCAACAACTATTCAAACGTCCGCTATAAATTACGCATTTCGATAGAAAAGAATGCTCCGTTGATGTACGGAACGGTTGAAGCGCATGTAAATATTACGGATGAAGGTGCTGCAAATGATTTGGTGTTCGATTGGCGCACAACTCAATTCTTAAATGATAAAAATAAGCCATACGCAAAAGTTTTGAGTGTTAATACGCAAAAGGCGAATTCGGGAAAGGTGCTTTCAATTCATCAAGATGAACACCTGCTAATTCCAAAAAATCTTCTAAAACCCGGCGAAAACATAATCGAAATGGAATTTGCATCACCGGTAAAAACATCGGGCGCCGCCACAACGCGTTATATTGACAAGGAGGATGGCGGCGAATACATTTACACGCTCTTTGTTCCGTCTGATGCAAGCACGGCATTTCCCGTGTTTGATCAACCCGATCTAAAAGCGCGTTTCGATTTATCTTTAACAATCCCCGCTGCTTGGAAACCGATCGCGAATAACCCCCAATCTACCGTATCTATCGAAAACACCAACTCAAAAACGTATCGTTTTGACGAAACAAAACCAATAAGCACTTACGTTTTTGCGTTTGCCGCCGGTGATTTTACGGAATTTACCGATGATGAATCTGCCGAAAACCCTAAAACAAAAATTTACGTTCGGAAATCGCAAGCAGAAAAATTCGCACCACATTCAAAAGATATTTTCCGACTTCAAAAAACTTCCATAAAGTTTTATGAAGAATATTTTGATTTTGATTTTCCGTTTGCAAAATATGATTTGGTTTTGATTCCGGAATTTCCGTTCGGTGGAATGGAGCATGCAGGCGCAACTTTTGTGCGAGAATCATCCATTATTTTTCCTACCGAACCAACAGCAAACAACTATATCTCACGCGCGCAACTGCTTTTTCACGAAAATGCACACCAATGGTTCGGAGATACGGTTACGATGAAATGGTTTGATGACCTTTGGTTAAAAGAAGGCTTTGCGACATTTATGGCATACAAGGCAATCGATAAACTCTTGCCTCAATATAATGCGTGGAAGGTTTTTTACGAACGCACAAAACAAGCCGCTTATTCA
>JBKEBT010000113.1:0-4541 GCA_047973305.1 Pyrinomonadaceae bacterium
ACGAAAACTGAGCAAACGTCCAAACGCGATCGGCAAGCCGTTGAGCCTTTTTCCGGAAGATGAAATCCACAGAAATTATCGATATTCGGCTTATGTAACGAACATGAAGCTCGCCCCTTCGGAGGTTTGGCGAATCTATCGAAATAGAGCCGAAGCCGAAAACCGGATCAAAGAACTCAAGTATGATTTTGGGTTCGATAGCTTCAATCTGAATGGCTTTTATCCAACCGAAGCCGCGCTGATGTTCGTTATGATTGCATACAATCTGATGTCGCTCTTCCGGCTTTTTATCCTCCAAGAAAGGACTCAAAAAACACATTCGACATTGCGATATAAGACATTTGCAGTCGGCGCATACTTCGAGAAACGAGGCGACAAACTCCTGCTGAAATCGCCCTAAACAAGAAAAGACGAGCCTGGCTCAGCGGTCTCTGGACATACTCGAGAGAGTTTGAATACCCATTCGTCTTTTCTAACGCGTAATCTGGGTTAAACTCTTCATCATATTTTTTCAATTTCCAATCATACCGAGACTTTCGACTCTTGAAAATGGGCGCCAGGTCAGAATTCCTGAATAACTGAACTTCCGCAAAATATCGTAACCCCCTTTTAGATAGCCAGTCTCCAGCGAAACCGACGCATTTGACAGCGAGTCCAAATACTGCTGCACACATTCCTTCCTAAACTCAAGGTCATACTTTTTCATTTTTTTATTCTAAGCGAGTTCTTGTTCCGTTTTCATTAGATCATGTCAATTTTACTTCGAACTATTTCGTGATAATTTTGTAATTATACAGCGTAAACTTATTCTGGTCCCAAATAAACGTAAATTCTTCCTCTGCAATAATTGCGGATTTCCCATTTCCCTTATATGTTATTTTTACAAGTTGAGTAGAAGGTTCGATACTCCAACGAAAAAAATCTAGTTTACTGGCATCTTCTATATCATTTTTTAAGTATCTTAAATCGTCTTCAAACCCAACCTTATCTACTTTAGTTTTGAATTCAGGGTAAGCGTCATTAAGAATCGTTTCAAATTTGGCAATTCTTACATTATTGCGGAAATGACTGATTTCTTCTTATACGGTAACAACGGAGCTAGATTCACAACCATTGCCCATTATTAATACGAACAATAAAACCAAAAGAATCATGTTGAGGAAAAGTCTATCTTTCGTTATAAATGCTCCTTCAAGTAGCCGAAATTGATTAAGCAAAAATGATAAAAAATAAAACATAAGCACTACCAAGGATTAAAGGAAACTACGGATAATTTCATTTCCACTGAGAATAATTGCGATGCATCCACCTATACAAACAAGCACTAAAGTTACCCGTTTCTGAAAATTGGATTGTTTTGAAAACAATGAAGCCCACCATGCAATCACACGAGTCCATTGATTTCTGAATATTAGCATTGAAATTCCCAATATCAGTCCGAATATATTTAATAAAAGTGTTTCAGTTTTCATTTTGCGTTTTTGTTCCCGATGAGAACTTTAGTTATTTATTTGAACAGTCTGCTCCGTTTAAGCCATGACTAATCACTCTCGTTGAAAAATTCCTTGTTACCGCAACTCCCGGTGTCATTATAACGGGAGTCAAGGACGCTTTGTCGTTGTTATCCTCCTTAGTAGCAGAAATCCCTACCAGCACACCTGCCTGGAAATTCAAATTATTTTGGTCACTGGGATGTCCCTTATGCGCTGTAACGCTTATACCAAACCCTCCAGCTCCAACTCCTGGACCACCATAAAATCTTACTTTGCCGTTGTTTATTTCCATGCCGCCTTGTGCGCCGAATCCAAAAAAACCGCCGACACTTATATCAAGAGACGGACTGTTACATAAAGCAAACTCTAGTTTATTATTTTCCAGTGACGGGTCAATTATGGTATTGGTCGGCTTTGGATTATTCTGAACTGGTCTTCCTGTAACGATTCCTCCTCCGTCAAATGGAATATCTAAATCGTTGATACCAATTAAATTCCTTTGGAGAATATTATCACCTGCAGAAAGCATAACTCCCCGCGATCCAAAAACTTGTACGGGATTTCCCGCATGTGATTTGCACCTTCCATTCTTGTCGATTGTCCCGTCATAAACTGGATTTCCATCTTCGTCAACCTTTCCCGGGGTGAACCTACAGGCTGTCCCTTCTGCTTCTTTATTTAGTCCGTTTGGATCGACGAAGCCGACGGGATCGTTCTGAACGTAAGCGAAAAGATTTAGGCTCTGGGGATCTCCGATGGATGCCGACGCCATGCCGATTGGGTCAACTTGCGTGAATCTCGATTGACCTGAGTTGTATGTCCGGTTGACGGCGTAGTCTAAGCCGGTTGCGCCGCTTCTGTCATACGACGTAAACCTCTGATTCGATGGTGCGCCTGCCCCCGATGATCCGGAACCGCTTGTTCCGCTTGTTTCGGCATCGAGCGAAGTTCCAAATGGAAGTGTGGCTTGTTCTTTGAATGTGTTTGGTTTCGTATCGCTCACGGCTTTTGTTCCCAGTCTATCGGGATGGTGATATTCGGTTGTCTCGCTTGATCCCGCCTTTGTGATCGTCGATAGCAGACGGCTGCCCGCATAAATATACGACTTGCTCCAACTAAATGGCGTGCTCGAGGAACCTCCGCCGCGACTTCCTTTACCATCTCGAGATCTGAGAACGTTTCAATTCCAGCAGCAAGACTTATAAGCTTATGGGTAACAATATTTCGAATCCCGTTAGCTCAGTTCCACTAACCAAGACACGCCCAATTCACAATTCAACTAAATTACAATATCTCTAATATTAACTTCTCCGTTCTTGATTGTTGTTTGGTCGATATCTCGAGACAAACATCCCACTCACCGGTAGGAAGTGTGAAGGTCAATGTTTGATTACGAAAATCTAACGAACTTTCGCTAACCTGCGAAAGATTTGTCACAATCTTTCCGTTATAATTCAAACCCATTTTTACTATTGTCTCTCGAGACGAAAATTCTATTTCACTTCCAAATATCTTGCCTAAGTTAATTGTAACTGGTTTATAAAAAATATTTGGATGTACTCTGCCTAAATCATATTCCAATCGATCCACATTTTTTGGAAAAATCAAGCGCATTCCTCTAAACTCAGGAAATTTGTCAAGTGGGATTATAGAATCACGTATCGGATTCCATAAATCTTTTGATGGTGGCACAACGACATTAAGCGTAATCTCGTTTGTATCGACCTTTTCTTCGAAGAAGAACACGCCATCTTTTCCGGTCATGTAAACTGGAAATACTTCGTCAATACAATCTTTACAAGTGGTATTGTAACTGATATTCACTTCGCCACCATAAACCCCGTTTCCAGCACTATCAACCGCAAAACCTACCACATTTACAATGCGCACTTGGGCTAGTGTTACCGAACAGTAAATTGTGCAGACGAGAAAACACGACCTAGAAATGTATTTCCAATTACCTAGATTTTTCATTCTTTATTAGTCAACTATTCAACAGCTTCAAAACATATTAGCCGGAAATGTTATTGATTTGGCTTCCACACGCGTCCAATACACGCCTAGTATTCTGATTACTCAATGTTGGGTTACCGCCGTCAACAGGAAGAAGTAGATTGTATTTGTATTGAACATATTTTCGTGTTTCATTTCCGACCTTTATTGAGCGTGTTACTTTAGTCGAATCTATTACGGTTAAGTGTCCCAACTCGTGTAGAAGTTGAAGTACCCTAGACTTAAGGCTTCCTCCAACATATCCACCGATCTTTGCGCCTGATGCGCTTAAAAATGGTCCATTTGTATTAATAAATACGGAACTCGCAGTTGTTACCCCATAAGTCGCCGCAACCGAAACCGAATCTCCCGATAAACTTGTCGACAATTTTGCTGACGGTAATGTAAGAATCGCATCGTCAGCTTGTATTACAGCATTCATTCTAATCCCTAAATTCGAATTGTTACTGTTACCGAATGTTTCAGTATCGCCTTGCAAGTTGACTCGTAACACAATATTGTTTAACGCATCAGATCCAGCTCCGCCAAAAAAATTGGCACAGCTATTATTACCACCATTTTCGCTCAATATCTCACGAATCGTGCCAACTGCGTCATCGAATTCTTCACGATTAGTTGGTAAAAATAGGCTTGGAATAAATCTAGTTCCGGTTCCTGGAAAACCATCTTCGCTTTTCTTTGACCAATCGTCAAAATCCTCCCAATGACCCAACCATGAAGGATTTTCAAAGCTTCGATCTGGCACAGCCGAACCATTTCCTTGTTCTGGTTCAGTGTCAAACGCAGTGAATGGATTTTCAAGTAGTCACTTTTCTAACGGTTCCTTTTTTCGTCTGACGGGGTTTCGTTCGTCAGCCGGTTGATTCGTTCTTGATCACTTCGGGGTGAGGTAAAGTCTTCTGTTTTTATATCACGTTTTTATCAGATTGTTATCCCTTCGCACTACTGAATTTGCCTTCGTTTCATCCGCGATGCCGCTTTCGAAAGCATTTCTCAACCCCGCTTTTTCGACCCGTTTGGCGCGCGCTTTTGCCA
>JBKEBT010000012.1:0-11242 GCA_047973305.1 Pyrinomonadaceae bacterium
AGTCACGCATCGCCCGTTTAAATGACTGACTCGAAATTCTCGCTCGACGAAATCCGCCGAATGTGCAGTCTTTCGGTGAACCTGTGTCGCTTCTGTTTAAGTTTGACGGTGCGAAATTTTGTAACAAATGCAATTCTAAGATCATAATAATTGTTCTCCTTTTTCTTCTGTGTTTTCTTGTACTTTATTCATATTTGGTTTTTCCCAAAATCCTTTCGCCCAATTTCTCTGGACAAATTTATCTTCGTGCCGCCAACTTTTAATATGCTTTAACAGCAGCAACCAGTTAATCGGTGCATCCTTCGATTTCAAAAGCCCTACGATCTGCTGTAGATGATTCGCTAAATCTTCTTCATTGGCATTTAATAATGCCGTGAAACGCTTTTCGGTGCTTTCGCTATCTGTTTTCAAAAAAGACATTGATCTGCCCAAATTGTTAAGATTATCTTCTTTTTTCCAACTCAAGGTCGGATATAAACCAATAAGCGAAGCGACTAGAAAATAAGCGTCATCATGGTTTCTAGATAGGTTTATTGTCCATCCGGAAATATAAGGAAACATCTCCATCGCCGTTCCCGTTTTCTTGCCGAGTCCGCGTCTTAAATGTGCTAATGCCGCTCGGTCATCGCGTTTGACTAGTGATTCGAGATAGGCGATAAATTTATCATCCAAAGTTCGTTTTTGTGTCGCCAGTTCGTTCATTCTTCACCTCCTTTTGTTTTGTGTTTTGGTAATAATTCCCTATATTCGGAATTATTGTTAAGTAGTTTTTTTCTCGACGAATAGAAAGCGTTTTCTGATTCAACAATCGCCCTTTGCTCTTCCGCAGAACCGCTCATACTGTTTGCAGTTTGTTTGAAAACGTTTTTAGCCAAGTCGTCGGTATATCGAAACCAACCTTCTAACGATTGGTTTTCTTGATTTGGTAATTCGACGAGAAGTTTCTTAAAACGAGTTTCAAGTCGCGCCCAATAAACTGATAACGCGGGAAAATTCTTCAAGTTGGTTTCAAGATCATCAGCTAATGTTTTAAGTGAAAAGCGCAGAACCTTGTCGCTAATGTCTTCGGCAAATTCGATTGCCAGCTCTATTTTGCTCAAAAGTTCTTTGTTATCTAGAATTTTCACCGGCAAAAAGAATTTCTCATGCTGCCAAAACAAAAGTTTTCCTTTATCTGCCGCGAGTCCATAAAAATCCAATGGAAAAATGCTCGAATTTTCCAAAACTTCTTCATCAACAAGTTGATTAAGCCAATCTAAAATTTTCGGTTTGTACCTTTCGTTTTCTACCGTTTGAAATAGCGTAAGACTATTTCTCCACAATGCTTTGTTTTCGCTAAACCCAACTGAATAAAACCCAGTTTTTTTACTTTTTTGAAACGCCATCATAGTCTCTTTATTGTGCCGCTCATAGTCTTTCGGAAACTGAAAACCCTTCATTATCACCGTGTTTTTCACAACAATTTCACCAGTATCGCTTTGTTCTGGATGCAATAGAATTCTTCGAGCCTGCCAAGTTAGCAAATCAACATATCCGTCTAAAGTTCGCTCCTTCGACTCGGTTTCAGACTTTCGTTCCCAAGGCGGCAAGTCCTCTGAATTTGCAAATTCAAAGGGCACGCCGTCTTCCTCATCATATCCATGCCAATTCAGCATCAGAGTTTCAAAAAGATTTTTACCGCAAACGAGAGAAATTGCACTTTGCAAAAGGGGCGCAGTTTGTGCCGATCCGTCTGCTTTAGTTCCACCGAAATCAAATCCTTGAAATGTTATTAACAATCTTGCTGCTTCTGATGGAGTAACAGCATTCGGAACAGAAGTTGTTGAGTGATCAAAAAGAGTCGCATTGTTTTTACCTTGAAAATAAAGTTGTATGATCGCTCCGTCCTGAATTTTGTCTTTAACCGAACTGACTTGATAAAACGGTCTTTCTACATCAAACAGATCAAAACGGTGTTTCCAGTGATTTAAATAGTTCTCAAGTTTTCCGTCGGCATTCCAGTTTTTTGCTCGCCAGAAACTTTCCCAATCTTCGTAAGAGTTGGGAGCATTTAATGCACGATGTAATACAGCTAAAAGCAAGCGGTGCAGAGCAATAGTAATCGGCGGCGAATCTCCAATGAGCTCTTTTATGTCGAAAGCCTTTGTTAAAACATCTTTCAAACTCAATTCTTCCACGGTATTGTCAACCAAAATGCACGGCAGCCATTTTTCCTCAATCAAATTAAAACTAAACATTATGCCATCTCCTTTTTTGTAATCTGCAAACCTAAATCGTTATCTAGCCGAAAAACATAACCAAACTTTTCGCAGTTTCGTTGCATGTCAAATATCAATACTCGCTGATGTCTTAAATGTGCTGATTTCTTCCAACCAATAGGAATTTCTTCTTCGATCAAACTAAACACAACTGATTTTGTAGAAATTTTTACCGAGCGTCGTAAGAGTTCTTTTGTTAAGTGAATATTCGGTGTATCAATGAGTATAATTTCATTCCTAAAGTCTTCATCAAGAAAAGTTTGTTCATTCTTTTTCCATAAACAAACAACTGAAACAGTTACTTCAATTAAGCGGGTTTTGGCTTGTAAGGATTTATGAATTTCCGGTGAATCCTCTTCGAGGTTATTTTGAAAGATTCCGCTTATATGTTTTTTAAAATGCGGATGCTTGATAAATCTGTTTTCAGCTTCGTCTTTTTCATAATCAATTGCCCTTTTGCAATCTTCTAAAGTTTTTTGCCAAAATTCTTTCAAACTCTCACTAAGATCCTCTTCCATCGATTGTTCAAAGTCATAAACTTTTTCGATAAGGTTTTCAATATCCCTAGGAACTTCTACTTTTCCAATAGTTTTAAGCGCGAGATAGGTTCGCAAAAGAACATGTCTGTCATAAACAAAGCCAGAGTCGCCAAAATCAGGCAGATCATTACTATTGGCGAGTAAATTTCCTTCATCATCAGTTGGCGGTTTAATGATCCACAGATAGGGCTTTTGCAGATTCTTTGGTCTTTGTTTTCTTTTATGACGATGGAGTCTGCCGGCACGTTGAAGAAGCAAATCTATCGGCGCAAGATCGGAGATCATTAGATCGAAATCAAGGTCTAATGATTGTTCAATAATTTGAGTTGAAATCAGAACAGCACATTTCGGACGATGCGGACTTTTTCCGTTTTCATTCGGTTTTTCGAATCTTTTTAGGCACCTTTTTTCTCGTTCTTCCCGATCAATAAAACGGAAACGAGCGTGAAGCAAATCAAGTTTTGGTTCGCCGTCGCTGGCAATGCCTGAGAAAAACTCGTCTTCTGATAATCTTTCATATAGTTCCTGCGAACGCTTAACGGTATTGCAGATGATTGCCACACAACCTCCGTTTTTATCGAGTCGGCTCTTTAATTTCTCAACAAAATCGTCATTAACCTGTTCCAGAAAAAGCGTCCGGCTTTTTTCGGAAGTTTCGATGTGGCGGATTTTTATTTCTTCGGTATCGGTGGCGTAGGAAATTCGCGGATATTTGTCATTTGGATCGGGCACACTTACTGACGTGCGTGTTTCTGCATCTCGCGATTCTGACGGAAGTCCGCGTTGGTAGGCTTCAATCAATTTGTTGCGGCGTTCTTTCGGAAGCGTTGCCGAAAGCAGTATAACGGGCGATCCCAAAGCGGCGAGCCATTCGAGCAGGCGTTCGAGAAGCGTTGACATATAGGCATCATAGGCATGAACTTCATCAACAATTACCGTTTTATGAGCAAGCCCAAACAAGCGAACAAAAACGTGCTTGGTTTGCAAAACCGACATTAACGCTTGGTCAATCGTGCCAATTCCAAATGGTGCAAGCAATGAGCGCTTGCGGTAGGTAAACCATTCCGCAGCAACGACGCTCGGCACGCAACTGTCGCCTGTGCATTGGTCGTCATAAATTCCTTCGATAGATTTTTTATGCTTTTCTTGAAGTGTCTTAAATTCCGCCGAAAGCGAAGCATGTCCGTGCGTTAGTTGAACATTTACATTGCTTTCAGGATAACGATTTTCGAGAAATTTCACCGCACGTCCAAACATCTGATTGCTTGTTGCCTGCGTCGGAAGAGCGAAATAATACCCCATTTGGTTCAAAGCGTTATTCCAAGCATCTGCCAAAAACATAGCCGCTTCGGTCTTTCCTTCGCCGGTTGGGGCTTCAATAACAGCAATTCCCGGTTTGTCCAAATCTTTTGCAATCTCAATCGCCATTTCCTGCAAATGGCGGCGATTATCAAATTTAAATAATTTCTTAAATCTGTCTTTACCCGTAACATTTTCGAATGAACTTTGTGATTTATTTTTCTCGTTTTTGTGAATCCAACCGAGTTGCAATAGAGCCTTTTGTGCCTGCGTTTCCGCGTGAGTGAAATAATTTTCCAGATTATCGTGATTAAACTTCACATCAATTTTGTCAGAGAATTCGGCGGCACTTTCAAAAAAATCCGTATCCGAACCAATCCAATCGGCAACCGAAACGAGCCCCGCCAAGATCATAATCGTTCCGTTATCGAGTTTTGCGTCGGTTTCATTTGAAAGAGGTTTTACGTCTAACAGATTTGCCAGTTGTTGAGCAATTTCTATTCGTACGGTTTTCCAATGCGAATTTCCGCCGGTTCCTTCATTATCTCTTAATTTGTTTGTCCATTTCGTATCGGGGAAAACGCCGTGATGTCCGCCGATCATTATCGAAATCTGTTTAGAAACGTTGGGGTTTAGATTAAATTTCTTGATCAAAATCTGCGGAAGTTCAACGGTTGTAACATAACCATGAGGAGCGTCTGCTGATTTTTTTACATTTTGTAGATAAAAATCAGTTTCTTTATAGACCTGTAAAAGCCTGCGGGTTTGGGCATTTGTGACATCGTGATGACCGCGAAGTATAAAAGGCGGTGAACATTTTCCGAGATCATGTAGTCCGGCTATAAATGCGACTACATTTCCGGCATCTATAAGTCCAAACTTTTTGTTTATCCGATATTTTGTTGCAGTTGGTAAAACACTGTCCCATATTTTTCTTGTAACAACTGCTACATCAATCAAATGGCAAATCAAAGGATGAAAAGCGTTTGGATATCTATCTTTATCATGACTCGTTTTTGCCCAAAATTTTATTACTTCTTTTATTTCCATATGATCATTTATGGTGTTCTAAAGCTTTTTCTAACTTCTCTTTAATTATTTCTTTTAACTCCTCCGGCTTTACCGCGACGAAATTTCCGGCATATTGCAGACAGAATCTCGCTACTGCTTCGAGTCCGTTTTCGCCAACGGTAAATTTAAGTTTTAACCTTCCATTATCAAGCTCTTCCCTTTTCTCATTTGGCTGAAAAAGTGTTCGTTCGCGCATCCATTTTGATTGATACTTGTCGAAAATGATTTCAACATTCATTTCCTCGCCGCCGCGATACATTGCAAAACCCTTGTTCAAATAGTCTTCTTTGTTCCAGTTTATCGGTGTTTCGAAAAATTCATTCGTAAGCTTTAGGTTTGAAATACGGGCAGTGTGAAAATCCCGATAGTCTCGTCTCAAGTGGTCATAAGATGCGAGATACCAAGTGCCTTCATGATTATGTAGAAGTAACGGATTTACTTTGCGCTTACCGGAAGAATCTGTGTGCGGTGAATAATATTCGAATTCGATCGTTTGTTTACTATTAATTGCTTCGTGAAGAATATTTAACAACTCTCCATCGGAAACAACATGCGGCGGAGCTTGAAAAGATAGTGCATCAAACAAATAACCTAGGCGAACCGATACACTTTCAGGCAAAGAATTTCCGATTTTTGCAATTGCGCGTCGCAAAGATTCGTCTTCTATAGTATTGCCGTTTCCACGAATTGCGATTGTGGCAATAAAAAATGCGAGCAGTTCGCCTTCCGTAAGCGAAACAAGCGGCATTTCCCAATTCTCATGTGTGTAGCAAAACCCATTCTTTGAATTTTCGTATTTGATTGGAGCATTTAGACTATCCCGCATGAAGGCAATATCCCGCCGTATGGTTCTTCTATGAACCTCTAGCCGCTTAGATAAATCTTTTGTATTCGGATATTTTTTGCACGAAATAAGGCGGTGAATTTCCGTTAAGCGTCTCATCTGTGTGAGATGCAAACGTTCTTCATCATTTTGTGAAATAAGATTTTCCATCGTGAGTCAACGATACCTTGCACAGTGTGCCAATTAGTGTCCTAGCAGCAAGAATAATAATTCTTCAATTTCTGAGCCACTAAAACTTGCTAATTCCGCTGCAAAGATAACTAATATTTTGAGATTATTATGAGAAAATATCTCTAAATTGAGGAAATCTCAAACATAGATATACCTATTAATTTATTTTCGGGTTGTTTAGTAAGAAAAAATTCATAAAAGGATATCGGGAAGGTGAGTATTAAGAGATAGGAAACTTCTTACGAAACTCTCTGTCTTTGCTGTTCATGGAGCCTTATAACTTACTGAAAACAATGGTGCTCTCGGCTGGATTCCAACCAGCGACCTACCGCTTAGGAGGCGGTCGCTCTATGCAACTGAGCTACGAGAGCAAAGACGTTTATAAACTTCAGCATTGCTTGTTTTTACAAGTGGCTATTCGAAGTTTAATCCTATGAATTGCAATTTACCACACCGGCGCGTGAGCGTAACAGCGCGGTTCACTCTATTCAATGAAACGCATCAAGAACCTTACGAATCGTATTTTAAGAGTGAATCAACGCGATAATCACCCAGCTTTTCCCTGCCATTTAAGAAAGTTAGTTCAACAAGAAAGCCGAGCGCAACAATATCGCCATTTAACTTTCTAACTAAATCAGCGGTAGCTTTGGCGGTGCCGCCTGTTGCCAATAAATCATCTAAAATCAACACTTTATGACCATCGCCCACTGCATCACGATGAATTTCAAGTGTATCTTGTCCGTATTCCAAATCATAGGAAACCGATTCTGTTTCAGCAGGCAATTTTCCGGGCTTTCTAACCGGCACAAATCCGGCTCCGATTTTATATGCAACCGGCGCGGCGAAAATAAATCCGCGTGATTCCATTCCGATTACGGTATCAATTCCGCGATCTGAATACATTTCAACCATGCGGTCAATTGATTCCTTGAAACCTTTAGTGTCGTTTAAAAGCGTGGTTATATCGTAAAAGTTAATTCCCTTCTTTGGAAAATCGGGTACTTCCCGAATAAGTTCTCTTAAGTAATCCATTTTGAACCGGGCGAACCCGTTTTACCTCTCAATTATAAAATTGGAAAAAGCCCCTTCGGGGTCTAAAACTATTTCTTCAATCTGCTCTACTCGTGACATAGGCGGACCCGCCCATAAATCTTCCTGAAACGCGGTTACACATTCTTCCGCCCCTTCAACATAAGTTTCTACGCGTCCGTCTTCAAGGTTTCTAACAAACCCTTTTACCTGATGTTTTGCAGCTGCGCGCTGCGTAAAGTATCTGTATCCAACGCCTTGAACCAAACCGCTTATGAACAATTTACGTGCAATTTTCATCTATTGAATTTATCCGAGGGCATCTAAACATTCGGAAAGCGGGCGTAAACGACAAGTAAAAACCGGAAGTCCGCGCAGGGTCATTTTGCTGGCAGGTGTTTGACGCAACTCTTCGGCAAGCATCAAAAAATCCATAGGTTCATCGGTTTCAAAAATTACCAGATATTCTTTATCGCTGAAACCGAACGCAAAAGTCATATGAATTTTAATGTTTTCAAACTTCATACCCACCATCAAATTTTCGGTTATCATTTCTTCGCGTTCCTTCACCGAAATTGCGTACCAATCCGAACTTTTTACAATCGGGTAAACAAAGCAATACTTCTTATCGCCGGCAACCACCCTAGCGGAATCGCCATTTAGAACCACGTTTCCCGGCGCGACAAAAATCTTGTTTCCGGTTACCGAAAGATAGTTGTCAACGGGTTCGAAATAACTTCCAAGCCTTGTTCTATATAGTTTTGCGGTCATATCCTGAATCAAATCAAGAGATTCACCAACGCGCCAAAACATAAGATCAGCCTTGGAATCAAACCCCACAAGTGAATACGAAAAAAGCAGAAGGTCATCCGTAAACTCTTCAAAAACGCTTATGAATTCAGCCTTATAGCGCGCCTTATCTACATCGCTAACCAGCCTCCATTTGGGAATAATTCGGAAAAATATGTGGTTTACGAACTGCTTTCGGAATACAGCTTCAACGGCTTCGTTTTCGCTATCGGGAACAAGGCGTAGCCCGGAGTGTTCTTTTTCATCAATGTCAGATTTCTTAAGCGCCATATTTCAAAAGCCTTCCGGAACGAAACTCATAACAACCTTTATTTACCACGTGAATAATTGTTGCAAGTTTTTAACTGCTTGTCCAAGCACGAATATCGTGCGTACGGCATTTTTAACTTGTTTGCGCGCTAAATTTACCGAAACTTCATTGCGATAGAATTCGAAATGAAATATGCTCACATAATTAATATGAAGAAAACCGCATTATTGTTACTTTTGGTGTTACTTTTCGCACTTTGTGTGAACGCGCAAGAACGCCCGCTGATAACTGAAGATGTGGATATTACACCACCGGGCACAATGAATATCGCAGCCGGCGTTGATTTGCTTCAAGATGCAAAATTTCCCCTTTCAGGCTTGAAAGGCGATTTGACAAGAGTTGGCGATGTAAGAATTCGTACGGGGTTAGCCCCAAATGTTGAATTGCAAATTGAAGGAGTTGCACAAGAATTTTTGGCGATAAATTCGGAATCTCCAAACCCACCGATTCCGTTAACGCTTGATGGGAATTCAACAAACGATTTTGGCGATATTTTGATGTCGGTAAAAGTAAAACTCCGAAACGAAACTGCACGCGTTCCGGCATTGGGATTAAAATTCGGTTATCAAATGCCGAACAGCGATGAAAAACGCGGAATTGGCACCAACCAAATAAACATTTTTTCAAAGATGATTATGCAGAAAACTTTTGGCAAGCATTCAAAACAAACGCCGCGCCTAAAGGTTTTTGGAAATTTGGGAATCGGCATAATGACGGCGCCGCTTGAGGCTTTTTCTCAAAATGATGTATTCCTTTACGGGCTCGGCGGAATTTATCGCGCATCTGACAACATTAACGTCGTAAGTGAAGTAAACGGAAGAATTAGCACGCAAGGTGGCGATGCCCCGCTGGGCACGGAAAGTGTCGGACAATTTCGCATTGGAACGCAAATAAAGGCTTCCGGGTTAATGTTTGATGCCGCCGCCGTAATTGGTTTAACAAAATTCAGCCCGCGTACGGGCGTAACTTTTGGCGTTACATATCAATCTCCAAATGTGTTCACACCCGCCCAATAAACCTTAAATATCAATCGGCGAGTTTCCTTTGCCGATGTTTGGTGCGTTCTTAATTGCGCGCGTAACAAATTCTTTTGCCGCTAAAATCGCTTTGCTCAACGGCAGCTCCAATGCCATGTTTGCCGCAATTGCTGCGGAAAGCGTGCAACCCGTTCCATGTGTTGCAGTGGTGTTTATTCTTTCACCGGCGAATTCTTCAATTCCATTTTCGGTAAATAGATAGTCGTTTGATTTGGCGTTGCTTTCAAAGTGTCCGCCTTTTATCAGCACGTTTTGCGCGCCCAAGTTTCGAATTCTTTCACCTGCTTTTATCAAATCTTCTTGGGAACTTATCGAAATCTCCGCGATCCGTTCCGCTTCGGGAAGATTCGGTGTTACTAACTTTGACAAAGGAAACAAACGTTGCACAAGAATCTTGAGTGCTTTATCCGGTATCAAATCGAACCCGGAGGTAGAACGAACAACCGGATCAACAACAAAATTCGGTAGTTCGTGATCTTCGACAATCTCAGCAACTGCTTCGATCGTGTCCTCAGTTGGCAACATGCCTGTCTTTAATCCATCAATCTTAAAATCATCCAAAATCGGCAAAACCTGCAATTTCAACTGCTCGCCACTTTGATGTTCGGCACCGTAAACGCCTTGCGTATTTTGGAACGTGATTGATGAAACCGCCGCTGTTCCGAAACAGCCAAATGCGTTGAAAGTTTTTATGTCCGCCAAAATTCCCGCCCCGCCGGATGGATCCAAACCGGCAATGCTGAGGCAAATTTTCTTTTCAACATTCATAACTTTATAGCCTTCATTCGGTTACCGAAAGATTGATATTCCCGCATATCCGCTTGCGCCACACGCTCGAACGGCTTTAATATTTTCGTTTGTAATTCCGCCCAATGCATAAACCGGAAGTTCTTCGGCTCGCACACAAAATTCTTTCAACCCGCTTAACCCAATTGCGGGCACATTTACCTGCTTCGAAAGTGGTGAAAAGACAGGGCTTACAAAACAGTAATCAGCACCGCCGTTTTTTGCCTCAAGCAATTCCGCATAATCATGTACCGATCTTCCAATCGCCAAACGTCCAGCCGAATTTTCTCTTACCGTTGCCGTGGGCATCGCACCGGCAGATAAATGAACGCCAAATGCCTTACCTGCAAATGCAACATCGAATCTTTCATTTACAAAAATTCGCGTTGTGGAACCCCGAACAACTTCCACCGCCTCGCCCACAACTTTTGCAAGTTTTAATGAATCTAATTTTTTTTCTCGAATTTGAATGAATGGTACGCCACACGCGGAAGCCCGTTTTATGCTCGTTAAAAGTGCACCGGCTTCAACAACAAAATTTTCTTCGGTGAGATTCCCTTCAGTAATCATAAACGGATAAAAGCCACCCGAAAATATCGAACGAAACCGAGTGCGCGATTCATTTCTCACGCTGCTAATCTCCGCCTTCCAACATCGCAACGCTTTTTTTGAAGTTAATAATTTCCCAAAAAGCAACGAAAATATTGAACACGCCAAGCCCGGAAATTGCACCACGTATCCAAGGCGATGTTACTGTTTCATGAATAACCGGAAGCCCCGTTTTTTCAACCGCAAGCGCCAACAAATAGTTATCGCCCCAATCGCCATAACCAATATTTACCCACGGCATCAGAACAAGAAGCACACCAATCAAAAGGCAAACCAGGGCAAACATTAAAACGGTAAGTTTCGCAACCATTATTGTATTATAATTCGAACCCAATTCGTGCCCAAATGGAAAAAGGCTGCCGGCAAAGCGGCAGCCCTTGTTTCACACCTTGACGAATTAAGCAGGAACCAAGCCTGCTTTTTATTTTGTAGCCTCAAGTTGCTCGGCGACGTCACGATATGAAGCATCAATTTCATAG
>JBKEBT010000114.1:0-15082 GCA_047973305.1 Pyrinomonadaceae bacterium
GTCAAAATTCACGTTTCGGTTTATACGAGTTGGACAATTGTGATTTTTCAGATCGCGCTTCTATTTCTTCTTAGCTTTATCGTATTTAAGCGACAGGATTTCAAATGATTCGATTCAAAATAGAGAAATGCTTTGAGAACAAAGCTCGCGCAAAAAAAGCCCCGCGGTTTCCCGTAGGGCTCTTCTTTTTAGGTTTTCCATTTGGAAAAGTCAGTTCTTTCGAACTCACACATATTAAAACCATGCAAAGTTTAGGCTTTTGCCGGTTCTGCTTGTTCTTCTTTAGCGTCTTCTTTCTTTAATCCGCCAATCTGAACAAGGTTGTTACCCTTAATGTTGTTCTTTTCCATAACCATTTGGTTATAAAGTTGGCGCATTTGCTGCATTTCTTCTGCCGCCGTTTTCGGACCTTCCATAGAAGGTTTATTCGGACGTTCCAAATCGACCGCATTTAACGCCAATTCGTGATCGGAAGTTTCAAGTTCAACGTTCTTGTCGCGCGCAAATACCTCGTGACGACCGTGTTCTTTATACCATTGAGCAACCGTGGCATTTTGATGCATATGCTCAATAATTTGCCTCCAACCAATTCCGGTGTTGTAGGCACAGAAAGAAATTTCGCCTTCTTGAGTTCCGTAAGGAATAATGCACATTTCAGTACGACGGAAATCATAATTGAACAAATCTTGGAACCACATACCGGCAATAAACAAGAAGTTCCACGGGTCTTGCCGGCGTGTTTCAATGTCTTCCATCGTGCGTTCCGGACCAACTTTTCCATAATCCTTTCCGCTCAAGCCGAAAGACTTGTCAAATTTTTGTAGGATTCCTTTAAGCGTTAAGCTTTTTGGCGCACCATACGGGTTGTAATTTTTCAAGAGTGCTAAGCCCATCATTAAGTTTGAAAACCACTTGCCACGGGCGGTGTCGGTAATGTGCTTCATATCTTCTACCAAGCCCGGGATATTGAGAAATTCGGGCACGGGTGCCATTTCTTTGGTTTCCTTGTTGATCATTACAGCCGTTCCAACCCCACAATTCGGGTGGCAGCCACATGAAACTTGTCCCCATTCTGCTTCCGGACCGTGAACCAAATCAGCAAAATCCGCAAATGCGCCCATCAGCGAAAGCGGAAACCAATCGCGAGTCGGCTCCGTTATTCCAACCTGCTTTTTCACATCGTTGGCAAGATGCGATAGCGTATAGCGTTGCTGCAAACGACGCTTTTCCGTGATGTGTTCATCACGCCCGGTAAAGGAAACCGGTTGAAAAGCGATAAACGAAATTTTCTTAGGATTATCAAGCGCGAAACGAATGATTGAACCAACTTGATCGTTGTTAATTCCGTTTACAAGGGTTGTAACCAAAATAATATCAACACCGGCTTCGTGTAAATTATTGATTGCGCGAAGTTTAACATCAAATAGATTTCCAACTTGGCGATGCGAATTAGCGTCGTTGCCGATTCCGTCAAACTGCAAATAAACAAATCGCAATCCCGCATCAGCCGCTTCTCGACAAAATTCTTTTGATTTTGCAAATTCAATTCCGTTTGTTGCTGCCTGAACCGAGTTATACCCAACCTTTCTTGCGTATCGAATTGCCTCGATAAAATAAGGCGAGAGCGTAGGTTCACCACCTGAATACTGCACAGACATTTGTCTTCTAGGTTTGATTGAAATTGCGTTGTCAAGAATTTCCTTGATGTCTTCCATCGAAAGCTCGTGAACGAACCCAACTTGATTTGCGTCCATAAAACATGGGTCGCACATCATATTGCACCGGTTTGTAAGATCCACGGTTAAAACCGCACCACGTCCGTATTTGATTGTTGATGAGCCATGATTATGAAGTTTTTCATCGTTGTGTGCGCGCATGTCGCGTCCGGGGAAGTTGGCTTCGATGTGCTTTAGAAAAGCGGAATCAATTGCCATTAAATCTTCAAAGTGCCCGTGTTTCTCGCAATCTTTAACCATCCATATTTCGCCATCGCGTTCGATGATTTCAGCCTTAATTTCGCCAACTTTTTCATTTACTAAGATCGATACATCTTTGTCGCCACTTAAAATCTCTTCCCGAGCTTCAATCACGCAATTTGGACAAAGCGAATCGGTCTTTCTGGGAAAACCCAACGTTGGCTTTGATTTCTGCCACGATTTTAACAACGGCTTATCAGCCCATTTGGGGGTGAACGAAGGGTTCGGCTTATGTTTATTAACCGATTTGATGGCACCGAAGGTACCCTTCGCGATATATGTTAATCCTTTCTCAAAATGCTTTACTGCACTCATATTTTCTCTTCTCCAAAAAAATAAAAAACCTAAAATTAAAATTTCCCGTTTGTATTAGGAAGGGAGAGTAACGCTTTGAAATTGTATATACTGCAATTTTGATACTACAGCGTTTATAAGGCTTTATCTATAAGCAAGTAGCGTGCCACGATATTCGAAATTGTAACTAGCTGTAAACATTGTATTTAAGTTCGTTTCGCGGGGTGGGTGCCAAGATTTGCGTGTAGCGTACTGACCCTTTTGAGGGTATTGATATACGAAATGGACAAAGTGACACACCTTGAATCTTCCATTCTGACCGAATCTAATTTGCTTAATAATCGGTTAAGCAATAGTTTAAGCACAGCCCCTGTTTTTGGCGGATTTCGCGCAGTGTTATCACTAAACCCCTGAAAATAGGCGACCTTAATGTATTTGATATTTTCGTTCAACTATCGTTCACCTTTAAGCACTTAATTGAATTCTTACTTCAACAAATATCCGTAAACCCTTGAAAATAAATGGTATTATCAGAGAAATATAATGCTTTACATTTCAAAATAGTATGTGATAGATTTTTGACACTCTCAAAGGGAAGTCTAAACCAAGATTTTCAAAGAACGGCAAAAAAGGAACGCTCGGAAGATATTTCCGAAAACTATGGGAATACGATTTGGTACATCAGGTTGGAGAGCGATTATTGCCGATGAGTTTACGTTCGAGAGAGTCGGATTAGTAACAAACGCGATTTGCAGGTATTTGAAAACTTACGACAATCGACTTTTGGTAATCGGGCACGATTCCAGGTTCATGGGAGAGAAATTTGCGAAGGCATCGGCTGAAGTTGCAAAAGCAAAAGGATTTGAAGTTTTGCTTTGCACTGAACCAACGCCAACGCCGACAATCTCGCACTTGATTCGGCACAAAGCGGCGGCGGGGGCACTGAATTTTACTGCTTCGCATAATCCTCCGGAGTATCAAGGAATTAAATTTTCTACCTCCGACGGAGCGCCCGCGTTACCGGAAATCACAAAAGTGATTGAAGAAATGATTGAATCGGGCGTAGAAGCGGAAAACAGCGATAAGGGTTCGATATTAGAAATCGACCCGAAAGCTTCTTACCTTGAAGACTTATCATCAAAGCTTCGGCTTGAGGTTATTTCGAGCGCAAAAGGACGATACGCGTATGACCCGCTTTGGGGCACCGGCAGAGGTTATCTCGACAAACTTTTGATGGATAATGGCTTATTTGTTGAAACTTTGCATGATTGGCGCGATGTAACATTCGGCGGGCAATCACCGGAACCGGGTGAAAAGCAGCTTGAATTATTGAAGCAAACGGTAACCGCGAAGGGGCTAACACTAGGGCTTTCTACAGATGGCGACGGCGACCGATTTGGGGTAATAGATTCAAATGGCGATTTTATTTCACCCAACTTGCTTATAGCATTGTTTACGGATTATTTGGCTGATAGCCGAGGGTGGAAGGAAGGCGTTGCGCGGTCGGTAGCAACCACTCATTTGGTTGATCGTGTTGCAGAAGCAAGGGGCTTAAAAGTTTATGAAACTCCGGTGGGATTCAAATTTATCGGAGAATTGATAAATAAAGATGAAATTATTTTGGGTGGTGAAGAATCCGCCGGTCTTTCAATAAAGGGTCATTATCCGGAAAAAGATGGAATTTTGGCTTGTTTGTTAGCCGCAGAAGCCGTAGCCGCACGCGGCGCAAGTATATCGGAGCAGCTCGAAGATTTAATGAAGCGTGTTGGTAGGCTGGAATCAGAACGAATTAGTGTTCGGCTAACGAATGAAATCGCTTCAAACTTGAAAACGAAGCTTGATGAAGAACCCGCCGAAATAGGAGGGCGGAAAATTGAGAAGATTGATAGAAAAGACGGCGTTAAGTTTACATTCGCTGATGGAAGTTGGATGCTGATGCGTCCATCCGGAACCGAACCGGTTGTAAGAATATACGCAGAAAGCGAATCAAAGGATGAATTGGAGGTGCTACTTGAGAAAGGTCGGCAGTACTTACAATAAAAGAAAAAAGGCTTCAGCAAGTTCGAGACCCGGAAATGGTTACGGAAAGCGTAAGAAGAAAAACGCTACGCCCCAATGGTTCAGTTTTACGGTTATTGTATTGATAACATTTTTGCTTTGCTTGGCAATCAACTTTCGCGCATTTAGCGAGTTGCGAAACGAATCTAGTGAAAACGGAAACTTAACCGTTGAGATTGAAAATTTGAAAACTAAAAATTCCGAGCTTAGGAATGAAATAAAAGATCTTAAGAACGACCCAAACAAGATCGCGCGTGAAGCGCGAAAACTTGGAATGAGTCGACCAAACGAAAAAATTCTTGTGCCGATAAATTAAGCTAACCTGCGGAGGGTTTGTTTATCAGCACTGCCTGCCCTACCATTTGACAATCTGCCTTTTGCCTATCTACTCCGCGTTGCCTACAGGAAACCCTTCCGATTTTTTACGCGGCTTATGTTTTCCCGAACCTAAGCCGCGCCACTACTTTAAACATCGAATCTTGCATTCAGCAACTTTCCACAATAATTTTCAGCGTAAGTTTGGTAAAATATTCTAATTGGTTATGTGGTATTGGACAAAAACAATTTTTTTGGTATTAATCGGCGCAGTTCTTATTTGGATACTTTACGAATTTATTACATTCCCGAATGTAGCGAAGCTAAAAACAGAAGATCCCGCGACCACTTCAATGATTGAATTTCGCCTTGACGAAGCGCGTTCTGACGGAAAAGAACCCAAGAAAGTAATGATTTGGGAACCACTTTCGCAGATTTCACCAAATTTACAACGTGCCGTTCTTGCCGGCGAAGACGCCAGGTTTTTTGTACACAATGGTTTCGATTGGGAAGCAATCCAAAAAGCTTGGGATGAAGCCGTGAAAGAAGGCGAAAAGGAAGCAAAAGATGAAGGCGATTATGACCCTAACAGCTGGATTCCGCCGATGCCGAGTTTTAAGCGTGGTGCTTCCACAATTACGCAGCAACTAGCAAAGAATCTTTATCTTTCGGAAGACAGGAACTTTTTACGTAAAGGGCGTGAAGCAATGATCACATATAAGCTCGAAAAGGAGCTGAATAAGAAAAGAATTCTGGAATTGTATCTAAACGTTATTGAGTGGGGAGATGGAATCTACGGCGCCGAAGCAGCCTCGCGCTACTATTTCAAAAAGTCCGCATCAAATCTCTCACCATCGGAAGCAGCTTATTTGGCGGCGATAATTCCAAGTCCTTTAAATGTATTTAATCCAAAGAAAAACCCCCGCCGCGTTCGCACGCGTCAAAGGGTGATTCAGAGAAATATGCGTTACATAAGCTTACCGCAATAGTTTAGTTTGCTCTTAACTGCCGTGGTTCCGGCGGAAGAAATCTTCGTGGATTAACGGGTTTGTCTCCTAAACGTAATTCGTAATGTAAATGCGGACCCGTTGAACGACCGGTAGAACCAACCAAACCTATAAGCTGTCCCCTTTTAATTGTATCGCCTTCATTTACTTCAATTGCTGAAAGGTGTCCGTAACGCGTAACCAAGCCGTTACCATGGTCAATTTCAATCAATCGTCCATAACCGCCTGACCATCCGGCTTTAATAACAACACCGTTTGCCGGTGCAACAACCATATCGCCACGGTCGCCACCGATATCGATTCCGGCGTGGAATTCATACGAACGTCCGCCAAAAGGATTTCGTCTAAATCCGAATTCGTTGTTAATTTTTCCTAGATGTGCCCAGATTGTTGGAAGATTTTCAGGTCGGCTGGTTCTTTCGATTTGATTTAATCTTGCTTCTACCGATTTTTCTTCATCTGAAGAGTCGGTAACCGTCGCTTGTGATTCGGTTGGTCCACCCGCATTTTCCGCAAATTTATCGAGCGATTGCGGACGCGAATAATCTATAGATCTATTATTAACTTCACTTACCGGAAGCGAAGCTTGTGTTGCGATCGCGGATTTTGAATTTGCCGATTCGGCAAAAACTGTTAACGCATTTGAACCTTCGATTGCCCCGAAAACACCTACAGAAACGAGTCCCATGCCCAAAACGGCACTCGCTGCAGAAGCGTGAACCAACTTCTTCGAAATCTCAAGTCTGCGTATGAAAACCTTTTCCTTTGTCGTATGCGACAAAAGAAATGTGTAATAACGATTATCTCTATTTTGCATGACGCTCAGTTAAAGCTCCTAGTTTGCTTTAGTCACGTAAAAAGTTAATCCGATTGTAATAAAAATTCGAAAGATTTATCAACGCCGCGCGTTGGGCTGATAATACCTTTTGGGGATTAAATCGAAGATCTCTCAAATTTGCTACTTTTTCGTGTGAAAAGACAATAGCACACTCAATCAATCTTAATCAAATTAATTTTTTCCTTACGAAATAAAAAAACAGGTCAATCTAGTCAGTTTTTCCTTTTGAACTTTGCCAAGCCTTAAACATTAGGAAGCCGATTCCTACGAAAAGACCAATAAAACTCAATAAGATAATAACCTTTATCGCCGTAGTAAGAAAGCCGATGAATGCGATCGTTTGCTTAAGTAACGTAATTACAAGCGCAATAATCGCCAAAATGCTTCCCCATTTTCCCGCTGCTTTTACCCAAAGTGGCATTGTTTTTTCCTCAAAAAACTTTTGTTTTGAAAAACAGCCAATTAAATTAAATATTCAAAGGCTGCCTTTTTCCATATTCCCTATATGATACAAGGGAGAAGTAAATTCACAAAGTTTTTAGCCATTGTGTTTTTTAAGACTCTTTCGAACCGTCGCATTTTGCAGGTCGGATTGCGGATCGACAAACTGAAATTCGCTAACCGAATCTGAATTTGTTGCGCCTAGAACACCGCTTCGTCTTTTAAGCTGTGACCGCAAAAGATGAATGCCGATTCCAATCATAAGTAACGGCAAAAGAAACCTGGAAATAAAAAGATGAATATCAAGAATGCGCTGTGCGACGAACGAAAAACCCAAAGCTACAAGCACTATTCCCCATAAATTTGCGTTACCGGAAATTCTGGCTGTTAATATATCTTCAGCATTATCGGGTGTAATACCGGCACGAATTAGCTGAGCGGTGCGCCACGAATCAAATCCCGCGTAAGCCCACATTCCGATAAAACCGAGAACAAAAATCGGCATTCCGCCAGAAATGATTGCTTGTTGAAACAAGGCTGCGAACAAAAGGAAATGAACGATTCCTTTTATAGTTTGTCCGTTATATGCGGCTCCCAATCCCGGGAAAAACAACGACAAAAGAAGCGCGACAGGCGGCGAAGTTTTTTTCTTGGCAGTTGCTGCGAGAGCCGCTACATCTTTATGTCTTAGTAAATCGACGCCGTTTACGATACATTCTTGGCAATATGGAAACCCCTTAATGCGATGATCGCACGCCGGACAAAGCGACCTGCCGCAGCCATTGCAGTTTACCGTTGCGATATTATGTGTATGATAAGCGCAATTCATTATCTTTCGTTCTTAATTTCAATTGCATCGCTCGGTGCGACATTATTTTGCGGTTCCACGGTTGAACCGTTGCCCAACACAACATCCGTGCCTTGTTTGTAGGTTTGTCCTGCGAGTTCAATACTTTTTTGATAAACTCCACCGATTGAGCCGGTTGAAGCGGCGGTTTGGCTGAATACAAGAACTGCGATAAGCAAAAGCATTGCAATTGGTGCAAGCTGCGAAGCAGAAATCGGCAAGCTCAAACCGGAAAGCCATTCATACGCTCTTGCACCAAAACTCGGTCGCACGGATGCCGGAACATCTGAACCGATGGTTGCAACAAGGATTTTCGAATTCAAACCAGCCGGAACTTCAAGTTCTTCCATTTTATACGTGTAACAAGCGGCAATTGAACGTACAACTTCGCCCGGCAAATCGGTACAGCAGGGACAAATTACGGCATGGCGCTCCCAACGATGAAAAATTGTTGCAGGCAAAAAGCCGTCAAGGTAATCCGTAAGATGATTTTCAAACTCTTCACAAACCATTCCAATTTCCGGAGTTGTCAGAGCCAACACATTTGCTTCCAATTGCGAAAGTGGAATGCCGGGCGCCTTTAATTCAACGCAAACATCAAGCAATTCTTTTACTTCATTTAGCAACGAATGGCACAACGGACACTTCAAAACGTGCTCTGCCGCTGCCTGATTTGTTTCTTGACCAAGAGTTTTATCCAAATAATCAGAAAGATTTTCTTCAAATTCAGAACAGCCAATCGATTTTTTTCCGTCCAAAGACATAAACTTTCACCAAATCCGCTTAGATTTGTACCACCCTCATTCGCTTTAAAATTTTTGCCAACTCAATACGCCCGCGATTTATTCGAGATTTTACCGTGCCTTCCGGAATATCAAGAATTTCGACGATTTCCTTATAAGAGAGTTCCTCTAAATCTCGCAAAATCACGCAAGTGCGTAAATCGGGCGGAAGCTTGTCAATTCCTTCTTGAACCTGGTTGCAAAGTTCGCGTTTTTCAAGTTCCTTATGTGCTGAGGTTCCAACGGCACGCAAATGAAACGAATGGTCTTCGACCGTTTCCGCATAACTGTTTTGCGGATTCCTTTGCCGCTTGCGGTAATCATCTATTATCAAATTTCGCGCTAATCGCATAAGCCAATTGGAAAGATTTCCTTGATTAGAATCGTATTGCCCAAGGGTATGATAAATTCGTACAAAAACCTCTTGTGTTAAATCTTCCGCTGCGGAGACGTTTGACGTGAAGCGAAACGCCAAATTAAAGATTCTTCTTGAATAACTTGAAACAATGGTTTCCCACGCCGTGCCATCTCCGGCACGGCACCGCCGAACTAATTCGACGCCGTTTAATTCTGTATCAAGATCAATTGCTTCCAAACATTCATCTCCTACAAGGTTTTGCTCTTTTTCAAAATTACCAAGAAACTTTCCGGCTGCCTATTTTTACGAATCATAATTTTAAAAGTTCCCTATGAAAAAAGATTATTCACAAAAAAATTGGAGGCAGGCGTGCGGTTTCAGTTTTTGGTTGAAATAAGTTATCTTTCCAAGGTGCGTAAAGCTTAGTTTGACATAGTTTTTTATTCACACGCATTGAAATTATCTTGAAGAAATACGGAAAATTAATAGCATTATCAATTCTAGCGATTCTGATATTATGGTTTTTTGGAAGAAACCTTGATTGGGGACTCGTTCTTGCGAGCCTAAGAAAAGCGCGCGCCGGCTACATCATTATTGCCACACTTGTAATTTGTTTGGGCTATTTGCTACGCGCGATACGTTGGCAAGTGTTGTTGGCGCCGATAACGCCTTCTTCAATATGGGATCTCTTTGCAACCACAACGGTCGGATTCACCGCGGTATTTTTTGTTGGGCGTATGGGCGAAATCGTGCGCCCGGTTTGGCTACCAATGCTCGACAAACGTGTTCGACCGGCAGCCGCGCTTGTCACTATTGGCGTGGAGCGCATCTTCGATTTGGCTTCGCTAATATGTTTTTTTGCGGTGAACCTTATTTGGTTCACGCCACCGGCTGGGCGCGTTGGGGAATTGGATGCAATTAAGCTAATGGGTTATTCAATGCTTTTGGGGACAGCAATTGGGTTTATTGGGTTGTACATTTACAGGCTTTATTCTGCGCCGATAATTTCGTGGTTTGATCGATTTATGTCGCATCCCAGATTTCCAAAACAAGTTCGTCGGATTCTTTTGTCGTTGATGAAGCAACTTGCAACTTCACTCGAAGTTTTAACAGATTGGCGCGAAATTTTAAGCATCACTTTTTGGACTATATTGCTGTGGGTTTCAATCGCAATTCCAACTTGGTTTGTTATGTTGGCATTTGATTTGCCACTGAACTTTAGTGACGCGCTGTTTGTGATGGGTTTTGCCGCGGTTGGGTCTGTGGTTCCTACGCCGGGAGGTGCCGCAGGTGCATTTCACGCTGCCACGGCAAACGGTTTAATTTTCCTTAATACCCCGAAAGAGACCGCATTTGCAGTTTCCATTGTGATGCATTTAGTTTATTTCGCACCTGCGGTCGCATTTGGTTTATACTATTTTATTCGTGGTGAACTTAGCTTTGCTGGATTTCGCGAAATGCTTTCAGCGAATCCAACCGCGGAAGAAGGTTAGTTTGAACGCCTCTATCGGTAAAATTTTATGCGTTGTCCATTTTGCGGGGCTCTTGAAGACAAGGTTGTAGATTCGCGCGAATCAAAAGACGGTGATTCGATTCGCCGTCGGCGCGAGTGCCTAGATTGTGAACGTCGTTTTACGTCTTATGAACGAATCGATGAGATTCCGTACATGGTTGTAAAAAAGGATGGACGGCGTGAAAAGTTTGAACGTGGAAAAATAATCGCGGGACTTTCGCGCGCGATTGAAAAAAGACCGGTTTCAATGGTTCAGCTTGAAATTATAGTTGACGGTATTGAAAAATATGTACAGGATTCATCAGACCGCGAGATTCCGACTGCCGAAATCGGGAAATTTATAATGCGGGAACTTAAAAAGCTTGATAAGGTCGCATACGTTCGTTTTGCATCGGTTTATCTTGAGTTTGAAGATGTTTCGGAATTTATGAAAGAATTGAAAGACCTTGTGCGAGCCCGAAAAACTGGCACAAGTACTAAACGCAAAAAGAAATGAGCCAAAGCAGACCAATAATGATGCCGGTATCCTGCATTAGGGTTGATGCCGAAGAACTAAAACGTATTGAACAAAGAATGAAGGAACTGTTCGCGGCGCTTGAGGAAGCCCACGAGATGCGCTTGGCGGAATCATCAAGCTTTTATTCCCCGAAAATTGATATTAGTGAAACATCGAATGACATTAGAATAAGTGTTGAATTGCCCGGGGTTTCGCAGGAAGACGTAGATATTTTTTTAACGCCACATGAAGTTTTGATTGAGGGAGTAAAGAAGCAAGTTAAGGAAACAACACCCGCTTCCACACATTACTGCTGTGAACGCCGTTTTGGAAGGTTCAAAAGAACAATCAAACTTCATTGGACAATAAACATTAACGAATCGGATGCTGATTTAAGAAATGGAACTCTCACAATTAGAATCCCAAAACTTGCCGACAGACGCGGAAATAAGGTTCGCATTCCAATTAAAGAAGGCATTTAATTTTAAAGCGTTATTTGGTAGTTACAGTGCCATTTAAAAGTGATTTTAAGCAGAATGATATGGTTGACCTTGACGATTTTTCAGAACAACTTGCAGAAGCGGATTTTACTGATTCGTTAATGCAAATCCCGGACGAACTTCCCGTGTTGCCTTTGCGCGACATTGTTATCTTTCCGTTTATGATTGTTCCGCTTTTTGTTTCTCGCGATAAATCAATCAAGGCGGTGGATGAAGCCTTAAGCCAAAATCGTATGGTTTTGTTGGTTTCACAAAAAGATTTGGATAAAGAAGAACCGGAACACGAAGATTTATATGCGGTGGGAACCGTTGCCGTAATTATGCGGATGTTAAAACTTCCGGATGGCAGAATAAGAATTCTTACGCAAGGACTTTCCCGCGCATACCTAGAAACAATTGATACTTACGGTGATTTTATCACTGCAAAAATTTCGCCTATTACTGAACCGCAAGTGCCAACGGAATCACTTGAGGTTGAAGCCCTTGTGCGAAATGTGCGCGATTCGATGGAGAATGCCGCCAATTTGGGAAAGAATATTTCACCCGAAGTTCTTGCGATTATTTCAAACCTAGAAGACCCCGGACGTGTGGCAGATCTTTCGGCGTCAAATTTAAACTTAAAGGTTGAAGATGGTCAAAGCGTGCTTGACACCACGGACCCGATTGCGCGTCTGAGGCGCGTAAATGAACTTCTAAATAAAGAAATAGAAGTACTTACGGTTCAGCAGGAAATCAACATGCAGGCGCGCGCCGATATTGATCGCTCACAGAGGGAGTATTTTCTGCGCCAGCAACTTAAGGCAATCTTAACGGAACTGGGTGAAGGTAATGAATTGATGGAAGAAATCGAGCATTACCGCGAAAAAATTCTTGAAGCAAAAATGCCAGAAAAGGCTGAGGAAGAGACGCTTCGCCAATTAAAAAAATTGGAAAGAATGCATCCGGACACGGCAGAAACGGCAACGTTGCGAAATTGGCTGGATGTGATGAGCACTTTGCCTTGGTCAAAAGAATCAAAGGACAACCTGAATTTAAAGAAGGCGCAAGAAATTCTGGATGAAGATCATTTCGGATTGGAATCGGTAAAGGAACGCATAATCGAAGCGTTGGCAGTTCGCAAGTTAAAGAAGAATCCAAAGGGTTCGATACTTTGTTTGGTGGGTCCGCCCGGCGTGGGAAAAACTTCGCTTGGACGTTCGGTTGCGCGCGCATTAAATCGAAAGTTTGTGCGGCTTTCTCTTGGCGGTTTGCACGATGAAGCGGAAATTCGCGGGCATCGAAGAACGTATGTTGGGGCAATGCCGGGAAGAATAATTCAGGCGGTACAGCAGGCGGAAACAAATAATCCTTTAATAATGTTGGATGAAATAGACAAGGTCGGTGCGGATTTTCGCGGTGATCCTTCATCCGCGCTTCTTGAAGTGCTTGATCCTGAACAAAACTATGCGTTTCGTGATAATTATTTAGGTGTTACATACGACCTTTCAAACGTAATGTTTATGACTACCGCAAACGTGTTGGACACAATTCAACCCGCATTGCGAGATCGTATGGAAATTATTCAGCTTTCCGGCTATACCGAGGAAGAAAAAATTCAGATTGCAAAACGGCATTTAATTCCAAAGCAGATTGATGAAAACGGGCTGGAAACAAAGGACGTAAAATTTGCAGATACCGCAATTCGAACAATGGTAATGCAATATACGCAAGAAGCCGGTTTGCGCCAGTTGGAACGTGAAATCGGAAAGGTGTGTAGAAAGGCTGCGCGAAAGAAGGCGGTTTCCGGATCAAGATTTAAACAGATTCGCGTAAATGCCTCAAATGTGGTGGATTATCTCAAAACGCCAAAAATCTTTACCGAAACAGCGCTCAAGAAAGATGAGGTCGGCGTGGTTACCGGGTTGGCTTGGACGGCGTTTGGTGGCGATATTCTTTTTATCGAGGCAATTAAGACAAAAGGAAAAGGCAGGCTAATGCTTACCGGGCAGTTGGGTGACGTTATGCAAGAATCCGCGCAGGCGGCGTTTTCGTTTGCGAAAGCAAATGCACCTGAATTTGGTATTCCGGAGGATAGTTTCGAAAATTACGACATTCACATACACCTTCCGGAAGGCGCGATTCCGAAAGACGGACCCTCGGCAGGCGTAGGAATGGCAACGGCAATAGTCTCGGTTTTATCCGGAAAGCGTGTAAATAAAAGTATTGCGATGACCGGCGAAATTACACTTCGAGGCAACGTGTTACCAATCGGCGGTGTCAAAGAAAAGCTCTTGGCGGCGCGGCGTGCGAAAATTAAAACCGTTATTCTGCCCGCACAAAACGAAAGGAACTTAGTAGATATTCCTTCGGAAATTCGTAATGATTTGAAGTTTATTTTTATAGATAATGCACGCGCGGCATTGCGCGATGCATTAGTTGAACCTAACGCCGGTTCAAAATCTAAGATGAAGCGTTAAGAATTGAATTTATCCTCCAATTTTAAGGCGGAAAATTCGCCGCGCCCATTCGGATTTCATTGGGTTTCACGCGGTAAATTACTTTGACACGAGTTGTTGCGAATGTTAGGCTTTTAAACTATATGCCGTTTTTGCGGCGTTTTTGGTAGCTATTATAAATCAATAGTTTTTTTGATTACTCGTGTAAACATTTGTGAACACAAAATTTAACGGTTAGTGGTCCGGCTTTGGACGTATATATGCAATTCAACTTAAAACTAAAAAATAATATCAACATTCAAAGTTTTGCGTTTTTCGCTTTACTATTTGCGCTTACGGCAAACGGAATTTTTGCGCAGTCAACGTTAACTGAATCAAATCGAGATTCATCAAAACCGGTTAGTGTAACAAAGGTCGAAGAACGAAATGCGCAAGTTCTGGAGGATTCCGGACGATATTTTAATCAAGGACTTTATAGCTTTATTGATAAGAATTCCGATGAAGCCCGCAAGCAGTTTGATTCATCTGTTGAAGTGTTTTTGAAATCAGGTATTAATGTAGAAAGAAATACCGTTTTGAGAGAGTGTTACAACTCACTGATTGAAACCGTTTTCAGAATCGAATTTCCGGATCCCAAACAGCCGGCGGATATTAGAACACTTTCCGCGGTGTGCAGTTGGAATTTGAAAGGTGAATTGGCGGATGATGTTGCAAAAGCAATTGTTTCTGTACCATTAAGAGATGCTGACAACCCGGAAGATGACACGGCAAGTGTTGATTCCTCAACACAAACCGTGGGTTTTGGTGAGCAAAAATTTGAACCGTCACCGCTGGACGAATTATCTAAGTTGGAATTGAACGCTGATGAAACAAACGTTGAAACACCTGAAGCGCAAATGGAATATGAATACATTCGTGTTGCGGTTGAAAAGAATCGTTCGCTCGGGTTCACGTTTCAAATGCATCAAATGGTGCAGCAGTTTATAAATTACTATCGTGGACGCGGTCGCAGAACGATGGAAGTTGGTTTATATCGTTCGGGAATGTTTATGTCGATGATTCGAAGAATCTTTCGTGAAGAAGGAATTCCGGAAAACATCGCATGGCTTGCACAGGTTGAAAGTGGTTGGTAGCCAACGGCGCATAGTTGGGCGGCTGCCGCAGGTTTGTGGCAATTTATTCCGGGTACGGGGTCACGTTAAGGGTTGCGACGCACGGCGCA
>JBKEBT010000115.1:0-1692 GCA_047973305.1 Pyrinomonadaceae bacterium
ATCTTACAAACATCAACGACCCGGATAACCTGTCTGTCAGATCAAGTGGTGAGTAGTACACATAATCCATATCCAGCCTTGTTTGCCTTTTCATTTTCCACAATATAATATTGTTTCGAATCTAGATATCATCGCGCCTTTTCGCACGTTTTCTAGGTTTATGATAAATTAACTAAAACTTTGTATCTCAATTTAGTTTATGGGATTTGCAACAAAAGCAATTCACGCCGGAAATGATCCGGATGAGGCAACGGGTGCAGTAAGTGTACCGATTTATCAAACTTCCACCTACGCGCAGGAAGGGCTTGGAAAGCACAACGGATTTGAATATGCGCGAACACAAAATCCAACTCGTTCAGCTCTTGAAAAAAACATTGCAGCACTTGAAGGCGCAAATTTTGGTTTCGCATTTGCTTCGGGAATGTCTGCCACTGATGCCTGTTTGAAGCTTGTAAAAGCTGGGGAACATATAATTTTAGGCGATAATACCTACGGTGGCACGTTTCGCTTGTTTGACAAGATTTTGCGAAACTATGGTGTCGAATTTGACCTTGTAGATACGACCGATCTCGAACAACTTTCATCCGCATTTAAACCGAATACCAAACTGGTATTTATCGAAACACCCACAAACCCGATGATGAGCGTTACTGATATTGGCGGCGTTGCCGAAATCGCGCATCAGCGCGGGGCAAAGGTTGTGTGCGATAACACTTTTATGTCGCCGTTTTTGCAACGTCCGCTTTCGCTTGGTGCGGATATTGTTGTACATTCAACGACAAAATACTTAAACGGACATTCGGATAGTGTCGGCGGATTTGTCGCCTTAAACGATGAAGACGATGCAAATTGGATTGGTTTTGTGCAAAACAGCGTAGGTGCAATTCTTTCTCCGTTTGATTCTTTTTTAGTTTTGCGCGGAACAAAAACGCTAGCGGTACGAATGGCAAAACACGATGAAAATGGCATAGCAATCGCAAATTTTCTTGTTGAACACGATGGGGTAAAAACTGTAAATTACCCTGGTCTCGCGTCACATCCGCAGCACGAATTGGCGAAGCGGCAACAAGATGGCTTCGGCGGTATGGTTTCATTTGAAACAGGTTCGCTTGAAAACGCAAAAAAAGTTTTGGAATCCGTCACTTTATTTACATTGGCGGAAAGTTTGGGTGGCGTTGAAAGTTTGATTTCGCACCCGGCAACGATGACACACGCGGCTGTGCCGAAAGAAAAACGTGACCAACTGGGTATTACTGATGGGTTGGTTCGAATTTCAGTTGGTATCGAAGACGTTGAAGATTTGATTTTTGATTTAGATCAAGCATTATCTTGATTTATCTAAAATACCCCAAAGCGGAAAAACCGCGATTTTTTTTTGACTCATTATGATGATTGTCGAAGCACACGCTACATCCCATGTCGGGCGGGTAAGAAAAGGTAATGAAGATAATTTCTTGTTGCTTGATGTTGCCGGTTCGCAATCGTGGACTAGTTCTCAAGCGCCCGATGCGCTAATAATCGAGTCGCAGCGTTTTGAAATTGACGACGACAACGGAATAATTTTAGCGGTTTCCGATGGAATGGGCGGTGCACTGGCAGGTGAAGTCGCAAGTAAAATGGCGGTTGAAACTGTAAGTGATTTAATTATCGGCGGAGATGATCCGGAAAAGACTATGTCGCCGGAACACGACA
>JBKEBT010000116.1:0-39156 GCA_047973305.1 Pyrinomonadaceae bacterium
AAAGAACAGCGGTTTTGAAATCCACAATTTCACTTGTTCTGCTAGCCGCTAGACGAAACATATCATCCGGTTTTAGCGAAGCCGTGAAGAATTCCGACGCCTCATCCAAAAGTTGCAACTTTTCTCGCAATTCATCATGGGCGGCATTATCCTCGAAATCTGCATCACTTTCTTCGTTCAACTTTTCAGCAGATTTCCCGAAAAAAAGAATTACGAAAAGTCCAAGTGCAGAAACGCAAAAAGTTGTAAACTTTATTGCGCTTGGCAAATTCAACATCGCTACGATAAACGTCGTGACCAACGCCACCAGCGCGTACCCGGTAAAAAGCAAACGATTCTTGGTATCTTCTTTTTGGGTCATTTATATAACGGGATATGTTTTGAGGTGTTTGCTGTTTGCAGCCAAATTGAACATTTCTAGAAAACAAAACCGCAAAAACGCATAAAAACGTTTAGTTGCTGTACTAAAAATAACTTTTTTTTGCTTGACGTGTCAACACTGTTTTGCACGGCAAACTCGTGTAATTTCAATCATTTCTAGCAAATCCATCATTTTTTTTATGCAAAAAGTCGCAAAATTTATTAAAATTAGGTAATTTTTCATTTGACTAATAGACCATTGCTATTTATATTGTGCAATGTTCTGAAAATTGAACGAGTTATGACCTGACTTTTTCGAGTCGGTCACTATTTTTGAAATTAAATTTATCTTTGAAGAAGACAGGAGAAAACTTAAAAATGAAACAGATTTTACTTTTGGTTGCAGTTTTGGCTATCGGAATGTTGGGTCTTGGATGCCCGGCTGAGCCTTCAGATGCAAACGCTAACAACACCAATGCTGAATCAACAAACATGGACAGCACAACAACAGATGCTAATTCAAGCAGCACAACAACAACGGATTCAAACTCATCAGATACAACAAAATCAGATGACGCTTCGAAGAGCGGTGACAAGACAGGTACCGATACAAACAGCAATGCTAATGCAAATGCTAACAGCTCGGACAGCAGCGCTACCGATAAATTGAAAGATGCAGCTAGTGATGTTTCAGATGCAGCTAAGAAAACCGGTGAAGCAGCAACAGACACAGCTAAGAAGGTTACCGATTCAGTTAAGCCCTAAGCTTTAATGAATAAATTCTTAGAGTTAAAACGTGCCGCTTGCGGCGCGTTTTTTTTGGTGATTGCACTGTCGCGTATGATCGAATAAGTGCTTTCCAAAAATCGGAAATAATACTAACACGGTTTGTTGTGCTATAATTTTCAAACTGTGACGCAACGAAGTATTTCAAGTTTGAATCCGAAATCACTACGCCCCGAACTCTTTTCCGGCGATTAAACTCACACGTTTCACCACGCAAAAATCAACATTCTTAATCAAACTTTAGTATGGCGGAGGAGTTTATGAACCCAACAACAGAATTTCAAAAACCGAAAATTATTACGGAGCTTCCCGGACCGAATGCCAAAAACGTTATTGCCGATGATGAAAAATATGTGACACCGAGTTACCCGCGCCCTGATTATAAACTAGTGGCTGAAAAAGGTTACGGTGTTTGGATGGAAGACGTTGACGGAAACGTGTTCTTAGATTGCAACGCCGGTGTCGCCGTTTGTTCGACGGGGCATTGCCATCCGGAAATTGTTGAGGCGATCTCGAACCAGGCGGCAACGCTTATACATATGTGTGGAACCGATTTCTATTATCGGCAGATGCCTGAACTTGGCAAACGGCTTAATGAGATTGTTCCGATCGAAGGACCGACAAAAACACACTTTGCAAACAGCGGAGCGGAAGCAGTTGAAACCGCGCTGAAGCTTGCGATGTACCACACGAAACGCCAAAAATTTATTTCCTTTTATGGTTCATTTCACGGCAGAACGCTCGGCGCGCTTTCGCTAACCTCGTCCAAACGTGCGCAGCGCGAAGGTTTTATGCGCCAGGCACTTGATGTTGTCCATATACCATATCCAAATAGATTTCGGCATTTCGCCAACGATCTTCCAAGTGACGAAGCTACTGTTACAAAGGATGTTATCAATTGGCTTGAAAATCGCGTTTTTCAAACGACAACTCCGCCAGATGAAGTTGCCGGAATTGTAGTTGAAGCATTACAGGGCGAAGGGGGCTACGTTCCGGCACCAAAACAATTCTTACAGGAAATCCGCAGAATTTGCGACGAACATGGAATTATGATGATTGTTGATGAAGTTCAAAGCGGAATGGGAAGAACCGGCAAGATGTTTTCGATTGAACACGCGGGAGTTGCTCCAGACATAATGTGCATAGCAAAAGCGCTTGGTTCCGGACTTCCCATCGGCGCTACCGTTGCAAAAGCGGATATTATGTCTTGGCACAAAGGCGCCCATGCCTCTACGTTCGGCGGTAACCCGGTTTGCATCGCTTCTGCCCTGAAAACCATTGATCTGCTACAAGGTGGGTTGATTGAAAATGCATCAACCGTTGGCGCCTATTTAATGGAAGGCTTAAAGAAGCTTCAGGAAAAATATACTTGTATCGGTGATGTTCGCGGACAAGGAATGATGATTGGCGTAGAATTCGTTGAAGACCGTGAAAGCTATAAACCCGCTGTGACGCTCCGCAATAAGGTTGAAATGGAATGCTTTAACCGTGGGCTGATAATCTTGGGTTGCGGAACGAGTACAATTCGTTGGTCGCCACCGCTGGTTTTGACAAAGCAGAACGTAGATGTAGCTCTTGAAATTTTTGATGAAGCGATTGCGTCTGTACAGTAGCAACAAAAGAGGGGCGTCGTTGAAAGGTACACGCCCCTAAATTTAATCTTTATGTTATTTGGCAAAGTTTTACGCCTTTTTAATTTCCTCAATCATCACCGGCACTGCTTCAAAAAGATCTCCAACCACGCCGTAATCCGCGATGTCGAAAATTGGCGCCTCGGAATCCTTGTTAATCGCAACGATTGTTCCGGAATTCTTCATGCCGACAATGTGTTGGATAGCACCCGAAATTCCAAGCGCGATATAAAGTTTTGGAGCAACCGTTTGTCCGGATGACCCAATTTGCCGATCAATAGGCAGCCAATCGGCATCACAAATCGGGCGAGATGCCGCGATATCGGCTCCCAATGCATCCGCCAGTTGTTGCGCAACCGCAATATTTTCTTCCGATTTAATCCCCCGTCCGATAGCAACAATTATTTCGGATTTCGTAAGATCAACAGAGGATTTCGCTTCTTGAAACGGTTCTTCCGGCACCATACGAATTTCTCCAAGCTCAACTTCCATCGTCGTTACGGGTGCCGTGCCGGTTTCGATTGCATCCGGTCTGAACGCACCTGATTGAAACGTTACAAAATACGGCGCCGGTCCATGTAACGTTACATCCGCATCCAGTTTTCCTAAAAATATGCGTCGGGTAAAGGTTAGCGCGCCGGCATCGTTTGTATAGCGAATGCAATCCCCCAAAACTTCTTTGCCAAATCTCGCTGCCAGTTTTGGACAAAAATCGCGAACCTGATAAGTGTGCGACATAACAACATATTGGGGATTCTCGCGCTCTATTACGGCTTCCCACGCTTTTGTATATCCATCGGGAGTATATTGTGCAAGCTTTTCGTTTTTCGCAACAATGACCTCTTCAAGCGCAAAATTTGCGATTTCCATTGCCAACCCGTCATTAGCTCCGCTCGGAATCACTGCTTTTACGCCCATTCCCAAATCTCTGCCGATACTTTGCGCAGCTACAACTGCCTCGAGCGAAGTCCGATTCAAAAGACCGTCTTTACTTTCGATAAATACTAAAATCATAATATTTTCCGCTATCAATGTATTTCGGTTCGCAAAACCACTTACGAACTTTTTTCACTAGATAGCCCTCGCCTCCGTCTTAAGTTTTTCGATTAGTTCAACCGCGCCCGCTTTTGCATCGCCATTTCCAAGTATCTGTGTTTGCTTTGTTTTAAGCGGCATATAGACCCTTTCGACCTTTTGCGCCGATTCGTACGGCGGAATTTCCGGCGTAATTTCTTTTGTCTCCTTTTTCTTTGCAGCCATAATTCCTTTTAGTGAAGCGTAACGAATCTGCGAAATTCCTGATTGCACAGTCATCAGCGCAGGTAACTGATAATCAAACCATTGGTACCAGCCGCTTTCCAATTCACGTTTTACACGAATTTTTCCGGGTGCGGATTCCCTATCGATTTCTATAACGATTGTAGCGTGCGGAATTCCTAGAAGTTCGGCAAGAATCACACCCGTTTGCCCATAACTTGTGTCATCGGATTGCAAACCGGAAAGAATCATATCTGCGTTTTCTTCGTTAATTACTTTCGAAATTGTATTAGCTACTTGAAACGGTGAAAGTGCATTTTCATCTTCGACCACGATATGAATCCCGCGGTCAGCACCGCGTGCCAGGGCATCTTTGATAACAGTTTTCGCGCTAGGCTTACCCAAAGTGCAAACAATTACCTCGCCTTCCCCTTTTGCTTCTTTTAATCTCAGCGCCTCTTCCAGCGCGTAACCATCCGATTCATTCGTCTGCTGCGAAACATCTGATTCGTCAATCCATTTTTCATCGCTGCGAATGCGCAAAACGGCATCCTTATTCGCAACCTGTTTCATTAAAACTATTATTTTCATAATTTTATTTTTACCGGCTAAACTAAATTTGTGAAAAAATGCGCGCTTTTATTTATAAAGCCCGCAAATATTTTGAAATATCATAAAAAGCATTTTATCAGCGAAAAGTGAATGACTATTCATTCACTTTTTATATTAAAAGCGTTTCGATTGCCATGTAACCAAAACGCTCAAAAACTATTCTTCGTAGCGCTTGAAAATCAGGCTCGCGTTTGTTCCGCCAAACCCAAAACTGTTGGAAAGCACATATTCGGGCTGCGCATCCCTAACAATATTCGGCACATAATCCAAATCACATTCCGGATCAGGATATTCGTAATTGATTGTTGGCGGAAGCTTCCCGTTTTGTAATGCCAAAACCGAAATAACTGCCTCAATTCCTCCCGCAGCGCCCAATGCGTGCCCTGTCATCGATTTTGTAGAGCTAACCGAAAGTTTGTCTGCATGTGCGCCAAAACAATCTCTAATCGCCTTAGATTCAAGTTTATCGTTATATGGCGTTGATGTGCCGTGTGCGTTAATGTAATCAATTTGCTCCGGCGCAATGCCGGCATCCTTAATTGCTCTCTGCATAACACGACGTGCGCCCGAAGCGGTTTCATCGGGGGCGGTTACATGATAAGCATCGCTCGTCATACCGTATCCGACAATTTCCGCCAATATATTTGCCCCGCGCGCTTTCGCGAATTCCAATTCTTCGAGAATCAAAATTCCGGCACCTTCACCGATTACAAACCCATCCCGCTCAAGATCAAACGGACGGGAAGCTGCTTTCGGATCATCATTACGCGTTGAAAGCGCACGCATTGACGCAAATCCCGCAACAGCCATCGGCGTAATTGCCGATTCAGCGCCACCGCAAATCATTGCATCCGCATCACCGTGTTCAATTATCCTAAAACTATCGCCAATTGCATGTGAACCAGCCGAACAAGCCGTAGCCGTAGCCGAATTTGGTCCTTTTGCGCCGTGACGAATCGAAACATTTCCAGAAGCAAGGTTTACGATTGCCGAGACAATAAAGAAAGGCGATACTCTTCCGGGTCCAGATTTTAAAAGCTTTTCATGCTCGCGTTCAATCGCCCAAAAATCGCCAATGCCGGAACTTATATAGGTGCCGATCATTTCTGCGTTTGAATCATCGATTTTGAGCCCGCTATGTGCGATTGCCTCATCCGAAGCAGCGATGGCGAAATGGGTAAAACCACCCATACGCCGTGCCTCCTTACGGTCAAGATAATCGTCCGAATTAAAACCCTTTACTTCGCAAGCAAATTTTACCGTAAATTCTGAAGTATCAAATTTAGTTATGGCACCCGCACCGCTTTCTCCCCGCAACAAAGCATTCCAAGTGGTTGGAACATCATTTCCGCAAGCCGAAACTAAGCCAAGACCCGTAACTACAACACGACGTTTCATAATTTTTCGTAAATCGGTAATAAAAAGGGCAACGGATAAACCGTCGCCCGCAAAATCCTATCCTTGATGTTGTTCAACATAAGCGTAAGCATCCTTTACGCCCTGAATTTTCTCGGCATCTTCATCGGGAATCTCAATATCGAACTCTTCTTCAAAGCGCATTACGAGCTCAACCAGATCCAGTGAATCCGCACCTAAGTCTTCGATAAATCGTGCGTTTTCAGTTACTTCTGATTCATCCACACCCAATTCATCAACAATAATTTGTTTGATTCTGTCTTTTACGTCTGACATTTTATCTCCTAGTTTCTAAAAGTATTTATTGTATTTTTCAAACTATCTAAATCTTCCACGTTTGAACAAGCTACATCACGGTTGATTTGCCTTGCCAACGAAGAAAGCACTTTCCCTTGCCCCAGTTCGATAAATTTTGTAACCCCTTTCTGTAAAAGAAGTTCCATCGATTGGAGCCATAACACGGGAGAAGAAACTTGTTCAATTAGCGCGGTTCGCGCGCGTTCACCATTTAAATTTACTTCTGCCGAAACATTTTCCACAATCGGCATTAAGGGTTCACTAAACGCAACTTTTTCCAAATCCGCAGCCAAACGCATTTGCGCTGGCATCATTAACGAACAGTGAAACGGTGCCGAAACGTTCAACATTATTGCGCGTTTTGCACCTTTTTCTTTTAACACGATACAAGCTCTTTCAACTGCGCTTGTATCTCCGGCAATTACAATCTGCTTTGGTGAATTTATATTTGCCGGCGCACAAACTTCCCCTTGCGCAACCTCATCGCAACAAACTTTTACATCGTCAAGAGGAAGTCCTAAAATCGCCGCCATCGCGCCCGCGCCCACCGGTACGGCTTCTTGCATGTATTTCCCTCGGTTTCGCACGGTCTGAACGGCATCGCGAAGGCTCAACGAACCGGCTGCTACCAATGCGGAATACTCTCCAAGGCTATGTCCAGCAACATAATCGGCTTTCGAAATTCCTTCCTCACTAAGCACGCGATATGCAGCGACTGATGTTGCTAAAATTGCCGGCTGCGTGTTTGCCGTTAGCGCAAGTTCGTCTTCGTTTCCGGAAAAACACAGTTCAGAAAGCTTAAAGTTCAAAGCGTCATCCGCTTCTTTAAAAACTTCTTTTGCGGAAGCAAAATTATCAAATAAATTTTTTCCCATCCCGACAGCTTGGCTGCCTTGACCCGGAAATATAAACGCCGCGTTATTCACCGTAATCTTTGAATCCATAAAAAATCAAAACCTGATTACGGAAGCTCCCCAAGTTACGCCACCGCCAAACGCCGTGAGCAAAACCAAATCGCCCTCGACTATTTTTCCTTCAATCAAACACTCATCAAGCGCAATTGGAATCGATGCCGAAGAAGTATTACCGTGTTGCGCGATATTTGAATAAACCTTTTCTTCCGGAACGTTCAGCCGCGATGCGACTGCATCCGTGATTCTTTGGTTAGCCTGATGCGGGATTACAAGTTTAAGATCGTCAACGGTATAGCCCGTTTTATCCAGCATTTCTTGCGAAATTCCTGCCATTGATCTAACCGCCATCTTAAATAATTCATTTCCACGCATCTTAAAGAAATGATCACGGTTTTCGATTGTTTCGTGCGTGGTTCCAAGTCGTGTTCCGCCACCCGGGGCAAAAAGCTGCTCCGCGTATCTGCCGTCGGATAGAATTTTAGTCGCCAAAATTCCTTTATTATCCGCTACCGGTCCCAGAATCGCGGCGCCCGCACCATCTCCAAAAATCACGCAGGTTGAACGATCTGTATAATCAACATATTTTGTTAGCACTTCCGCCCCAATCACGAGTGCGTATTTAATCGCGCCGGTTCGAATCATGGATTCAACCATTGTGATTCCATACAAAAATCCGGAACAAGCGGCAAAAACATCCATCCCAGCCGCGTTTTCTGCGCCTAACTCAGCCTGTATCAAGCAACCTGTGGATGGAAGAATTTGATCGGGCGAAGTAGTGGCGCAAATAATTATTTCAATATCTTTTGCGTCTATTCCGGCTTTATCGATTGCTTTTTGAGCCGCACGCACGGCAAACTGCGAAGTGTATTCATCGCTTCGGGCTTTTCTTCGCTGCTTAATTCCGGTACGCGTGGTAATCCATTCATCGGATGTCTCAACAATCTTTTCCAGATCGGCATTCGTCAGAATCCCTTCCGGGTAATCGTGACCGGTGCTAATAATTCCTGCGTTCATTTAATAATGCCGCGGCACGCAAAATGGCAAGCCGCTTTTTCTTGCTACCGTTATAACTCTTCTTTGATGTCTAAAATTTTCCGCCCTTTATACATTCCGGTTTTTGGATCGATTCGATGCGGTTGTTTTGCTTCGCCGGTTTCCTTATCAAGATAAAATTGTGGCACTGTTAATGAATCGTGTGCTCGGCGCTGACGCGTACGCGATTTCGAATGTCTTCTTTTTGGATTTGGCATAGTTACTCCTAAATTAAAACGTGAAATCGGCGTTAAACCGGTTTCACCGTTTGTTTATTTTTCTTTTTTTAATTCCTTCAAAGCCGCCCAACGGGAATCAATTTTGTTTTCCGAACAATTACAACTTTCATGATTCAAATCAATTCCACAATCCGGACAAATTCCGCGACAGTCTTTGCGGCACGTGGGATGATCGGGAAGCCGCACTTCAATTTGTTCAACCGCGACCGCTCCTAAATCTAAAATGTCGTCTTCGATAACCGATACATCAAATCCGAATTTCTCAAGTTCAAATTCAACTTCTTCGGTTAACTTGGCTGCAGAAACATACGCGCAAACAAACTCAAACGCTTGTTGGTTTGCGATCGGCGCAAGGCATCTGCCACACTCAATTTCTAAATCTAACGAAACATTTCCATTAACAACGGCGAAATCATTGTTTATTTCAATGGTTCCGCCAAATTTTAGATTGCCGGTCGGCACAACTCCCACGAGTTCGATATTAATTTCATCCTGCTTACAATGCAGGTCAAACTCAATCTTCTCGTTTTCGAATCGCGCAAGATTTATCGTTTCAGTGCAAGACATTTCTCTGCTTTCAAATACCCTCAATTCCCCACAATACAAAGGAATTAATTATACCTTTTGGCTTTGCGCTGTCAAACCATTCATCGCCCGAAACGCATTGTTAAATTACGTGTAACTTACGCAATTCTTTTGATTAAATGATTAACGCCTTGAATCCGAGCCAATCGCATCATCTAAATTTGTAAATCCGCGAAGCGATAGCAGTTCAAGAAGCTTTGTGTTGATTTCATGCGCAAAGTCGAATCCTTTATAAACAAAGCCTGTATATGCCTGAAGCAAACACGCGCCTGCGGCTATTTTTTCAAACGCATCTTCTGCGGAAAAAATTCCTCCAACCCCGATTATCGCGATTTCCCCTTTGGTATATTTTCTAACTAATCTTATGACTTCGGTTGAACATGCTGAAAGTGGATGACCGCTTAGCCCGCCGGCGCCGATTCTTTCAATCGATTGTGCCGAAGTTATTAGCGCTTGTCGTTTTATTGTCGTGTTGGTTGCGATTATGCCCGCCAAATTTAGCCGAATAGAAACATCAACAATCGCCTCTATCTCGGCTTCATCTAAATCCGGTGCAATCTTGACAAGCAAGGGCTTGCGAACACCATTTCCCAGCTCTTTATTTCGCGTTTGAAGCGCACCCAAAAGCTGTTCCATGCTTTCTGCCTTTTGAAGTTCACGAAGGTTTGGCGTGTTAGGTGAAGAAACATTTACCGTAATGTAATCGGCAGGTTCGTATAGTTTTTCAAAACAGCTCAAATAATTTTCGACTGCATCTTGAATTTGAACATCTTTGTTCTTGCCGATATTTACGCCCAGCACGCATTTAACGTCAAGATTTTTCAATCTCTTGGAAACAGCTTCTGCACCTTCGTTATTAAAACCAAGACGATTTATTAACGCATTATCATCAGGTAAGCGAAAAATACGCGGTTTTTCATTTCCCGGCTGAGGATTAAGTGTGACCGTGCCGATTTCCACAGAACCGAAACCAAGCGAAGCAAGTTGACGCACTACTTTCCCGTTCTTATCGAATCCCGCGGCAATTCCCAGAGGATTTCTAAATGTTAAGCCAAAGCGATTTAAATTACCGAATCCCTCAACATTAAATCTTTTATTTGCAATAGATTCCATCGAACGGCTCTTGAGCCCAAATTCCAACAGCTTTAAGCCTTTTTCGTGCGCGGTTTCTGCATCCATTAAAAATGCGGCTCGACGTAAAATGTTTTCATAAATCTTAACCATAGAATTCTTGAAAACAGATGTTAGATTAAATTCAAGAAAAGCTTAAATGCCGTCGATTCAACTTTGAACTTTTACGCCGGCTTTGCTACGATTTGCCTCGTGTCCGAAGAAATTAAATTAACCGAAAAAGCCGTGATTATGGATAGTGCGCGTATAAACCGCGCGCTTTCAAGGTTGGCGACCGAAATTGTTGAAGAAAATCAAGGTGCGGATAACCTATATTTGGTAGGAATCCGCCGTCGTGGGGTTCCGCTCGCAGAATCTCTTGTGTCGCGAATAAAGGAACTTGAGGGAAAAGCGCCGCACTTTGGAATTATAGATATTACGCTTTATCGTGACGATCTTTCCACCGTTGGTGCAAATCCGATTGTTAACCGAACCGATTTGGAAACCGATATAGACGATAAAACAATAGTTCTGGTTGATGACGTGCTTTATACCGGCAGAACAATACGCGCGGCGTTGGATCAACTGATGGATTTTGGGCGACCAAAGCGTGTGCAGCTGGCAGTTTTGGTTGATCGGGGAAAGGAACACCGCGAATTGCCGATTCATGCTGATTATGTTGGAAGAACCGTTCCCACTTCGAAAAATGAAATAATAAAAGTAATGCTTAACGAATTCGACGACCGTGAGGAAGTCGGAATATTCGAACTAATTGATTAACATTTGAAAGCAAGGTTAGGCGCCTTGCTTTTTTTGCACAAACAAATAAGAAATTTCAGTTCAAATGTTTGAATTTGATCCTGAAATAAGACCGCCAATCAGATGGAAAAACCCTTTTATCGGAAAGATTTGCTGGGAATTCGCGATTTATCAGCTGAAGAAATTCGCGGCATTCTTAAAACGGCAGACAGCTTTCGTGAGATTTCCGAACGCGAAATTAAGAAAGTTCCCACCTTACGTGGCAAAACCGTAATTAATCTTTTTTTTGAAGCATCAACAAGAACTAGAACATCCTTTGAGCTCGCCGCAAAACGTCTTTCTGCGGATGCAGTAAATGTAAGTGTATCAACATCTTCCGTGTCAAAAGGTGAAACATTGGTTGATACAGCGTTAACCCTTGATGCAATGCAACCTGATTGCATTGTCGTGCGACACTCCAGCGCCGGTGTTCCGCACCAGCTTGCTAAAATTTCGCGCGCCGCCGTTGTTAACGCTGGCGACGGCACAAACGAACATCCGACGCAGGCATTGTTGGATGCAATGACAATTCTGGAACAAAAGGGAAAAATTTCAGGGTTGAAGGTCGCAATTTTAGGAGATATTCTGCACTCGCGCGTTGCGCGTTCAAACATACATTTATTGACAAAACTCGGGGCTACTGTGCGCGTGGCAGGTCCACGAACATTGGTTCCCGCCGATTTTAAGTATTTGGTAGAAGAAGGTTTAGCCGTTGCGCCGAGTGTCGAAGACGCAATTCGTGATACGGATGTTGTTATGATTTTGCGCATTCAAAAAGAACGACAAGATTCCGCGTTTTTTCCAACATTAAGCGAATACGCCATCCATTACGGCTTAACGCCCGAACGACTGGATTTGGCAAGAAAGGACGCCATCGTGCTACATCCGGGACCGATGAATCGCGGAATCGAAATATCTTCCGAAGTTGCCGATTCTTCAAGATCCCAGATTTTGGATCAAGTCAAATACGGCGTAACTGTAAGAATGGCAGTGCTTTATCTGGCGACCGGCGGTATCGTCGAAAAGAGTTAGTGTCAACTGAATTGGCGCTTCCAAGATTCGAATTACGAATTTAACTTATGTCGAAACTTTTAATCAAAAACGGACATTTAATCGACCCGTGCGCGAAAGAAAACACGGGTATGAATATCTTGATTGAGCAAAACAAGGTGGCTGCATGGCTACGTGAAGGCGAAGATATTCCGCAAGATGTCGAAATTTTGGATGCGTCCGGTTGTATTGTAAGCCCCGGACTTATTGACTTACATGTTCATTTGCGCGAACCGGGACAAGAACACAAGGAAACAATTGCATCCGGCTGTGCGGCGGCGGTTGCGGGCGGATTTACAAGCATTTGCCCGATGCCAAACACAAAACCCATAAATGATTCGGCTGCAATCACCCGATTTATGATCGAGCGCGCTGAAAACGCAGGGCTTGCAAATGTATTTCCGGTTGGTGCAATTACAAAAGGTTCTGAGGGATTGCATCTTGCCGAAATGGGTGAGATGAAATCTGCCGGTGCGGTGGCTGTCTCTGATGATGGACGTCCGGTGCCAAATGCAGGAATTATGCGTCGTGCAATGGAATACGCGAACGATTTCAATCTGCCGGTTGTAGATCATTGCGAGGATAAATCGCTTTCTGCCGGTGGGGTGATGCATGAAGGAAAAAAATCGTTATTGTTGGGGCTGAAGGGTATGCCTGCCGTCGCGGAAGACAATGATGTAATTCGCGATATTTTGCTTGCAAAAGAAACCGGTGCGCATTTACACATCGCACATATTTCCACATCCGGCGCCGTTGAAGCCGTAAGACGCGCCAAAAGTGAAGGCGTTAATGTAACCTGTGAAGTAACGCCACATCATTTTTCGCTCACAGATTCGTCCGTTGAAGGATATGATACAAACACAAAAATGGCGCCCCCGTTGCGCGGGGACGAACATCTTAAAGCGATACTTGAAGGAATTAGGGATGGTACGATTGATGCAATTGCGACAGACCACGCTCCACATCATGTGGATGAAAAGGCACTTGAATATGACCGCGCCCCGTTTGGAATAATCGGATTGGAAACAGCTTTAGCTCTTGCGCTACAAAAGCTTGTGGATACAGGACTTATCGGCTTAGAAAGGCTTGTTCAGATGATGTCCGCCAACCCAGCAAAAATTTTCAAGCTGGAGCAACGCGGAACGCTTCAACCGGGTTCTTTTGCGGATGTAACAATAATCGACCCGGATAAACGCTGGAAGTTTGATGTCACGGAATCAAAATCCAAATCTCGAAATACTCCGTTTAATGGGTTTGATTTTAATGGCTGTGCAGTCGCGACGATTGTTTCCGGCAAAATCGTCTTTTCAAAACTGTAGTTATCAAAGGGCTGAATTGTTGTTTGTGTGTGGCAGTTTGGAGTTAACCCTATTTTTGTCACGAAATTTTGAGTTTACGTGTTTTCAGAAAAATCCGGTTTGATTTAATATACAGCGATGGAATTCTTATTTGATCCAACAGTTTGGCTTGCGTTTCTGACACTTTCATTGTTGGAACTTGTTTTAGGCATCGATAACATTGTGTTTATTTCGATTCTTGCGGATAAACTTCCAAAACAACAACAAAAGAAGTCTCGCATAGTCGGACTTTCTTTCGCGTTGATTATGCGCATTGCGCTTCTCGCCACACTTTACCTGATAATTCACGCACTTAAAGAACCATTGTTCTACCTTTTCGGAATAGGTTTTTCCGTAAAAGATTTGATTTTATTAGGCGGCGGGCTGTTCTTAATCGGCAAAGCCACACATGAAATTCACGGCTCGCTTGAAGGTGCGGAAGGTGAAAAAAGTTCAAAACAATATTCGTCATTTACGGCGGTTATTGTACAAATTGTGTTGATTGATTTGGTGTTTTCACTTGATTCCGTAATTACTGCGGTCGGAATGGTGGACAATATTTGGATAATGATTGCTGCGGTAATAGTAGCGATTTTGGCAATGATGTGGTTTTCAACCCCAATCGGAAACTTCGTGGGAAACCATCCCACGGTAAAAATGCTTGCGCTTTCATTTCTTCTTTTGATTGGTTTTACGTTGGTAGCCGAAGGGTTTCATCAAAAAATTCCAAAAGGTTACATTTATGGAGCGATGGCGTTTTCAGTATTTGTTGAAATACTGAATCTTCAGCTTCGCAAACGGGGCAAACCTGTGGAATTGCATGATGCCTATACCGAAGACGTTGCGTAGATCTTCGATATTGAAAAAACATACGCAAAAGTTTTTTCTGTTTTATGTTCAAACGGACAAAGGTTGCGTTTAGTTGTGCTAAAGATTGATCGCAAGATTTGCGTAACTGAATTTATCAAACCGAAAAAACATCAAAATTAAATTGCGCGGAAGCCGGCAGATGTGGCTTATACAAAGCCGTGCAAATTTCGGAATTAAGAATGGATGAATTAATAAACTCCTATCTCGTAGCCGATTATTTTGTTGAAGGCTTCGAATCTCCTATCAAAGTTGGAAAAACCAGCAAAGAATTGGACCAGTTATTGACGGAGCATAGTGCCACCACTTGGTGCTATATTACGGCGTTCAATCCCTTTTCTGAAGAGCTTTCACCAAATGAAAATCTGGTTCGAAACGACAACTTGCGCGAAGAATTGCGCGGATTTGTGGTTGTTGATGGCGAATCGGTCGATTTGGATGGCAACTGGAAACCCGAACGTAGCTTTTTGGTTCTCGGAATAGATCGTGACACGTCAGTTTTGCTTGCCGATAAGTTCAGGCAACGCGCCATAGTTTACGGAACCAAAGGCGCGCCCGCGGAATTGGTTTTCCAAGAAATTGAAGAAGATAATGATGGGTAAATCGCAATTTCTAACCTTCATTTTCTAACTATTATTCAAGAAACCATCCGGAATTTCGGTTTTCAGTTCGATTTTCGTTGAGTTTGCTGGATGCCAAAATTCCAATTTTTGCGCATGTAGAAAGAGACGCTCCTGCTTTGTTCCTCCGTACTTCAAATCCCCTGAAATCGGATGCCCGAGCGAAGCCAAGTGAATTCTTAATTGATTTGTTCTGCCTGTCACCGGTTCCAATTCCAGCAATGTGCTTTTTGCTAATCGGTTTAAAACACGGAAATTGGATTGTGCTTCCTTACCATCAGCAGCAATATCCCAAGTTTTTCGATCTTCAAACCGCTTAATTGGCTCGCTAATTGTTCCGGCTTCCGGCTTCACAATCCCGTCAACAACGGCTAAATACTTCTTAACAAACAACTTTCGCTTAAAATGATCGCATAATCTGGCAGAAGATTTGGCGTCTTTCGCAACTAAAAGCAAACCGGTTGTTTCGCGATCCAGCCGATGAATAAGATGCGGACGCATAAATTCGTTTCCGAAAGCCGATTTTCGTTTATTCAAATAGAAAATAAGTGCGTTTAAGATTGTTCCGTTTCGTTCATAGTTTGTCGGATGAACCAAAACTCCGGCAGGTTTGTTCAAAACCAAAATCGAACGATCTTCATAAACAATATCTAATTCGATTTCTTCAGCAACCATTCCCTTTTCACGTTTCAAATCAATTTCTATTTCAATAAAATCATTTTCGCGAAGCTTTACACCACCGTTGCCGGTAAATCCGTTTAGCTCACACTTCCCTTCTTTTAACAATTTTCGAAGATAAGCTTTGCTTAGACTTTCAAATTCGTTGAACAAAAATTCACCTAGACGCCTACGGTGAAATTGCTTCGTTACTTTTAGTTCAAAACGTGCCATCAATACGCCTGTTTAATTGCTTGCCTCTAGTCTTAGCGTTGGGAAATTCGCGAATGCACACTAAACTTTCGTGTTCAATTACTAATAGCTTTTTCCTTGTTTCAATATTCGCGAAGATCTTCTAAATTCAACAATCATCGATGTTTGATAACTGCGAGCTGTTTCGAATTCAAGTTTGAATTTGAACATATAACCTCGTGAATATTGTACCGAATTTAATCGTACGCAATTTTCTAAACATTGTCGTTCGCGTAGAAAACCTCAACTTTCTATTAATACCTTCGCGGAATTGACACATCTATCGGTATATTGCAATATTGCATCACCACGATGCTTTTGTACGGAAAGTTTGTGGTTGGATAATAAATCAGGGCGTATGGTTCTTTAAGAACCTAACTTAATAAATTACATCGTGGAGCATTTTATGAAATCAGAAACGGAATTGAAAGAAATTGTTAAGAACAAATATTCGGAAATCGCATTACAGGACAAAGAATATAACTCGTCATCTTGTTGTGGAGCAACTGAATCATGTAGCGAAGTTTACAATATTATGAGCGAAGATTATTCGGCGCTGGAAGGTTACAACCAAGAAGCGGATTTAGGTTTGGGGTGCGGATTACCTACACAATTTGCGGAAATTAAAAAGGGCGATACCGTTATCGATTTGGGAAGCGGTGCCGGAAACGATTGTTTTGTTGCACGCGCCGAAACCGGTGAAACCGGTAAGGTAATCGGGATTGATTTTACGCCTGCGATGATAGAAAAAGCGCGTCAAAATGCGGAATCAAGGGGCGTTGTCAATGTGGAATTTCGACAGGGCGATATTGAAACGATGCCTGTTAGCGATGACAGCGCAGATGTTGTTGTAAGCAATTGTGTTTTGAATTTGGTTCCTAACAAAAACGCGGTGTTCGCAGAGATTTTTCGTGTATTAAAACCCGGCGGGCATTTTAGTATCTCAGACATCGTATTGGAGGGAGAATTACCCCAAGAAGTTTATACTGTTGCCGAAATGTATGCCGGCTGTGTTTCCGGTGCCGTTGCGCGCGATGAATATTTGGAGGGAATCAACAATGCTGGATTTCAGCACGTACGAATCCAGAAAGATAAGGAAATAAATGTTCCTGAAGACGTTTTACGTGCGCATCTTTCCGATGAAGGCGTTGAAGAATACAAGAAAAGCAAAGGTGTAATAAGAAGTATTACGGTTTATGGGGTTAAACCCACGGATGATGGAAAGCGCGTAAAGGAAGATAAAGCCTCTTGCACACCGGGTTCTTGCTGTTGCTAAGGAAGAACCGGGTTTGACCGAGAAATTATTACCTAACAAATTTTTGGGGCGTTGAAATTTATTTCTCGCCTTTTTTCTATTAGAATTGGCTTTTGCCAATCATAATGGAAAGTATCGAATCGCTGATAGAACATTTACCGGATCCACTTGCCGCGCAACGTTTTTCTGATGAGTTCGCAGAAAAATATCCCGCAAAATTTCGTCATATTGCTCATAATAGCGCGTTGTTTTCGGATGTTTTGGCGCTCGCCTCGTTTTCACCGTTACTCGCTACAACCATTTTGCAAAATCCGGAATACACGGTTTGGCTTGAGCGACAGCGCAAACTTTCCGGCGTTAGAACCAAGGAAGAACTGTTCGAATCACTTGCGCAATTTGCCTTAACAAATTCTTCGCTTGATTCAAACATAATGTTGGCGCGATTTCGCAGGCGTGAATTAATCCGAATCTATCTTAAAGACATACGCAGGCTTGGAACAATAGCCGAAATTACCGAAGAAATTTCAAATTTGGCGGATGTTATTTTGGAATATGCCTATCAAATCGCACGTCAAGAACTCGATAACCGGTATGGAATGCCTTTGGAAAATGATGAAAAATCACGCGCCGTGCGGGCGCAATTTTGTATCGTTGCATTGGGAAAGCTTGGTTCACGCGAATTGAATTATTCTTCGGATATTGATTTGGTATTCATTTACTCAAACAACGGCACCACTGCCGGAACCGGCTCGCGCGATGCTTGCTCAAACAAGCAATATTTCGTAAAACTTGCCGAACACATCTCAAAGATTGTCGGAGGACCAAGCGGTGAAGGTGCCGCCTATCGCGTTGACACTCGTTTGCGACCATACGGCAGCGTTGGTGCGCTGGCTTCCTCGCTTGAAGAAATCTGTCGCTATTATGAAACAAACGCGCGCACATGGGAAAAGCAAGTATTGATTCGTTCGCGCGTCTCTGCCGGCGATTCCTTCGTGTTCGATGAATTTAACCAAAAAGTGCTTCCACTTGTTTATTCAAAAGATGAAACGGTTTTGGAGGCGCTTGAAAATGTGCGTCGTTCAAAAGAAAAAATCGATTCGGAATACACCGTCGATAGCGGTTTTGACGTAAAACTCGGTAAAGGTGGAATTCGCGAGATTGAATTTATCGCGCAGGCACTTCAGCTGGCATTTGGCGGAACGGATTCATGGCTTCGTGCCCCTCACACGCTTATAAGTCTCTCACGCCTGGCTGATCGGGGCTTGGTGCTTGAGCAGGAACTTACAAGCCTTTTTGAAGGCTATTATTTCTTGCGGAGACTTGAACATCACCTTCAAATGGCGCACGGATTGCAAACACACACTGTTCCGGCTGATATTGATGGTCTGCAACTGATTTCGCGAAAGATGGGTTACAACGAAACAGACATGTTTTCTGCCCGTTTAATAGAATTGACGGAAAATGTCCACGCCGCGTTTACGCGCATATTTGGGAAGAACGCTAATGAATCAGCATACAAATCAAATGCCGATAAACCGGAACATCGTGTTTCCGAACCTGTTGCGGGCGCGGATATTTCTCCAATAATAGATTCGATCGAGCGTTCCGCCACAAAAACAAAATTAGATAAAACCAAGGTTTCAGATCTCGAGCTTTTTGCCGAAACCGCTCCGCCGTTTGCTGAACGGCTGGCATCAAACCCTGTACTCGTTGCCCGACTTCCAAAACAAACTGATGAATTCATTTCACCAAATTACCTTGAAGAGTTTCGAAAAACGGTTGAATGCGAAGAAGATTATTCCGGACAGATTGCAGCAATGCGCAGGGTTCATGCAAGTTTTATTACAAACCTGATTGCGTTTGACATATTCGAAACAATACACCTTAAAGCGCTAAAAGCCGAGCAAACAAAACTTGCGGAAGCCTCGATTATTACTGCCCTCAGCGTAACGTCGCAGAAACTTTCCACAGAATTTTCGACTGATTTACCCGAAAAATCACTCGGCGTTCTTGGGCTTGGAAAACTTGGCGGCGGCGCTATGGATTACAATTCGGATTTGGACCTCGTGCTAGTTTTCAATGACGCATTATCACCTCCAAACCCAAATACAACAAATGCGCAGTATTTTGCGCGAGCGGCTGAAACATTTGTGAACACGCTTTCGAGCATGACAAGAGATGGTGCGATGTACCGCGTTGATTTGCGTTTGCGTCCGGATGGGAAAAACGGCGCAACCGCAATCGGGTTTGATGCACTTTATCAATATCTTGAAACGCGCGCCGCAATTTGGGAATTGCTTGCATACGTAAAGGTTCGCGGAATTTCAGCGCGCGAGGTTGAAGTTGCGGCAAATGTTCGTGAAAAAATTCATCGCAGGGCTTTGCGCGAAGCTCCGAAAACTCTTCGCTTCGAAACGCGCCGAATTCGAGATTTGCTTGAGCATGAGAAATCCGGCATCCGCCGTGGAAAAGAAATCGATATTAAATACGGTGAAGGCGGTTTGCAAGATGTTTATTTTACCGTGCGTTACTTGCAATTACGCGACAACATTACCGATTCCTTAACAAACCGCGCGACAGAATTTACGCTGAATCTACTAAAAGAAAACGGCTCGTTAAGCATGGCACAGTTTATTGCGCTTTCCGAAGGATATAGGTTTTTGAGCCTGCTGGATCACCAAATTCGCCTGGTTGTAGGACGTTCTACGATTTTGCCTCTATCAAAAAAGAATTCGCTTGAAGTAATTGCCAAAAGAATGAAACTTTCAAAACACGAAGATCTGCTTGCGGAATTAACTGCGCACCGAATAAGTATTCATCAAGTTTTTGAAGAAATAACGTTAGATTCTGATTAGCACTTTCCAACCGATATTACTCCTGCAACGCGTTATTTTTGCTTTTTCAAAGTCATTTCGAAAAACCGATTCCAACTTTTGCCATCGTCTTGAGAAATCTTTCCCACTTCCTTCCAAACGCCTTCAGAAATTGTTATGTCGTAGCAAATCTTTGCACCCGGAAATTCCATAGACCATTGATAGCCCGTATCCGTTACCACAAACGGAAATGTGCTCGAAACACCATTTGCAAGATAAGTTTGAAAATCGTAGCGTTTCGCTTGTTCGTTATAAGAAAGCACGGCAAGAGTTTCGTGAACAACATTTTTCGAAAGTTTCTTGTCAAAATGCTTCCCTTCCACCAAAATCGCGTAACCCGCAACCTTCTTTTGCACTATTTCGGTGCCCGTAAATTCCTTGCGCGTTTTTCCCTGCATCATCCAGCCGGAACCCTTCCACTTTCCAACGAGGTTATCAAGCTTCTGCATTTCTTGTTTTTTAACATCACCTCCGTCCGCGGTAGGTCGTTGTTGCGCGTAGGCACTTGCCGAAACTGCGAGCAAAATTATCAAAGCCAGTTTCATAAAATTTCTCCAATTAAAATAATGTTGAATTATTTCGTAAAAAAAGGATTGTAAATTTCCGACATTTTTATACGATTATTTTTCCATGACGGATTTTGTCCAGATTTTCGGTGAATTCTTGCGGTGAAGTTCCTGTTAACTCGTTAAAGTTTTTAATTAGATGAGATTGATCTGCAAACCCGAGTTTTACGGCACGTACAGCCCAATCTGTTTTGGCGTTTTGCACCAAATCAATAGCAGTAGAGCGAAACCTGCAAATCATTGCAAATTGCTTTGGCGTAAGCCCGGTAGCTTTCTTAAATTTGCGTTCAAGTTGCCGTTCGCTAATTCCGATACTTCTCGCGAGTTCTGAAATCCGTAAACCTTCATCGGCTTTCAGCAAACTATTTGTGGCGCTTCTTAGCTGTTTATCCACCTTATTCGCGGCTACGCCGTATTTCCGCGAATAACGTTCGAACGCTTCGATGGCGTCGCAAAAATTATCGCTTGCGTTAAGTTGTGTCCAAAGTTGCTCTGAATAGCGTGTGCCGGCGGTTTCTCGATTAAACGGCGACGATGCAAATTGGGGTGGCTTTCTGTTGAGATATGCAAAAGTTACATCGGAAAAAATACGCATGCCCCAAATTTGGTCGCCCGCAGTAATCGGCACCGCAATCGATTTTCTGTTAATCGAGCAAATAATAAGCCTTTTAATCGCGGCATAGGGGTTGCGAAAATAGATTAATGAAAGGCAGCCATCCGGAAAAACCCGGTGCATTATCGGCGATTTTATATGTTCAGACGCACGAAATTCCCAAAATGATTGCACAAAATGTGCAACATTCTTGGAAGGTTGTTCTTCGCTGTAAAAAAGTTCGTGTTGCATTCAAAAAAAACTCGCGATAAAAAATATATGCGGCGATTATTTTGAAACGCTATCTGCAAAAAGCGAAACAGCTTTTTGAATTATTCCCACAAATACACCGTCATTTACAACCTTTTCAGCGTCGTTCCATGAAGCGGTCAATACATACCAATCGCCTGATTTTGCTTGAAGAAGATATGTCATACTTATAACGCCGGGTTCGGAACCACCTTTATAACCCACATAATTCCATTTTGCGGCAGTGATCTTATCGAGCGCCTTATTGATTGTAAGTGCGCCCATAGCATTTGAATCGTCGGGGTCTCGGGTGTTTTCCACAAACCAACCCATCACGCGCGCAAGATCCTCCGAAGAAGCAAACCATTCAATTTCATTTATATACGTTGGCTTTTTCAGAAACTTATTCAAATCAATATCATCAAGATTTCCGTTCGCAATTTTGGAATTCAGCATTGTTGTGCGTTGCAAAACACCCGCTGTCGCATATGTTTCCGCATAGCTGCCGTCGCCTAAACCTTTTATTTTGAACATTTCACTAGTTTTTAGAAATGGAAGATTTTTTTCTGCGTGCGTATTTCCCGCTGTAACAAGCATCTTTTCAATATTTTCGCGTCCCAGATTTTCAATCAGCTGATCCGTTGCCGTGTTGTCGCTTATCGAAATCATCAAAGAAGCCAATGTATTGAAAGTTAGCGGTGAGCCTTTTCGCCATTCTTGAAGCATACCCGTAGGAAATGATTTTTCTTCGAGCGCAACAACATCTGCCCAATCGCGTTCGCCCCGGTTTATCTCATTCTGTAGCTGCGCCAACACATAAAGTTTAAATGTCGAACCAATTGCAAATGGCTCCGAAGCATTTAATTCGTTGATTTTTTCGACGTCTGCCCCGTCAAGCTTTGCAGTTAAAAACGTCTGTCGCCCACTCAGCTTCGTTAGATCGGAGATTATTTCGTCTATTGATGAACTTATCTTTTGTACGGATGTCACGAGCAAACCTTGAACCAAATGATCACCTTCCGCCGCAAGCGTGGTTGCGAATATCAACTCAAATCCTTTGCTAAATTCAATTGTAACGTTACGCGAATAATCTTCGTCTTTTTCAATTTTTGTTACTTTTACCGCATCGCCGTAAGTATCTCGTAATTGTCTAAAAGTTTCGGTCAGCTTTTCAGGCGAAACCGCCGAAAGAAGAGCAGGCGAAAAAACGGTGTCAAGCTTTTTTGGGTCATTTATCACAGTCGGCAATGTTTCTATGCGCGCCTTAAACTTCGCATCTGCACCTTCTTGTGACAAAATTGGCGTTGAAGCACAAATAATCAAAAGCAAAAGGATTAAGTATTTCATTTGTTACCTAAGAATCTCCTTTCTTTATATCGAAAACTTCGTCATAAATTTGACGGCAAAACAAACGCACCAAGGTGCGGCGCATCGGTGTTTAGAGCAGTTCTGAGCCCCAATTCTAGCGCATCACACAAGTCAGCAGGTACAACAATCGCATCTACAAAACCACGTGCAGCGGCATATTTTGCGTCCAATTCCTTTTCATAAGTTGCTCGTACAGACTCCATTTCTGCCACTAATTCGGCATCGGGTTCGTTACCTTCCTGTTTCATACGGTCAAGCATGGTTCCAAAAATCGCTTGTACGGCTGAATCGCCTTCCATAACACCCATTCTTCCCGTGGGAAGCGAAAATATGAAATCCGGGTCGAATCCCTGCCCCGCCATCGCATAATAGCCCGCGCCTGACGCGTGATTTATCGTCAAAACCAATTTTGGCACTATTGCCGTCGCCATTGCCTCAACAAAACGCGCCCCGGCACGAATTATTCCGGAATGCTCTGCATCGGCACCCACCATAAACCCGGAAACATCCTGAACAAACAAAATCGGCGTGCCGTGCCTGTTGCAATTTTCTATAAAATAGGCGGTTTTTTCCGCCGATTCCGTATAAACTATTCCGCCAAAGCGCGGTGGCTTACCTTTTTCCGTGACCATTCCACGATGATTCGCTATTACACCAACGTGAATTCCGCGTATTCGTGCCGTACCGCAAATCATTTCCTTTGCAAAATCCGCTTGAAATTCATCCAGTTCACCGGCATCCAAGATACACTTTAAAAGAGCCCTTACGTCGTATGGCTGACGATGGTCTTCAGGCAAAATGTTGAATAATTCATTTGGAGAATTTTCCGGCGGTATCGCTTTGGCAATGGAAACCCTAGATTCAAACGGTTTCGGAAGTTCGGCAACAAGTTCACGAATCTTTTTTATGCACTCTTTTTCATCCTTTGTGCGATAGTGCGCCACGCCGGAAACCGCATTATGCGTCTTCGCGCCGCCAAGTGTTTCATTATCAATGGTTTGCCCTGTTGCCCCCTTTACAAGATTTGCGCCTCCCAAGCCCATAAACGAAGTTCCTTCAACCATTAAAATAACATCGGAAAGCGCCGGAAGATATGCACCGCCCGCAACGCACATTCCCATCACAGCCGAAATCTGTGGAACCTTCAAGTATCGGCGCATAATTGAATTGTAATAGAAAATGCGTGCCGCGCCATATTGCCCGGGAAAAACCCCGCCTTGATATGGCAGGTTTACTCCTGCAGAATCAACAAGATAAATAATCGGAACGCGCGAACGCATCGCAATTTCTTGGGCGCGCAAAATCTTCTTTATGGTTTCCGGATACCATGCGCCCGCCTTTATCGTTGCATCGTTTGCAACTACAACACATTCCCGCCCGCGAATTTTGCCGACAACGGTAACCACCGCGGCAGCGGGCGCCTTTCCCTCATATTCGTCGTATGCCACGAGCAAACCAATCTCTTGGCGATAAGCGCCTTTATCAAAAAGCAGCTCACATCGTTCGCGCGCCGTTAGCTTCCCTTTTGCATGTGTGCTGTTGATTTTTGCTTCGCCACCGCCCAACTTAAGCCTTTCGGCAAGTCGCAAGTATTCTTCTGTTAATTCTGAAAGACGTTTGGAATTTTCGGTCATGGAATGATTATAACTTCTAACTATTGTGTTTTTAAGACGCCCATTAGCGCGGGCTAGCCCAAATGCCCGGATTAACTCTAAGCCAAAGACAAAGTGCTAAGCATTTTGCTCTTCCACTGTGCCTTCGCAAATTGTTACGCGCTTTCCGGATAATCTTTCTGCCTCCGCATTATTATGGGTTACATAAATAAACGGAATATCCAAGCGTCGCTGCGCAATTTCGATTTCATCAAGCAGTTTTGAACGTGTTTCCATATCAACCGCCGAAAGCGGCTCATCCAAAAGCACGATTTTGGGTTCGCCGGCAAGGGCGCGTGCAAGTGCCGTACGCTGCTTTTCGCCACCCGAAAGTTCTTTCGGATAACGGTTTGCGATGTGTTCGATGTGAAAAAGCCGAAGTAGATTTGCAACTTTTTCATCGCGTGCCGTTTTCACAAGCCCCGTGCTTCCAAACGCAATATTTTTCGCCGCGGTAAAATGTGGAAACAATAAGTAATCCTGAAAAACAAACCCAACTCTTCTTGCCTGAATCGGAATATTTATCTTTGAATTTGACTCAAAAAGTGCTTTACCATCAAGCAAAATTTTTCCGGAATCAGGCAAAAGAATTCCCGAAATCATTCTTAAGATAGTGGTTTTACCGGCGCCCGATTTCCCTTGCAAAATCGTAATTCCGTTCGTGGCTTCAAAATGTGCATCTATTGTAAATACAGCCTTTCCGTGTTTTACGAAACTCTTTGTCGCGTCAAATTTCAGCATTATCCGAAAAGATAAGAGCGATTCAGCTTGTTTGTAAGATAGACGGCAGCCACAGAAATTGACGTTAAAATTAGTGCAATTACAAATGCCGCCTTGTCGTTGCCAATCGATACCGCTTCATAAATCGCAAGTGGTAATGTTTGGGTTCTTTCTGGGATATTCCCGGCAATCATCAACGTTGCGCCAAACTCACCAAAAGCCCGTGCAAAGCTCAAAATCAAACCAGCCAAAACTCCTTTGCGGGCAAGAGGTAAAGTAATGCGCAAAAATGTTTCAAACTTTGATTTGCCCAAAGTATATGATGCCAGCTCATATTCCTGCTCAACCGATTCAATTCCCGCGCGCGAAGCCTTAATCATCAAAGGAAGCGAAACTATTACCGCCGCAATTGCCGCCCCCTGCCACGTAAAAACAAACGAGAATCCTGTTAAATCGTAAAGCGGCGCACCCAAAATTCCGCGTTTTCCAAGCAACACCAACAGAAAAAACCCAGTAACAGTTGGGGGGAGAACAAGCGGCATAGTCAAAAGCGCATCCAACAATTCTTTGCCAAAAAACTCATAGCGCGCAAGAATGTACGCGATTCCCAAACCTAAAATTCCAACCGTAAAGGTCGAACAAGCCACCACAACCAATGATATTTGAAGAGCCGACCAAATCATTTCGCGGACAAGTTCTTAAATCCATATTTCTGCAGCACTTGCTGCCCCTCTTCGCTCATTACAAAGGCGATGAACTCGCGCGCATCATCCGCTTTTTTGCTGTCGTTTATTACGGCAATCGGGTAGCGGATTGGGGAATGCGAATCTTCTGGCGCAGTGGCGACGACGTTTACCGTAGCTTTAGAAATATCCGCATCGGTTGAATAAACAATTCCGGCTTCCGCATTTCCCTGCGAAACATATTCCAACACCTGTCTTACACTTTCGCCGAACACAAACTTACCCGCGACCTTGTCGTAAACTCCCAAACTTTTCAGCGTTTCCACGCCATACGCCCCTGCCGGTACGGTTTTGGGGTTTCCTATTGCCAAATTGCGAATATCTGCTTTGCCAAGATCATCAAAACTCCCTATTCCCAAAGTTGAATCTTTCGCAACAATTAACACCATAGAATTGCCCGCAAAATCCTTTCGCGTTTCTTTAATCAAAAAACCACCTGCTTCAAGCTTGTTCATTTCCGGCTGACCCGCACTTGCAAAAACATCCACGCCTGCACCTTTTTCGATTTGTTGAGACAAAACTCCGGAAGCCGCGTAACTTATACGCAACTTTGTTCCGGTCTTTTGTTTGTAAAGGGTTGCAAGCTCATCAAATGTCTCTTTCAGCGAAATTGCCGCGGAAACCACAATATATTTCGGATTCTTATCCGCTTCTGAACCTGCCCCCGAATTTGATGAGACCTTGTTTGGTTCAACGTTGTTGCCGCAAGAAATTGCCGTAAAAGCCACAAACGCAACAAATGCGAGTTTCCAAAAATGCCGTTCTTTCATTTTACAAATCCTCAACATTTCCTTTTACAAACCCTTTAGAATAAACGTCGGAACCATTCCGCCGCCCGAAGAAACATTCGCGAGTGCCGTAGTTGAAAGCCGTGTAAACGCAGAACCAACCTTGCCGTTAAATAGCAACGGGTCGAGATCCACCATTTGCTCGGTCATTTGCACGGAGCCTTCGAAATCCACATACGGAAAAACTGATTTTGAAGTTTTTACACGCTCTTGTACAAGATAATCGCCCGTTGCAATCGCGTGTTCAATTGCCTGATCCCATTCCGAGGCACTCAATGCCCATCCGATATATATTCCGTGTCCGCCGTAATCGTCATTTGGTTTTAACACCAATTTTTGTGCATTTCTTCGCGTATAATCAATCAAATCGATTTTGTTTTCATAATGAAATGTTTCCTCTTCACGAAAATTTCGCGTCCACGGCACATGGGCACGAATCGCAGCAAGTTCGCAATAATCAAACATCTGTTCGAATTTTTCATTTGTAAGTACTGCAAACATTGCCTTTTTATGAAGAATCAACGCGCGATAACTGTTTGCAACACACACGACGCCTGCCTTATAGGCATCAAAAAGCGCCGGAAACTGATCGATTATGGGAATATATTCGCGAACCAAAAGCCTACGATAAACTACATCAATTTCGTTTTCTCCGCATCGAAGACGTCCGTTTGAAAATTCGAGTTCATCGGGAGAACAAATTATTGAAGGGCAGCCGTTGGCTTCGAAATAATCGCGACAAAGGTTGAATTCTTCAACGGTTGGTAAATCTCTCAAATCAACTATCGCAATCGTTGGTTTTTTTTCGGGCTTTTTCCCGAGATATTCTTCGTAGCACGCTAAAAGCGTATCCAGCAATTTTGCACGTCCGCGAAGACCTTCTAAATCATAACGCTGTGCAAACTTTTGCATAAGCGGAAGCTTTAGAAAGATATCGCGTGCGGAATCTGAAAACGCAATACCCGCCGGACTTTCGCCGTTTAATTCGACGTATGAAAACGAATCACTTGTTAGAAACGAATCAAGTCGCGCGGTGGGGCTTGCCTGTTTGTAACCGGGGTCCGGCGCAATAAGGGCGCGTTCAATTTCTGAAACCCCAAGCTCAGCAAGCAGCTCAGGCGAATTAATCGCCGCGTCTTTTACCTTCTGAAGTGCACCAAACACTATTTCGCAAATGTCGGTGACACGCTTCCAATCTGATTCAGCGATAAAATCCGGACGCAAATATGGCGAAAGCCTTCTGCCGCCAAAAATCAAACGCGCTTCTTCAAGGGCGTTATCAAGCGTTTCAAGCGAATTTTGCGTAAGTGTCGCATCATCCATCAACGAATGATAGTAATCAACTGCTTCCCGCAACGCAGTGTTTGGTGTTGTTTCCATACTTTAAGTCTTGAATGTTCGATTAGTTTGCGAAGCAATAAAATTCTTCGTATTCGTTTTGTGTTACTTGTTTTGCGCAGCCTTTTTATTAAGCCACTTAGCCCATTTTTCCATTGTCGGGCGCAACGGCTTAAACAAGCGCCCGCGAAAGCTGTTATCCGCTTCTTGTTCGCTCCATTCCTTAATCTGCTTCTGGGCATAAGAACGAATTTGCGGTTCAAGATTTTGTCTTTTCACTGAATGCTTAAACGTTAAGAAATAGTGTTGCGCAACCAGTGAAAACAGCAACCCTGCCATATTGCTTTTATAACCGCTTCGCGCCACCCAACGCTTAAAGAATCCTTCGGTGGGCTGTAGAATCGCACCAACGGATACCTCAATCCAAGCAGGTTTGTTCTGCACTTTTGGGTGATAAAGCCCGGGAAGATCGCCGGAAATCGGTACATCCATCTTTCTAACTTGCGGATTATCAATAAAATCCACAAGCTTTACTTGTTCTAACCCACGACGATGTTCTAATGGAAGAAAGTTCAACGCCCGCATAATCAATTCTTCGCCATTCTTGGGCAGCTTGATTGACGATTCGTTTTCGATCTTGATTTGTTTACTTGATGCGGGCTTTTTCCCCGCCGTTTCTATTGCCATAATTCTTTGTAAATTCAGCTAAGCGTAACATATATGCAACATTTACCTCGAAATCTGTTGCCGCCTCGCTACACCTTTTTTATCCCGAATGATAAATATAAAGCATTTTCGCCGGTAACGTAAACGGCACAACAGTTGCTTTTATAATTGTACAGATGGCAAAGCAACGGACGATAAAAAAATCGGTAAAAACGGAAGGAATTGGCTTACATACCGGCGTTGACGTAAAGTTGCGTTTGAAGCCTGCCCCGCCAAACACCGGATTTATTTTTATACGCACGGATCTTGACAACTTTGAGCTGCCTGCAAGCGCCGAATACATTTCGCATTGCGCCTATGCAACCACGCTTTTGCGAAAAGGCGTGGTGCTTTCAACCTGTGAACATCTGCTTGCCGCGCTGCATGGTTCCGATATTGATAATTGTTTTATAGAACTCGATAACATCGAAGTGCCCATCTTGGATGGTTCCGCGGAAAATTTTGTCGAACTTATTGAACAAGCAGGCACGCGTAAACAAAATGCGCCCAGAAGATTTTTGCGCGTTAAAGAAAAGATTGAATATACCGATGGCGACCGGCGAATGTCCGTTGAGCCGTCAGAACATTTCGAAATAGACTGCGAAATAGATTTTCCGCATCCTTTTATAAATCGGCAAAAGTTTGTTTTCGTAAGGAAGAATGGTTCATTCGGACGCGAAATCGCTTCTGCAAGGACATTTGGATTCACACACGAAATAGAACAGCTCCGCAGTGCCGATCTTGCCCTTGGCGGTTCGCTTGATAATGCAATAGTGCTGACCGATTCCGGCATGCTAAACGAAAATCCGCTTCGCTTTCACGATGAGTTTGTTCGACACAAAATTTTGGATATTATCGGTGATATTGCGTTAATCGGATTGCCTCTGCTCGGCAAAATCACCGCTTATAAAAGCGGACATTCGGTGCACGCATCCCTTGTAAGCAAGTTGCTTAGAAACGAAGATTCTTGGGAAATTATCGAATCTACGTAGCACGTTTGCTAAACATACACTTAACTTGTTTGCTATACTTCGACTATGTTCGAAAAACTTGCAAATGCGCGAGAACAAAACTCTGATTCAGTTAGAGTTTCATTAACTCGTGTGTTTTCAGAAGCCAATTCCACAAACGAGATTGATTCAGTTGCAGTTGAGGAACCATTGGAAATTCGCGTTGGTTTTCATAAGCCACATGAATTCGAACATCGCGCACTTTCAATTACAATGCGAACCCCGGGACATGATTTTGAACTTGCCGTAGGATTTCTTTTTACCGAGGGAATAATACAATCAGAAAGCGAAATAGACAAAATTTTGTATTGCGTGCCGGATGGCGCACCCCAAAATACCGTAAGGCTGGATTTGGTTCCGGGTGTACAAATAGATTTCGCCAAACTTGATCGCCACTTCTATACAACATCAAGCTGTGGCGTTTGCGGAAAGCGTTCAATCGATGCTTTAAGTACTGGCGCGCAACGCATTGATATAACAGGTCTTACTTCAATTCCATCTTCTGTCATTCAGAGTCTTCCGGAAAAACTTACGCAAATGCAGAATGTTTTCGATGAAACGGGCGGACTTCACGCCGCCGGCTTGTTTAATGCGGACGGCACACCGCTCATGATTCGCGAAGACGTTGGAAGACACAACGCTTTGGATAAGCTAATTGGCGCGCAAGTTTTGCAAGGCGAACACATTTTGCACGATAAAATTCTGTTTTTAAGCGGTCGCACAAGTTTTGAATTGTTGCAGAAAGCTGTGATGGCACAAATTCCGGTTGTGGCTGCGGTTTCCGCGCCTTCAAGCCTTGCAATTGAAGCGGCAAAAGAATTTGGAGTTACATTAATTGGATTTGTCCGCGAAGATAAATTCAATATTTATTGTAATTCGGAAAGGATTTCGTATGAAAATTAGAATCGCGGGAAATTCCATTAGGTTTCGCTTGCAAACCATTGATTTAACTGAACTTGTTGAAAAAGGCAAAATTATACACACGCTTGATTTCGGGAACGGTAATGGATTGGATTTCAAGATTGAAACTTGTAAAAATGGTGATTCAAGAATTGAAATAGTGGGAACCGAAGTGATTGCAACTGTTCCCGGTTTGATAGTTTCAGAATGGAAAGGCATCGAGAGTTTTTCGTATTCACATTCTCAAGAAACTGATGAAGGAAAGAACATTAACTTTCTGATTGAAAATGAGTTAGGCTGCGAACATAAGGGCGCATAAATGCGCAAGGAAATTTATGTCTGAAAATCAAAGTGCACTGGCGGGCAGAAAAGGGCTTGAAAACAATCTTTTTGAAAAGTTGATGCAAACCGGTTACACAACCGGCACGCCGGAAAATGAAGAGCTGAAAAAACTGGCGCATGAATATTTGCTGGGAGAGGCTCTTACGTATGGCACGGCTTCGTTTTATGACTTTTTAAAGAAAACAAACCGAAATATAAAGGCTTATATTTGTAACGGTAGCGCGTGTCTTGTGGCAGGAACTCAGGAAAAAGTTCAAGAAAAGCTTGGTAACTATTTTGCACCAAATGAGTTAGGTCATATGTGCTGTTTAGGCAAATGTTATGAGACAAGTGCATTTAATTACAACGGAACAAATTATTCCGGAAATGCGATTGATGATATTGATGCGATTATTAATGGCACATCCACATATATTCCAAAGGTAATTCACGTTGAATCAACAACCGAAACTGTGCTGACGGGTGAGCCACTTACAACACAGGAATTTGGTGAAGAATTGGAATATCTTTTTCGAAAAGGAAACCAATCCGCCCTAGCCGAAATAAAATCCTCAAAAATCAGAGGACGTGGCGGTGCGGGTTTTCCGATGGGCGTAAAATGGGAAGCGTGCAAAAACGAAATCGACGAAGAGAAGTTTATTGTATGCAATGCGGATGAAGGCGATCCCGGCGCTTATACGGATCGCTACTTGCTTGAAATACAACCGCATCGCGTGCTTTTTGGTATGTTGGTCGCCGGCTTCATCACGGGCGCAAATTGGGGTGCGCTTTATATTCGCGCGGAATATCCGGAAGCCGTACAAACTGTTTCTCAAGCGGTAAAGGATTTGGAATCGGCTGGCTTGGTCGGTGAAAATATTTTGGATTCGGGCTTCACATTTCGTTTCAAGGTTATTAAAGGAGCGGGCGCATATATTTGCGGTGAAGAAACTGCATTGCTGTCATCGCTTGAAGGGCAACGTCCCGAAGTGCGAATTCGTCCTCCGTTCCCTACTCAAAAAGGACTTTTTAATAAGCCAACCATTGTAAATAATGTTGAAACGCTTGCGGCTGTGCCTTGGATACTAAAAAACGGCGGTGAAAACTATGCTGCTTTCGGCACTGAAAAATCTTCCGGCACAAAGCTTGTTTCTGTAGATTCTTGGTTTAAGCGTCCGGGCGTTTATGAAGTTGAAATGGGGTCATCCTTCAATGATTTGGTTTACGAAACGGCAGGCGGTTTTTGGGGTAACCCTAAAGCGGTTCATGTTGGCGGTCCGTTGGGAGGGTTAGTGCCGATTCACAAGATACCTGAGCTAACTGTTGATTTTGAAAGCTTTAGCAATGCCGGATTTTTACTTGGACATGCCGGAACTGTTACGGTGCCGGAAGATTTTCCGATGATAAAATATATCGAGCATCTTTTTGAGTTCACGGCAGCTGAATCCTGCGGTAAATGTTTTCCCTGTTCAATCGGCTCAGTTCGCGGAAAAGAAATGTTTGAATTTGCCCAAAATGGCGGACCAAAACTCAATCGTGAGCTGGTTGATAATCTGCTTGAAACCATGGAAATCGGCTCACTTTGCGCGTTGGGTGGTGGGCTTCCTTTGGGTGTTAAGAACGCGTTGGAATACTTCGAAGATGAATTGAGCGAGTTTTTTGAAACTCAAAATTAGTTTAGTGATTTAAGGCGTGAGGAAACGATGAATAAAGCAAGCGATAAGGTTTTTATCAACGATGAAGGTTATGAATTTGAAAGCGGCGAATCAATTCTTTCATTACTTCGACGCGTAATCGGTCCCGACCCCGTGCCAACCCTTTGCGATGCGCCGAATCTTGCGCCGTTCGGTTCATGCCGTGTTTGTTCAGTTGATGTTGCGCTCGAAAAAAACGGAAAAACCCGCACGCAAGCTTCTTGTCACACCCCCGTAACCGCCAATTCCTATATTTATACGCACACTGAAAAGTTAGAACGACTTCGCAAAAACATTGTAGAACTTGTTTTGACCGATTACCCCGCCGAAAAATTCGAAGCTGATAAACCCGAAAAAAATGAGCTGAAAAAGGTTGCAAACTTGGTTGGAATTTCGCCTGTGGATGTAAGATACGCCGCCGGAAAAACGCATTTTGAGCGAACGCCGGATGAACGCCATCCATATATGCGCGCTGATCTTTCCGCATGTATCAACTGTTTCCGCTGCATTCGTGCATGTGATGAAGTGCAGGGTGAAATGGTTTTGACAATGAAAGGGCGCGGATTTGATAGCACCGTGATTATGGGAATGGATCAAGGCTTTGCCGATTCAAACTGCGTATCTTGCGGTGCCTGTTCACAAGCATGTCCAACGGGCGCAATTACCGATGTTTTTGAATCAAAAACAAACGATGCCGAAGAAATAACGCGAACCGTTTGCACCTATTGCGGCGTTGGTTGCAACCTAAATGTGGCAACAAAAAGCGGCGAAATTGTAAGCATTACGGCGCCTTACGATGCAGAAGTTAACCAAGGGCACACTTGTTTAAAGGGCAGATACGCATTCAAGTTTTATGACCATCCGGAGCGGCTTCGTTCGCCGATGATTCGAAAAAACGGCGCGTTGGCGGAGTGTACTTGGGATGAAGCCTATTCGTTTATTGTTGATAAATTTAATTCGATTCGGGAAAGCAGCGGTGCTGATTCAATCGCCGGAATTTCTTCCGCGCGGTGCACAAACGAAGAAAATTATCTGATGCAAAAATTTATACGCGCAGTGATTGGCACAAACAACATTGATTGCTGCGCGCGCGTTTGCCATTCACCCACCGCGCTTGGAATGCAGCGAGCCTTTGGTACGGGTGCTGCTACAAATTCAGTTAAAGACATTCAATTTACCGATTGCATTATGGTAATTGGGGCAAACCCAACGGATGCCCACCCCGTTACGGGCGCAAAGTTGAAACAATTTGCGATGAAGGGCAAAACGCTTATTGTAATCGACCCGCGTGAGATTGAATTGGCAAGATACGCGCAACATCATCTTCAATTGCGTCCCGGAACAAACGTCGCACTTTTGAATATGTTGCTTTACTACATCATCACAGAAGAGCTTGAAGATAAAGAGTTTATCGCCACGCGCACAGAAGGTTACAACGAATTTGCCGAAAGCATTCGTAAGCTTGATCTCGAAAAAATGGAGAAGGTAACAGGCGTGCCGCGTGAACAAGCACGCGCGGCTGCAAATGCATATGCGAAGGCAAACCGCGCGATGTCTTTTCACGGATTGGGGGTTACCGAGCATTCGCAAGGAACATTTACGGTTCAGCAAATCGCAGATTTGGCAATGATTACGGGTAATATCGGCAGGCGCGGAGTAGGCGTAAATCCATTACGCGGACAAAATAACGTGCAAGGTGCGGCAGATATGGGCGCGCAGCCACACCAAGGCGCGGGCTATTTGGATGTTACAAATCCCGAAATTAATAAGCGCTACACCGAATTTTACGGCGCGGCGGTGCCTTCACATATTGGCTGGAAGATTCCGGAAATGTTTGATGCGGCGATTGAAGGCAAGCTAAAGGCACTTTGGATAATGGGCGAAGATGTTGTGCAAACAGATCCAAACACAAACAAGGTGCGCAAGGCATTGGCAAATCTTGAGCTTTTAATTGTGCAAGAATTATTTATGACAGAAACGGCGCAAATGGCGGATGTTATTTTGCCGGGTGCTTCATTTTTGGAAAAATCCGGAACATTTACAAACGGCGAACGAAGAATTCAGCGTGTAAATGCAGTGCTTGAACCCTTGCCCGGCACAAAAGCGGATGGACAAATAGTTGTGGATGTTATGCAACGTATGGATTACGCGCAACCTGATTATGTGCCGGATACAATGCTAGAAGAAATCTCGCAAATCGTTCCGTTTTTCAACAAAATAACTTGGGAAAGCCTAGGCGATAACGGTATTCAGTGGGGCACAAACGATGGAAAAAGCGCGGAAATTATACACATAAACGAATTTAAGCGTGGGCTTGGCAAGTTCGCATATTTTGACTGGAAAGAAAGCTCGGAAATTGAAGAACACGGAAAAGATTATCCCTATATAATCACAACAAATCGCGAGCTAGAACACTACAATTGCGGTGCAATGACACGCCGAACCGGAAACGGTGAAATTTTAACCGAAGATGTTTTGCTTATAAATCCAAAAGATGCACAAGATAACGGAATTGCAGACCGCGATTTTGTTTGTGTTGAATCTGCACGCGGAAAAATCGATATTCGCGCAAAAATCTCTGATGAAGTAAAACCCGGCGTAATGAGCACAACCTTTCATTTTCCTGAGATTATGGTGAACATCATAACCAGCGATGTGCACGATTCAGAAGCAAAGTGCCCGGAATATAAGGTTGTTGCGTGCAGAATTAGAAAATCAAAGGGCAAAAAGTTGAAACAGGCATTGGCGCAAGAGGCAGAACTAGTTTAAGTATGTCAGGTTATCTTCAGCAATTTTCGGGTTATGTGCTTGCGGGCGGCAGATCGCGCAGAATGGGGCGCGATAAAGCGTTTTTGACAATTGGGGATAAATCTTTTGCCGAAAATTCGATTTCAATTTTGAGTTCCGTTTGCAAAAACCGTGTGAAATTTGTGGTAAATGCAGATCAAGCCACGTTTTTGAAACGTTTTCCCGCCGGAAGCGAAACAATTTTTGATACTTATAAAAATCGGGGTCCGGTTGGTGGAATACACGCGGCGTTAAGAGATTGCAAAATCAAATTCGCCATTGTAATTGCGGTGGATCTTCCTTTTATCCAACCTACATTGATCGAAGAACTAGCACAACAAGCATTTAAAACCAACAATTCGGTTGTTGCTGTTTCAGAAGATGGCAGAATTCCGCTTTGCTGCACATTTAAGAAGGGCAACAAAATAGATGCAGCACTTGCCAAATTTTCACGCGATAAAAACACATCGTTTTTGCGATTTCTTTCTTTTATTGAGCCTGAAAAATTTCAGATTGCATCAAACGCCGAACTATTCAACGTAAACTATCCCGAAGATTTTGAACGCATTCAAGCCCTATAAATACTCCTATCTATAATTGAACACGAAATTTGCAAATGCTGCTTCTACGCTGTTTGAAACGGTGCGACAAAGCGAATCAAGAGATTCGCCTCGCGCCAATTTAGTGGTAACGGTTGTCTTCATGTTGAGCGTTGTTTTAATTATCAGCCCAAATTTGGCAATTAATGATTTGACCTTTTTGATCTCAACCTTGATTCTGGCAGATGGTGTGAACATTACCAATTTTGCACTGAACAAATCACCCGAAAGCCAAAAGAAGCAGAGTTGCTAGAACATCTTCAATGGGATTTTCAGTATTTTGCCCGGGGTCAGCATCTTGTATTTCTTGCACGGAAATTTAGCAATGCTAGCCATCGGCATTTCCCGAGGTTTGTCGCTTTGGGTCAAAGGATGGGCGTTTTTTAATTCGGTTGCTTTGGTTCGGTTAATTGAGCTTTGAATCCCAAAAATTGCTCTTTCATTTCTTTTGACATTTTCCCGTCGTATCGTTCGAGAAATCTGTTAATTGTTGACAATGCTAGACCTTGATAAAGTTTAACTTTTTCACGATCTCCGTTGAGGTAATAATGGTCGATTTTTTGAGAGTATTCCCGAAGATAACTCATCGCTTCTTTATAATCGCTCATCATTTTTGCTTTCTGTGCTTCGGGAGTGTTTTCGGCACGGTATCTTTCCAACGCAATCGCATCATCGGACTTTTCCCTGGTTGCTTTGGTTGCCGATTCTGATGCGGTGAGCGGTTGTTCAAATTCGATTTGGATTAATTTGCCGTCTCTAAATAGCAAAATGTAATTCAGGAAGATAAGCGATTCGCCACTATAAGTTCGGGTATATTTGCCGCCTTTTTGTTTTTCCTGAGTTTTGCTCATCCCTTCGCCCCATTTGAGGTTTTTGTTGGGTTTCCAATCTTTGACGTATTCATCAATTCTGATGGTGATAACTCGTCCGCTTGATGGCTCGACATATAATTCGATTCCCGCCCAATTATAAACCTGCATCGAAAGTGTTTGATTATAACTGCCAGCTTTAAAGCCTAATTGCCTTTGGATTGCGTCAATATTTGTCTGAAAAAAATAGTTGCGGCAACCTTCAGAAAGAATAAGTTTGCAATCAGCAAAATTGCCGTTTTCGGCTGAAACAGGTTTCGTCGGATTTGTAGTAGTTGGAGTTGGCTTGGGCGTTGCCAAAATATCAATGTTGCTTTTAAGCGAATCAAGTTCTTCAAGATATTTGTCATCTTTCGCTTCTTCAGAAGTTTTTCCATCATCTTTTTCTTTTTGTTTGTCACGATACTCCTTAAGCCGCTCTTCAAGGGTTTTGTTAGCTTGAGTCTTGCGTTCTAATTCAGCTTGCAGTTTGGCTAACCTTTCCTTTTCTACTCTAGCCTTTTTTTCATTTTCTAACTTTGTATAATAAGCAGAGGATTCTGCTTTATACTTGTCGTAAATTATTGTGACAGTGTAGATTTTTCCATCAACGAGTTTAATTTTGAGAGTATCGTTATATGATAATTCAACGATTTTAAACGCATTATTCCAATTCTGTTCGCCGGTCGGCTCACCGTAAGTTTTTATAATATCTTCGCGAGTTGCGTTCCAACCTATTTTCTTTCCGGGCAAACCCGCAAACGGTCTGACCGTTTTTTCATCAGGTCCATAAAATTTGATTTCGCCAACGAGTGCTTCCAATTTATCACTTTCCTGTCCCCATAAATAGAACTGAACTCCTAGTTCCGGATACTCTCCGTTTGGCGGAAATTGCCCAAAAATTGATCGAAGTTCGCTAGCAGAACTTCCATAAAATTTTCGGCAGCCTTCATCTTCTATAATGAATTTGCAATCTGAAAATGGTTGTTCATCAGATAATTTTGAGCCGGTTTTAAGGTTTTCGGGTGTTTGCTCTTCGTCATCGCGCGGACATCCCTTGTTTGCCTTTGAGCCTTTGTCATTCGGACATAAATCTTCGCTATTCTTTATGCCGTCGCCGTCTGTATCGTCTGAACTTTGGGCGAAATATGCGGCTGGTAAAATTGCTAAAACTGTAAAAAGGGTGAAAGTTATAAAAAATCGTTTCATATTTTTCTCCAACAAATTCAACGCAAAACACTTGTATTGAATGGATTTACATATTGACCAACCCATATCCATATTCACGGTAACCTTGTCCCATCTATTCTGCACATCCCTTGCCCATATACCGCCCATCGCAATTAGTGGCTTGTTTCGTTCCGACAAAACGCTTTATTGATGTTCAAAGCGTAAATTAGAACTTCATTTTTCGATTGCTGAACCACCAAATCATTTTGGTGGCTTTTAGGCGAAAATCGCGTCATCAAAAAGTTTTCTCCGTATTGTAGATTCTACAAATACTCGCAGAAAATCAAGGGAAATCGGGTCAGGAAAATAAACCAAATTACCTCGAATTTCGCAGTTCATTTTCATAACCTCGTTTTTCCGATTGGTGTTTTTGATTTATCTCTTTGACTCCATTGACCAAACTGCGGGCTTTTTCGAGGTTTTGGGGAGGCAATCTTTCTCCAAACAAATACGATTCCAACTCGGCGATTCTTTTCGTTCTGCCTTTGATGGCAACCTCCAACGACCTGATTATTCCCGCCAACGTCACACGCCTGCTTTGCTTGATTCCGTTGCCATAGTCTATTTGTCTCTTAATGGAATCGTTAGTTGATCGAGCGTTTTCAGTATCCCATTTGACTAACTCTAAAAACTTTTCTTCGTTGGTCTGCTGAAGAGTTTCTTTTTCCAATTGAGCGGCATATTTTTTCTGGTCGTTAGTCAGCTTCCAATCAGCGACGAGGCTTGGGTTGCGTTTTTCGAGCGATTTCGTTTCCGCGTAGTCAAAACAGCAATCCAACATTTTTTGATGATAAGAATCCGCCATTGTTTTATTGCCAACCGCGTCGTAGCTGGTATGAAAATAAGCGAGGCGAGTTTTTGAGCTTCACAAGTCTTGTTTTAGACTACACCGAGCGGTGCTCGGATGCGTGATAGATCAAACTCTCGCCCCGCGGGTGCGTTGATTTTTTCACGGATTTCTCGTTTTCGCTTATAGACCAAGTTGCTTTGGCTGCTGCAGTTTTCGCGTTTCGGTTTTTGCCGATTAGCTTTCTGCAGTTTCAATTGCCGTCGCTTGTTTTCGCAAGCTGTTCGAGCTTTTGATGTTCGCCTTTTGCT
>JBKEBT010000117.1:0-5361 GCA_047973305.1 Pyrinomonadaceae bacterium
AATGCATCATTTTACGCTTTACGAATACTTTTTGACCGATAAGATCGGGCACGATATGAATTGGGATGCAGCGCGTATTGTTCTTCCGGAACTTGCTTTGTTCGTTCAACGCACCATTGAGCTCATTGATTCAACAAACACTACACTAATATTGACAAGTGACCACGGTAACATAGAGAATTTGTCAATTCGAAATCATACTTTAAATAAAGTTCCGACAATAGTTTGGGGCAGAAATAACCACGAAATTGCGAATTCGATAACCGATTTAACGCACATTACCCCGGCGATTTTACGGCTTTTAACTTTATGAGCGAAAAGAGCGCGAACGAACTTCAGACGCAAAATAATCCGAAAGAAATACGAGGTTGGATGATTTACGACTGGGCTAACTCGGTCTATTACACCACCGTGCTCGGAGTTCTAATCGCCCCGTATTTAACGCGTTTGGCACAGGCAAGTGTCGGAGAGAACGGAGTTGTTATATCGCTCGGTTTTATCGGCAATATTACCGCAAAGTCGTTAACATCATTTACGACCGTAATCGGGGTAATTATCCAAGCGTTTTTGATGATTTTCTTGAGCGCAATTGCAGACTATTCCAATAGCAAAAAGCGATTCATGATGATTTTGGTTTATGTTGGAGTCGTGTTTGCGTGCCTTATTTTTTTTATCGAAGGCGACAATTACCTTTGGGGCAGCTTGCTTTTGATTGGTGCAAATGTCTGCATCGGTTGCAGCCTGGTTTTCTACAATGCATATTTGCCTGAAATTGCCTCAATAGATAAACGCGATAGCGTTTCGGCACGAGGATATGCACTTGGATACGCCGGCGGTTCACTTATGTTGGTTGCCGATGTTGCACTTTTGTTTTATGCGGATTCGCTCGGGATTACGTTGGAAATGGCGCAACGCATTTGTTTGCTGGCGGCAGGTTTATGGTGGGGAGGCTTTTCGGCAATAACATTTCGACGTTTGCGAAATCACGGCAAAAGCAAACGAATTCCAAAAGGCACAAATATTTTCGCACTTGCGATTTCCGAAATTCGCAATACCTTCGGGAAATTTTTGAAACTGCGATATACACTGCTTTTCCTCTTTGCTTATCTGTGTTATAACGATGGAATTCAGACGGTGATATATCAGGCATCCGTTTTTGTTGAACAGGAATTATTAATCGCAAAGGGGCTCCCGCCCGACCCAATATTTTTGGTTCTATTGTTTCTAGAAACGCAAATAGTTGCGCTGATTGGCGCGCTTTTTTGGGAAAGAGTTTCAGCGAGATTTGGCGCAAAAGTTACAATCTTGGTTTCCCTTGCTTGGTGGGCGTGCGTTGTGATTTACGCTTATGCGTTTTTACGGGATAAGAATCAGGCGTGGCTTTTAGGTGCCGCAATTGGCTGGGTAATTGGCGGAACTCAATCACTTTCACGTTCCCTTTATTCACAAATAATTCCAAAGGGAAGTGAAGCATCGTTTTTTAGTTTTTATGAAATTTCGGAAAAAGGCACTTCTTGGATGGGATTGTTAACCTTTTCGATTGTTGTCGGCAGTACTGGTTCATATCGAACCGCAATTCTCGCAGTTATCTTCTTTTTCATCGTCGGGGGAATGTTATTGCTGATAAACCCAATCGAGAAGGCAATTCAACAAGCGGCAACCCTTTCTGATGAACATCGTGCGTAAACTCAAACGGCGGAAACACGCTGGTAAGGTTAGAAAAGCGCAGGTTTTGAAGCGTGTCATAAGTTGAATCGCGGACTCAGAACAAGCGTGCATTACCTTTAGAATCCCAATAAAACTTCGTTTGATCTGAAAGGTTGTGATTGTTGTTATAAGCCTTATAATTGTAATTAATAGTAAAGATTTTCGTTCTAGGGTACGGTAATTTCATGACACTCGGCACGGTTTTTAAACAAGAAATCTCGCTCAACGGTACGTCAGTCTCAAACGGAATCGGGTATGGTGCCGCACTTTGTCTTGAGGGTGAACGACGTCAATTTGCAAAAGTCAAGATCGAATCGTCGCAAATAGAACGTGAAATTCGGAGGTTCGGAGCATCCGTTCGCCTAGCCAAAAAGCAATTGCGCGGAATCGTCAAAGACGGCGACGTTGAAAACCCGGGTGAAAAGGTTGGAATCTTTGAAACCCACCTCGCGTTTCTTGAAGATAAATCATACCTCCAAAAAATTGAAGAAACTATCAAGAACGACAAATTGAATGCGGAATGGGCTGTAAGACGCGTAACCGATTCATATGTCCTCCGCTATAAGCTTTTGTCTGACAGACATTTACAAGAAAAATACATTGACATGAAAGACGTTGGTGAACGTCTCATAATGACTTTGGGCGGTGGCAAATCTGAACGGGAAATCGAAACCGGTGCGGTGATTATTGCAAAAGAATTGAACCCTTCAACGCTAGTTGAACTCAGCGGATTTGAACCCGTGGGAATTGTTACCGAAAGCGGTGGATGGACATCACACACATTTATTCTTGCGCGCGAATTGGGAATTCCGGCGGTTACTGGAATTCGAAACTTGCTGAGAATAATCGAAACGGGTACGCCTATTGTCGTAAATGGCAATGACGGACAAATTACGGTTGCGCCAAGTAAGTTTGAGACAAGGCGCATTACTACAAATAAAAATGCGGAAACGACAATTTCACGCATAGGCGAAGAACTCTATTCTGCTGATGGAGAGTTGATTACGATTCGCGCAAATATCGATATTAGGGGCTCCTATGAAAAGGCTTTTGAGGCGGGCGCAAAAGGGATTGGGCTGTATCGTTCGGAATTTTTGTATGATTCCGGCTTCCCTGATGAAGAATTGCAAACAGAAGTTTATGCGTCTCTTGGAGATCAGGCTGGTTCGCACGGTGCACGAATTCGAACTTTTGATCTCGCGTACGGAAGGGTTTCGGGCAGCAGCTACGATCTGGAAAAGAATCAGGCATTAGGGCTGCGCGGAATTCGTCTCGGGCTGAAGGAGGAACAGGAATTTCGCAAACAGTTGCGCGCTATCCTTCGAGCGTCATTTCGTAGAAACATTGAATTTATGCTGCCTATGGTTTCAGATGTTTCTGAAGTGCGTCGCGCCAAACAAATCTATTTTGAAGAACGCAAAAAGCTTGAAATTAATTCGGTTGCGATGGGTGACCCAAAATGTGGCGTAATGATTGAGGTGCCTTCAGCGGTTTTTATGATCGACGAGATTGCGAAAGAAGTAGATTTTCTAAGCATAGGCACTAATGATTTGGTGCAATATGTGTTAGGCGTTGACCGTGACAACCAAAATGCCGCGGCTTGGTTTCGCTCACTTCATCCGGCAGTGTTGCGTTGTATTCAAAGGGTTGTTGTAGCTTCAAAAACGCATAATTTGCCGGTATTGGTTTGTGGCGAAATGGCGGGATCTCCGCTCTATTCGGTTGTTTTATTCGGGCTTGGCGTGCGTGAACTTAGCATGGGAATCGGTGCGATTTCGAGGGTTTGGGAAATACTTTCTCAAATTGATTCGCAGGATGCGGAAAAGATTGCCTCTGAAATGTTGGCGTGCGCTACTGCGGATGAATCTGAAGAGCTTTTGAATACGCGATTTGATTCACTTACAAACGCGTTTAATACCAAGAACTAGTGTTGCGATTACCACGTTTGTGAAAATCGAAATTTTCAGTTCATTAACGATTTATTCTAAACAGCAAGTAAAAATCGGCAGAGTTAAATTCTTAAGAAAAAGTGTGTTAGTATGAATTTCTCCAACACGCTTTTGCGGAAATATCTCACGAACGGTTTACGGTTATAAGAATGAAGGTTTTAAGTAGATTTTTGGCTTTCGAACTGATTTTTGTCTTCGGTTGTGCGGTCGAAATCTTTGCTCAAGCGGAAAAAGATTCTCAAGGCGATAAAAGTATAAATTTTGGATACTCTTCAAATCCGCCTACAAAGGAGAAAGCGAAGCAAAACGAAGAACGCAATACCGTTGCGAGTACTAAAAAAGAAAAAAAAACCGAATTTGATCAGAAAATCAAGAGTGAAGATACGAAAAACTCGGCGGATGAGAATTCAGATAAAAGTTCGGAAGAGGATTCGTTGGCGAATAGGAACGAAGACCTAAAAACGAATCCAAAAGAAAAATCCGTGGCGGCTGTCAGCAACATGCCGAAGAACGAGAGGGGGGCTTCGGACGACAAGGGTTCGGGAAAGAACGCGGAAGGTGATAAAAACAAATACGCTTCACAAAACAGTGATGTAAATGGTAATGCGCCGCCGTCAACCGATATTGAGAAAGAGGATTCCGGCGAAGTTAAAGAAGTTGCAGCAAAAGCCAACATTGGCGAGGTATCGGAAAATAAAACGGACGCAAACTCCTCTGCCAGTTTGGCGGAATTATATTTTATCGGTGTGGGAGATGTTCTTGCGGTTGAATTGAAGGTTGCAGAAACGTCTTCAAGGAAATACTACACCGTTTTAGCCGGAGGCGAAATTGATTATCCGCTTGCGGGCGGAAAAATTTTTGTTTCAGGGCATACAACCAATGCCGTTGAAGAAATTCTGCGAACGAAACTTAAGCTGTTTGAAAACCCGGAAGTTCATGTAAGGGTTCGTGAGCATTCGAGCCATGAAATCTCTGTTACGGGTTTAGTAAGAAACCCGGGAAAAACATATTTACAGCGTGAAACCATTCCTTTGTATGTGGTAATGGCGGAAACTTCAGTTGCATCGGAAGCAACATTTGTGACAATCAAGCGTGCCGGCGAAGAATCAAAGAAACTACTGTTGAGCGCGGAGAACACGGGTAACTTTATGGTGCTTACCGGTGACAAAATTCATTTCGAAAACGGCAGGTCAGCGGGTAACACGGTAAACAGCCTATATTTTATAGGTGGATTTGTTCGCTTTCCGGGTGAAAAGCAGTTTGTTTCGGGAATTACATTAACACAAGCGATTCTTTCAGCAGGTGGTTTGTTGCGCGCAAATTATAGAAAGATAATAATTCGACGAAAGAATAAAGAGAACTTATTGGAATCGAAAATTTACGATTTAAAAGATATTAAAAATGGGAAAATCCCTGACCCGGTAATCGCCGTAGGAGATACAATAGAACTCGAACGTTAATTCGTTTATTTAGAACAATTATAAACGGTTTGTTATCATAAAGCACATTTTTGATTGTACAACAGTTTTGATACAATAAAAGTCCTTGAACGGGTGAGGGAAGGCGATCGCTTTTTAAGCAAAGAGGAAAGTCCGAACACCACAGAGCAGCGAACCGGGTAACGCCCGGGTGCCGTAAAAGGCAACGACAAGTGTAGCAGAAAGTAAACCAGCCTCAGGGTGATGGGTGAAATGGTGAGGTAAGA
>JBKEBT010000013.1:0-1536 GCA_047973305.1 Pyrinomonadaceae bacterium
AAAGGTAAAAAGGCTGAACGATTTCCGGAAGTTCCCGGCATTCCATCAGAGTTAAAAGCTGCAATTGATCAACGAAAACGCGAACAGCTTGAACAAAATGAAAAGCTTGATGAAACACGCCAAACTTTAGGAACAAAATACTCGCCAACAAATAAAAAACGGACAGGAAATAATGAAACTCTAAGTAACGATACAAATGTCTCAACGGAAACAACTGTTACAGAGACATCAGGCGAAGGTACCGAAACACAACCAAAACAAATGAATACTCCAAGACCACTAATTACGCCCAAAGCAATCTCAACGCCTGAGGTTCGAAGAACGCCGCAACCTGCAACAACACCGCAAGGACCTAGAAGACGTGGGAAGAAAGGGGAAGGCGATAATTAAATTTTACCTATTTAACGAAAAACAAAAAATGATAGTTGGTAAGGAATCTTCCTGACACAACTATCATTTTCTTACACGGCTCTTAAAAACTAAGCGCAATAAGAACACCAATTTAACACGGTGTTCTAAACGGCAAAATCTCAACCTTTGCTGAATAACAGCGTAAAAACCGTTTTACAAATATACTACCGCTTGCAAACGGTACACGGATTATTATTCAAAAAATTTTCCAAGATAATATGGAAGCATCTTTCGCCACCACACCCAATCATGATTAACGTCAAAACCCCACACATCCAGCCAATGCGGAATACCCTTTGAATCAAGCAACCCGGAAAACTCCCTGCTTCTATCAGGAGCTTCAAATGAACCTTGCCCGGTTGCAATCACAATTGAATCAGCATGCTGAAGTCGCCCCAAGTTATATCCATCATGAAGATTACGAACGTACATATTAGGGTTATTAAAATATACATTGTCATCGTAATACCCCGGATCCAAATAATTATAAATATCGTAACTACCACTCATCGCAATTGTTCCGCGGAAATTATCCGGATGCTTAAAATATGTATTCAATGCTAAAAATGCTCCAAGCGAAGCACCAGTTGTCAAAGGGGTGGCTCCTTCGCCACATTCGTTTCTAATTAATGGAAGCACTTCTTCCATAATGTAACGGTCGTAGCGCGAAAGCATTTCAACTTTCCAACCCGGGTGCGATTCTCGGTTAAGTAAGCTGTACTTATTTACCGAATTTATAGAATATGCGCGAATCAAACCGGCATCGATAAAATCTTTGATTGCATCAACCAAATAGAAACGCTCATATTCCAAATAATCTGCTGCAGCAGTTGGAAACATTAAAAGCGGATACCCCGCATGTCCATAAGCAACAAGCGGCATCTCCATTCCCAAATTGTGACTAAACCAAGACGTAATGTCTCTTCGCATACTTTAATAACCTGCCTAAAACGTTCTCAATAATTAAGATAGAAATTACGAATCAACTAAGGATTCTAATTTGTTACGGTTATTTCACGAGTTGTAGAATTATATCCGCCATTCTCAACCACGTTCCCGTCCTTATCCAATAGCTCTAACTTTACAGAATTCTTACCATCCTTCCAGCCAACATACCAGCTCGGT
>JBKEBT010000118.1:0-17209 GCA_047973305.1 Pyrinomonadaceae bacterium
TCGCCGGAAGTTCGTGCGACTATAAAGCTTTCGAGAAATCTTGATTGGAACATGGGCTATCAGTATTACAAATATACTGAAACGGTTTTGCCGCAACAAAACTATAAGGCTCATCTACCTTATATTTCTGTAAGGTTGTATTTAGGTGGGGTAGATCGGTAGCCTGTATTCCTCCGGGTAAAGCCGAACTACAATCGTAACCAAGCTTACCGCGGTTGAGAATAATCGGAAGATTTTTCTCATCCGCGGATTTTTTTGTCATAGGTTTCTAGTTTCGGGATAGTCTTTTTCTGAACCGTTCGTCCACAAAAGAGCGATAGTGGTATTCCAATGTGTCGACATATCACCAGAAGTTAAGATTTGAACACAAACCACCTCGACATTTGAAATGACGGAGTTTAGGAAATCCCGTTTTTGTTCATATTCTAAACCGCATCCGCTATTTTGCACCTTAAAAACTATCACTTATGTTTTGATTTATTCTATTAGAAAATAGAATGTAAGTAACACGTTCCTGCCAGGAATCAAATTGCGAGTAGTTTTGAAAGTAGCTATGCTTGCCTTATTATAATACCCCCTAAAAATAGCCCTAAGTCAAAGGGCAAATCCGTCGTTGTCAAAGAATGCAATGGCGAGACCTTAGTGAATGACCTTAATTTAAACAAGGCATACTGTCTGAATCAAACCGTCGTACACGTGTGGCAACATTGCGATGGCAAAACACCAGCAGGTGAAATTGCATACCTACTAAAAAACGAATTTGGAGCTACGGTTGATGAGAGCGTTGTTTGGTTAAGTGTTAAAACCTTAATGGAGCACAACTTGCTTGAGCAACCAGTTCCGCTTCCGCCAGCCTTTAACGTACAAAGCCGAAGAAAAATGGTGCGCCTTGTTGAAAGAGCTGCAATTGCTTTGCCGGTTGTTTTTGCGATTACCGCTCCAACGGCGGCAGATACAGCCTCAGATTCATCAGCCCCACTATATAATTGTCTAGGGCATTACTCCCCATGTAAGCATTCTAGTAAATGTTGTTTCAAGAAGTTGAATGCTTCTAAAACGTTATGGAACAATGAATGCCCCGGCTTATAACCGGGTTTTAATCATGAATTCGCAAACTTCATGTTTTTGCGCGGTGGTTTATGATTGCACGTTCAGAAACCTCGGAAACTTCAACATAAGCACCGGAGCATAGAAATAACGGCGTTTTGTCTTTCACAATCTTGAACCAACAAAACAAATGTGCATAGGAACTTAACAAACAAACGAATTTTAGTTAACCAAAACGCTTGCCTTCGGAACGTTTAAGCCGGAATCATATTTTCCCTTGTGGCATTCGGAACAAGAGTATTTTGAAATATCACCAAGGTTAACCGGGTGCTTAAAGGCTGTGTTTCCGGAATGACAGCTTGCACATTGAAAGCGAACTTGGTTTCCAAGGTTAACCGGATGTCTAAACTCTCCATTTTCGGCAGTAAATTTTTCCCCGTTTAATGTTTGGTCGATTGTGGAATGGCAAATTGTGCAATCGTTGCGAATGGTTTTGCCTGTTTTTGACGTAAATGTTCCGTTATGGCATCGGAAGCAGCCTTCGGCATTATAATGTCCGATATTATTGGCGTGTGTTTGCCAATTTGTTTTCATTTCGGGGAAAAAGTATGTGGAATAAATTCGCTGAACCTCTATAACCGCCGCATTTATTTGCGTATTTTTTGCAGAATATATATCCGGATAAGTTGTTTTGTAATAATCGTTTAAAAAGCTTGATATAGTTTTCAGTGCTTCATCGGAAGTTTGATATGTCTTGGAAAGTGCCTCTGCCGATTTTGCTTTTATAAAGGGTATGGAAATATCCAAACGCTTGGCGGAAAGCGAAGCATCAAGCGCCTCGTTTGGCGAAAGATATTTATGTGACGGGCGACTGTGGCAATCGATACAATCCATTTTGCGATTTGTAAACGAAGAAATCTGCTGTGAAGAAAAATTTTCGCCGTTTCTCGCATAGTCAATTACCGAACCATTTTTATCCTTCATTCGCACTAAAACCACATCTTGGCGTTTTTCATCGCGCGAGAAAAATTCAATTTCACTTCCTAAATTCATATGCCAGTGAATTCCCGTAGCTGCGCCGGTTTTCGGGTCACCCCCGCCTACATGAATTGCAAGGCGAGTTTGCGTAGGCGTGTTGTTTTCATCGTAGCCATAGTGCGTAAAGGTGCGAAGTTGATCACCATAAAACTTGTTTGCCCAATGGCATTTGGCGCAAGTTTCATTTGCGGGGCGCATCTGATGAACGGGCGTTTGAACCGGAATACTGTAATCATCGGTAATTACACCCCAAAGTTGGCGCACGCCGTTTAATTTTGCTTTAACATATGATTCGGCACCGCCGCCAACGTGGCATTCAACGCATGCGATTTTTGCGTGGGAATCGTGATTATAAGCAACAAATTCGGGCTTCATAACCTTGTGACAAACTTCACCGCAAAATTCAACGGATTCCGAATATTCAAATGCACGATAGCTTCCGAATGCGCTAACAAATAGGAACGCAAACGAACCGATCAAAAATGCGGCGAGAGCGCGTCTGCGACGCGGAACATTTAAATCCAAAACAGGGAATTCGGCGATTTCATCGGGCTTCATACGCCGTCGGCGTCTGCGCTCGAAAATCATTCCCAACACCAAAACCGCAATTCCGAAAATCATCACGCCGGGCAGAAGTATATACGTGAAAATACCAAGATACGGCGATTCGGTATCTGACGTATATTCCAACAACAACAGCATGATAATGCCCGTAATGCTGCCCGCAATAATCGCCAAGCCTGCCCAGCTTATATAGTTGTGATATAGCGAAGGCACCTTTTGCGTCGGTGCGGCAGAAGTTGTTTCTTTCGTAGGTTCTTCTGTATCTTTATCGGCGGTTTCTTTTTCGAGATCGTTGTTCACGGGTTTTTCCAATTTGCAAAATGAGGATGTGCGGATATTTCACCGCACATCTTCTAAGTTACTTCGTTTATTCAGCCGGCTTTCTTAGGTTCTTCATATAAACCGCAAGAACGCGAGCTTGTTTTTGGTCAATACCTTTTTCGCCGTATGCAGGCATATGCGGCGGTTTGGCAGCTTTCTTTCCGTTTAAGATTACTTCGGTTAAATCCGCCAACGGAAGATTTTCATCAAAGTGCTTCGAAGCATCAGCCTTGTGACACATTGCGCATTTGGGCTTATATGTTTCGGCGGCTGCGGCTAATTCAGCTTCGGTAATGTCTGAAATGTCTTCTTCTTTGGTGGCTTGTGCTTCTTCTGATTCGTCAGAACTTTCGTCACCTCGAAGTGATTTCATATAAGTAACCAATTCGGCTGCCATATCATCGGTAATTTTTCCTTCAAACGCCGGCATATTCGGCGGTTTTTCCGCCTTCTTGCCTTTCATTGTTGCTTCAATCAATTCTTCATCAGAAAGGGTTGGGTCAAAATGTTTTGAGGCATCCGGCTTATGACACATTGCGCATTTTGCTTTGTAAACGGTGGCGACATCATCATCTTTTGGAGTTGAATTCGATGCTAGAACCACATTCGTATCTTGTTTTCCAAAGAACATAAATGCCGAAAATAATCCCGCAAATGCAAGGACAAAAAGTAGCTTTAATTTCTTATTTTTCATTTCTTTTGCTCCATAGGTCTTAAAAACATTCTAAAACCGAAAATTTGAGCCTTGATGGCATCTTTTACAATTATCAAAATTATTTTCGCCAAACGCGCGACCTCCGTTATGGCAGGTTGCGCAGGATTTAGCACCCTTTGGCGGAAAGTGCATTTTGGGGACGATTCCCGAAACTTGGTTTCCGCGTGCGCCTCCACGTGAAATTGTGTGGCATGCGGTACATTCCATCTTATGTCGCGCATGGCTGAACGGCGCCGAATACGCGGGCGAATTTTCACTAACAGCCGGCGGTGGTGAACCGGGCGCATGACATGTGTCACACTTGCCAATGTCCTTTCCGTTTACCGGCTTCGCACTTGTATGACAAGAAAAACAGGTGGCATGTGAATTATTTCTGTTTAAGATCGTTTCCTTTACACCCGCGTTTTTGTGACACGTTGTGCACGAAGTGTTTTGATGCCGCGAATGACTAAATGATGCGTTGAAAGTTTTTATTGCGGGAAATGATTTCATCGCACCGGTTTTTGCATCGGTATGGCATAAAGTACACATCGAATTATTTTCATCCTTAAATTGCTCTACATGGCAACCTGAACAAGGAACGTGTCCCGGCAAATTAATCGTGCCGGATTTTCTGTTCACCGTTTCTTCGGTGTGGCAAATTGAACACGGCATCCGTTGGTGCATTGCTATTGAATGGTTGAACTTGGAAAAATCCAAGTTTGGATCAATTTTTACGACGGGCGTGCCCGTTGGTGCCGGAACGTTGGTGTTTGCCGGAGCTTCCTTTTTTCGATCCCAACATGCGGACGCAATAAATGCGATTGCGATTGGCAAAAGCACAAGCATAATTGCACCGTTGATTTTTCTTGTGTTCAGCAATGCCATAACACCGTTTCAAAGTCACAGAAATTGCTTAAAACCGCAATCATTGTTGTGCCGTGATTGCCTCCGAATGCGAATTTGGTATTGCCTTTTTGCCAAATGTGATATGACATTTTGTGCATTCAAATTTCGGATTTGCGGTTCTTTGTTCAACCTCATAATTCAAAATTCCTCCGTCATCTGCCGTTGCGGTTATATGGCACGGCGCACACGAAGCCACATTTACCTTAATCGTTTTCGGATCATAGGTTTTCATCGTTTCGGTTGAATGGCACGATGCACAATCCATATCTTTGTGCGATTCAAATTCGTGCCGAAATTTTCCGGCAGAATGTCGCGCGCGCCACGTTTGCAACATTACTTTGTCGCGCACACCCATTGTTCGCGCAAGTGTGGCGCTGAAATCGGGCGTAGGTTGCAGCCCTTTCAGCTTATGGCAAGCTGCGCAATTGCTTGGTTGGGGTGTAATTCCGCCTTTGGTGCTGTGACATGTAAAACAAAGGCTGTGCCCGAGCGGGGCGGTTTCAAATGTACCTTTCTTAAGCCAATAGCCATCACCCAAATTCTTTGGCGGCGTTGAGTAATATTCTTCGTTTGAATCTCCCTGTGGCGCCATTATTTGGTGGCAAACGCTGCAACTTTCCGCAAGCGCATTGCGCCGCGCGCTTGCCTTTATAAACTGCGGTTCATCGCTGCCACGAACCAAACCAAAAAGTTCGGAATGCGTGGCATGCGGAAAATTCGGCAAGAAGTCTGATTCCGCATTGCGACCCTTTGAAGATTTATCAAATCTTTCACGCGGGTTCGGAAACGGGTATCGTGAACTGTTTTTCGGCGAGGGGCTTGTATGGCAAATAGTGCAAATTTGCGGGGTTCTTCCCGAAAAAAATTGTGCGCGATGGCAGCCGATGCAGCTTTGATGCGATGGATATTCCGTAATATCTGGAAACGCTTCGCTCCTTGCTCTAACGCTCTTCCAATTCGAAGACGGAAATTTGTGGCAACTGCTACATTTAAGCTTGTGCTTTGCGTGCGAAAAACTTGACCATTTTGATGGAGCATTGAATGTGTCGCCTTCGCTTGCTTCGGGCGAAGTGGGCGGTTCTTGCGTTTTCATTTGCGCCGACTTCACAAACCCGAAAACCGCAACCGTGACAAACAAAATCACAAAAATCCCTTTTAATCTCTTAAATAGAATCAAATTTTTTGCCTGCCCCATTATTACAACCTTTTTATTTCGCCTTTTTGTTACTTTTAATTGTAAAAATAAGTTTGCGGGCGTTATGTGACGAGTGTCACATTTTTTATTTGACGGCGTCGTTATCGTGAAATTGTATTAATTTAATCGAGGGGCTTTCCCGAAATCGGTTTTTGGAAAACGTGCCAATTGCTCTGAAAGCGGATGAGCGAGACATATGTTTGAATCAGAAAAAATAGAAGTAGCAAAGCCGATTGTTACACCGAAAGCGAAAAACACTTCCACTTCGCGAAAATCCATATTTGTACAATTCTTAGATTTACTATCATCCGTGCGTTTTGGCGTTACGTTATTGATTGTGCTCGGACTTTTGTGCTTTTTGGGAATGGTGATAATGCAGCAAAATGTTGATGGGTTTCAGCAGTATTTTGATTCGCTGACACCCGCGCAACAGCTGGTTTACGGCAAGTTGGGACTTTTTAACGTTTATCATGTTTGGTATTTTAACGCGCTTTTGGCGGTGCTTTCGTTAAACATAATTCTTGCTTCGGTTGAAAGATTTCCGAAAACGTGGCGTTTTGTTACGCATCGCACGGTTGCCGTGCCGATTCGGTGGATGGAAGACCAAAAGCCAAACGCGCTTTTGAAATATGAAGGCACCGAAACGGAGCTGGATGAAAAAATACGAGCTGCCGCACACGAATCAGGCTATAAAAGGATTCGAACCGCAGAACGTGGCGGACGCAAATTTTATTATTTTGAAAAAGGCGCTTGGAATCGTTTGGGAGCTTATCCGGTACATGTCGGGCTCTTAACAATTTTTCTGGGCGGTTTTCTGACGTCACAGCTGGGTCACACCGGGCAAATGGCACTTGCGCCGGGGCAAACTTCAAACGTCATCAGTGAAATGGAATTTAATCTTAACCAACTGAGTGAAGTTCAAAAGATGATTCCATTTCAAATCGAATGCGAGGATATTCAGCAACGCCTGATTAAAGAAGATGGTCCTATAAACGCCGGAAACACAATAGATTGGATTACAAAGATTAAGATTAACGATGAATACGGTGCGCACGAAGGCATCGTACAAATGAACAAGCCTTTGGATTATCGTGGTTATCGTTTCTTTCAATCAAGTTTTGTGCCGGTTGGCAAAGCGCGAAACATAACGCTTTCAGTGCGTAACGAAGCAGGGAATACTCAAACCGTCCAAATTGCGCGAGATCAAACCACAACCTTAGAGGATGGCACAAAAGTAGAATTCGCGAATTTCCGCGGAAGGTTTAGTGTTGGGGAAGAAGATCCGAACGAAGATACAAGCGCATATCCGAATCCCGCCGCGGTGCTTTTAGTTACGCCAAAAGGCGGAGCGCAAGAAACGGCTTACGCATTCGGGAAGAATATGCAAGACATTCCCGTCGCTAAAAAGCCCGTCGGCGGATATTTTTTCCGTCTTGATAGCTTTGAAAAGGTTTCGGCGCAACATGTGCTTTCAGTTCAAAGAGATCCGGGGGCAACGGTTGTATATATCGGGTTTGTGATTCTTGCAATCGCACTAATTGCGGTGTTTTTCTTTTCACATCGCAGAATTTGGACAGTTGTTGAGCAAACCGAACGTGATACTTATTCGATATTACTTGCTGCGAATTCAAACAGAAACCAAGCGGGTTTAGAAGAAAACTTTAATAAATATTTTAATAACTTGAGCGAGGATCTAGCCAAATGAGACAAGAAGCAATGCAGGCGCCGGTAATGGTGGGCGCAGACGTAAAGGAGCGAAAGGCGTTTGATTGGCGATCATACACCCCAATCTTTTTGGTAATAATCGGTTCTTTTTTGATGCTTTTGGGACGAATTTATCTCGGTGGCGGTCGGTTTATTACAGATGGCGCATTGATGATGCTTGCGCTGGCTTCATATTTGTTGGCGGCTGTATTTTACATTACAAATCTTTACGCTCCATTTCCACTCGCCGAAAAACTCGGTATGTGGGGAACTGCACTTGGTGTTTTCTTTAATCTTTCGAGCTGGCTTGTACGGTGGGTTGCCGCCTATGATCGAGAACTCGCGATTTTTCAACAGCAGGGGCGTGACCTCGCGGATATGCCTTGGATGTTTCGATATGTGCCGTTTGCGAATCTTTACGATTTGAGTTTGGCGTTTGCTTTTGGTGCGGGAATCGCGACGCTTTTTGTAATTCGAAAGCCACAATTTAAGATTGTTGCCGCACTTTCATTGCCACTTGCGGCAATAATTTTGGTGCTCGCAAGATTTATCGGCGGTGAATTTATCGATCTTCCGCCGGTGCTCGATTCCTATTGGCGCCCAATTCATGTCGGCATTGCATCGTTAAGTTACGGAACCGCGTTGGTGTGTTTTGCGGTTGCCGTGCTTTATTTGCTGAAAGATGGCGTAAAGCCACAAACGATGTCGATTTGGTCGAATATTTTTGCGATTTCGGTGTTTGCAACAATCAGCAAGTTTAGCGTTTTTGCGCCGGTAACATTCGGACAATACAGCGTTTCGCTGTTTTCCGGTGATTCGCGTATGGCGCTTGCGCTTCGTGCAGATGTGCCTTATGTGGGTTGGCTTTTGGTCGCTTCGGCTGTTTTGCTCGGAGCCGCATCATTTTGCTATCTCTTTTACATTTCTGGCAAAAATAAGACTTTAAAAAGCACGGGTTTTTATTTAATGCTGGCGGCATTATTTACGCAGGCAGCCGCAATCGGAACGCTGGTTTACCAGGTTCGCCACTTGAGTGACATTGCCACGAAAATAAACCCGATTCAATACACAAAATTTGCAACTTGGATGTTGCAACAGCAAGGCGTTTCGGAAGCTCAGATTCAGTCAATGGGTTCGGCACAACTTACCCAAATCGCAACTTCTTGGATTCAATCAAACGGAAGCACCTTGCATGCAAGTTTGAATTCTAACCCGGTAGAACTTTCGGCGCTGATTACGGCATTTATCGGAACATTCTTTGTGATTATGTTTTGTATAAAGACGGGTCGAATTCGCGCGGCGTTGCCATCAGCGGATGTGTTGGATGCTTTGATGTATAAGCTTGCCGGAATTACCTTCGCCGGGCTGGCACTGCTTTTGATTACGGGTGCCGTTTGGGCGAACGAATCTTGGGGTAGATATTGGGGATGGGATGCTAAAGAAGTTGGCGCACTTGTTGCATGGCTTACGTATGCGGCATTTCTGCATTCGCGAATCGCCAAGGGCTGGTCGGGCAGAAAATCGGCATATTTCGCGCTAATCGCATTTTTATTTATTATCTTTACGTTCTTGGGGGTCAGCTATCTGCTTCCCGGGCTGCATTCATACGCTTAGATTATGAAAAAAGAAAGCATAGTTTACGGAATAATCGGGTTGATTGTTGGTTCAATAATCGGGTTTATGTTTGCCAATTCGGTTAACAAAAACGGACCGCAAGTGGTTAGCGCAAACACTACGATGGGGCAACCGGCGCCGGCAAACGTGGATCCGGCTGAAGCTCATCAAGCAAATATGCCGGAGGTTCAGGCTGCTCTTGAAAAGGCAAAAAGCGAGCCTAATAATTTTGATGCGCAAGTAAATGCCGCTTCATTTTATATGCAAATACAGCGATTTGATCAGGCAATTGAACTTTTGCAACGTGCGAACAAAATTCAGCCTGAAAATTACGATGTAATTGTAGGCTTGGGAAACGCATATTTTGATACCAACAAATTTCAAGACGCTGAAAAATGGTATCAAGTCGCGCTTGAAAAGAAACAGGATGATGTAAATGTAAGAACCGATTACGGATTAACGTTTTTGCTTCGCGAAAAGCCGGATTACGATCGTTCGATAGCGGAATTTAACAAATCACTGGAAATAGATCCGCAACACAAGCAAACCCTGCAAAATCTTACCGTTGCATATACGCGAAAAGGTGATTCCGCAAACGCGACCGAAACTTACCGGAAACTTGAAGCATTAGACGCGCAAAATCCGATGCTTGCGCAGTTGAAATCTGAAATCGATAAGCTTTAATAAACGAATTTTTCTAAAGCCTCACACGTTTTCTCTTTTTCGGAACAATCTTGCGGTAAACCCACTTTGTGCCGTCGCACGTTTTTACAACTATATATTTTGAAGTTCGTGCAACAACAATAGAACCTTTTTTAACACCTTTCGCGGTTGCTAACGAACCCTTTTTGGTGCCATACGCGGTGGCTTTTGCACCTTTTGCCGCGCCGTATGCAGTGACAAGCGAAGCCTTCTTTACGCCCGATGCGGTGGCTTTACTTGCGGTAACTATTCCGGAAACCACTTGTGCATTTGCGTTTTGATGTGCAAAGCCAAGAAAGAAAAATGTGAATAAAAATAATGCCGAAATTGAAAATGTTCGGTTCATGATTGCTTCCTCAAATCTAATATCGAATTAAGTATGTTTGAAGCGGACAATCAATTCCCGGTTGTTTGAAATATTTCCATTAAAACGGAGATTTGTATCTTAGATACTGAATTGCGGCATTCTTAACTATTGGAATTCCCTTTGTAAATGAGGTCGATATTACTTTTCCTGTTGATTTCAACATAAATTTTCCAACCATGGGCGCAGATTTTACGACAATTGGCTTAGCGACATCTTTTGCGGCAAGTTTTGTCGTACCCCAAGCTACCTTTGCGCCCGTGCCAACAACAATCACGGCAACTTTACCGGTGCCTTTTAATGCATAGGCGGCGATATTTGTTCCTTCTTCTTTTTCGGTTTGCGCGTTTACTGCCGTAAAAAAGATAAAGAAAGAAAAGAATATAAAAATCGGATACTTGAATATTGTCGACATCTTTTAAGATTGGAAGGAATGAAGTGGAGAATGGAAATTGACCGCTTTTAAGCGACGAATTTAATTATAGTTGTTCGCGTTCAAATTTGTAAAATCTTTTTTTAGGGTAAGATTTGGTTATCAATTCAACACGTTGCTGTTTTCGTGTTTGCGAAACACAATGCGCGGAAGTTTCAGAATAAATTTAACGCTTTTTGTTAAAGAAGGGAAGCCATTCAATTATCATTCACAAGAAAGCCGGTGGCAAAACCGGCGGGCTAATGTTTGCGTTCTAGCTACGATGTTAAAAGATATATTAACCGTGATGTTGCACATGCGAATTTATATATTCGACAATGTCTTCGGTTGAAGTTCCCGGCAGAAAAACTTCGGAAACTCCCTTTTCTTTAAGCGTGGCGATGTCTTCATCCGGCACAATTCCGCCAACCAATACAAGCGTTTCGTCCATTCCGTTTGCACGAAGCAGATCTACAATACGCGGACACAGAGTTTTATGCGCACCCGATAAGATCGAAATGCCGACAGCATCAACATCTTCCTGCACCGCAGCAGCGGCAATCATTTCAGGCGTTTGCCGCAGACCGGTATAAATTACTTCCATGCCGGCATCGCGCAGCGCACGGGCAATAACTTTTGCGCCACGGTCGTGCCCGTCAAGCCCAGGCTTTGCAACCAAAATTCGAATTTTTTTGTTCCTCATAATTCTTTGTAATTATATTCGTTTGTTAACTTTGCCGGCAAGCCCGACAAAACCAAGAAATAAGAGATTGATTTTGATAATCATAAATTTAAACTAGGCTCACGGTTACACTCTGAAATACTGCATTTTCCGTTGGCGAAGATGTGGTTCGCGCAGCGAAAGCAAGCTTAAAAAGCACACAATCAATTTGGCTTTAATCTAAGCGCGGATTCTTCTTCGAAATTCATATCAGGTGCACCAAATATGCATCTGAGCTTTCCGTAAAGCGTGTTTCTTTGGCGCATTGCGGCAAACATTTCCGTCCATCCGTGAAGGTTCGCCCAAAGTGGATTGTAACCTTCCAAACGATTTGTAATACCGTATTCCGGTTTTTCCGTTTCGGGTTCAAACGTGCCAAAGAGCCTATCCCAAAAAATAAAGATGCCACCGTAGTTTTTATCCAAATAATTTTTGTTCGTGCCATGGTGAACGCGATGGTGCGAAGGTGTATTTAGGATAAATTCTAGCGGGCGGGGAAGTTTATCAATGAGTTCGGTATGAATCCAAAACTGGTAAATCAAATTAAACCCGTGAATTACTGCAAATGCCCAAAACGGAAAACCCACAATTGCAGCGGAAAGAAAGAACACCCAATGCGCAACGCCGCTAAACCAACTTTGACGCACTGCAACGCTTAAATTATAGAAATTAGAGGAATGATGAACCACATGGAAATTCCACATAAAACGGCATTCGTGGCTGATACGGTGAAACCAATAGTATGCAAAATCATCCAAAATAAACAAAATAGCCCACGACCACCAAACATTCATAGGCATTGTAAATGGGGCGGCATAATATACCACATCGTAAATTTGTGTGGTTGCCAGCGCAAAAACAAAGCCAAAGAATACGCTCATAATACCAATAAAGATATTGTTTAACGCATCCTTCTTATCGTAGGTGTCGCTGTTGCGAATTATAATGAACGCTTCAATCGCAATTGTGCTTGCAAACAAGGGAATTGCTATGTTTTGCGGAGATAAAAGCATATATCCAGTTTATGAAATCGTGTTGAATTATGAAAGGAAACACGCGAAGAAAGCGGCAATTTTGGAATCTTTTTTCCCGATGTTTCGTTTGCCATCTTCACCGTGTTGAATTCGAAATGGATTAACAATAGATTATTTGTATAAATGTTCCGGAATCTTATAGATCGAGTCTCATTAAAGAATCAAGAATCGATAGTTGTACTAATCAATATCGTGGTCTTGGTGGCGCTTTTTATGCTTCACGTAGTGTTTTATTTTGAAGTTGGCGCGCCTTCAACTCTTTTAATAGTGTTGGTTACCGCACGATTCATACTTTTGATTTTTGAGTTGTTTTGGCTTCAAAGTCTTCAAGAAACCATTGACGACAAAAAGATTGCCGTTTACGCAAATATTTCCATTTGGTTTAACGTGGCGTTTGGATTTGCCGCTTCGGTTATTAGCGAAATTCCGGACAGTCATTACACGGTTCTGATGGTTTTGCCCGTTGTTGCTTCGGCTTATAGATTTAACCTTGGTAAAACGATGATTGTTTGCGCGATGGTGGCATTCTTCACGATTATTGAAGTTTTGTTGGGCACGCACCACGGTAATCCTATTTCGACCGGCGAGCTATTTGAAGCTACAACCGTTTCGTTAATCTTCTTTGTTGTCGGTGGTATGACATGGATGTTGGTAAATAATCTGCGTGAAAACGAACAACGACTCTTGGCGAGTATGCAAGAATTGAATTCGATGCAGAAGAAACTTCTAATGCAGGAACGGCTTTCCACAATCGGGATGCTTTCAAGCGCAATCGCTCACGAGATACGAAATCCGGTAGCGATGATTTCCAGTTCGCTTTCAATGGCAAAACGAACCACACAAACGGAGGAAACGCGTAGAGATTTACTTAGTATTGCGGCGGATGAAGCAAAGCGGCTTGAAAACCTGACCACTGATTTTTTAATGTTCGCACGCGAAAAAGCCTTGGAAGTTTCGGAAATAGATGTGCGGGAATTTCTTGGCTATCTCGGCAGTTTGGCTCAAGTAAAAGGGCGGGAAGCCGGAGTTTCCGTAAAAACGGCGTGTGAAGGCGAAATTACCGGCACGTTTGACAGAACACAAATGCAGCAAGCGGCGCTAAACTTGCTTCTAAACGCAATCGAAGCCGCAGGTGAAACGGGCGGCAATGTTTTGCTTGGTTGCAAAATCACAGTTGGAGACCTTGTTTTTTCGTTTGAAAACAACGGTAAGGCAATCGAAAAATCTATTGTAGATAATTTGTTCGAGCCGTTTTTTACCACGCGCGCAAAAGGAACCGGCTTGGGGCTTTCCATCGCACGAAAGATTGCCGAAGCGCACCAAGGGAAACTTGTTTTGGCGGAAAACCGCGATAAATGCGTTCGATTCGAGATTCGAATTCCGAAGAATTTAGTTTTGGAGACACAAAAATAATTTATGGCAAGAATCTTAATCGCGGATGATGAAGCCAATATGCGCAGAATTCTTTTTATGATTCTTGCGGAAGAAGGGCACGAAGTTGTGGAAGCTTCGGGCGTAACTGAGGCGCTGGATATTCTTGCGCAAAGTTCGTTTGATTTGGTGATTACAGATAAAAAGATGCCACCCGGTGATGGAATCGAAATAATCGAATACTGCCGCGAAAATCTGGCTCAAACACCTGTTGTTATGCTCACAGCTTTTTCGACTGTTGAACTTGCCGTTGAGGCAATGCAAGCCGGTGCCTTTGATTTTATATCAAAACCGTTTGTGCCTGAGGTGGTTTCAGCTGTCGCAAAACGCGCAACTGAACGCTCTCGCTTGTTGCGCGAAAATGTTTTTCTTCGTGAAGAAGTACGGAGGCATTCGTTTTCGGATGTAATATTGGGTGAAAGTAAAGTGATTGTTGAGCTACGTGAAAAAATTGCAAAAGCTGCGCCAACAAATGCCTCAATCCTAATACTCGGTGAAACAGGAACCGGAAAGGAACTAGTCGCACGTTCAATTCATAAGGGAAGCACGCGCGCAAAGGGAAATTTTCTTGCCGTAAATTGTGCCGCGGTTTCTGAAACATTGCTTGAATCAGAACTTTTCGGACATGAAAAGGGCGCGTTTACCGGCGCGGATTCATCAAGACAAGGGCTGTTCGAATCGGCATCGAACGGAACTCTTTTCTTAGATGAAGCAGCGGAAATGACAAGCGCGCTTCAGGCGAAGTTGCTGCGTGTTTTAAATGACGGGCAAATTATAAGGGTTGGCGCAACGGTTCCGCGTAAAGTGGATGTGCGAATAATCGCAGCTACTCATAAAAATCTTGAAAAAGAAATTGAAGCCGGAAATTTTCGTGAGGACCTGTTTTATCGTTTGGCGGTGGTACCACTTCGGGTTCCGGCTTTGCGTGAAAGACGCGAGGATATTCCACTGCTCGTAGATTTCTTGCTTTCAGAAATCGCCAGGGAACTTAAAGTTCCACGTATTTCGATTTCAAACGAGGCAGTGGATTTGCTGATGAAACAGGATTTTCGTGGCAATGTGCGTGAGCTTAGAAACGTGTTGGAACGTGCCGCGATTTTGTGTAACGGCGAAAGAATTGAAGTTGCCGATTTGAATATTTTGCGTGGTTTCAAGCGTGATGGAGATTGGCTAAACGATATTCCAAGAGATAAACCTTTGCCGGAGGTTTTGGAAAACATTGAAATGGCGTTAGTTAAGCACGCCTTGAATGAATCAGATGGAGTGCAAGCGCGAGCCGCGCGTTTGCTGGGAATTTCGCGAAGCGACATCGCATATAAAATCAAGAAATACGAGTTAAGTTAACAGTTCGGTGTGTTCGAATTTTAATACACATATGCAAAATTCGTTTGAAAATTAATACAATTCCGCATATCCCATTCTCAAAATTTTATTTACAAAACCTGCCGTTAAAACAAATCTCGTTTTAGCTAGAATTGAGCCTACTTTGTAAACCATTGTGTTTACAGGGGGTTGCAAGAAGCATTTAACGAACGATTTTAAAAAGACTCCATTTAGTAAGAAGTTTCCACCAGTGGAACAAAGGTTGCCACATGAGGAGCAAACCCGGGAGAAGTATATGCGCGATGCGTTAGAAACAATTGTTTTTTTCGGAATTCCTTTATCGATGTTTTTTGCGTTGATTGCAAAGATTGCATTTGAACGTTCATTGATTATAAGTGGGTTGCTTTGCGTAATAGGTGAAGTTATGGAAGTAACCGAATGTTGGAGCGATTCGGCATTTCACGTTGACAAAATCGGAAAGTTTTACGCGTTTTATCTGGCAATTTTTATTTTGTTCTTATGTGTGGTTTTAGCCGGTAAAGTTTTTCGTATGAATCTGAACCGTATGTTTGCGGTGCCCCTTTTACTTGCGCTGTTGGTTTTCTACTTTTCAAGCGCAACCATTGTTCTCGAATCGGGCTGGCAAAAAGAATCGCTACATAAGAAAAGTGGGGTCACGATTCACGAATGAGAAAATCGAAGAAGAAAATCACAGAGTTTTGCGCGGCGTGCGTATGCGCATTGGCACTTCCTTATTTTGTGTTTGCACAAAACTACGCCACCTCAATCGCTTCGCCCCAATCAGAAACGCGCGAAATTCCAAAACGAAGATACGTAACTTCCGTAATTGAAAGCTTTTATGACCCGCAAACCGGTTTCGATTTGAATTTGTTGATTGCGAAGGCGATTGCAACAAATGGCGAAATTGAAGTTGCGCGCATTGAAGTTCAGCGCGCTGAAGCTTTAATGCTGCAAACTACATTTCGTGATAATCCAACGCTGGAGTTTGAAACAACTTCAGGAACGTTGCTTGGCAACCGCGGTAACGGCGGATTTGCTGTGGGATTTTCAATGCCGCTGGATATTGCAAAAAGGCGCGCGGCGCGTGTTGAGCAGGCAAGGGCGGAAATCGAATATCGAAAAGCGGTTCTCGGCGAAATTGAACGAAAAATTGCGGGCAAAGTTATTGCAGCGTATGCAGAATCGTTGGCGCAGCTACGTGAAATTGAAGTGCTTGAGGCGCTTTTGGAAAAAGATACCGAAACTGCAAGGTTTGTACAGATTCGTGTAAACGAAGGTGAAACGCCACCGCTTGAATTAAACCAACTGCAAACAGAAATCGAAGCAATGCGGGCAGGAAGGGAATTGGGAATTGGGCAAATGCTTTCGGCGATTTCAAATCTTAAGTTCTATGCGGGAATTTCGCAGGATGCCGAATTAAAGCTGGGCGAAAAGCTTGATGTAGCCAACGTTTCGTCAATGCCCACAAACCTTGAAGCGTGTATAGAATTCGGGCTGAAAAATCGTCCGGAATTGGCAATATATGACCGCGAATTAAAACTTGCAGAGACTTCGTTAGAGCTTGCGAAGCGAAATGCAAAGCCCGAATATCGCGGTTATACGCGGTATTCGCAAACATATTCGCGAACTGATTTGCCCGCGGAAATTTACCCCCCCGCCGAATACGAACAAAGCGCTAATCGCACAATCACTTTTGGTGTGGCGGTTGCGCTTCCCGTATTCAACAAAAATGAAGGTGCGATAGCCGAAAGTAGTCTTGCAATTCAACAGGCACAGGCACGCCGAGATTTTGCTGAACGAATGATTCGCGCAGAAATTACTGCGGCATATCGGCGGTGGGAGGGCGCAAACAACAGTGTAAATACATTCCGAAGTGCGGTGGTTCCGCGCGCCGAACAAAACGTTGCAACTGTAAGAAGTGTTTATGAAATTGGCGAAATAAAAATTACGGATTTGATTTCGGAGCAAAAACGCTATTTGGAATCGAGCCGCAACCTAAGTGACGCATACGCGGAGCGTTACCGTGCCGCGGGCGATCTATTTAATGCCATCGGGGCAAAATTTGGAAAATAATATGTCAGAAGCAAAAAACGACAGCGAAAAATTTGAAGAAAA
>JBKEBT010000119.1:0-20409 GCA_047973305.1 Pyrinomonadaceae bacterium
ATGAGCAAAGAGAAGTTTGATAGAAGTAAGCCGCACGTAAACATAGGAACAATCGGGCACGTGGACCACGGCAAGACGACCTTGACGGCAGCGATAACAACGGTACTGGCGAAAGGGAATGACAAGATATCGGTACGTGCGTTTGATTCGATCGACAATGCTCCTGAAGAGAGAGAGCGAGGGATAACAATAGCGACAGCGCACGTGGAGTATGAGACGGAGAATCGTCACTATGCGCACGTAGATTGTCCGGGTCACGCAGATTATGTAAAGAACATGATTACGGGAGCTGCGCAGATGGACGGGGCGATATTGGTAGTGGCGGCAACGGATGGACCGATGCCGCAGACACGTGAGCACATATTGTTGGGACGGCAGGTTGGAGTACCGGCAATGGTAGTGTTTATGAACAAAGTTGACATGGTTGACGATGAAGAGTTGCTTGAGTTGGTTGAATTGGAAGTGAGGGAGCTTTTATCGGCATACGAATTTCCGGGAGATGACATACCTGTAATCAAGGGATCGGCGCTAAAAGCGCTGGAAGGCGACGAGAGGTGGGAAAAGACGATTCTTGAATTGATGGATGCGGTAGATTCATACATACCGGAGCCGACAAGAGAAACAGACAAGCCGTTTTTGATGCCGGTGGAAGATATATTCACGATACAAGGGCGCGGAACGGTTGCAACGGGACGTGTAGAACGAGGGATAATCAAGGTAAACGAACCGGTAGAGATAGTAGGGATTCGTGACACAATGAATTCAGTATGCACGGGTGTGGAAATGTTTAAGAAGCTTCTGGATGAAGGCGTAGCGGGAGACAACGTAGGGTTGTTGTTGCGTGGTGTGGAAAGAAGTTCAATTGAGCGTGGGCAGGTAATAGCAAAGCCGGGGTCAATCACACCGCACACAAAATTCAAAGCGGAAGCATACGTGTTGACAAAAGAAGAAGGTGGACGCCACACGCCGTTTTTTACGGGATACCGACCGCAGTTCTATTTTAGAACAACGGATGTAACGGGCGTGGCGAATTTGCCGGAAGGCGTAGAAATGGTAATGCCCGGAGACAACATTGAGATGGAGATTGAATTAATCGCACCAATCGCAATGGAAAAAGGGTTGAGATTCGCAATTCGTGAAGGTGGCAGAACTGTTGGCGCCGGCACGGTTTCGGAAATTATTGAATAGTTTTACATTCACGGCTGTTTACAGCATTTGTTTATAGCCGTGCAAATTTAGTAATAAGCAGGTTTATTATGCCGCGTGACAATATAATTTTGCAGTGCACTGAGTGCAAAGAACGAAATTACGTAACGACGAAAAACAAGAAAAAAACTCCGGACAGGTTGGAGTTTAAGAAATTTTGCCGTCGTTGCAGGTGCCATACACTGCATAAAGAAAACAAATAGCTGAGGATATTGATAGATTATGTGGAGTTCGATTTTTTTGGTCGTTCTCCACAAAATCGTCTTTAATATAGGGGTATAGTGTCAATGGTCAGCACGCGGGTCTCCAAAACCTAAAGTCCGGGTTCGAATCCTGGTACCCCTGCCAGAATCAGAGAAGCGAAAGGAGAAAGGCAAGTGTCAACAGCTTCAGACACGTTAGAGAAAAAGGATGGCAAGCGCGGAGGAGTTTCGCAATTTATTCGTGACACGCGTGCCGAATGGGATAAATCAACTTTCCCATCATCTGAAGATGTAAGAAATACTACGATAATTGTAATTATTAGCGTGGTGCTTTTTGCAATCTTTTTGTGGTTGGTGGATGTAGGCTGGGTGTTCGTACTAGATTTGCTTGCAAAGGCGGTTAACGCGGTCATAGGGGTTTAACAAAAAGGATTCATTTATGAGGCAGTGGTATTTCATACATACATACTCAGGTCACGAAAATAAGGTTTTAGAGAGCTTAAGTGCGCGCATACGAGATATGGAACTCGGCGATCTTATTACCGAAGTTTTGCTTCCGAAAGAAACCGTAGTTGAAATGCGTGGAAATAAGCGTATTGAATCTTCGCGGATGTTCTATCCGGGTTATGTATTGGTTGAAATAGAGTGTGACGAAAACGGGCGAATTCCCGATAACGTTTTTCACGCGATTAAATCCACGCCAAAAGTGACAGGGTTCTTAGGTGGGAAGAATCCAACTCCACTTACACAAGAGGAAGTTGACCAGATTGTCCACAACGTTGAGGTCGCCGCTGAAAAGCCGAAGCCGAAATTTACCTTTAATGTTGGTGAAGTTGTAAGAATAAAAACAGGACCTTTTGCAAGCTTTACGGGTAAAGTTGAAGAAGTTAATGAAGACAAAACACCGCCTACGCTTAAAGTTACCGTTACAATCTTCGGTAGGTCAACACCGGTAGAACTGAACTTCTTAGATGTAGAAAAAGTAACATTCGCCGAAGAAGATTAAGAATTTAAAAAAAAATCAATGAGGACATTTCCGCACAAATTTGCGGAATCGTAAATCGAAATGGCAAAAAAAATTGAAGGATATATAAAACTACAAATTCCAGCCGGTAAAGCAAATCCGGCTCCGCCGATAGGACCCGCATTAGGGCAGCACGGCGTAAATATCATGGAATTTTGTAAGGCATTTAATGCAAAGACGCAGGATGACGACCCGGATATGAAAGTTCCGGTGGTTATCACAGTTTATGCAGACCGTTCTTTTACATTTGAAACAAAAACACCGCCGGCAGCTGATTTGATTCGTAAAGCCGCAGGCATAGCAAAAGGCTCGGGCGAACCGAATCGCACAAAAGTGGGAACAATTTCGAGGGCGAAAATCGAAGAGATTGCAAAAACAAAAATGCCGGATCTGAATACAACCAGTATTGAATCCGCAATGCGAACAATAGAAGGCACAGCAAGAAGCATGGGTCTTACAGTGGAATAGTAAATCATGTAGGGAGAATCGAAAGATTCGTTTGAACCTTGGAGGTATAAATGGCAAAACATGGTAAGAAATATCGCGCCGCGTTTGAAAAAATAGAACACGAAAAACGATACGCTTTGGCAGACGCTATTTCGTTATTGAAAGAAATAGCTTTTGCAAAGTTTGATGAAACGATAGAACTAACAATGTGGCTCGGCGTTGATCCGCGAAAAGCTGATCAAATGGTAAGAGGTACAATAGTGTTGCCGAACGGGCTAGGAAAGGATAAGACTGTTGTTGTGGTTGCACAGGGCGATAAAGTCAAAGAAGCCGAAGATGCAGGCGCGGATTTTGCGGGTGGCGATGAGTTAGTTGATAAGATAAAAGGCGGCTGGCTTGATTTTGACGCACTAATCGTAACTCCAGATATGATGGGAAAGGTCGGACAGCTCGGTCGTGTTTTGGGTCCGCGCGGATTGATGCCGAACCCAAAAACCGGAACCGTTACGATGGATATTGGCAAAGCGGTTGAAGAAACCAAAGCCGGTAAAGTTGAGTATCGCGTAGATAAAACCGGGGTTATTCATTGTGGAATCGGAAAACTTTCATTCGATAGTGACAAATTGGAACAAAATACACGTGTACTTATAAACGCCGTATTAAAGGCGAAGCCGCAAACTTCAAAAGGTAGATACGTTAAAAAAATAAATTTGGCATCAACCATGAGTCCGGGTGTTTTGCTCGATGAAATGAGTTTGAGTTAAGTGAGGTGCGAATAAAAAATGAAATCAAGAGAACGCAAACAAAAAGATTTAGTCGCCCTTACAGAGCGATTTAAGAATTCAAAATCGGCATTGGTTTTGAGTTTTAACAAGTTAACGGTTGAAAAAGACCAACAGTTTAGAAACGAATTACGCGAAACCGGCGCAACGTATCAGGTCGTAAAAAATACATTGGCACGAATGGCGGTTAAGGACACAGAGTTCGAAGATGCAACTGAATACTTTCAAGGCGTAACGTCAGTAGCATGGACTGAAGGCGAAGCAGTAGATCTTTCAAAAGTAGTCACAAAATATATAAAGGATTACAAGGACGTCTTCGAATTCAAAGGCGGAGTGGTAGATGGAAAAGTTGTTGATTTAGAAACCGTAAACGCAATCGCAAGCCTTCCATCAAAAGAAGAGCTTATTTCGAAGTTGCTTTATGTTCTCAATGCACCGGCACAACGTCTCGCTACTGTACTTCAAGCCGTACCGCGTGATTTGGCGATTGTCGTAAAACAAATTAGCGAGCAACCAGAGGGTAGCGATAATGCGGCTCCACCAACGGAACAAAAAGACGAGGCTGCATCAACGGATGCGGTAAGCGAAAAAGCTACGGCGGATGAAAATGCCGCTCAAGCTGATTCAAAAGCGGATGAATCTGCGCAAAGTGAAACATTAGAAACAGATGATTCACCGGCGGAAGAAAAATCCGAAGAGTAATTTTTTCTAATAAGCCGTACTCAAGGTAAAACGAGCGAAGCGAATTGTCAGGTCGCTTTTGCGGCTCGGACGTGAAAGCAGAGGAGATGCACCCGAGTAACACGTTCCGTTGGGTTCAATCGGCTGACATAAACCGAACCCTATTAGGAGGATATTGATAAAATGGATAACAAAGAATTGGTTGAGGTATTGAAGAACAAACCTCTGATTGAAATCGCAGATTTGGTTAAAGAACTTGAAGAAGCATTTGGCGTTTCAGCCGCTGCGGCTGCTGCACCTATGATGGTTGCCGCGCCAACCGGCGGAGCTGATAGCGGTGCTGCAGAAGCTAAAGATTCATTTGATGTTGAATTGGTTTCAGCAGGTGCAAGCAAGATTAACGTTATTAAGGTCGTTCGCGAAGTTGTTGCAGGTCTTGGCTTGAAAGAAGCTAAGGAAATTGTAGATAGCGCACCGAAGGTTCTTAAGGAAGGCGTTAGTGCCGAAGAAGGCGAAGAAATCAAGAAGAAATTAACCGATGCAGGCGCGACGGTTGAACTGAAGTAACGACACTGCTAACATTGACGACGAATGCGTAAGATTTCGCTTGGCATTTGTCGTCTAGGTTGGTTTAATTTGTAGCTTAGATTGAAGGCAATTTTTTGCCGAGAATATAACGGAGAGTAATTGTCCCTTCGGAACTCTCAAAAATACAGTCAAGTTAGCAAACTGCTATAGAAAAGCGGTCAGGGTAGCGTGTACCCTCGACCGCATTCGCTGTCTTATATTTATTTTGAATTTTAATTGCTTAGTTTCACGAATCCTATCAATAAAATTCGATTAAATCAACAGGTTTTATTAAAGATTTTAAGGTCGCCAAAATTATGATTAACAATCCTATTCAAAGTAGTTTTAAGGGGCTTGGACGCAGAACAAGTCAAGCGCCGGAACGCGTCGATTTTTCAAAAATCAAAACTTCTGCTCAAATCCCAAACCTCATAGAGGTTCAACGTGAATCCTACAATCGATTTCTTCAGATGGATATGATTCCGGAAGAGCGTGAAAACACGGGCTTACAAGCTGTATTTCAATCTATTTTTCCTGTCTCGGATTTTCGTGAAACTGCAACCCTTGAGTTTGTTGAATATCAAATCGGCAATTGGCAGTGCAAGTGCGGAAACCTTGAAGGATTGGAACACCTCCGTGCCGAATGTAAAGAATGTGGAGCGAAAGTAAAAGTTGACCCTTTCGGACCATCGGAAGTGCTTTGCAACCACTGTGGCACATTCAACAAGGTTAAGCCGAATCTTTGTCCGAATTGCGGTGAACCGGTTGGATTGAAACATAAACACGACCAGCAGGAATGCCAGGAACGCGGGGTGTCTTATAGCGTACCCTTAAAGGTAAAAATTCGTTTAACGGTATTCGATAAAGATCCGGATACCGGCGTGGCGACTATCAGGGATATAAAAGAAGAGGACGTGTTTTTCGGCGAAATTCCGCTGATGACAGATAACGGTACCTTCATTATTAATGGAACCGAACGCGTTATTGTATCGCAGTTGCATAGAAGCCCCGGCGTGTTTTTCAAGCATGACGGGGATGCATATTCAACTAAGGTCATACCCTATCGCGGTTCGTGGATTGAATTTGAATACGATCAAAAGGGTTTGCTTCATTCACGGCTCGGTAAACGAAAAATTCTTGCGACAATCTTTTTACGTGCGTTAGGACTTTGGTTGCGTCCGCAAATTGATATGTCAACGGCTTCGGATGCAGTTCTAGAAGAAGTAGTGAAAAATGCTGAATACAGCAACTCAGATTTGATAAAAGAATTTTACATAATCGATCAAATCAACATTGAAAAAGGAAAGCTGCTAATTGCGGTTAAGGAAGATGAAGACACAAACTTAATCGGAATGCGAACCGATGATGCAATTAAGAAAGGTAGTAAAGTTCTTGTAAAAGAAGCCCGTAAGATTTCAAAGCTGTCTTTTAGAGATATCGTTGCCAGCGGGTTGGACAAAATTGAAATCAGCCCTGCGGAATTTGAAGGCGCATTTGCGGTTGAAGACATTGTAAATAGCGATGGCGGCGAAGTATTAGTTGAAGCAAATAACGAAATTACTTCTGCGAAACTTCAAGAATTGATCGACCAAAATGTTGGTGGCTTTAATGTATTTTTTCCGGAGCGTGACAAAATTGGACCCGTTCTTTCGCAAACTCTTGTTAAGGATGTAATCGATAAACCGGTAGATGCACTTCTGGAGATATACAGAAAAATGCGTCCGGGAGACCCACCAACCGTTCCTACCGCTTATCGGCTGCTGGAAGGAATGTTCTTTGAACCGCGCCGATTTGATCTTTCGCGCGTTGGGCGTTTGAAATTCAACATCAAAATGGGTCGAAAAGAGTTGGATGATATCGATAATCCGCTTTTGGACGCACGAGATTTTGTAGAGGTAGTTGATTACCTTTTCAGAATGAAGCGTGACCCTGAACATTACTTTCAAGATGATATTGATCACCTCGGAAACCGGCGCGTGCGTGCGGTTGGTGAACTTCTTGAAAATCAATTTAGAATCGGTTTAGAGCGAATGGAACGCGCGATTAAGGAAAAAATGTCAATCCAGCAGGATATGAACACCACAATGCCGCGCGATCTTGTAAATGCAAAACCCGTAACCGCCGCCGTGCGTGAATTTTTCGGTTCTTCGCAGCTATCGCAGTTTATGGATCAAACAAACCCGCTTTCGGAAATTACCCATAAACGAAGGCTTTCCGCGCTCGGACCCGGAGGTTTATCAAGAGAACGCGCCGGTTTTGAGGTTCGGGACGTTCACCCAACACACTACGGAAGAATTTGTCCGATTGAAACACCTGAAGGACCAAACATCGGACTGATTTCTTCGCTCTCATGTTTCGCCCGAATAAACGAATTCGGCTTTATTGAATCGCCTTATCGAAAAGTTGAAGACGGTCGAGTGATTGAATATGTATTGATTCATAACGGAGGAGATACAGAATTTAAGCCCGGGCAACATGTTCCCGAAGCCGATGTTGTTAGCGCGAACGAAAAGTTGAAAAAAGATCAGCGGCTTGCGGAATATGAACCGTATCCGTTTTATCTGACGGCATGGCGTGAAGACAGGTACATAATCGGGCAAGCAAATATTCAGCTTGATGATGATGGAAGGCTTGTTAATGAAAGAAACGCTGCTCGTGCCGCCGGAGAATTCATTTCCGCAGAGCGTGAAGACATCGAATATATGGATGTCTCGCCGAAACAGCTTGTTTCGGTTGCTGCCGCACTCATTCCCTTTTTGGAAAACGATGACGCGAACCGCGCACTTATGGGTTCAAACATGCAACGACAATCCGTTCCGCTTCTTTGTGCAGATGCACCCTATGTTGGAACAGGCATGGAACGAATTGCGGCGCGTGATTCCGGTGCGGTAGTGGTTGCAAAAAGAAACGGAATTGTTGATTACGTAGATTCCGAAAGAATTATTGTTAAAGCTGATCACGAAGTGGGCGGAATGATTTCGCGCGAAGTTACAGCGGATATTTATTCGCTTGTAAAATTCAAACGTTCAAACCAGAACACGTGTATAAATCAACGACCGATTGTACAAGTTGGCGAACGTATTAAGAAGGGTCAGGTAATTGCAGACGGACCTTGTACGGACAAGGGCGAACTCGCACTTGGCAGAAACGTGCTTGTTGCATTTATGCCGTGGCGTGGCTACAACTTTGAAGATGCTATTTTGGTTTCCGAAAGGCTTGTGAAGGAAGATTATTACACATCGATTCACATTGAAGAATTGGAAGTTGAAGCTCGCGACACAAAGTTGGGTCCGGAAGAAATAACGCGTGATATTCCAAACATCGGCGAAAATATGTTGCGCGATTTGGATGAATCCGGAATTATCCGTATTGGCGCACACGTAAAACCCGGTTCAATTTTGGTTGGTAAGGTAACGCCCAAGGGAGAAACACAGCTAACCGCAGAAGAAAAACTACTTCGCGCAATTTTTGGTGAAAAAGCTGGCGATGTTAAAGACGCAAGTTTAACCGCACCACCCGGAATTGACGGAACCGTTGTGGATGTTCAGGTATTTACTCGAAAGGGACAGGATAAAGATGAGCGTTCTCAAGACATTGAAATGCTTGAAGAAGAAGCGCTCCGCCGTGACCTTGAAGATGAGATTAGAATTCTTACCGAACAACGTGACGAACGAATCTACAACCTATTCGATGGTAGAAAGCTGAAAAAAGACATCGTTGAAAACAATGAGGTCTTAATAAAAAAAGGCGAAGAACTAACACCGGAAATGTTAAAAGGAATCAGTGTATCGACCTTGAAAAAGGCTGACGTGTCAGCGGGAACGGTTGATATAGATGCCGAAATCAAAGATTACGAAAAACGCACTACGAGGCAGATTAGCATTCTGAGCGACATCTACGAAGAAAAAATCACGAAGATCAAGCAAGGAGATGAATTACCGCCGGGCGTAATCAAGATGGTTAAGGTGTTTGTTGCGATGAAGCGAAAGCTTTCTGTTGGTGACAAAATGGCTGGACGGCACGGAAACAAAGGTGTTATCGCCCGAATTCTTCCGGAAGAAGATATGCCGTATCTTCCCGATGGAACACCGGTGGATATTATACTAAATCCGCTTGGCGTGCCATCACGTATGAATGTGGGGCAGATTCTTGAAACTCATCTGGGATGGGCTGCACGAGTTTTGGGCGTTCACTTTGCAACACCGGTATTTGATGGCGCTAGTGAAGCAGAAATCAAGGGCTATATTAAAAAAGCAAATGAAAAATACGACGAGCTCGGCTTACCGCCTTCAGTAGGTCCTTCAGGCAAAACACGCCTTTATGATGGACTTACCGGTGATTTGTTTGAGCAGAAAGTAACAGTTGGTTACATATATATGCTCAAGCTCTCGCACCTTGTTGATGACAAGATTCACGCCCGTTCAATCGGTCCATATTCATTAATTACACAACAACCACTCGGCGGTAAAGCGCAATTTGGTGGGCAGCGTTTTGGTGAAATGGAAGTTTGGGCGTTGGAAGCATACGGCGCGGCGCACATTTTACAAGAGCTTCTAACATGTAAATCTGATGACGTTGCAGGGCGTTCAAAGATTTATGAGGCGATTGTTAAGGGCGCGGCAGATTTTAAGCCGGGCATTCCCGAATCGTTTAACGTGCTGGTTCGCGAACTTCAATCTCTGTGTCTCGATGTCGAATTGATCGAAGAAGATGCAGTAACTGATGATGAAAAGAATGCAGGCGTTGGCGAAGTAGTTGGTGGCTAACAAGTGGTTAGATTTTCTAGACCCAGATGTGGGAATTTGGAGAAATAAATGTTTCGATTTCAAAAAGAAAAAACGCAATTGAGTCCTAATTTTGAAGCTATTCGTATTTCGTTGGCTTCACCGGATAAGATAAGGGAATGGTCTCACGGCGAAGTAACAAAACCGGAAACAATCAATTATCGAACCTTTAAACCGGAACGAGACGGATTATTTTGCGCGCGAATTTTTGGTCCGGTATCTGATTGGGAATGTCTTTGCGGCAAATTCAAGCGCATGAAGCACCGTGGAGTAAAATGCGACAAATGCGGGGTTGAAGTTACGCAATCAAAAGTTCGGCGCGAACGGCTCGGGCATATTGACCTAGCAAGCCCGTGTTCGCACGTTTGGTTCTTCAAGGGGTTGCCTTCAAGAATCGGACACTTGCTTGACATCACATTGCGTGATCTCGAAAAAATCTTGTATTTTGAGCTCTACATCGTAATTGATGCAGGCGATGTGCCGGATCTTACTGAAAAAGACTTGCTAACCGATGAACGCTATCGTGAATTGATGCAGGAATATCCTCACCAATTCGTTGCAAAAATGGGTGCAGAAGCAATTAAAGAACTTCTGATGCAAATCGATATTCCGGAATTGGTAGAACGGCTTCGAAAGGATATGCGCGAAGCTACTTCGCAGCAAAAGAAATTGAAGTATTCGAAACGTTTGAAGGTAGCAAATTCATTTTTGCGTAGCGGAAATAAGCCGGAATGGATGATTCTTGACGTAATTCCCGTAATTCCGCCGGAGCTTCGTCCGTTGGTTCCGCTTGATGGTGGAAGATTTGCAACATCAGATCTCAATGACTTATATCGTCGCGTAATCAATAGAAATAACCGTCTTAAGAAGCTTATGGAACTTAGGGCGCCCGAAGTCATCGTTCGCAATGAAAAACGTATGCTTCAGGAAGCTGTTGACGCCTTGTTTGATAATGGCAGACGCGGCAGAGTTTTACGTGGCGCAAACAATCGTCCGCTTAAATCGCTTTCCGGTACGTTAAAAGGTAAACAGGGTCGTTTCAGACAAAATCTTCTCGGTAAGCGTGTGGATTATTCGGGTCGTTCCGTAATTGTAGTAGGACCCGAACTTAAACTGCACCAATGTGGATTACCGAAGAAAATGGCATTAGAACTATATAAGCCATTTATTTACAATAAATTAGAACAAGATCAATATGCACAAACCATAAAACAGGCACGTGAAATGGTTGAACGGCAAGAATCGATTGTTTGGGACATTTTGGAAGAAGTTATTCGGGCGCATCCGGTTTTATTAAATCGCGCACCAACCCTACACAGGCTTGGAATTCAAGCTTTTGAACCTGTTCTTGTTGAAGGTAAAGCAATTAAAATACATCCATTGGTTTGCGCAGCATTTAACGCGGATTTTGATGGTGACCAAATGGCAGTTCATATACCGCTTTCACCAGAAGCGCAAATCGAGGCTTCTGTTCTAATGCTTGCTTCCAATAACCTGCTAAGCCCTGCCAGCGGACAACCGATTGCTGTGCCCTCGCAGGATATTGTTTTGGGATGCTATTACTTAACTCTGGACAGACCCATGATGAATGGTGAAGGCAAAACTTTTGGTTCAGTTGAAGAAGTTTTGCTCGCCCTTGACGCAAAGTTGGTAGATACGCAAGCAAAAATCAAACTACGTTGGAAAGGTGAGTTGATTGATTTAACCAAGGAACATAATCCGCAAGATGTGATGCGAGGAAGAATTCAAGAAGATTTTAATGGCACTATCGAAACCACGGTCGGACGTGTCGTTTTTAATGATCGACTTACCCGTGACGGTCTACCATTTGTTAACGGTACGATGAAGAAAAAAGCGCTTCAATCGCTTGTAAACTTCTGTCATCTTCGTCTTGGGCACGATCAAACAGTGTTGCTTTTGGATGACCTAAAATCGCTGGGATTTCTTTATGCAACAAAGGCGGGAATATCAATCGGCATTGATGATATGGTAACGCCGGACAGCAAAGGCGAAATTATTGAAAACGCCCGCGCGGAAGTCGATAAACTTCAAAAACAATATGAAGATGCGACAATGACCGATTTGGAAAGATCAAATAAGGTAACTGCTATTTGGTCAAAGGTAACCGATCAGGTCGCGAAAGAGATGTTTAAGGCAATGGATGCGCGTGAAAAGGAACGTAACGAATTAAACCCAATTCTTGTTATGGCAGATTCCGGCGCGCGTGGTTCTGACGCACAAATTCGTCAGCTCGCAGGAATGCGTGGATTGATGGCTAAGCCATCCGGTGAAATCATCGAAACACCAATTACTGCAAACTTCCGTGAAGGTTTGAACGTGCTGCAGTATTTTATTTCAACGCACGGTGCGCGGAAAGGGCTTGCCGATACTGCGCTTAAGACGGCGGATTCCGGTTACTTAACCCGCAGATTGGTTGACGTGGCGCAAGATGTAATTGTTTCCGAACTTGATTGCCACACGGTTAAGGGAGTTTGGTCAAAAGCGATTATACGAAACGGTGAGGAAGTTGAATCACTTAGAGACAGAATAATCGGTTGTACCGCGCTTGATGACATTGTAGATCCAGTGGATGGAAGCGTAATCGTAAAACGAAATCAAGAAATCAATGAAGATTTAGCAGGTAAGGTGCAGCTTTCAGGCTTACAACAGGTAAGAATTCGTTCCCCGCTTTCATGCGAATCAAGACGCGGAATCTGCGTGAAGTGCTACGGAAGAAATCTAGCCATGGGGCGTACCGTTGAAATTGGTGAAGCAGTTGGTGTGATTGCCGCACAATCAATCGGTGAACCCGGAACACAGTTAACAATGAGAACTTTCCACGTTGGTGGTACAGCGAGGCTTGATCAAGAAAACCAACACAAGGCATCGATGGCTGGCACCGTGAAATTTGTTGGGTTAAATGTAATTAAAAACCGTGAAGGCGAAATGATTAATATCAACCGTCAAACGTCGGATATTCTTTTAATCGACGATCGCGGTCGGGAAGTTGCACGTTATTCAATTGTTTACGGCGCCCACATAAAGGTTAACGATGCTCAAGTTGTAAAGGAAGATGACGTTCTCGCGATTTGGGATCCGTTTACGCATGCAATTCTTACTGAAGTTTCCGGTAAAGTTAAATATCAAGATCTTACAGAGGGCAAAACCGTAGAAAAAGATATTGACAAGGTAAGCGGACAGCGACGCTTGGTGGTGAAGGATTCAGACGAGAAAAATCAGCCGCGGCTTGAAATAAAAAGCGGTTCGAAAGTTCTAAAGACTTATCAAATGCCTATCAGAGCAAACTTGATGGTTGAAGACAATCAAGAAGTTGAAGTAGGTGACATCATCGCAAAGATTCCGCGTGAAACCACAAAGAATAAAGACATCGTTGGTGGTTTACCGCGAATTGTTGAGTTATTTGAGGCGCGACGCCCGAAAGAAACCGCGGTTATGAGTGAAGTAAACGGAACGGTTAAGTTCGGAACGATGAAGAAAGGAAAACGAAGTATTATCATCGTAAGTGAAGATAATACAGAGTTTGAATATCTGATTCCGCGCGGCACGCACATTAACGTACAAGATGGTGACTACGTGAAATCCGGTGAACCTTTGATGGAAGGTCCATTGAATCCGCACGATATTCTTAAGGTGATGGGAATGGAAGCCTTGCAAGATTACCTCGTGAATGAAATTCAAGAAGTTTACCGTTTACAGGGCGTTACGATTAACGATAAACACATTGAGGTAATCGTTCGCCAGATGCTTCGCTGGGTTAAGATTAAGGATGTTGGTGACACTGATTTCTTGTTGGAAGAACAAGTCGACCGGTTCCGTTTCCAAGATGAAAACGAACGTGTCAGCCAAGAAAAAGGTCAGATTTCAACGGCTGAACCGCTTTTGCTTGGAATCACAAAAGCATCGCTTTCAACTGATTCATTCATTTCCGCAGCCAGTTTCCAAGAAACCACGCGTGTGCTTACCGAAGCTGCAATTTCCGGAAGAATTGATTATTTACGTGGTTTGAAAGAAAACGTAATAATGGGTCGGTTGATACCCGCGGGAACGGGAATGCGGTTCTACAGAAACGTTAAAGTTGATGAAGACCCAACGGCAGATCGAAAAGAAGTAAGTGAATTTGATCAGTTGGATATTCGCGGCGGGCTGGAACTTCCGGAAGGAGTTCCGCTTGTTAAAACCGATGACAAGGGTGAAATTCTTGAAGTCGTGTCAACAACTGCAGAAGTTGAAGATGAATAATTTATTTTTATTCGTTATAGAAAGCCGCTTGTAAATTCAGGCGGCTTTTTTTGTTATTCTTCCGAGCTTCACATAATGCATTTCAATGCATGCGTCAAAAATCCCTAAAGGTAAGGCAAAAATGTTTCTGTGTTTAAACTTTAGATCATTATAAAGCGTATAACTCGCACCGGTTCAATTACGGGAAGTCGACAAAGAAAATTACCCATTCAAGAATGAATCAAAGAAATTGGCATCATATAATCTTTAAGCATAAGTTAAAATGCACAACGCACTCATACAAGATTTTCTAATACTCCTTTGTTTATCCGTTGTCGTCGTTTTCATTTTACAAAAACTAAAGCTCCCTTCAATTTTGGGATTTTTGATAACAGGAATCTTGATTGGACCCCACGGCTTCAGGCTTATTCCCGAATCAGAACAAGTTGAAATAATTTCAGAAATAGGCGTAATTTCACTTTTGTTCGTAATCGGTATGGAGCTTTCGATTAAGAATTTGCTCGCCATTAAAAACACGGTTTTTATCGGCGGTTCGATTCAGGTTGGATTAACCGTATTAATTGCGGCGGGAATTTATCATTTACTCGGTTTTGAATGGTCGCAATCAATATTTGTAGGCTTTTTGTTTTCGCTTTCAAGCACTGCAATAGTACTTAAAGTATTACAAGACAGAAATGAAATCTCTGCGCCGCACGGAAAAAACGCACTCGCAATTTTGATTTTTCAAGACATCATTGTCGTTCCGATGATGCTTTTAACGCCCATTCTAGCTGGTAAATCGAACAATGTATTTGAAAGCGTTTTTGTGTTGACGCTAAAAACGCTTGTCGTGGTTATTATTACCATAGTAAGCGCGCGATATTTGGTTCCGCGTTTAATGCTTTCTGTTGCGCGAACCAGAAGCAAGGAACTTTTTCTTTTTACAACCCTAACAATATGTTTTGCCGTAGCATTTCTTACATCCACTGCAGGACTTTCGCTGGCACTTGGCGCTTTTCTTGCAGGTTTAATTATTTCTGAATCCGAATACAGCCATCAGGCAACCAGCATCATTCTTCCATTTAGAGAACTCTTTACGAGCTTCTTTTTTATATCTGTTGGCATGCTTCTGGATATATCGTTTCTTATTCAGCACCTAATAGTTGTTTTTCTAATTGTTTTGTTGGTTTTTATCATTAAATCTTCAATAACCTCGCTGGCTGTTTTTGTTCTCGGATATCCAACACGTACTTCGTTGCTAACGGGGCTAGCGCTTTTTCAAGTTGGGGAATTTGCATTTATTCTTTCAAAGGTCGGAATTGAAAACGGACTCTTAACGAAAGAAACTAATCAGTATTTTCTATCGGTTTCAATCATTTCCATGTTTCTGACACCGTTTGTAATAATCTTTTCTGAAAACATCGCTTACGGGATGATGCGCCTTCGCCCGCTAAAGGCAATCGAAAAACGAATCTCATCTATTGAAACAAGCCTTTTACCTGATTTTGACCACGAATTGGAGGACCATCTCGTAATAATCGGTTACGGAATCAATGGAAGCAATCTTGCGCGAGCATCAGAGTTTGCTAGCATCCCATTTGTCGTGGTTGAGCTAAACGCAGAAGTCGTACGAAAAGAGCGCGAAAACGGGCTGCCGATAATTTTCGGCGATGCAACACAAGATCACATACTTGAACGCGTAAACCTTACAAAGGCAAGAGTTGTAGTTATAGCGATTTCCGATCCACTTGCCACAAAAGCAATTACACGGCAAATTCGTTCACATACACGGGCTGCATATTTGATTGTGAGAACACGATATGTAAAAGAAATAACGGAAATTCAGGCGTTAGGCGCGGATGAAGTGATTCCTGAGGAATTTGAAACATCAATCGAGATATTTGCAAAAACACTAAACAAATTCTTGGTGCCGGAAAACGAAATTGAATACTTTGTTGATCAAACCCGTATGGACAACTACGAGCTTCTGCAGAGCGCACCGGGAAAAAGCCGCAGTCGCAGACGTATTGATGTGCCGCATTTTGCAATTTCTTGCATCAGAGTGAATAACGATAGTGGCAAATTTATTGGTCATAAACTAGGCGAACTTAACTTGCGAAAAGTATTTGACGTAAACATTGTGGGAATATCCAGAAAAGGAGAATTGATGCGTTCGGTTGGTCCGGATGTGCAGATAAAGCGCGACGATCTCTTGTACGTAATAGGAAACCAGCCGGATATAGAAAAACTTGCGAAATCTTTAAGTTAAACACCTGACTATTTACTAGGAATTTGCCTTAGTTTGCGCAAAAGTGGTGTCATCGTTAAACCTTGCGCGAATACGCTAAAAGCAACAACGCCAAAAGTTACCGTAACAATTTCCGCTCTAAACGGTACGCTTTCCGGAATGCCGAGCGCCAATGCGAGTGCAAGCGCCCCGCGCAAGCCACCCCAAAACATAATATGTTGTTGCGCCGGTTCAAGTTTCCACTTTGTGCCTGAAAGCAATGCAGATATTGGATATATAGCCACGGCACGTGCGAAGACAACCGCAATTATAGCTATCAAAATTGCAAACGCACTTCTTCTAAAATCTTGGTAAGCTTCATTGATTCCCAAAAGTATAAAGACAATGGAGTTTACAACAAACGCTGCAAATTCCCAGAACGATTCAATTGATTCTTCGCCCTTTTCTGAGATAAAGCCAAGTTCAGTTGTGTTTCCGACAAGTAACCCGGCAGTCATCGTTGCAAGCACACCCGAAAAATGCACACCTGAATATGAAAATTGTTCAGCCACCCAAAACGAGCCAAACGCGGCGATGGTTGTAAGCGCCAATTCCACCAAGTGATCTCGCGTGCGACCGGCAAGTAAGAGACAACTGCCGCCCACTAATGCGCCACACGCAATACCACCGCCAACGGAAGCCAGCATTGATAAGAATGCTGTTCCGATTGTCATTGAGCCACCCATTGCAAATGTCAAAGCAATTGCAAATGCTACAGCGGCGGTTGAATCGTTAAACAATGATTCTGATTCAACCAAAAGTCTCAGCCTTCCTTTAACATTTGCCTCGTTAAATGTGGCGATAACCGAAACCGGATCAGTGGCTGCAATCAACACCCCAAACAAAAGGGCGTAAATCCATTGCCAGCCAACAACAAAGTGCATTACCGCCGCAGTTATTGCCGCAGAAAGCAACACTCCAAATGTCGCAAAACTTATTACGGGAACCAAATCGCGCTTTAGTTTCTTCCAATTGATGTAAAGTGCGGCTTCAAAAATTAGTGGTGGCAAAAGCACCATAAAAAGTAATTCTTTATCAAACGGCACACTTATTCCCAGTGGGATAAATGCAAGCGCAATTCCGGCGGCAACCAACCCGACGGTATATGGAATTCTCAGGCGCCTTGCGATAATTGCAACAATTGCACCCAAGAAAATAATTACTTCAAGCGATTCAATATTTAGCCCGGGTTCAATACCAGCTTTTTCCGCAAACAACATCATTCTTTTTCGATACCGATATTTACTTCTTTTATTTGGAAAGTTTGCCTTATTATTGCGGGATTAATCGCCACCAAAAAGCCACGTTTACCGCCATTTATATAAACACGCCTTAGCCTAAAAACGGTTTGTTCCACATAAATTGGAACTTTGGTTCTTGTTCCAAACGGGGAAGTTCCGCCCACAAGATAACCGGTGATTTGTTGAGCTCGCGTGGAAGTTGTGGGAACAATTGATTTTACATTGATTTCGCGCGCAAGTTGCTTAGTTGAAACCACCAAATTTCCGTGCATCAAAACTATAAGCGGTTTTCGTTCGTTAGTTTCCAGCACAATGGTTTTGATAATCGAATGTTCATCAACACCAAGAACTTCGGAAGAATGTTTTGTACCGCCTTTTTCTATATAGTCATAGAGATACGGTTCAAAATCAACGTGGTTCTTGCGCAAAAAGCGCACTGCTTGCGTTATGGGAAATTTCATCGCGATACTAAAGATTACTAAGTTTCCCCAAGTTTATAAAAGGTGGCGACAATCATTTTCGATAGTCAGTGCCAAGAACAATCACGTAAAAGCACTTACTATTGAATGTTATTGTGCATCGTTTACGGAACTATACCGAAAACACGTAACTATATGATCATTAACCATTCCGGTTGCCTGCATAAACGCATAGATAATTGTAGAGCCGACGAAATTGAACCCACGGCGTTTCAAATCTTTGCTGATAAAATCGGAAATTTCTGTGTTAGACGGAACCTCATCAATGGTCTTATGACGGTTAATTATTGAACATTTATCGATGAAGCCCCAAATATAGCTATCAAATGAACCGAATTCCTTCTGAATAGCAATAAACGCGTGCGCATTTTTTACCGCAGAATTTATTTTTAAACGATTTCTTACAATTCCTTCGTTATTTAATAATTCACTTATTTTTCGTTCGTTGTAATTGGCAATCTTGTTTACATCAAAGTTATCGAACGCAGTTCGGTAATTTTCGCGTTTTGCCAAAATTGTGTCCCAGCTAAGCCCCGCCTGTGCACCTTCCAAAATCAAAAACTCAAAAAGTGCGCGTTCATCATGTAATGGCACTCCCCATTCCTTGTCGTGGTATTCAATTGCGAGTTTGTTTTTCGCCCAATCACATCTCATATAAATTCTAAACGGGTAACAAACTATATATTATCCGTACAATGGCACAGGTTCAGCGCGTATAACACAGGGGTCTACGCGGGAGTTTTAATTCATTATCTTCATTCTTTCTCCCCGGTAAAAATCAACAAAAACAGGCAACCGCGCCAACCTAGTTGCGCAGAGGCTTACCCGTTTTCAACATTGCGGCGATTCGCGCCTGTGTTTTTGGTTCGGCGCAAAGCGAAAGAAATGCTTCGCGCTCCAAATCAAGTAAATACTGTTCTGAAACAAATGTATGATGATTCAAATCGCCGCCACTCATAACCTTTGCAAGCTTTTTGCCGATTAGTTCATCGTGATCGGAAATAAATCCGCCGCGTTTCATCATATGCAATGCAAGTTTCATTGCCGCTTGTCCTTGTTCACCCAAGGCTAAAATGTCAGCTCGTTCAACCGGTTGAACGTAACCCGAGGCTGCTAAATTCAGCACTTCTTGTTTTGCATCTGCTATTAAGCGGTCAGAATTCATTGAAATTGTGTCAGAAACGCGCAGTATTCCCCAAGAACGCGCTTCTTGTGCAGATGTGGCAACCTTCCCCATACCAATCATTTCAAACGTTTGTTTCAGAAATGCCAATGGATCAGCATCGGGCGTTTGTTTTGCCTTATCCATGGCACGCATTGTCATTTCTTTGGTTCCGCCACCGGCAGGAATCAAGCCAACTCCAACTTCGACCAGCCCAATATAGGTTTCCGCTGCCGCCCGCACTTTGTCTCCGTGCATCGTGGTCTCACAACCACCGCCCAACGTTAGCCCAAACGGCGCCGTAACTACTGGCTTTGCGGAATATCGAACGCGCATAACGGCTTTTTGAAACTGCGCAATCATTATATTTATGTCATCCCATTCTTCTTCCTGCGCAGCTAGAAGAAGCATCATAATGTTAGCGCCTGCTGAAAAATTTCCACCCTGGTTGCCGATTACCAATCCTACAAAATTCTTTTCTACTTCATCGATTGCAAAATTAATCATTTGAACGGTATCACCACCAATAGAATTCATTTTTGAATGAAATTCCAGACAAGCAACGCCATCCCCCAAATCGATTAATGAAGCACCCGAGTTACGCTTTATTACGCTATTGGCTTCCTTTACCGCATCAAGAAGTATGACTCCCGGCTGTTTTGGAAGTTCTTTGTATTCGCCAGCTACGAGGTCATAATAGAATTTCTTGCCATCTTCTTTTCTGTAGAAATTTTCCGCACCCGCTGCGAGCATTTCTTTCACATTTTCAGGCACTGCCTGCCCTTCTGCATCCATTCGCGCAACCGATTCCTTTACCCCAATTGCATCCCAAGTTTCAAATACGCCGATTTGCCAGCCAAAACCCCACTTCATTGCGTCATCAATTTCATAAACCGAATCTGCAATTTCGGGAATTCGGTTTGCGGCATAACGCATCGTTCGCGAAATGGTTTTCCAAATAAATTCTCCGACCTTATCTTTGCCCCAAGCCAGTGCGTGTATTCGTTTACCTAATTCATCAATTTGTTTTGCCGCGTCTAAACTTGCGAACTTTGTTTTATCCTGCGGTTTATATTCAAATGAGTTTAAATCGAGTTCAAGAATCACGCGGTTACCTTCTGAATCGTTTGATTTCTTATAAAAGCCACCGCCCGTTTTATCGCCCAATATTTTCTTTTCAAGCATTGTTTTTACAACATCGGGAAGTAGAAACGCATCTCGTTCTTCATCATCAGGAACTGCGGGGTATAGATTGTTGTTGACGTGTGCCAACACATCAAGTCCAACCAACTCAGATGTGCGGAATG
>JBKEBT010000120.1:0-34627 GCA_047973305.1 Pyrinomonadaceae bacterium
ATCGCAGAAAGTTTATTTCATCAATCGGAAAAGGGCTTGGCTTGATGGCAGTTTCTTCAACCGCCGTTGGCGCGCTTTGTAAAGATTTGTATGCAAAAACCAACAGTGTCGCGCACCTTTCACCTCAAGCCTTGGCTTCAGATGAAGACTTTTGGGCATACATTCAGCAATCATTTTCAGTTACGCGTGGAATAATCAATCTTAATAATGGCGGCGTGAGCCCTTCGCCAAGACTTGTAACCGAAGCGTTTGTTCGCTACACGTGGCAACAGGAAGATGCGACGGCTTATACAATGTGGCGCGAACTTGAACCGCAAGTGGAAACGGTTCGCGAAGGGCTTGCAGATATTTTCGGTTGCGATTCAGAGGAAGTTGCCATTACGCGTAACGCATCAGAATCTCTGGAAGCGGTTTTGATGGGAATGGATTTCAAGCCGGGCGATGAAATTGTTTCGACAACACAAGATTATCCGCGGATGCTTACAACTCTTCGTCAACGTGAAGCACGAGAAGGTTTGAAACTTAACCTTGTTAAGGTTCCGATTGCACCCGCCACCACAGATGAACTCGTAACACCATTTGAACGTGCAATCACGCCAAAAACAAAACTCTTTCTTGTATCGCATCAAATAAACCTAACGGGGCAGATTATGCCCGTTAAGAAAATTTGCGATCTTGCGCGTTCAAAGGGTATCGAAACCGTTGTTGATGGTGCGCATTCGTTTACGCAATTCGCTTTCAAGCAAAAAGATTTAGGTTGCGATTATTTCGGCACGTCGCTTCATAAATGGTTGCACGCGCCGAAAGGCACGGGAATGCTTTATGTAAAGAAAGATAAGATTCCGAAGATTTGGGCTTTGATGGCATCGGAAGAAAGAAACCGCGAAAACATCAGGAAATTTGAAGAAATCGGAACGCATTCAGCCGCAATGCGCCTTGCAATCGGCGAAGCTATTCTTTACTACAATGCGATTGGCGCGGAAAGAAAGGAAGCCCGCCTGCGTTATCTTTCACGCTATTGGATGGAACGACTCAAAAAACAGCCCAATATTAAATTCAATACATCTTTTAGCCCGGAACAATCTTGTGCAATCGCAAATGTTGCGGTTGAAGGAATTGACCCGGTAAAAATCGGAGATTTTCTTTTCCGCAAACATAAAATATTTACTACGCCGATAATTCACGATGAATTTACGGGTATCAGAATTACACCCAGTGTTTATACAGCTTTGTGGGAACTTGACCGCTTTTGTGATGCGATGGAATACGTCGCAAAAAACGGTCTTCCGCAGGCGTAACACTTTGTTTGTTTGATGGTTTGATTATGAGTATCACAAAAGTTACACAGCACCCAACCCAGAATGAAGCGTTGATTTTCGAACGTTCGCATTCGGGAAGAACCGGCTACTTTCTGCCAAAACTCGATGTCGAAGAATCGCCGATTGATGACATTATTCCTGCGGAATTAAGACGCAATGATGATTTGGAAGGAGTCCCCGAAGTTTCGGAAGTTGATGTAGTAAGGCATTTTACGAGAATGAGCACGTGGAATTTTTCAATAGATTTGGGAATGTATCCGCTTGGTTCGTGTACGATGAAATATAACCCACGGCTCAACGAAAACGTTGCGCGAATCAAGGGTTTTACGCAACTTCATCCGCTTGCGCCCGAATCTGAATCTCAAGGCGCGTTGGAGCTAATGTGGCAGCTTCAAGAGGATTTAGCCGAAATAACCGGGCTTCCGGGTGTTTCGCTTCAACCCGCAGCAGGTGCACACGGTGAGATGACAGGGGTTATGGTTATTCGCGCGTTTCTGGACAAACGCGATGGCGATGCTGCCGATGACCGAAGGGTTATGTTGATTCCCGATTCGGCGCACGGCACAAACCCCGCATCGGCTGCTCTTGCCGGTTTTACCGTGAAAACTATTCGTTCAACGGAAACGGGTTTTACGGATCTCGAACATCTTAGAGAACTGTGCGCCGAAGGAGGTATCGCGGGACTAATGCTCACAAATCCGAGCACCGTCGGAATCTTCGAAACGAACATACGCGAAATTTGTGACATCATACACGAAGCCGGTGGGTTGGTTTATATGGATGGCGCAAATATGAATGCATTGGTCGGCATTGCGCGCCCCGGAGATATGGGCGTAGATGTTATCCATCTTAATCTTCATAAAACTTTTTCAACGCCACACGGCGGCGGCGGTCCGGGAAGTGGTCCGTGTTGCTGTACCAAGGAATTGACTCCGTTTCTTCCAAAACCGCACGTTGTAAAAGATTCCGGCAAATACAGGCTTGATTTCGATTTACCTGATTCAATTGGTCGTGTCAAAGCATTTTACGGCAATTTCGGAATGATGATTCGCGCGCTCGCATATATCAAAACCCACGGCGACACCGGGCTTGTTGAAGCAACGCAGGCAGCTGTTTTGAATGCACGTTATCTTTCGCACGGGTTAAAAAGCACTTTTCACAAACCATTTGAAGCTGACCCGATGCATGAAGTAATCCTGTCGCACAAGAATCAAACTCGAACGGGCGTTCATACGCTCGATATCGCAAAAAGACTGATTGATTACGGATTTCATCCGATGACGATCTATTTTCCGTTGATTGTTGATGGCGCGATGCTTATCGAACCAACGGAATCAGTGGGACGTGCCGAACTTGATCAATTTATTGACGCAATGACTTCAATCGATAAGGAAGCAAAAGATAATCCACAACTTGTGTTAGATGCTCCGCATTCAACTAGAATCGGAAGATTAGATGAGGCAACCGCAGCACGAAAACCGGTTTTGCGCTGGTTGCCCGATATGGAATCCGATTCAACCACGGAATAAGAATTCCCGTAGGAGGGGACGAATTTGAATTACAAATTGCTTTCGGTAATCGTCCCCGTCTATAACGAAGAATCCACAATTTCCGAGGTAATCATGCGGATAAATGAAAATCCGCTTCCCATTGATAAAGAAATTGTCGTAATCGATGACGGCTCAAATGACAGCACAAAATCCATATTAAGCGAACAGCCAGACATCGCAAGGCTGTATCTTACACCGGTAAACATTGGCAAAGGTGCCGCGATTAGAATCGGTTTAACGCTCGTCAATGGCGATATTATACTCATTCAGGATGCGGATTTGGAGTTGGCTCCGGAAGAATGCGGAAGACTACTTACGCCTATTCTTAACGGCAACGCGAAAGTTGTTTATGGTTCCCGATTTTTAAACAAATCCAATCAAGTGCCTTTTTTGCGCCGTTTTGCAAATCGTTTCCTTACGATGACGACAAACTTCTTGTTTGGCGGAAATCTTACCGATATGGAAACCGCTTACAAAGTATTTACGCGTGAGGTTGCTGAAAATATTCATTTAACGGCGAACCGATTTGACATCGAGCCCGAAATTACCGCAAAAATTCGTCGTGCCGGCTATGAAATTTTAGAAGTTCCTATTTCTTATTCACCACGCACAAAAAGCGAAGGAAAAAAAATTCGCTGGACTGACGGTTTCCGCGCACTTTCAATGCTTTTTAGGTGTTATTTTAAGAATGAAGAATATAATGAAAGCTCCAAGTGAGAACTTCGTTTTAGCGTTCGTCTTTGTTTCTTCATACATAGTTCGTGCGGCGTTTGTGCTGATGTTAAACTATGGAATCTTTAACGCGGCGTTGGTTGGCGGCGATTCAAAACTATATTTTGAAATTGCGGAAAATCTGATTAATGGAAACGGCTTTGCCGCAAACGGTCATGCCACAGCGTTTGTTTCACCCCTTTTTCCATGGTTTATTTCGGGTTCAATTTCAATTTTCGGAAAGAACCCGCTGGCAATAACTTTATTGCAACAGATATTTTCTGCGCTTGCATGCGTCTATATTGCCAAAAGTGCGGGTTTGCTTTTTCAAAGCAAGCGAATAGAACTTATCGCGGGTTTACTCGCCGCATTTAACTTGGAATTGATATTGTGGGGAAGCATACAGCTCATCACCGAACCGCTTTATATCTGCTTTTTGGCAGCCGCAATCATGACTTTGATTGCGGCAATCAAAACTGATTCTGCACTTCAATTTGCGCTTTCCGGTGCGCTTTTTGCGCTCGCTTCGTTAACCAGACCCATATCCATCGCACTTTGGTTTGGTGTTCTTATTTTCTTGATTTTTAGAAGTGCCATCTTAAAAACACAAATCTTAAGAATTTCGTGGTTTTTTGTTTTGTTTATTTTGGTAATGTTGCCGTGGGGAATCAGAAACCATTTTGTAATGGGTAAGTTTACGTTTTCTTCACTTGAAAGCGGTCACGTATTTTGGTTGGGAAACAATAGCCAATATGACAGATATGATCACAAAGATATGGTTGAGTTTGGCGGATATACCGCAATGATTATGCCCGATAAAGCTATGCTGCAAGCTCTTGCAAACAAATCAGAGGCGGAATCAAACGATTATTTTTTTCAAAAGGCTACCGACCATATTCTTGAAAATCCAAAGGCATTTTTGATTCGTGCCGGCAATAAGAATTGGAATATGTGGCGACCAACTTTTTCAAACAGTTCCTTTAGAAACAAGCTTTTTAGCTACACCGTTTATCCTGTCATGCTGTTGCTTTCACTATTCGGAATGGCGCTCGCGTTTGTAAACTCCGGCAAGAGTTTTCTCGAACGAATTACCTCACCCGCATTTGTTTTAATAATTATCCTTTTGGGAAATGTGCTTATACATTCGACCGTAACGGGTGAAATTCGCTTTAGAGTTCCGCTTTGGGTAATCTTGATTCCGTTTGCTGCGTTTGCACTGAATTGGTGCTTCAATTCATTTGCTCCTGTTCGAAAGTTTTTAACACCAATCGTTCAACAACTTCGCCTTTGATTAAGTGTCGTTCGATTATTTCTTTTACATCTTCGCCACGAACCTGCGCATACCAAATTCCTTCCGGATAGACCAAAACCGCCGTGCCGACTGAACAAAAGCCAACCGAACCACACTCCGTTAGCATAATTTCCCCTTTCGGATTCCGCCCTTTTGAAACCTTTCCCCAACGCATCTCGCGCGCTTCCAGTTCGTTTGCAAATTCCGCAATTACATCGCCTGCTCCGACCTTTGTGCACGATTTTCCACAGCAAACAAATACATGATGCTTCAATTTGACTTTTGCCACCGGGGCTAATTGCAACAATTTCTTCTTTTCATTGATTATTTTAGGTGTTGACATAATAGATTTACTCAAAATATCTATGATGACGCGCAAAAATTTTGATATCAAGTGCAAAACAACGGATAATGTTTCGATAATTTTTACGTTGCTGCAAGTTTGTTGCATCAAACCATTTTGCCTTTGGTTGAACAATAAGAATTTGTGATAAAATTTAATACGGTTAGCCTCAAAGCGACGCACAAAGATGAGTTTGGGAATAATTATTCATGTATCAGTTGGAAGCGAAAAACGCACGGAATTCTTTAACGAAGAAACCGTACGCATCGGTACGGCTGATTTTTGCGAATTACAAATTCATACGAAAAAATTGGAAGCCGACCGCGTTTGGCTCGTTTTTGAAAAATCGAAAGATTTCTATCAACTAATAGATTTTGCCGAAGATTTAGGGTTGAAGATAAATGGCGAAAAACCGAGACGTTTTGTAGAAGTAAAAAACGGCGATACGGTTACGCTTGACCTATTAAACATTTCATTCTCATTCTTTTCGCTTCAATCGCAATCTTCATTGATAACCACAAACCACGAAACGCACGTAGCGCCTTTTATTGAAGATGCGGCGCTTGAATCTTCCGCAACGGAAAAGCGTGACGATGCAAAAGCATTTTTACGCGAATTTTCGCGCGAGCTTTTGCGCGAAATCGGGTGGAAAACCAAGCTCATCGTACTTGTGCTAATTGTTGGTATTTTTTCCGGCGCGTTTTATTTGTTTTACGGTTTTTACCGCGAAATGCAAAAAAGCCGTGAACTTGCCGAACGACAAAGCCAAGTAATTACGAACTTGGAAGGGCAGATTGTTAAAACAAAAGATCAGATGAGCGAGCTTGATAAATCAAACCGAAAAGTGTTTGAAATTATGTCGCTTGCGCCAAATCTGCGCGTTGAATACGGAAACGGTGTGTGCCTAATTGTTGGCGTTTACGATCTTGTCGATAAAAATTCCGGAAAGCCTTTGCGGTATCCGGACCCGAATTCTTATCAACCCGGACCAAACGATTATCAGCCTGACCCCTATGAACCTATGCAATCGGAAGAAGGGATGTATGAAATGCCACCGCAAACGGGTTTGACCACCGAAGGAAACGGTGCGGCGGTTGAATACGATTTTCTCGGCACGGGGTTTCATGTGGGCGGAGGTTATATTTTAACGAACCGACACGTTTTGCAGCCTTGGACAGAAGACGACGGAGTGAAACAATTGATGCGCAGTTCAAACGGCAGGGCGCGTATTAAACGGCTTGTCGTTTACTTTCCAACTTCGCCAAACCCGATTCAGCTTAGCGTAAAACGGCTTAGTTACACACAAGATCTTGGCGTGGCAACCGTTCCGATTTCTTTGTTGCCAAAAGATACGCCTACAATTCCGTTGGAAACGAATGCGAATGAACCCGCGGTTGGCAAAACCGTGGTTTCAATGGGCTATCCAAACGGTCCCGATCGCCTTCTTGCAATGGCGGATGACCGTGAAGCAAAAACCATTGCAGAAAAATATGGAAGTTCGCGGCAGGCATTGATTACATATCTTGCGCAAACCGGCAAAATAACTCCGTTGACAACACAAGGAACTATAACCGATCTAGATCCGCGTCGCGTAGTGCATGATGCGGCAACGGCAGAAGGTGGTTCGGGCGCACCATTGTTTGGGCAAACGGGCAAAGTAATAGGTGTAAATTTCGGAGTGTTTACGGAAAGTAATGCGGCGAATATGGCTGTGCCAATTGTTTACGGAATCAACCTTTTACGACAAGCCGGTTGGCAAATGCCCGAACCAAAATCTCCCGCAAACAACTTATCGGCAAACGCCGGTTCGCAAGCGAAAGACCAAAAGGTGCCTAACAAACAATAAAAAATTTACAAAAGAAGACTTCTGATAATTTACGCTTTTCCCAATTTGATAGAACGTCTATGCGTGTGGGAAACTGTTTGATTTGGAGAATATCTTATGGCACTTAACAGCCTAGTTTTTTCAAACTTTTTGCATCGCCCCGCGCGAACGATTGCAAGCGTGATCGGCATCGCAATCGGCGTGTTGCTGATCGTATTCACCGTCGGAATGGCGAACGGTTCAATGCGCGAGCGCGCAAATCGCGAAAGCAACATTAAGGCGGAAATAGTTTTTTGTCGTGCGGGTTCTGTTTGCGTAATGGGTAACAGCGCGTTCGACCTTCCAATTTCATTGGCGAAGGAAATAGAAACCGTTGAAGGTGTAAAGGCGGTTGAACCAATCGGACAAACGATGGTTGATGCTGAAGATACAAAGGTTGGGCAGCGAATGATAGATGGCGTTAGGTTTGAAACTTACGCACCGCTTGTTGGAATTCACCTCATTTCGGGAAAAGTCTTCACACCCGGCAAGCGCGAAGCAATAATCGACACCGCGTTTCAGCAGCAGAAGAATCATAAAATCGGCGATAAAATTTCGATGTGGCAGCAAGAATTTACAATCGTCGGAACTTACGAACCTGCCGCAGCTGCCCGCATAAAGGTGCCGTTAACCACAATGCAAGAAATGACCGGCGGTGAAGGCAAGGCAACCGGTTTGTTGATTAAAATAAAAGACGGCAGCGATTTAGAAACGGTATTAAATGCCATTTCGAAGAAATTTCCGGATGACAGATTGATTTTAACAAAGGATTTGGAAGCTCTTTATATGAACGCGTTTCCCGCGCTGGGCGTGTTTTTAAACGTAATTATTGGCGTTGCAGCCGCAATTAGCGCATTGGTGATTCTGCTTACGATGTACACAACCGTAACCGAACGCACGCGACAAATCGGAATAATGAAATCGCTTGGAATGTCGAACGGCGGAATTGCGTGGACAATCACAAAAGAAGCAATTCTTTTGAGTGCCGTGGGAATTGCAACCGGCATTTTGCTTACCGCGATCTTACGCTTTTTCCTTTCATTTTTTGTTACGCTGAACGTGGATATGGATGTTAGTGTAATAGTTTTAATTTCGATTGTAGGTTTGATTGGCGGTGCGTTGGGTGCGCTTTATCCGGCAGTTCGGGCGGCAAATCTCGATGCGGTTGAAGCATTAAACTACGAATAATCCGGTAATATCAATCGGCACAAACAAATTCTAAGGTCTTTTCGGCAGTATTGCCGAAAAAATCGGTTGCCAAAACTCTTAACTTATGGTTTCCCGGTTTTAGTGTTGCGCAATCCAAAAATCTTTCGGAAAAATTTTCGCCGGAAACTTGATTTGTCACAATGTAACGAAATATTGTTTCACCCGTTGCGCCGGAATGGCTTCCTTCGGCGTAGGTGAAATCTATAGCATCAATATCAGGCATCATTTCAAAAACTATATTCCAAATTGGATCTTCATAACCTTTAAGCGGCGTATCGTTTTTATCCAACACTTGAATTCCCATCTTGAAAACACCAAGCTTGCGGCGTGCCGGGTTCCCATCCATTTGGTCAAAGGCATCGGCAACTACACGAAACTTCCCCTTTATTTGCGGGGTGTCGATGTCATTATCAAGCGGGTTCCAATTTGTATCATATAGCGATACTTTATCGATTGTGGGAACTTTTGTATCTTTGATTCCTGGAAGTATAAGCGCATCAAGCGCATTCATTTCGTGGGCTTCCCTTCCGGCAATCAAATGAACGTGATTGTAACGATTCAGCGTTCCAATTGCCTCACCCGCCTTAAACGACGAACCGCGTGGAACCCGAACATCAGAAATATTTCCATCCTTGTCGTATGAAAATACAAAACGTGAATCGTCATAAATCTTTCCATCCGAGTTGCGTCCGAGACGAATATGAATATAGCCGAGTGTTGGCATTCGCAGTGCTTCACGAACGTTTTCAAAGTTAGTTGCGCCAACGATTCGTAAGACCTTTTCGTCGCGAACAAATCGCGCCGTTTCTCCGTATCCGCCCGCAATATCAAGCCCATTATGAAACCAAGCATTTTCCTGCGGCGCAATTTTGCCACGTATTTCACCGAGTGTACCGGCAATATCACGCGGTGTTTCGGGTGGTTCGTATGTCCAACGCGGCGGCGACGCTTTCCGAAATTCTTCAGGAGAAAGATAGAACGAATCGAATTCTTGCGAGGAAAGTTCAGCGCCAATTTTGGCGTTGTTTGAAACAATCACGCGCACCAAACGGTTTGACGAATCGGCAACAAAAACATTTCCGTTATTATCAATAGCAAGTCCGCCGGGGTGATTAAACCGCGAGGAGCGCACGTTGCCATCGGCAAAACCCTGTTTTTTGCCGGAAAGCGTTTCGACCAACGGAAAAAAGCGCCTGCCTATTACGCGAATCACGTTCGAATCGGCAACATAAATTTCTCCATACTTGTCCACGGCAACCGCAGTCGGCTGCAAAAATCCTGCGTTAAGTAAATCGCCGTCTTTTATCTCTTTCGTGCCGTTGCCCGCGACCGTGGAAACCACGCCGTTTTGATCGATCGCCCTTAGTAGCGCGTTGCCTGTATCGGCAATCAAGATTCTGCCATCCCACCAAACTGCCAATCCGCTTGGCGTGTCAAATTTTGCTTCAAGTCCCTTTTTGGAATCTTCAAATCCCCGTTCGCTTCCTGCAATTGTCGAAACTTTTCCGTTTTCTATTACCCTAATCTTATCGTTGTATGAATCAGCCACAAATATTCGCTCGCCAAAAACTGCGATGCCAATCGGCGCGCGAAAGAGTGCCACGTTTGCGTTTCCGTCCTTAAAACCGGATTTGCCCGATACGCCCGCAATCGTGGAAACCTTACCTGCTTTATCAACCATTTTAATTGTGTTGTCGCCGGAATCAGCCACTATTAGATTCCCGTTTTTATCCGCGGCAATCTGTGAGGGTGTCGAAAATCCGCGTGCAAAAATCGAAAATTTCGCGTCGCTTCCGGCTTTTAAGATTGTTGCATTCTGCCCGTCTGAAACATATAATTCGCCGCCTAAAAATGTGATTCCAAATGGTTCGCCGGTCACTTTATGATCCTTGGAAAATGTATGAACAAGCGTTAGAGGGTTACGAGTTTTTTGTCCGGTAAAATAACGGCATCCGCCGCAACCGGCGATTGCAAACACCAAAACACTTAAAAAAATTCTTTCAATATTAATTTGTTTCATTAAAACTTGCGCCGCAAAAATTGCCAGATTTATGCTGAAGTTTTAAATAATATTGCCTGCACAATAAATTTACAAGCCGTTGAAAATACAAATACTTATAAATTTGCTTGGGTTTTGCGAATCAGCCCTGAGAATAGAAACTTTACCGTTTTTTGCATACTCACAAAGTGACGTAAACGATTGTTCAACGACTTTCAAACTGCTTTTTGATACTATTTAGAGCGTCCCCGAAATTATGGCAATCTAAACTTTAGGAGATTAAGAAATGTTTTCATTAAATGATTTATTGGGTCAGCAACAAGGTCAATCAACGCTGGATGAATTGAGCAATTCCATTGGTGCTTCGCCGAGCTTGACAAATTCGGCAATCCAGATGGCTTTGCCGGTTATTCTAAACGGGTTAGTTAACAACACATCAACGCCGCAAGGTGCGCAAAGCTTGAATAATGCGCTTCAGAATCATTCCGGGGGATTGTTGGATATGCTTGGTTCCTTTATCGGTGGGTCTGCGCCGCAAACGCCTGAAACCGATGGAACAGGCATCTTGAATCACGTACTGGGCGGAAACCAAACACAAGTTGCCGAAACCATAAGCAATGAATCCGGCTTGAATGTTGGGCAGGTTGCAAAGCTTTTGATTACGCTTGCACCCATCGTAATGGCGGTTTTAGGCAGACAAAAACGCGAAAATAATTTGGATGCGGGCGGTGTAACCGATCTTCTAAACGGAGTTCAACAACAGCAGGTTGCTTCGGGAAATCCGATGATGGATATGGCATCCCGCATGTTGGACCGCGATGGTGATGGCAGCGCGATGGACGATTTAGCATCAATTGCGGCTAGCTACTTTCTGAAATAGCTGCAAAATATTATTTAATCAACAAATTAGGTTAAAATCGACGTTATTTTTAGCGTCGATTTTTTTTGAATTCTGATGAAATAGATCTTGCGCATTCCGCAATTAATGTTCAAGAAATCCGTCATTGAATAATCTTAACATCCTAAATTTTGGAGATTTTAAACGATGAAAAAATTTTTGATTAAAATGAGTATTGCGGCGTTGGTAACCTGCGCCGGTTCTTTGTGTGCTTCCGCGCAAAGCGGTGATGACACACAAAAGGGCGACGGTGGCTCAAAAATCATACAGATTGGCGTTTTGATGCCGACGGTAAGTTTGAAAAAAGCCACGGGTGATATTCCGCCGGAAGAAGCACTTCGCAACAGTTACGCGGCGCTATTAAATTCCGATTCAGTACAAGTTGTACCGCTTGACGCACGCTTGACAAGCCTTGCACTTGAAGAGGCAAGAAACAAGAAAATCGATTACATTCTGAATTTGAACTTAACGCAAGAGCAGAAAAAATCAGGTGGCGGAATTTTTGGAAGGGTAATTAGAGATGTAGGCGAATCTGCCACTTGGGAAACCGCCGGACAAGTTCCGGGGAGTCGAACAGCCGGCGGAACTGTGGCACGCACCGCGGCGCGTTCTGCGATCATTAACACCGGCTATACGCTTTCAAATGTGACAATCGAAATAAAAAAGAACGATAAATTTACGCTTGCGTATAATCTTACGAGCATAGACGGCAAATCGGTTTTAGAAGATTCGATTGAGGTAAAAGCCAAAAAATCCAATGACGATAAATTGCTTACAGACATGGTTACGCAATCGGCGGAAGCAATTGCAAAGGCGGTGATTCGCCAATAAACTCGCCATTCCGTTGCGTTTTAAGGCAAATTAATAAACGTTTTCCTTTTGCCAAAAGGGCAAACGTTTTTTTGTTGAAAGTTACCTAAACAATCTTAAAATAGCCAAACTTTCTATCGCATTGAACAAATCATTACAAACAAGTAAACTTTAACAAATTAGAGTGGTGAGTTATTGCGACTTGCGACCACGTAAAATAACCTGCTAAAGAGCTATGAGGTTTGCTTAAACGATTGATGAAAACTCTGTGCTTTTTGCAGCACAGGGTTTTTTAAGTTTTACTTATGAGTGTTAATTTTCTGGATTTATTAAAAGAAAAAATAATCGTGTTTGATGGCGCGATGGGAAGTAGCCTGCAAGGGCAAAATCTTAGTTTAGATGATTGGGGTGGCGGCGAATTCGAAAACTGCTCCGAAAATCTACTATATACAAAGCCGGAAGCTATTGAAAAAGTTCATACAGCATTTTTGGAAGCCGGCTGCGATGTGATTGAAACAAACAGCTTTGGCGGTTCAGAAGTTGTTTTGGCGGAATTCGGCATCGCGGAAAAAACATATGATGTAAATAAACGCGCCGCAGAACTTGCCAAACGGCTTGCAAACGATTATTCGACAAGCAGTAAGAAGCGTTTTGTGGCTGGCTCAATCGGTCCCGGAACCAAGCTTCCAACGCTTGGGCACATTTCGTTTATTGACCTTAAAAACGCCTATGTCGAGCAAATTCGCGGGCTTGTGGATGGTGGCTCCGATATTCTTATAGTTGAAACCTGCCAAGATTTGCTTCAAACAAAAGCCGCGCTTTCTGCGATTTTTGATCACTTCAAAGCGAATAAAATCAAGCTTCCCGTAATTGCACAGGTAACAATCGAAACCTTCGGCACAATGTTGAACGGCACGGAAATCGGGGCGGCTTTGACGGCGTTAGAACCATTTCCAATCGATGTAATTGGAATGAACTGCGGAACGGGTCCCAAACAAATGGCGGAATCACTCAAATACCTTTGCGAACATTCCCGCATTCCCGTATCGGTTTTGCCAAATGCTGGCTTACCCGAAGTAAAAGACGGACAGCAACATTATGATGAAACGCCGGAAACATTTACGACACAGGTGCTTCATTTTGCTAAAGATTATGGCGTAAATATCGTTGGTGGTTGTTGTGGCACAACCCCTGAACACATCGGCGCGCTTAGAGAAGAAATCGAAAGAGTTTCACCAAAACAAAGAAATGCATCGCTCGCGCCCTCCGCATCGTCAATCTATTTTCGCCAGCCATATTCGCAAGATGCTTCGTTTTTGATTGTCGGCGAACGTGTAAACGCTTCGGGTTCGAAAAAGATGCGCGATCTTTTGAACGCCGAAGATTGGGATGGTCTTGTTTCACTTGCAAAGGAGCAAGAGCGTGAAGGCGCACATATTTTGGATGTAAATGTTGATTTTGTTGGGCGCGACGGAGTTGCGGATATGCATCAATTGGTTTCGCGACTCGCCACAAACGTAAAGATTCCGATAATGCTCGATTCCACTGAATGGGAAAAGATGGAGGCGGGCTTGGAACACGCCGGCGGAAAATGTCTGCTAAATTCAACAAACTATGAAGATGGCGAAGCACGATTCTTTAAGGTGCTGGAACTTTGCAAAGCCTATGGCGCCGCGGTTGTAATCGGCTTAATCGATGAAGAAGGAATGGCGCGAACCGCCGAAAACAAACTAAACATTGCGCGACGCGCGTATAAAGATGCCACAGAATACGGCATCGCCGCGCACGATATTTTCTTTGATCCGCTTGCGCTTCCAATTTCCACGGGAATCGAGGAAGACCGAAAAAATGCAGTTGAAACCATTGAAGCAATCAAGCAAATCAAGGCTGAAATGCCCGAAGCAAACATTATTTTGGGGGTCTCAAACATTTCTTTTGGTTTAAGTCCGGCGGCACGGGTTGTTTTAAATTCGGTGTTTTTAAACGATGCGGTTGAAGCCGGGATGAATTCCGCAATCGTAAACGCTTCAAAAATACTGCCCTTAAACAGATTTTCAGAACACGAAATAGAGGTCGCGCGTGAGCTTATTTTCGATAAAAGACAATGGAATGAACACGATACAAACAGCGAAGAACCCGGTGTTTGTATTTACGATCCGTTAACGGAGTTCACAACACTTTTTGAAGGCAAAACCACGAAAACACTAAAGAAAGATATTTCGAATCTGCCGATTGAAGAACGCCTTAAAGAACACATCATAGAAGGCGAAAAAATCGGTTTGGAAGATTCGTTAAAGACCGCGCTAAAGCAATACGAACCGCTTGAAATCATCAATTCGATTTTGCTTGACGGTATGAAGGTGGTGGGCGAACTTTTTGGAAGCGGACAAATGCAGTTGCCGTTTGTGTTGCAATCTGCAGAGGCAATGAAGGCGGCTGTCAGCTATCTTGAACCATTTATGGAAAAGGTTGAAGGCTCGCAAAAAGGCACATTAGTGCTAGCAACCGTAAAAGGCGATGTGCACGATATCGGCAAGAATCTGGTTGATATTATTCTTACAAATAACGGATACAAGGTGGTAAACCTCGGCATTAAGCAACACATAGATTCAATATTGGAATCCGCCGCTGAACATAGCGCAGATGCAATCGGTTTAAGCGGCTTGCTTGTAAAATCAACATTGGTTATGCGCGACAACCTTGAAATAATGAATGAGCGCGCAATAAAAACCCCTGTTATCTTAGGCGGTGCCGCACTAAACCGAAGGTATGTGGATAACGATTTAATTCCACTTTTTGACGGAAAATTGTTTTACGCACGTGATGCGTTTGATGGATTAAATGCGATGGATTCGCTTACCGGCGTGTGTGTGAGCGAAAAAGCAAAATTCGCAAACGATTCAAATAGTGAAAATGAAGTTACGGAAGAGTTCGCTGCGACAAAAACCGTTGAAACAGTTGAATCAGAAGAGGATCTGGTTGGTGAAGATGCAAAACTCGGTGCGCAAGCCTCGCGTGTTTCGCGACGCTTGGCTTCTGAAAATCCGCTTGCGCAACACACTACGCGTTCCGAAGTTTCGCAAACGGTAGAGATTCCCGAGGCTCCTTTCTACGGTTCGAAATTGGTCGAGATCAAAGACCTAAACAAGATTTTTGATTTTGTAAACGAAACAGCGCTGTTTAAAGGGCAATGGCAATACAAACAGGGCGCACGCACATCGGATGAATACGCAAACATTTTGGAAGCGGAAGTTTATCCACTTTACAAAGAACTGAAAGCAAAAACTATTCGCGAGAATTTGCTTGAAGCAAGTCTTGTATACGGTTATTTCCCTGCCAATTCTGAGGGTAACGATCTTGTTATTTTCGAAAACGATGAAAAAACCGAAAGACTTCGCTTTACCTTTCCTCGTCAGCCGATTGAACAACGCGGAGGCAAAAACCTTTGTCTCGCAGATTATTTCGCCGACGTTGATTCCGGCAAAACAGACGTTGTTGCATTTCAACTTGTAACTATGGGCAAACGCGCTTCAGAATATTCGGCGGAGCTTTTCGCAAACGATGATTACAAAGAATACTTATTGTTTCACGGACTTTCGGTAGAATCTGCAGAAGCGTTGGCTGAATTGTGGCATAAGCGAATACGTGAAGAATTGGGAATTGCCAGCGCCGATTCAGCAGAGCTCAACAAATTGTTTAAGCAAGGATATCAAGGTTCGCGCTATTCTTTCGGGTATCCGGCGTGTCCGAATCTGGAAGAGCAAAAGAAGATTTTTGAACTTCTTGCGCCGGAACGAATCGGCGTAACTTTAACGGATGAATTTATGCTTGCCCCCGAACAATCAACTTCCGCAATCATCATTCATCACCCTGAAGCTCGATATTTCAGCATTGAGTAAAATCTGCTGGAAATCGGTTTGGCGCCGAATCTCTTAATGGTTTGTTGCAAAACCGATTTAGATAATGCCGGTTTTCGATTGTTCTTCGTGGAATTCATTGATGATTAAATCGCTTGTTCTAACATCAATATTGGTTTTTATCGCATCAAACCCCGCTTTTGCTCAAATTTCAGAAGCGGGAAAATGGGCGATAAAAGCTTACACCGTTTACGGATTTTCCGAAGCAAATATCACCTACAAGACAATAAACGGCAAGGACGTGAAGTTAGATGTTTATCGCCCGAAAACGGGCAAACTGCGTCCGCGCCCCACCCTTTTGTTTTTTCACGGTGGCGGCTGGCGCGCCGGTTCCAAGGATAGTTATTCGCTTCGCGTTTTGCCTTGGCTCGAACGGGGCTGGAACGTTGTTTCTGCAGATTATCGCGTTACCGGCGAAGCACGCGCACCTGCGGCGGTGGAAGATGCCGCGTGCGCACTACGCTGGGTGTTTCAAAATTCTCCAAAATATGGTTTCGACACGAACCAAATCGTTGTAAGCGGACAATCTGCCGGCGGACATCTCGCATTGATGGCGGGCTTGGCGTATGATGAGCCGGCGTTTAGCAAAGATTGTGACGGTGCCGCAATAAAGCCGGCGGCAATCGTAAATTGGTTTGGAATTACCGATGTTGCAGATCTTTTGCAAGGTGAACACAAAACGCAATTTGCTTCGAACTGGATTGGAGCCGATAGATTTGCAGACAGCTATCTCATAAGCCTTGTCTCACCCATTACGTTTGTCTCAAGCGACGCCCCGCCGACAATTACTATTCACGGCGAAGCAGATCCGCTTGTTCCCTATTCACAAGCAATTCGCTTGCATCAGTTGCTAAATGACAAAGATGTTAAAAACCAATTATTTACGGTAAAAGGCGGCGACCACGGTGATTTCTCTTTTGATGACAGCCTAAAAGCATATGAAGCCGTGTTTGCCTTTTTGGAAGAAGTTGGAATCCGCACCGAAAATACAAAACTCGATTAAACAATTTAAGGAGAAAAGTGAATTTTAGGCAAAATTTCGCTTAAGTCTCAAAAGTTTTATTCAGTTTTCAGCGTAAACTGTCGTATTATTACAGCACGATGACAAATGAATTCTGGTTAAACCTCCCGGTTAAGGAAGTTGGCAAAGCTGTCGAGTTTTTTCGGGCAATTGGTTTCGCTTTTAACGAAAATTTTCCGCAAACGGAAAATTCCGCGTGCTTACAACTTGGCAAAAAAGGATTAATCGTAATGCTTTTTGATTATGAAACCTTCGCGGGTTTTGCGCAGAATGCGCCACCCGAAACAGGAACCGAAGTTTTGATTTCCTTTGACGCTGAAAGCCGCGAAGAGGTAGATAAAACGGCAAAGCTGGTAGAAAATGCGGGCGGAACAATTTTTGCTGCTCCGGCTAATGTGCAAGGCTGGATGTACGGATTCGGTTTTGTCGATCTTGACGGGCATCGTTGGAATATGGCGTATATGGATTTTTCAAAAATGCCTAATCCGCAAAATTGAACAACTGATTATTCGCAATGGCAAATTTGATCGAACAACGATACGAAACATTGATTGAAGCGCCGCGCAATATCGTTTGGCGCGCCCTATGGGATGATAAGTTTTACCGTCGCTGGACCGCGATTTTTAAGGAAGGTTCCTATGTAAAGGGGGCTTGGGAAAAAGGTGGCGAAATTCATTTCCTTACGCCTGAAGGTAACGGAATGTATAGTCGCATAAATGCGTTGGATGAACCAAACGAAATTGTTTTTGAACATCTTGGTGAAATAAAAGACGGCGTACGAACTGAAAAGGAAGAATGGTTGGGAAATTTTGAAGGCTATGAACTTGAGGAAACTGCTGAAGGCACGCGACTTACGGTTTCCATTAAAATATCGCCCGAATGGCTCGGCTATTTTGACGAAACGTTTCCTAAAGCGCTTGAAAAACTGAAAGAAATTGCGGAAGCGGCGGATGCGTTTTCCGTAACAATTGAAGTAACGGCAAAGTGTGACATTCGCAAAGCTTGGTCAAGCTTCACAGCCGCCGAAAATTTAACGCGCTGGAATTTTGCCGGCGACGATTGGCACTGCCCGAAAGCGGAAAATGAACTTCGTCCCGGCGGCAGGTTTAATTACCGAATGGAAACAAAAGATGGCAACATAGGCTTTGATTTAACCGGTTCATTTATTTCCGTGGATAAGCCCGAATCGTTGGTTTACGAATTTGATGATGGAAGACGAGTTGAAGTCGTGTTTGAATCGACTGAAGATACCACGCGGGTAATTCAAACATTTGAAGTCGAAAATGAAAACCCTGTTTCGCTCCAGCGAAACGGTTGGCAAACAATTCTCAACAATTTCGCGGCATTTTGCGAAACTGCAACTTGAAAAAAATGCTATTAGGGCGCGCGCTTATTAAGCGCGTTGCGAAATTATTACAATATAGAAAATCATTTCGGAATGGAGCTTAGATTATGAATAACGCAAACGTTTACCTTTCATTTAACGGAACGTGCGAAGAAGCTTTTGAGTTTTATAAATCGATTTTTGGCGGTAAATTTGCCGCCATTGCACGATATAGCGAAATGCCTGAATCAGATGAATATTTTATTCCAGCGGGCGAATTATCACGGTTAATGCATGTTTCTTTGGTAATCAACGAAAGTACCGTATTGATGGGAAGCGATGTGGTTTCAGAGCATAAAGATTCACTTCTAGAAGGCAACAATTTCGCAATTTCGATTAATGCCGAAAGCAAAGAAGAAGCGGATAAACTGTTTGCCGCGCTTTCTGCCGGCGGCGTACAAAAAATGATTATGCAGCCTACGTTTTGGGGTTCATATTTCGGAATGTTGACTGATAAGTTTGGCATAAATTGGATGATAAACGCCTAGCCGTCTGGTTCACTTCAATGAATAAAGCCTACACATATGTACGAATTTTGCTCGGAATTATGCTTCTGGTTTCTTCGGTTTCCTATTTCCTTGAGGCAGCGGGGTTGCCACATTTAACCGGCGAAACCAAAAAGGTTTTTGTACAGGCGGGCGGCACGGGCTTTATTAATGGCTTTCAAAAATTAGTGGAATTGCTTTGTGGAATTTCGTTCTTAACCAATTATTATGTGGCGTTCACGTTAATTTTTTTCGCGCCGTTTGCCATTAACACGCTTTTGGTCGATGTTCTTCATTTAAAACAAGGACTTCCCGTTGCACTTTTAATGGTTGCATCTATTACATTTCTTGCACTTCTGCACAAAAGGAAATATGCAACCTTGTTTAATTCGTAAGAAAATCAACTTTTCAAACGGCAGAGATTATGACTATTGATTTTGTACCAAAAACGTTTCAAAATTTGATTCCGTACCTGGTTCTCGAAAACGCGCCGCGTTTTTTGGCGTGGCTACGCGAAACATTTGATGTAGAAACAATTCAAGAGGAATTTCAAGGTGATGCATTGTTGCACGGTGCGTTTCGTGTAAACGGAACCGTAATTGAAGTTAGCTCCGCGAACCCCGAATATAAGGCGCAAACGGTTTCAATACACATCTACGTGCAAAATTGCGATCAGATATTTGAATCTGCAATAAGAGCGGGCGCAACCGAAATTCAAGCGGTTTCGGAAATGCCGTATGGTGAACGAAGTGGAGGCTTATTAGACCCCGAGGGTAATTCTTGGTGGATTGCCACGCAACAGCGTGATATGTATCCGGAATATAAGCCACAGTAATCTCAATTTTTATGAAAGAATTTCGTAGCCCGATAATCTGGTTTGAAATTCCCACGCGCGATATTATTCGCGCACGCGAATTTTATGAGGCAATCTTTTGCATTGAAATGCAGCCGATTCCGGTTAAAGGTTTGAATATGGTTGCATTTCCCACGGGTCAAACCTCAGAGGTTCCGAGTGGCGCACTTATTCACAATCCATATTATGAACCCGAAGAAAACGGCGTTTTGATTTATTTAAATGCAAACCCCGAAATTCAAAATGTCATAAACCGAATTGAACCGGCAGGCGGTGAAATTCTAGTGCCAAAAACACTGCTCACGGATGAACTCGGCTATATGGCGCTTTTTATGGATACAGAGGGCAACAGAATAGGTCTAAGAGCAAAAGTTTAAGCACCATGATTACAAATAAAGAACTCGAAACATACGTTACCAATCTGCCGGAAGAAAGACGCGCGCCGGTAAAAACCCTTTACGAAACCATAAACACAAATCTGCCAGAAGGCTTTGAAAGCAATATAAATAAAGGGTTTCTTTCGTTTGATGTGCCCCTTAAAACTTTTCCGCAAGGCTATCATTGCAGCCCCGGTTCTCCGCTTCCCTTTATCAGCATTGCATCGCAAAAGAATTTTGTTGCTGTCTATCACATGGGAATTTATGCGGATGAGAAAACGCTTGTGTGGTTTCAAACACAATATCCGAAATACGCAAAGTATAAGTTGGATATGGGCAAGAGTTGTATAAGATTTAAGAAAATGGATGACATTCCATATGAATTAATTGCGAAACTTGCCAAAAAATATACACCCGAACGGTGGATTTCAATTTATAAAAACGCGTTCACAAAACGCTAAAAATTATGTTAAAGAAAATACTAATAGCAATAGGTTCGTTGATTCTTATTGTGATTGCGGCACTTATCGTGCTAGTAATTTTTGTTCCGGGTGGCTACAAGGTTGAGCGTGAAATCGTGATCAATAAGCCCCAAGCGGATGTTTACGCTTACGCACATCTTCTTAAGAATCAAAACGAATGGGGACCTTGGGTTAAGAAAGATCCGAATATCAAGCTTACTTACAGCGGCACGGACGGCACGCCCGGTTTCACCAGTGCTTGGGATAGCCAAATCGAAGATGTTGGTGCGGGTGAGCAGGTGATTACTGCGGAATCACAAACGCGTATGGAAACGCTTATAAGATTTCTGCGCCCGTTTCGCTCGGAAAGCAATGCATATTTAACCTACGTCGCCGTAAATGACACGCAAACAAAAGTAACATGGGGATTTACGGGCAAAATGCCGCGTCCGTTTAACTTATTCGTTCTTTTTATGAATATGGATGATGCCGTTGGAAAGGATTTTGACGAAGGCTTGGCGAACTTAAAGGCAATAATTGAAAAGCAATAATTCGGAAACAATGAAACCCACGACGTTTGAAGAATACGAAGCGCAATTTCCGGAAAATGTGAAAGAAAAGCTTCGCGAAATTCGGGAGATAATCGCTAAGGCAGCTCCAAACGCAACCGAAACAATAAGTTACGGAATGCCGGCGTTTAAGCAAACTCGTTTGTTGTTGTACTTTGCAGCGTGGAAGAACCACATAGGTTTCTATCCTACATCTTCGGGAATAGCGCGTTTCACAAAAGAATTTTCGGAATATAAAACCTCAAAAGGGGCGGTACAATTTCCATACGACAAACCATTGCCGAAGCATTTGATTGAACGTGTGACGCGATTTCGTGTAAATGAGGTAAACAAAACCAAGAAATTATGACAAGCGCGGCGGTTATAGGCATTGCACCAATTCTTCTTGTGCAAAACGCGGTTTCGACAGCCAAATTTTACCGTGATGTTCTCGGCTTCGAAATAATAGGCTATTTCCCCAATGAACCTTCCGCGGTTTACGCAATGGTCAGGCGTGGGCAGGCTGAAATTCATTTTGCGAAGATTGAAAAGGAATTGGAAAATTCAAATCGAAATATTCGTCTGGACACTTCAGATTTTACGATTTGGGTGCCGGAAATAGAACAGTTTTTTGATGAAGTACAATCCGGCGGAGCTGAAATTGTACAAAAAATTGTGCTGCGAAGCTACGGGCGCGAATTTATCGTAAAAGATTGTGATGGTCACCATATTTTGGTCGTCGATTAACTGCTGAATAGCACATAAACTTCTTATTTCGCAAAAAACCTTTTCTCTATGATTGCCTTTAACTTTCCTCTTGCTATTATTAACCTTTGTCTTTTTAGGAATTTAATAAACCAAACAACGGGAAAATCAATTTAATGAGCCACAAAATATTTATAGCCGGTTCGGGGGGAATTGGCGAAGCCGCAGCTGTGATTTTGCGCGAATGGTCACATACGGACGTAGAGCTTTTTCTGGGTGATATTTCAGAAGGTCAGCTTAAGAATTCGTTGGAATTTGTTACCCATCTTTCGCAAAGAAGCGGTGCGGTTACAACCGTAAAGATGACACCCGAAGGCACGAACGATGAAATGAAAGCGGCATTCGAACAGTGCGAAATTCTTCTTGATTGTTCGCCCGGCAGCCAAGCACCGCGAATGGCGCAATTTGCCAAAGATTTTAAGATGCACTACGCAAACCTGACCGAATATGTAGCCGAAACCGATGCCGTAATCGAAATTGCAAAAGGTGCGGATACCGGCTTCATTGTACAAACAGGGTTAGCGCCCGGTTTTATCAATGTTTTGGCAGTTTCCTTATACAATAAGTTTGTCGCTCAATTTGAAAATGACATTGTGGAACGAATTGGAATGAAAGTGGGCGCGCTTTCTACGAATGCGCACGCACCCCATTTTTACGGCTTCACATGGTCGCCTATTGGGGTTGCAACCGAATACGTAAAATCCGCCCGTGTCGTGCGTGAATTTCAGCGCGTTCAGCTTCCCGCACTTTCCGAGCGCGAACGAATCGTAATCAACGGATTTGAATATGAGGCTGATTTGACTTCGGGCGGCGCCGCAGATTTACCACAGTATTACGACGGCAAAGCAAAGAATTTGGATTATAAAACGCTTCGCCACCTCGGGCATTATGATTGGGTTGAGCAAGTTATAAAGAAACTAAACTTCGATGAAAATCTGCCCCAGAACTTGGAAGACGTAATGCTCGCCGAGGTGCCTTCGGTTGAAGACGATTTTGTAATCGTTCATGCATCGGTAGAAGGCTTTGATTCGCAAGGACGACGTCGAATGGTTGAAAAGGCTTACCATATCAAGCCGTTAGAGCTAAACGGACACTATTTGCGAGCGATTCAAACAACAACCGCCGCCCCGTTAGTTGAATGCGCAGATATGCTGGCAACCAATAAATTTAAGGGTCCCGTGCTTCAAAGCGCGATCGAACCTAAGGAATTCTTAAACGGAAACTTTGTAAGCCGTATTTACAAGTAACCAAATTTGAAATGTCTTGATTTTTCAAAAATCGTGCCGCAGGAAGTCTTCTGCGGCATTTTTCGCGCTTGTACTGTATGAAATAATAAAGTGCAGTAAATTTTACAAGGGCGTAATTGGTTTTACATTTTGCAAAACAAACGAAAATTAGCAAAATCATAAATTAAATCCCTTGGGTACGTTTTGATGGGCAAAAAGCTGACAAACAGAAAAGCAGATGAATTGGCGCAAACTGATGCGATACCTCTTTTGCCTTCGTCGCAAGAACTAGCGGTTCTAAGCCCGTTTGAACGCATGGGCTTTAAGCTTGTTAATCGTATGAATCTTGGGCGTTGGAAACGCTTTTGGGGGTTCTGTCAACGACACATCGGTTCGCTTTGGATAAAAATCTGCACATATAATTTGATGAATGTGTTCGGAATCGGCGTTGTTGAACACAGTGACACTGCGCGTCCGCTTATGCTGGTTGCAAATCATCGTTCCTTTTTTGATATGTATTGCGTTTCAAGCGTTGTTTTTCGTCAAACAAAACGCCCCGTAAAACTTTACTTTCCCGTTCGCGCAAAATTCTTTTACGATAGTCCTCTCGGTTGGCTTGTAAATTTGGTAATGGGCTGGTGGTCAATGTATCCACCGTTTTTTCGCGAAGAAAAAGAAGCCAAAAAGCGCGAATTCGATAAGTATTCGCTTCAACGGCTGATTCAACTTTGCAAATATGGCGATGCGCACGTAATCGGTTTTCATCCGGAAGGAGGAAGAAATCTCAGCGATGATCCATACAGTTTTGCACGTGTGCAACCCGGCATCGGCAAAATAGTGATGGAAGCGCATCCTCAAGTAATTCCCGTATTTATTGCAGGCTTGGGCAACAATTTACCAAAACAAATTTTGGGAAATTGGACAGGAGGCGAGAAAATTCGTATATGGTTTGGAGAAGAGCTTGACTTAAGTGAGTTTTATGAAGAAAGAAATTCTTTGCGAACGCATAAAGCAATTGCCGATTTTATTATGGGAAAAATCGCCGATCTGGGAGAAAAAGACCGCGAGTTTATAAACGGTGCCGAGCTATCGGCGTAAATTTGGTTTCGAGAATCATTTTTTGCGTGCAATGGCGCGAATTGTATACAATTTGTTATCGGTTATTGACACAATTAGATTCGCCCCCGAAAAGCCGGTTCGCAAAACAAAGTTTGTCTAAACTATTATCAAGTTTAAGAAGCCATGAAAAGACGCATATTCATTCTTTCGGTTTTGTTAGCACTTTCAATTGCGTGTTCAAACAACGCCGATTCATCTTCGCCGGAACGCGAAGATACGGGCGAAAATACGCAATCAAATACCGCCGAAAGTAACGAATCAAACGTTTCGCACCCTGTGGTTGAATCGCAAACAAATCAAGATTTCGCAAAGGTAGAACCCGTAAGTACAAACGCAGAAAGAAGATCTGCGTGTTTTGCGGTCGATACAGGAGATCGCCAGATTCTTAAAAGCCAAACATATCCGATAGATTTTGAGCCTTTTGAAGACAGCTGCTTTGTCACCACATACGACCCCGAATATACTGATTTACCCCTTGGTTCCGCGTTTTCAATCTATAAAAACGGAAAGCAGGTTTACGAATTTGAAAGTAGGTTTAATCCGGATGCGGTAAATTGCCACGTAACCGATGTTGATTTTGAAGATTTAACCGATGATGGATTAATCGATGTAATCATTCTCGGAAAATGCGGAACAACACCTGATGAAATGCAGGGAAACGAGGTATTTATAAACGATGGAAACGCGTTTGTAACTGCTATTGAAATAAACGACAAGCTGGATGATTTTAAGACATCCGAGGAAATTGCAAACTTTGTCAGAAAGAACAAAGATTTATTTACGCCAGAACAATAACTTAAAGCTTCCGCTGGTTATTGTTAATCCGCATTCGGCGGGTGGCAACACAAAAGCCCGCTGGTACGGAATTGCTTCCGATCTTCGCGCACATTTCGGTCCGTTTCAGGTTGCATTTACCAAACGCGCGGGTGATGGAATCGAACTTGCAAAGAATGCGGCAAATTCCGGACGTTCGTTTGTAATAGCATGCGGCGGTGATGGAACCGTAAATGAAGTGCTTAACGGAATAATGCTTGCGGAAAATGCCGATACCGAATTGGGCGTTATTCCTTCAGGAACGGGCGGAGATTTTCGCAGAACCATAGGTATGCCGACCGAATCGCGCGAGGCGGCGCGCGCGTTACGCGAAGGCACAACCACTGAAATTGATGTAGGCAAGGTTGAGTTTGCTACCAAGCACAGCACCATTGAAACACGTTATTTTGTAAATGTATCTTCGTTTGGGCTTTCAGCGGAAATTAATCTGCGCGTCAGCGCAAATTCATTTTTCAAATGGTTGCCACTTGGCTCAACAATCCGCGGCAAAGCAAAATTCGCGTTCTCAACAATTCAAGAAGTAATCGATATCAACCCCGTTTTGGTGCAACTAAAAGTCGATGGAGACGAATGGAAAAGCCTTGAAACACTAAACTTTTGTGTATGTAATTCGCGTTTTTTCGGTGGTGGAATGAAGATAGCGCCGGATGCGAAAATCACAGATGGCGAATTTGATATTGTAAACATAGGCGACATAAACACTGCACGAATTTTTTCAAACGGCTATAAACTTTACAACGGCACACACCTTAACTTACCCGAAGTAAAAAGTCTGCTCGCAAAAACACTTGAAATAAAGCCCTTCGAAACCGATGCAAAAATTCGTATAGAAATGGATGGCGAAGTGCCGGGCTATTTGCCCGCAAAATATGAAATTCTACCGAAAGCGCTGAAACTTAGAATCCCCAAACGGGTAAACAAAAGATGACAAAGCAATTCTGCGAACGTTTGATTGATGCTTGTGAAACGCATAACACAAAAGTTGCGATGCGCGTAATTGGCGATAATTCCGAAGATGTAACGTTTGGAGAACTATTAAACCAAATTCGAAGCGTTGCCTTCCGCCTCGAAGCCGCCGGAGTGGAAATCGGCGACCGCGTTGCGGTAATTGGCGAAAATCATCCATGTTGGGCAATTGCTTATCTGGGCGCACTCTATCGCGGCGCAGTTTGCGTTCCAATCGATCCTCACGGCGAAATCGAAACAATTACAAATTTTATTGACGATTCGGAATCAAAAATCGCCTTTGTATCTGCGGATTTTAAGGAGAGAATTTATCGAATTCAGGAAACTTTGGGTCGCGCGATTGAGACTGTGGTTTGGCGCGACGAAGATTCGCCGAACGGCTTTCATCGTTTTGAAGATTGGGCGCAAACCGAAGTTCCCCGTTCTTTTGCGGAAGCAAAACCCGCAGCAAAACCAACAGATTATGCCGTAATGATCTATACCAGCGGCACAACGGGCAAACCAAAAGGAGTGTTGCTTTCACACAAAAATATTACAGCGGAAATTGATGCAATCGATCACGTTTTGGAATTTACCGATAAGGAATCGGTTCTAAGTTTGCTTCCACTTTTTCACGCATATTTACAGGTTGTAAACCTTTGGCTTTCTGCCACAAAAGGGGCAGAAGTCTTTTATCTTAAAGAACTTACGCCGGATGCGCTTAGTAACGGAATGGTCGAAAGCAAAATGACCGCTTTAGCAAGCGTGCCACGGCTTTGGTACATCTTTCACAAAAAGATTTTTGATACCGTTGCCGCAAAGCCGAGAGCCGTTCAAACCCTATTTCGCGGAATGTTGCGCCTCAACGGTTTTACGCGTGACACGCTAAACATAAATCTTGGAAAAATTCTGTTCAAACAAGTTCACGCATCTTTCGGTGGAAATCTACGCTTGGCTGTAACGGCAGGTTCCAGATTTGATTCAGATGTCGCAATCGATTTTCACAGGCTCGGTTTTACTATTTTGCAGGGATACGGCTTGAGCGAAACTAGTGGCGCCGCAACGGCAACGCACGAAAACGACAACCGCGTGGGTTCCGTTGGAAAAGCAATGCACGGCGCGGAAATAAAAATCGCGGATGCGAATGACAAGGGCGAAGGCGAGGTTTTGATTCGCGGCGCCATGGTTTTTGACGGCTATTACAAAAACCCCGAAGCAACCGCGGCGGCATTTACCGATGACGGTTGGTTCCGTTCCGGCGATATTGGCAAGCTGGATAAGGACGGAAATCTTTATATCGTCGGCAGAATGAAAGATGTAATTGTGCTGCCATCCGGCAAAAACGTTCATCCGGAAGATTTGGAAGTGCATTATTCAAAATCGCCATATATTGAAGAAATATGCATCCTTGGTGTTGAAGATGACTCAATCGGTCGGGCAGGCGCAGAAAAGCTGGTTGCAGTGGCGGTTCCAGATTTTGAGTATTTGCGTGTGAACAATATCGTAAATTCACGCGAAATAATTCGTTTTGATCTCGATACACTTGGACGCGAACTTCCAGAATATCAACGAGTTAAAGATTACATTATTCGCGCCGAACCACTTCCGCGCACGGCAACAAGAAAGCTAAAGCGGTTTGAACTGCAAGCTGAATTGAAATCGGACAACGAGACTTTTGAGCCACAAAAAGAAGCTGAATTTACCGTGGCAGATCGCGAACTTTTGTCGAGCAATGCGGGAATCGCGCTTCTTCGCGCTATTAATGATCAAAAAGAAGTTCCGTTTGAAGTTCATCCTACAATGAATATCGAACTTGACTTAAGATTGGATTCGCTCGCGCGCGCGGAAGTTGTTGCGGCGCTTGAGAAAGCATTTTCAATCGAACTTGAAGCCGAAGATGTTGCCAAAGCATTTACCGTTCAGGAAATGATTGAACTCGTCAATAAATCTGCCGGCACCGAAAACGCTATCTACGATGAAACCAATTCAACCGATTGGAGCAAAATAATTACCGAATCAAACAGTGAAGATGTAGAAGTTGATTCAATAGTTAAACCCCGTCCGCTGTTTTCAATATTTGCCTTTATTGTTCTAAAAATCGTGTATGTGTTTTGCCGCATATTTTTTCGTTTGGAAGTGTCCGGAACCGAATATCTTCGTGCGCAAAAGAATCCATTTTTGATTTGCCCGAATCATCAAAGTTACCTTGACCCAATTGTGGTTTGTTCAACCTATCCGTATTCCGTACTGAAGAATTCGTTTCACGTTGGCGCAAGTATGTATTTCAAATCGAGCTTTACGCGCTCGCTTGCGAGCTTGCTTAGCGTTGTGCCGATTGATGCCGACAAACAAACGTTAAAATCTTTGAAAATCGGCGCCGCCGGATTGCGACACGGCAAAATTCTAAATATTTATCCTGAAGGCGAACGTTCATACGATGGAGAACTTCACCCATTTAAAAAAGGTGCCGCAATTCTTTCAACCGAAATGGGGCTTGAGATGGTTCCGGTTGCCCTAGACGGCATGCAAAACGTTTTGGCGCGCGATTCCAAGCGCATCAAACTTGCAAAGGTTAAGGTCGCGTTTTGCGCACCGATTATTCCAAAACCCAAAAAAGATATTGCCGACGATGAAGTTTATTACGAAGAATTGACCAAAGATCTAAAAGCAAAGATTTCGGAAAAATTAGTTAAACTACGAACTTAGCAGGTTTTGCGAAACGGCTTATGAAATAGATTCAGCCAGCGCGATTCGTGTTTTTTTCAAGCATTTGGTAGTTTTAAACCAATAAGAAATACATAAAACTATGCCAAATACAGCAATAAATTTCGGTCGTTTGTTAATAATTATCGGTTTGTTCGGCTACGCTTACGGCTTTCTGGCGGGTGGCGCAAGCATAACCGCCATGATACCCGCCGCGTTCGGAATTATTCTTATCGCACTTGGCTATATTGCCCGTGCAAACGAAAATCTTCGTAAACATTTAATGCATGCGGCGCTTTTGGTGGCATTACTCGGTTTTATTCTACCTTTGGGCAGAATTCTTTCTAAGCTTTCAACTTTTGCGATTTCTGCCGCAACAATTTCGATGCTTCTGATGATGCTGGTTTGCTTGGCATTTTTGGTATTGGGCGTAAAATCTTTTCGTGATGCGCGAAGAAACTAGCCGTTAAATAGCGGAAAAGTTAGTTCTACCAAAAATCCATCAATTGTATTTTTGGCGGTTATTGTTCCGTTGTGGTTCTTCATTGCACGTGATGTGATAGCCAGCCCGATTCCGTTTCCGCCCGTCTTTCGTTCACGCGCCTGATGGACGCGGTAAAACGGCTTGAATATATTTTCGATTTCATCTTCGGGAACACCACCGCCCGCGTCTTCTATACAAACAACGGAATTCTTTGCATTATTTTTGATGCTTACCTTCACGGGTTTATTTTCCGGCGAATATTTAACCGCATTTCTAAGCACGTTCTCAATAGCACTGCGAATAAGTGTTTCGTTTCCAAAAACCAGAGCTTTTTGCGTTTCGCCAAGTTCAACCGATTTCTTGTTTCCGCGCGCTTCAAAATCGGCATCATCCGCGGTTTGCATCACAACAGTCGTCAAATTCACAATTTGCTTTTCAAATTCGTCGGTTCCGCTTTCGAGCTTTGAAAGTGTCAGCAACTGCGAAATTAAATCGTTAAGTCGTTCACTTTCCAACGAAAGCCTGTTCAGTTGGGGCATTGTTTCTTCGTTGGCACTATTTCGCGCAAGTTCAAGCGCGATATTCATACGCGCGAGCGGTGAACGCAATTCGTGTGAAATATCTTGTGTCAAACGCTTTTCCGCAGTTATCAACGAACCAATTCGTTCCCCCATCTCGTTAAAGTCACGCGAAAGTTCTGCAATTTCATCGCCCTTTTGCCCGGAAGGTACGCTTACTCGCGCTTCAAGATTTCCCGCGGCGAAACTTTGTGTAGCTCTTCGCAAACGCGAAATCGGCGCGGAAATATAGCTAGCAAGCGCATAACAAACCAACGAAACGATTGCAATTACCAATAAAGCGGAAAAGACAAGCGTTTCCGTATTTATCGGCGGCGCCCTAAACCTATGCAACTCAAGCACATAAATAAATTCATCACCTGATTCGGTTCTTAAAAGCTTTGCGCCGTATGTTTTGTCGGGTAAGCGTACAAATTCGGTTTGCCCTGATTCAGCAACACTCTTAAACAACGGCTCAATTTCACCATATTGCAAATCGCCGGCGATTAAGCTGTGATTGCGGTCGAAGAACCCAATCGAATTAACCCGTCTGCGAGTTTTCATGCGCGCCAAATACTCTTCCAAGCCTTTTGTACCTTCATTTTCAAAAATCTGTACCGCAGTTTCAGAGTTTAAATCAATCTCTTCACCAATAAACGTGCGCCATTGTTCTTGAAGCGGAGCTGAGCGTGTTGCAAAATACACGCCAACCACCGCGCCAACAATCATTGCCATTGCAAGCCAAAACCAAACAAATATTTTTAAAAACAAACTCATTTTCCGCTTAAAATTTTGCTGCTTTATTCAACATCCTGCGTGTAAATATAGCCAACCGAACGAATTGTTTTTATTCTTTCCGAACCGTTCGGGCGCAACCCCAGTTTTTTTCTGAGATTGCTAACATGCATATCAAGGCTGCGATCATACGGCGAAAGCTCCCTGCCTAAAACTTCCAAACTTAAATCTTCCTTTTTTACTACTTGCCCGGCATCGGAAGCCAACGCCACAAGCAAATCAAACTCAACCGCGGTAAGTGGAATTTCTTTTCCCTCAACTGAAACAAATCGCGCGCCTTTGTTGATTTCCAAATCACCTACAATTACTTTTTCATCTTCTAAACTCTGTCCCAAAACGTTTGCCCGGCGCAAAATCGCCCTGATTCGCGCAACCAGTTCGCGCGGATTAAAAGGTTTTGCCAAGTAATCATCAGCTCCGATTTCCAAACCAACAATTCGCTCCATATCCTCTCCACGCGCAGTAAGCATCAAAACCGGCACTGCGGATTCCTTTCGAAGCCCGCGAAGCACGTCAAACCCGTTTAATTTCGGAAGCATTACATCCAGAATTATCAGAGCATGGTTGCCTTCCAATGCACGTTGCAACCCGCTTTCCCCATCGTTTTCAGTGTCTATAACAAACCCTTCAACCGTTAAATATTCGGATACGAGTTCGCAAAGCTCTTCATCGTCATCAATTATTAAAATTCTATCTCGCTTTTCCGTCATTCCGTTGATTCTAACCTATTTGCCTTTATTTTGCGGTAAAAATGTGCCTTTTCCGAATCAAACTAGGTCAATAACCCACATCTTTACAGTTCTTTACGCCGATTCGTGCATTCTTTACGTTCCAACCATCAAAAAAAGCGTCAAAGAAATAGAAGGCAGCAATGCCCAACATTTTTAAGGAGAAATTTAATGAAGAAAATAGTAATCGGAATCATAACTTTCGCTTTGGTAGCGATGGGCACGATTTTTGTAATTGGTCAAAATACTTCACCTGATGATGACGGCGACGGTATGAAATTCGGAAGGCGCGGACATAAGGGACCCGGCGGAATGCGCGGTCCGGACGGAGGCGGTTTTGAAGGTTTTGGTGTACCAATGTTCAAAGATTTGAATCTTACCGATGCGCAAAAGACGCAAATTCAATCAATTATGAAGGAAGGCGCGGCGCAAGGAAAAACTCTTCGAGACCAAATGCGAGATAACCAAAAGGCGAAACAAGATTCGTTGGATAACGGCTACGATGCTGCAAAAATACAAGAACTTGCACAAGCCCAAGGTGCGCTCCAATCGCAAATGGTAATACAACGCGCGGAAATTCAAAATAAGGTCAGTTCTGTTTTGACCGCAGAACAAAAGAAGAAAATTGCCGACAAAAAAGCCGAAATGAAAAAGAAGTTCGAAGAACGCAGAGCAAAATGGGAAGCAAAGAAAGCTTCGAATTCTAACCAATAATGCGATAACAGTGCTTTTGAAATGGTTCTTCGACATTTGTCGCGGAACCATTTTTCATTGCATATTTGCAAACACAACAGCTTAACGTTTGCCTTTCAAAAATTTTCACAGTATAAAATTCACACGAATGCCGACACAAATACAACAAATTGCCGATTCGGAATCCAACAAAATTGTTTTGCGCGTTAAGGGTGAAATGCTAGTTGAAGATGTGCGTTTGGTTTCGCGAATTGCAGCTGATTTGATTTCAAACGGTACCGATTCCGTTGAGATAGACCTTTCCGATTTAAACTTTTTGGACAGCGATTCTGCAACCATGTTACGAAACTTAGATGCCGACGAAAATATTGCGATTACAGGAATTCACTATTTTCTTCAGAAATTGGTTGAAGAAAATGAACGTCGCGAAAACAACAGCTAAGCCATCTTCTTAACTATCACTTGTAAGAATATGAAACTAAATGACATAGCAGATATCGTCAGCGGAAAGCTTATAGGAGAAAAAGATTCTGAAGTTTACGGCTTTGCCGCTGTTTCGAACGCGGAAACGGGTGAAATTACTTTTGTTAACGACAATAAAATCGATGCCGAAAGTATAAATGCTTCGTGTGTTTTCGTATCGAAACCGTTTGATGCAGAGGTAAAGTTTGGACAAATTATCGTCCCAAATCCTAAACTTGCATTTGCAAAAATCGCGCGAGAATTTCTCGGAAAACAAAATCCAAAAGGCATAATCCACAGGTCCGCTGAAGTTTCTGAGAGCGCCAAAATTGGCGGTAATGTAGATATCGGTGCATTTTGCAGCATTGGCGAAAATACCGTTATCAATACAAACACAATAGTTGCCAACGGCGCAAAGATTGGCGCAAATGTTAAAATCGGCGAAAACTGCGTAATTCATCCGAACGTTGTAATTGAGAATGCATGCGAAATAGGCGCAAACGTAATAATTCACGCCGGCGTAGTAATCGGCGCCGATGGCTTCGGGTTTGTACGTGACAGCGGTGGATACGTTAAGTTTCCTCAAATCGGGCGTGTTGTTATTGAAGATGATGTTGAAATCGGCGCAAACAGCTGTGTTGACCGTGGCGCGCTTGGGGAAACCCGAATCGGCGCCGGAACAAAAATCGATAATCTTGTTCAAATTGCGCATAATGTATCAATTGGAAAACGAGTTGTTATTGCATCCCAAACGGGGATTTCGGGCTCGGTAGTGATTGAAGATGATTGTGTAATTGGCGGGCAAGTAGGCTTTGGTGATCACACACACGTAAAAGCAGGCGCCGTAATCGGCTCAAAAGCCGGAGTTTTGCCGGGTAAAATTGTTCGCGAGGGCGTTTGGTGGGGAATTCCGATTGAACCTCTTCATGAATATAAACGTAAGAACGCGCGCGTAAATTCGCTTGGGCGTCTGATTGAACGCGTGAAATTACTTGAACAGAAACTTAAGGATTTCGAAAATGACTAGAATTTTTAGCATCGACAAGAAATGCCACCGTCTTCGACGGTTTACGCTGTTGCTTAACCGCTTTCCCACGGTTGGCACCGTGGGCTATAAATATATCCCCGTCTTCGACGGCTAAGATTTTAAATTGCGCAGTTCTTGACGACTTCAAGTCTCGAAATGCATTCAACATGGCGGCTTCGTTCACGGCTAAGATTCAAAATGGCGGCATAACTATTTACATAAAATGCCACCGTCTTCGACGGTTTACGCTGTTGTTTAACCGCTTTCCCACGGTTTGCACCGTGGGCTATAAATATATCGCCGTCTTCGACGGCTAAATCTTTAAATTACGCAGTTCTTGACGACTTCAAGTCTCGAAATGCATTCAACATGGCGGCTTACGCGACGGCTAAGATTCAAAATAGATTCAAAATACCGTCGTGTTTAACGGCTGGAATCCCCAAATAGATTATACAAACACCGACCCCAATTTTGTACACAATTATTCATGGAAATGAGCAGCACCGTGTCTTAGCAGTTCAAATATTGCCTCCGCCGCGCGTTTTGAAGCTCCACCACTTCCCAGCTTGATCTTTATCTCATTTAGACTCTTTTTCATTTCGCTGTTCGTTTCCGGTTGAAGTAATCTCTCAAGTTCGATTGACAATATTTCCGGTGTTAAATCATTCTGCAACAATTCTTTAACAACCATTTTTTCAGCCACAAGATTAGCCAAACTAAAAAACTCCGTCGAAATAAAAGGAGTAAAAACGTGCCAGTTAAAGCCGCTTGTTAAGTAAACCATCACAAAAGGAGTTCCAATTAAAGCAGCTTCTAAGGTGGCGGTTCCGCTTGCAACTGCCGCAGCATTTGAAGCATTCAACGCGTCATAGGCTCGATCGTGAACTACAACAAATCGTTTCACTTCACCTTTTTCTTTAAGTAGCTCTTGAACTTCACGCACCTCTTGAACCGCACGATTTCGCGCCAAAGGCAGAATAAATTGCACTTTTCCGACGCGTTGTTCAAGTAGCACCGCAGCTTCAAGCATTACCGGAAGTATTTTGGAAAGCTCTTTCCTACGGCTTCCGGGAAGCAACGAAACTATTGGCTAGTTGCTATCAAGCTCAAACTCAGCACAAAATTCTTCGCGTGATACCTTAGGTTTTACTTCACCCGCCAGAGGGTTGCCGATATATTGAACATGTTTGACACCGTTTTTGCGGTACCATTCTTTTTCAAATGGAAGTATGGTTAACAACAAATCTAC
>JBKEBT010000121.1:0-2635 GCA_047973305.1 Pyrinomonadaceae bacterium
ATTCCATCGAGGTTGTTTGTCCGTTTGCATCTGTTGTAGATGTTGGCAATCCGGTTGTTAAATCATAGACGGTTGAACTCGTGAAAGCAACATTTGAACCGTTTGCGCCGGATGGATCAGGCACAGCCGTAATAACCGATGTGGGATAAGCGTAGCTGTATGTGGCGGAATACTGCGTTTGCGTAACATTGCCTTTCGCATCTACCGTTTGGTAAACATTGCCGTAAGAATCATATTTTGCGCGGGTTTCAAGCCAAGAGTTGTTTGTATCAAGCCAACTCCGAGCACGGGTCGCATTGCCCTTGGTTGCAGGGCTGTAGCCCGATTCATCGTAGGCGATTTCTGATTTTGCGATCACCGTTCCGGCAGCATTCTTGACGTAGGTCTTTGAAGGCAGCGAGACGATATTTGCATCATCATAGGCATCGCGCGTGGCTTGCGGAATGGTTGTGTCGTATTCAAGATGCGTAACCTGCGTCTGGCGTTCGAGCGCGCCAAGAGCATTTGCGACAAAATTAAACGATATTACCTTTTTTATTTTCAAATTTGTCGAACCACTGAAAAGCACTTCGGTCATTCCAGAAATTCTCCATTGAACCCGTTAATAATAGAAAATACTTCGCTAGAAATAGATTCATCTTTGAAATCCGTTTTTGCCTTATCGTATACCGCGTTCAAATCGTTTTCCTTTAATATGGACTCGTAATTCTTTGCCGTCTCTTCAGACATCCACCCCGCCATTACAAACTTTAAAAGATTATCCAATAGGTATTTGGTTTTTTGGTCATTATTGAATTTCAATAATCTTTCATCGGGTCCAATCGTGAAACAACGAGCCAAATCTTCATTGATAGGAATTTCTTCTTCTAGCTCAGATGGCATTTCAAATTCACTTTCAACGATCAAACTTTGGTCTCCTCCACTTGCCAAACAATTCACGATTCCGGGTGGACTTGCCGAAGATAAATAAAATTCAACAGATTTTCCGGGCTGAACGGCTGCATTTGGGAAAAAGCTCCACCAAAATCCTTCGTTAAAAGGAATGAATCCGGCTGGATTGAGAACCATTGAGGGTTCGCTTTTTTCCTTTATGTTTTTTACATCAGGTGCGAAAGCTTGGATCTCGAAAGAATCCAAATTGACCGGACTATTTTTCGAAGTCGTTACTGTGTAAGTATATATGAACCGATTATCGTCAGATTTTACGGCATCGGCTTCTGCCATGGCATCGACAGAATCTCGACGTTGAAACTTTACAACAATCTCCTTGCCGTCAAATCCCGTCCACCGATATTCATATTTACCAATTTTCTCATCGATCACCACAACATGCGGCTTTGGGTTATATTTCCCGTCGTAATCCTGCCTCCAATCCACTTTTCGCGGCTGTTTTATCTTGTATGGGCTTTTCTGAAATGGCTTTCTTTCAAACTTTTCCTGCTTCTGCAAGGTGTGCTGAGCAAATGATGCACATGATATTTGAAGCGCGAGAATGCTAAATGAGATGATATTTTTGATTTTCACTATAAACCTCTTCTATTGTTAAAATCAGCCACAACCTAAAGCGTTTGCGGCTGATTTGCTAGGTAATTTCAAAATTAAGGAGTCGGTTCCGGATAAAGATCCGCAACAACTTCATTAACAAAACCGACGAATTGCGATGTATTCTCAAAATTTGTGAGAAGCATTTGTCGCTTTTGCGCTTGGCTTAGAGCATATTTTCCGGTTCTACCCTTTGGGCTTACCGGTTCTAAATTCGGATCGGACGGTTGAGTTATACCGCCAAGATTTGATAAATAATTCAGCCAATACGTCTCCTCACTCTCAGTTGGCTGACGAAATAGATGAGATTCAAAAACATCGTCTATAAATTGAGCGTCTGTTCGCGCCCTGGCTCCGGCACATTCATATCAAAAGCCCAGCGACCTTCCGGATCGAGTGCTTGCTACAATGCCAAGACGGCACTCGCAACCGGAACCCCGCTCAATGCTGCTGCGCTTGCAGCAATCGTTTCCGCTGCAGCTCCCCAAGAAGCCTGTTGTGCAAGCCAAGCGACAGCGTCTGCTACATTTACCGCGGCACCTGTAGTTGCATTTAGTGCAACTAACTGATTCGTTGGATTCCCATTTGCGTCGAGTCGATAACCGTGGGTAAGCGTGTACACGGTAAAACCCGCCTCTTTCATGGCATCTTCGGTGTCAAACCATTGAACATTACCGTCTTTTTGACCCCAGATTTCTCCGGTTGGATCGGTGATGTTTATTGGATTATTACCGACATATGCATATCGATTGAATGTCTGAGGGTTAACAGCATCTAAAGATGCCATTAACGGATCAACCGTCGTAAATCTCCCCAACTGATTCGAATACATCCTTGCTTGAGCGAAATCGAGGTTGGTTTCTTCGTCGCGTTCATATCCGGTGAACTTCTGTCTCGTCGAATCACCATAAGTATATCCTTGTCCGGCTTGTCTTCCGCCGACTCCTATAAAGGCTTCTTCGCCGAAAGGCATGAAGTCGCGTCGGGAAAGGACGTTGCCGGATTGATCGGTTAGCACGCGCGGCGAACCAAGATGATCTGCTGTCAAATATCGAGTAACGGGTGTGCCTTGTGGCGTCAGCGTTGAATACTC
>JBKEBT010000122.1:0-5284 GCA_047973305.1 Pyrinomonadaceae bacterium
AATATTTCCACTTTCAGGATTATTTGCGGTCATGAGACGGGAAAGTGATGAATATGCAAACGTACGTGTTTGTACACCTTGATTCACGGATGTTAAATTCCCCAAAACGTCATACGAATACAAAGTTGGCTGCGCGGGGCTTGTTTTTGCGCCTAAGTTGCCGTTTACGTCAGGTTCATCAACCCGAATCAATTGTCCGAGCGCATTTGTGATGCTTCTGCGTTTCTTGCCAGCCTGATCCGTAACTTCGGTAAATGCTCCGAGATGACTTCCGCCCGCTGCAACACCGTAAGCCGTATAGACATTTGCGCCGTCGGGGGTGGTGACTTGTGTAACGCGTCCGGCGACGTCGTAAGTGTTTGTAGTCCAATAGATTGGCTCGCCTGAGCGATATGGATTGGTGGCGCGTTTTACGCGTCCGGCGGAATCGTATTCGGTATCGACAAAGATATTTCCGTTTGAATCGTTTGACTGCGTTTTGACGGTTCTGCCCAAGCCGTCAAAATAGCTGAGGGCTTCTTTCCACTTGGTCGCGTCGATTTGCGTGCGCACTTTTACCCAACGCGTGGACGCACTTGTGCCTGCGCCATAATAGGTTTCGGTGACTGCGCCGCCTGAGGGAGGCACGACGCGGGTCGGACGCAGAAACGGATCGTTGTATTCCATCGAGGTCGTTTGCCCGTTTGCATCGGTGGTGGAGGTCGGCAATCCGGTGGTTAGATCATAAACGGTCGATGACGTAAAGCTTGTGTTTGAACCATTTGCGCCGGATGGATCAGGCACGGCTGTGATGACGGAGGTCGGGTAGGCGTAGCTGTATGTGGCGGAATACTGCGTTTGTGTTACATTGCCTTTGGCATCCACGGTTTGATAAACATTGCCGTATGAATCATATTTTGCGCGGGTTTCAAGCCATGTGTTGTTTGTATCAAGCCAGCTCCGCGCACGAGTCGCGTTGCCCTTTGTTGCAGGGCTGTAGCCGGATTCATCGTAGAGGATTTCGGATTTGGCAATAACGGTTCCTGCTGCATTCTTGACGTAGGTCTTTGAAGGAAGCGAGACGATATTTGCATCATCATAGGCATCGCGCGTGGCTTGCGGAATGGTTGTGTCGTATTCAAGATGCGTAACCTGCGTCTGGCGTTCGAGCGCGCCGAGCGAACCGATAGCGGTTGTAAATCCGTATTCTTTTGTCAGATTTACGTCAACATGATTATCGAGATCGTTGAGGTTTCCGGCGTAATCCATTGTTATGCCCGATAAATTTGGATTTCCAGAAAAACTAAAGGTAATGACATCAGAGATTGTCGGGTTTTCGAATAGGCTGAAAGTCTAGTCATCGAGAAGTTTATACGGAATTCAAAACTTTCTTCTATATTAAACAATCTAGTTCCTTTAAATCGAACGTCATTCCTATCAGTTTTTGTGAAATTGATGCTATTGCAGCTCAAATTCAATCGCCTTTCGCTGTTTCAATATGTTCATTTTAAGCGGATATTTTGCCGAAACCTTCCCGAAATAGAAATCTGCTTTTTGGGGCTGTCTGATCCTAGAAAAGTACTCTACCATCTTTCCCGCCACATAATCACTATAGGGCGTTCCTTCGTACCTACTAAAAAACTCCTCAGCTTTTTGAAGATATGCAACATCTTGCTTGTTACTGAAATACCAATCGTTTTTCAAGAGTACTTTTAACATTTGATAGGCTTCCTGATCCCTTCCTTTCGGCTCATAAACCTTAAATTGGATTTGGTTGGAAGCTGCTTTTGAGGAATTTGCTTCAGAACATTCTTTTTCGCAAATTTCTGCCCAAACTTTGTAATCTCCTTCCACAGAAAAAATGTTTTCAACTAGGTTTTGAACAGCATCCTTATTTTCAAAAGTTATATTCGGTAAAAGCGGAAATTTTGTCTTGCAGCCTTCACAAGTTCCGGAATACATCTGAAAAGGTTCTATATTAACAACTGTCTTATCCGGCTTTTCAACAAAATATCTGATTCGCCTGTATTTTGGGTTAAGATCAACTCCTCCGCCAATTGGAGAACTAGCTTCATTGCTAACTTTCAGAGTCAAAGGAATCGGTTCAGATAAAACAAACCAGTTCTTATTTGTTTCGATTGAAAAACGCAATTGTGAAAAGTTATTGTTTGGGACTTGAGCTTGATTTGTATAAACCAATCCCCAAAACAAAATTCCTGAAAATACAAGTGTTGATAGATTTCTTTTTTTCATTATCTTTTTATTACCCTGAAATTATCTATACTTTTTTGTAAGTGGTCGGGTTTATTGTCAATTTTTTGAACAGGCTTATTATTGCCACTATTTAATATTTGCCCCAATCTATTCGAAACATACGTGTTAGGGTATTCAATCGTAAGCACCTCTATTTCTTTCTTGAATTCTTTTTCTTTTACCGGGTCACCTTGTTCTAGAAAATTTCCTGTTTGAAGAAAATACGCGATGTCTCCTCTATTCCTTATGCGATTCCAAATCGCCCGATTGTGACCTTGCGGTTCTATCATAGTGATTTGAATTGGAGATGATTCAATTACCGAAACGTTTTCTTCGTCCGGAATAAGCAATTTGATCTTGATGAAGTACCTACCAGGAGTATCAAACACAAAATTTGTCATAATCCTGGATTTGGATTGCCTCGCAACTTCGTTTCTATTTAAATGACTCGTGTCAGACGCGGCATTGTAGAGCAGAGGTTGTTGTTTTTGAATCTTTTCGTTTAATTCGAGTGGAATTGCTATGCAATCATCTGTTCCAAGTTGATATCCGGTATTAACATAAGCAATCCTGTATTGTCCGTCCTCACCAGCCACAAATATTTGCAGATATCCACAGTTTAGTCTTCGCTGGCTAAGAACTCCATTGTTATTGTTTATATCGATATTCAACATAACTTCTTCACCTAGTTGAAAGCTATTCTTCTCTGTTGTTATTCGCAAATTGGAACCTATCTCCCCTTGTGTTTGCGCGGAAATTGCAAAAACAATTAAGAAACAAAGCACGGCTATATTTCCTATAATAACCATCATTAGTCTCGACATAAAAAATCTCCTTAAATATTTCTATGGATGTCTTGTGTCTCTAACCCATACAAGACATGCAGGTGAAAGTGCGGTACTGGATCTAATAGCAGTCGGAGCCATAATTCCTCCGTCTGCGTGATCACATCCAAACAAATGCCCGACTTCATGATCTGCAGTAATCGCACGACTAGCCAAAGTCCCGCCTGGAAATTCATGAGGTCTCGCATCTTCATTAAAAATGATCGACCCTCTTCCTATTCTTTGCCGCTGTGGAGTATCAGTTAGCCCATAAATTGTTCCTATTTGTCCGGTTGTAGCAGAAATTAACCTGGGATCACCATCTCGGTCGGTTGTAAACTGATATCCTCCTAAAAGATAGATCACCCAAAAATCGTCATCGTTATGGTATGAATAGTTGTTAAAATTTGTATAAAATGGCGCAATATCAGGAGCATTTACATCTCCACCAACGTTAATAATAGATGCAACATTTCCGTCATTCCCTCCTAAATCATACGCTGGAACGATGTAACCCGTCGCAAATAAATTATTGGCAACGCTACTACTATTATTGGTAAGTAATGATGTATCTGGGTCAACAACTTCATCACCTTCATCACCATCTAACACACCATCATCGTTCATATCATCATCATCGTACATAACAAAAGAACTACCTAATGGTATGCTATTTGAGCCAAATGGCTGACCGTTCAAAATTACAATTCCATTGCTACCATTGGTTTTTACGTCATAGCTATAACCTGCGACAAGAATTTTCCCTTGTTGAAATCTCTCCTCTTCTAATGAAGTCAAGCTAGTCTGAAAACCATTGTCGCAAATACCGCCAACACAAGACTGTCCTAAGGCACTAATGGTTCCATTTACCTTGTTTCCAGTGACTACTCCCATTGAATCACTTTCAATATGAAGTTTTCGCCAAATTGTTAACATTTCCGTTCGCATTGCCGGATTGGTTGTCGTTGTTTGTCCAGTAAGGGGTATAGTTTGAGAACCATTTTTCAAATTTGTTCCATCGACAGCAACTCCATCAAGAAACGCTTGAGCTTTACTCGCAACTACCGCAAAATTGTCTCCCGGCTGTTTAGTAACAGTAAGCTCAACAACAGCTATTCCACTACTATTTGTGGTCGCTGTGGTTAAATTTAGCTGACCGGAACTTGATGTTCCAACTTGTCCTCGATTATCATCGCCCGCGCTTCCATTTGAATCCACCGGTGCCGTATTGTCAGATGGATCATCCAAATCAAAGGTTTTAAAATAAATCGGAATACCTTCGACCGCCGGAGTGACAGTTGCCTTTACTTTAACTGTTGCACGATTCGTGGTATCCGCCGGACTGATTTTATCGGGGAAAATACGTAAGCCACTATTTGTATTCGGATTTCCATTGCCGGGATTTGAATCCAAGGAACTATTTATCGCTTCGAGTGCAACGTTTGAGATTTCGGCATTTGTCGTACACGCGATATTCGGGTATGTGTCAATTTCATCAATCATATCAAAGGTGTCAGACGGATAAAAAACCTCTGGAGGATTCGCCAAAAATGGGGTTGCCGTATAATTTGGTTGCGTGATTTCATTTGTATAATCTCGTGCCCAGTAAGATGAAGGAGAATAAGTTCTTTCTTCATAACTCTGTGATGAAGGTTCCCATAAATAGGTTCGATACCAGAAAAATTGCCAATGATATGTGTGCAAATGAAAAGTTCCGCATTCATTATTTGGATTTGGCAGCGTAAAAGTTACATCAACCATTGAACTGTTTGAAGTTCGTCCAGCAAATTGTCCGAGGTAAGTTCCGTTCGGACTAATAACATCAACATTAACTCCGCTATCTACAAACTCAGCAATTCCATAATCCATAAATCTATAAGCATTTACGGAATAAACATTTTGATTAGAATAAGTCGATGTATAGCCATATTGATCATATTGCGCATAAACTGAATGAAAAGATGAGAAAAAGACAAGGAGCTATAGTCAAATCTGGTGTATGGGAGTCAAGCGGCGATTCGGTTAAGCTCCTCTTGTTTGGAATCTTCGATTTCGATTCCGTTATTAAATTTCACTCCTCCGATTACTTTTGCCAGATGTTTGAACCCTTTTAAGCGAAGCCAATTTTCCTCGGCGCATTGACTGAGTTTGAACATCATTTCAAGCATTCCGTTTTTTGAAAGACAACTTTTTGAACGTTTTGTCCGGTGGCGAATCGTGGCAAATGT
>JBKEBT010000123.1:0-25253 GCA_047973305.1 Pyrinomonadaceae bacterium
ATTCTCGGTGGTGTCGTTTTAGCATATCCCATAACGAAAAAGTATATATGCAAAGCGGGCAAAAATCTCCTAAATCTATAAAATATAAACCGCAATAAGCAAAAAACTTTTTCTTTTGCTAAAATAAAATAAATAGTAATAGAAAAATGTTTTTTTGAGACAAAAAAAGTAGAGTAGTTAAGCCAAGACTTTAACCCCGCTTTGCATATATACCATGTTGCACACAGCGCGAATTTGCGTAAGTTTTTGAGCACTCCATTTTCAATAATTTCAAGCAAAAAATCTTCCTATTTTTCAGTACCCGGCTTTTTCCATAAGAATCGATAAAAACGATATACGTCCACCCCGGTTAAGCTAGAAACATCCTTTTTTGGCAAAGCATCAAAAACTCCGAATAGGTGAAGTTGAGTGGTTCAAGTTCTAAATTATTTTCAAAGCAATAATAAACGCACCGCAGTTTTACTTAACAATAAGCAGCCAGCCTTTATTTTTTTGAATTGGAATTTCATCATCCACAGCGAACTCACGTGCCGGTTGAAATTTATCAACTGCCGGTGCAACCAATTTTGCGGTTTTCGGATTAATTCCGAGTCGTTTCCAATCAAATTTTAGGCGCACCTTTACGTCGGTTTCCGCCCAGGATGCAATTGAAATAAGCGCCGTACCCTTTTTCTTGTAAACGGTTGCGAGCACTTCGTTATTGTTCGATTTAACCGGCACGTTTGGCGACCAATATCCGTACATTTTTGAGCCTTTCATACCGAATTCATCCCAAAGTTTCCAGATTGGGCGTGGGTCGGCATCATCTGACCAAGGCATACGGTTTGTCATTCCGTAAATCATTCCGCGGTAAGGGTTTCCGCCATCCTGCAACATTTCACCCATCAAACCGAACGGAATTCCGCTCACTTCAGTAAGAAAGAAATCGGGTGAATTATTTTCGTAATCGAAATATTCGCCAAACCAAAGTTTATTTAGGTAGGGGAAGTGTTCCATATAAAGCATTGCGGAATTATTAAAGCCATCGCGTTTGTTGAACTGGTTTGCGGAATGCAGATCAATTATTCCGGGGTGTCCGTTCTTTGTAAGCACGCGCTTTATGCGTTTCATCGTTACGCGGTCAAACGCAACGTCATCGAGGTAAATTCCATCAATTCCGACGTTATCGACCAACCAGTTCATTCCTTCAACGTAATAATTATGCCAACGGCTCATTCCGCTGTTTACGATGGCGGCATCTTTTATCCGCGGCACAAACCAAGCCGCGATATAGTCATCGCCAACGTGTTCTTGCAGCCAAGAAAAACCGCCTCCGGGTCCGGGAGAATAGATTTCGTGCCCCAGACTTCGTAATGCAAAGGTTTCGTACGCATGATTTGAAAGTTCGCGAATTGTATTGTAAATCTTTACTTTTAATCCACGTTTGTGGGCTTCATCAATGTAAGCCTTCATTTCTTTGTGGGCAATAAAAGGGTAATTGATATACGGATTTATTTCGGTTGCATGATGGATGTTGACTACGGTTGCACCGGTTTTAACAACTTCTGCCGGCGGCGAATACCTATGATAAAACCGGTTTGCCCATTGCCAATCGGTATCTATCGAATGAAACGGCGTGATAAGAAGCGTGAAGTTGTAATGTAGTTCCTGCCCCTTTTTCATTGTGCGTTCACCGCTATAATTGTTTACCGTAACGGAAGAATTTGCGTGGGAAATATCGATTCCGCCTTTGCCTTCGTTTCCCCAAGAACTTGGCAAAACAAGTGGCTTTTGAAGATAAAAATTTGTATTTAACGGACGCACGTAATTTTCATCGCGCAAAGTAAACTGCATTCCGGCATTAACATCGCCGAGCCATGCACCGTCTTGATTTTTATTAGCAACATCCCATTTCCAAGCGATTTTTTCGGGGCGACGCTGACCTTTTTCGCCGAGTCCCATTATGTATTTTGAGGATTCCGCATTAAAGGGAATTTCCATTCGAATGTCTTTTAGTGCCACATCGTTCAACGCGTTAACCTTAACGTCACAGAACACGAATCCATCAAATTCAAGCGCACAATTTGTTGTCATACTTAAATTTGGCGTTGAATTTACGGCATTCCACTTTACTGTTCCGGCAGATTTTTCAGTGAAAGCAAAGCTCTTGTTCTTAAAACTTAAATTTTCACCCGCGCTGTTTTGCACGATAAATTTCATAGGTGCAAGCAAAACATCTTTCGGGGTTTTTGTGATTGATGTCATTTCGGGTGAAAAATATGTTTGAATTTTTGCCGGAAATCCGTCTGTGCCTAGCGTTATTGTTCGCCCTAAGATATTGATTTCAGTGCCATTTACGGTAATGGGCTTGTATGGAGGAATGACCGTATTTTCCTGTGCCATACGCGAATTCAGCCATTTAAGGCGCGACATAGTTTCCGGATTATTGAAGCCGCCGTTTTCGGCAACCTCATTTTGCACGGTAAACAATAAGGTTAGTTTCTGCGCTTCTTCGCCATCCGCTGAAATTTCCGCGGTACCGGCGTAGGTTGCGGAAACTGCATCCTGTGAAACATCTAAGCCGCACCAAATCGCTTGCACTTTGTTCTTCGCTATATCAAGCTGTTTTGTAAAATCTTCGCCGCGGTAATCGACACCGTTTGTGTTGATACACGTTAAGTTATTGCTTGTAATAGATTTACCGTCTTGAGATTTCAGGTCTGAGAAGTTTATTTGTAAGTTTTTCAGGTCTTTCAACGCCAAGATTCCAAATTGAAACGCGAAAAATTCGCCACGCTTTGGTTTGCCTTTTAAGGTTGTTTGTAGCCCTTCCTCAACCCAGCGTTGCGGTATATCATCCGTCATTCGAATCGAAAACATTCTGTCTTCGGGAAATACAAGAAATGTTTTGTCTGCGTTTTCGGCAATCAACCTTTCTGTTTCAGCCTTGGTTGCAATAATTTCCATCGGCGAAAATGTGTTGAAAGCGTTAAGTGCTTCAATTTGTTTTATTTTTATCGTTGGAGTGTCGTTTTTTTCGAATGAATTTACCCATCCGGCATCTGCTGTTTCTTTGAATTCCGCGTAAAAATCCTTAGGGTAATTTGCCGAGCCCGATTTTGTATATGGAAGGTAATAGATGTAATAAATGCCGGCGCCTTTCGTGGGTTGAAAATATACATCACCGAATTCGCGGTTGAGGGTTCCCCGAATTACATTTGCAATTTTATTTCCTTCCGAATCAGTTACTATTATGTTTTTGTTTTCGGGTGTTTTATCTCTTCGGCGCCATTCTATGTGCGCGCGAACCGCATTGGAAGGTGCTTCGACCTCGGCAACGGCACGTATGTTCCCAAATTCATCCGCATTCCATTCGTCGGAAGCGTTTGCAAAATCGGGTGTCTGGGAAAATACGCTGGCGGAAAGCGCGATTACAAAAAACAAACCGGAAATGAATTTCATAAAACCGTTTTAACGTAAACGATTTCAATTCGCAAATTAATCAACATCTATTTTGAAGCAAGCTTTGAAATCAGAGGTGTGAAGTTGTAAGTACTTTTCGGTTTTTATCCTTTTACAGGTTTTTCATTTGCGAATTTCCCAGCACTTGGTTTTTTATTATAAATTGCGTGCGCAACTGCCGCGTTCAGTTTTTGCGAAGATTTGTGCTTATCAGCATTGTTCGGTTCGATTTGATTATACGAGCGCCATTTTTTTTCGAAACCAAGAAAGGTTTGCTTGAAAAGGCTTAGTTCGTGTTCAAAACCCACCGATTCGATGACGTGCCTTGAAACACGATTGTGCTTCATTGCGCCGATATATACGCGTTTTGTTCCCGGAATCGCTTTTGCTTCAGCCAAGAGTTGTTTTAAAGACCGGCGATAAATTCCTTTGCCCCGTGCGCGCGGATGTGTGTAAAAATCAAATAAAACTGCACTACCTTCGGGCATTTCATATTCTTGGTTTACTTCAAAAACTTGTGAAATTGTTTGGCGCGGTTTCAGCCACCCGTAATGAAGTAAATCTTTTTCATCCGCAAGGGTGTAAGAGCGCGTGCCTTCTTCAAAGTTCTTTAAAACCTTCTGATGAAATTGTGAACGCGTCTCGCGTGAAAGTTCAACTGCACGATATTTCAATAAATCATCGATTGAATTAACTTTCATAATAGGTTCGGCATTACTGATATTTTCAACATCAATTGAATATATTCGACATTCCTTCTTCGAATAGATTCTTCGAAACGAGCGATTTAGAATTCCATGGTAAAGGCTTGAAGCGTTTAATTTCGATACCTTCTTTTTGAAACGAATCATCAGATCGTAGGCGGAACCCAAAGGCGTTTGTGTAGTTTCGAGCGCGCGTTTGCAATTGCAGGCAGCTTCACGTTTTAGATTAAATTTTGCACTTTTTGTGCGGTTAAAAAACAACCGCAAAGTATGAATGGAATCAATTTCATTTGAAAATCGTTCTTTATAGCCGGAACCGGGTGAAAGATCCAACGATTTATAGTTCGAACCGGTCAAATGCTTTCCAAGCATTAACAAGTGAAGCTTGCTGGGTGATTGCTTGGAGAAAAACGGCGACATTGCTGTAATGCACAAAAGCATTTCATTGCGATTCTTAAAGCAGATCTTTATCGCAGCGGTTTCCGCGCCGGCATCTAAACGGGTAGCATAGATTAAGTCAGTTTTGTTGAACAGATCCAAATGAAAGTTTTTACGTTGCACATCCCGTTCAACTTGCACGCCGTGAATTGCGCTGAGGCGCAGATGCGAAAGATTTTCAGCACGATCAAATGCTGCCTCAAATTCTTCGGGCGTTTCGATTTCGAGCAGCTTTAATTCGCCCATACGTTCAAGCTGCCGAATTCGGGTTTTGTTTCCGCGCTTTCGTAAGGATGCATCGGATGTGTTTTCTTCACCAAGCGAAACCATTGACCGCGGTACGGATTGCAAACGCGAGCGATGTTTCCAACCGTTTTTCAACCATTCGAGCGGAGTTCCCGGCGCGAGGAAGGTAAAATCGAGATCGGCTTTAGGAAACTTTCTTGCAAGCAACCGAAATGCTTTTTCCGGAAATGCGTTACCGTTTTCCGGTGTTGCAAGCCATGTTTTGTATTCAGCATGATGATCGCCCGCGACGATTAATCTTCCGGTTGCCCGTTCGCGTGCAAGTGGCAATAAGCCGATTAGGTTTTCGGATTTATCTCGTTCTGAAACCAAAATAAGTTCGAATTGATCGGAATAATTATCGACCCAAATTGCTAAATAGCGAAAATCTTGAAAAACGGTAGCCCAAGGGCACGCCGCGAACAAGCGATTCCATTCTTGTTTAAATGCATCCTGCTTTATTGTGCTTTCCGCCTGATGAGATGTTTCAATTTTAAGAGCCGATGTTTCCATAGTTATGCTAAATAAACCATTAAAAGATTCGAAAATTTAGAAAAATCTTTTCTATTTACGGATTTTTGTTTATCGGAAGTGAGGAAAGGAAATAGGTACTTGGCGCAGAAAAGTCGCGACGATAGAGTTGGCAAAGTTGAAATAAAATATTATTTATTCGGGTTAGGTCACGAGACTCTTACTTAATTGTCCGGCAAAAGTTCGTAATTTCCCATTTCACGGTTATATGCATCAAGAGCGCCAACGCTTTCAGAAGTTGCGTCAATCATCTGTTTGGTCATTGCAATTGATTCGGAAAGTTGTTCGAAATCGAGCATAGAAAATCTTTCCGGTGTGGTGATTGTCACGATTTCATCATTCAAATAACCAAAGAAGTTTTCAATTGATTGCAGCTGTCCTTCAACCAGTTTTACGCTACGTTCAAGTTCATCAAAAGAGGCAAGCCGGCGCTTTAGAATTTCAACGTTTGTTTCTTGAATGCGTTTGGTTTTATCGTCGGGCGCATCTTCAGCGGCACGATAAGCCTGCGCAAGCTGATTGTGAACTGCTTGTCGATTAATCGATTTCAAGTGCTGTTTGCGTCTTCGGTAAATGTCCAGCAAATCGACAAAATCTTCCCAACGTTTCTCAAGTGAAACAAGGTTTGAAGGAAGTTCGCGCGAGCCCGTGAATTTTTTGTAGTTTTCTTGAATTTTGTTTTTTTGCCAGCGGAGATATTCAACCGCTTCACGCTCTCGCGGACTGAAGCTCTTAATAAGTTTTTCGCGATTTGCCTTGTTAAGTTCGCGTCTTCGCGTGCGTTCGCGCGTTTGAACCAACTGCCGATATGATGGAAGGTTTGGAACAACCAAAACGTAAACGAATTCTGCAATAAGTGCCACCAACAAGGGAATAACGCTTTGTGTGTATGCCGCGGCAACAGCAAAGCCGGCAAGCCCCCAAAAATTTACGGGTTCTTTTAACGCTTCTTTTGCGTATGATGAGTTGAACTTTTCAACAGATTGTTGGTATTTTGCTATGTCCGCCATATTTTTACGAACTATTTGTTCCGTGCGTTCTTACGCTTCTTCAGCCTCTTTTACCATTTCTTCGCCGGTATGATTTGAAGAATTTCCACCCGCTTCTATTTGTTTTGCATCGCCCCCGGTGCCTTCGCCAAGCAAGCCCATTTCCTTCTTATATGCAAGCAACTTATCCTGTAGCTGTAAATCCATTGCTTCGCGTTCAATATCAGCCATTTTGTTGTCAACATTTGAAGTGCCAAGTTGTAACTTTGCTTCGGCAGCCGCCACGCGTCGATCGATTTTCTCGCGCATTTCGTTAAATGTAGAAGCGTCATCGCCCAAATCGAACGAATCCATGGTTTGGGCAAGTTGTTCCTGCAACTTCGCTTGTTTTGATGCACTTATCAGCTGCATGGCTTCCTCAGAACGCTTTTTCAAATTTAAAACATAATTGTCGCGTGCCTTCAGAGCTTGTTTTGATGCATTTTCAGCATATTCAAGTTGGGCGGAAGTTCGTTCTAGGTCGATTTGTGCTTGTTGTAACTGTCCGATGTAGGCGGTTGCAACATCATCACGTCCCATTTTTACGGCTGCTTTTATTTTTGAATCAAGATCTACAACCTTTCCAGCCAAATTTTCCTTGTTTTTTGAAAGCAACCGTTCGGTAGCCATAACCTGTGCAACCGAATTGTTTAACTCCGGAACGCGATCGCGCATATCACGAATAGTTTGTTGCAGAACCAGTTCAGGGTTCTCAACTTTATCGAGTGCTGCGCCGGTGCCGGCTCTAAACATTCTTTTAATTCTCTGCCACAATCCCATCTTTTTAATCTGCTCCTACATCCAAGTTCGTTAGAACTACACAGCAACCAATTACGACAATCGAATCGCGAAAGTTGCATACGCTTATGATGAGTATAACAAGAAATTTACGGGGGATTAAATAATATTTGTGAACTTAAACAGCACTTATGCAATTTTATTAACCCAAGCATTGATTGATTGTGTGAAAAGCTTGAATTGCAAGTTCTTCTTTTACTTTGCGTTCTGTTTTTGGAAGCAAGTGGTGCGAAGCCAAAAGAGGCGCGTGCGCTTGCATCCGAAACACCTGCGAAAACTTCGTGTTAGCAAAGAGTTTAGGTAAGATGTTCGAAACATCGGGAGATTTATAAATGAAACAAGTTGCTTCTTTTTTGTTGATAGCGTTAATGTACCTCGGTTCGATTGCGCCGTTGGCGTCAGTTTCTTTGGGTCAAGAAATGGAAAAGTCGATGAATGAAAGAATAAAGGACACGAAAACGGGACTTCGATTCAGCCTCAGCAACGGTGTTGAAGGAGCTGAACAGCTTTCGGTACAGCAACCGGCGCAAACTGAGGCATTAAGTGATGCGGAAACAGATAAGTTGCTTTCGCGAATGCCCGATATTGAAAAGGATGGTGCAGATACAACGGATTTTGCAAAGCGCGCGGGCTCAATGCCACCGCCAAAAACCGGCGACCGCAAGCCGGTTAAGTTTCCCGTGGATATTTCCGAAAGATTGCCCGAATCTCCAAGCATCGGGCAACTTCAAGTTACGCGTTTTGCGCCGGAAGGCGATGTAAAACTGGCATCCGATTTAAGCATTACATTTTCTCAGCCAATGGTTGCGGTTAGTTCGCAGGAAGAAGCCGCCCAAAACATTCCGGTACAACTTTCGCCGAAGGCGGAGGGCAATTGGCGTTGGCTTGGCACAAAAACTTTGGTTTTCGATACAAAAACACGCTTTCCGATGGCAACGGAATTTACGGCGCGAGTTCCGGCGGGAACAAAATCAGCAACAGGGAAGGAGCTGGAAAACGATGTTGCTTGGAAGTTTAAAACCCCGCCGCCGACGCTTGTTTCACAATATCCGAACGGTAATTCACCGCAAAGAAGGGACAGCGTAATCTTCTTAGGGTTTGATCAAGCAATCAACCCGAGCGAAATGCTCGAATCTTTAAGCATTTCCGTAAGGGGCAAAAAGATTCCGTTTAGGTTGGCGAAATCGGAAGAAGTAAGCGAACAAATAAATTACTACATAAAAAGTTCTGAGCCGGGCAGGTGGCTGGCGATACGTGCAATCAATTCCGATGGAAGCACGGCAAACGCCCTTCCTGAAAATTCAATTATAGACATTACCGTAAATAAAGGAGCCCCCTCGGCTGAGGGTCCGCTAAGAACGGTTTCTTCGCAATCATTTACATTCAAAACATATGGTGCGATGAAATTGGAAAGTGTAAATTGCCCGGGCATAAACACGACAAAATGTTCGCCGTTTGAAAGTTTTTATATCGAATTCACAAATCCTGTAGATTCCATCGGGTTTGATGCTTCAATGATTAATATTTCACCCGCAATCGAACGAGCCAATATATATCCTTCAGGCAAATACGTTTATATAAACGGCGCAAAAAAGGGCAACACAAAATACACAATTACTGTAAATCCTTCTCTGAAAGACGGTTTCGGACAGAATGTTACCGGAGATACCGTAAAAACAATTCAAACGGGAAATGCGCCTTCTGTCTTTTATCCATCCACGGGCGTAATGACGGTGCTTGACCCAACAGCTAAAGCTCCCTCAATTTCGGTCTATTCTGTAAATCATAAATCCGTAAATATGAAGGTTTACCGTGTCGCGCCGACGGATTGGGCAAATTACGGCAAGTATCTGCAACAGCAATATTACGACAACGGTAAAAGGGTGCAAATGCCGGGATTTCTGTTGGAAAGTAAGACACTTACTTTACAAACGCTTTCGGATGAAGTGGTAGAAACACAAATCGATCTTTCAAAATATCTTAAAAATGGGCTTGGCAATCTGGTTTTGGATATCGAACCTACGACGAAGCGTGACAAATGGGATAGTTCGCGAGTGCTTACATGGGTGCAATCAACAAAAATCGGGTTGGATGCATTTGTTGATAATGAAGAGCTTATAGGTTTTGCAACAAATTTGACAACCGGTGCGCCGCTTGCCGGTGTCCAGCTTTCAATAGCTCCCAATGGATCTTCAACCAATCCGCAACAAGGTTTTAGCGGAACCAACGAAACAGGTTATGTGAAATCGTTGTGGGATTGGGTCTCGAGCTTTGCACAAACTTCTGAAGCATCTGAGAACGCTTCAGAAGGCAAGCCGGTAATGTTGGAACCCATTCAACAATCCAAAACCAACACAACTGCCGAAAATGGTATTTTACGTCTTGCGCTGTCGCCAAATGCGCCACAAAGCCCAAATATGTTGATTGCGCGCAAAGGCGCAGATGAGGCGTTCTTGCCTGAAAACTCAAAATATCCTTGGCAAGATTCGGGCACCTGGCAGATAAAGGCGAATGTATCAGGCGAACGATGGTTTGTTTTTGATGATCGAAAAATGTATCGACCGCAGGAAACGGTTTCAATTAAGGGATACGTAAGAAAAGTTGAAGCGGGAAAACTTGGGGACATCAATAAGCTCGATAGAGTTGGCGTGCCTGTCTTTTATAAGATTTTTGATTCAAGAGGTAACGAAATCGGCAAAGGAAAAGAAACCCTTAATGCTTTCGGCGCATTCGATTTTCAGTTTAAGTTGCCGGACAATGCCAATCTCGGGAATTCAAATGTCGCGTTTTATTTTGAAGAAAACGGTTCGCCGGTTTATTACCATAGTTTTCAGGTTCAGGAATTTAGGCGTCCCGAATTCGAAGTTTCGACTAAGATTGTAACCGAAGCACCACATTTTGTCGGTGAAAGTACAAATGTTGAAGTTGAAGCAAAATATTATGCAGGTGGCGCGCTGGCAAATGCCGATGTCAATTGGAATGTAACCTCAACGCCTACAAATTTTACGCCGCCAAATCAAAGCGATTATATTTTTGGAACATGGATTCCTTGGTGGTATCACGGACAAAATTATGATTCGAACCAAGAGACCAAAACGTTCAAAGGAGTTACCGATGCGAGCGGAAAGCACAATTTGAAGATAGATTTTGAAACCGTAAACCCGCCACGCCCATATTCTGTTTCAGCATCTTCCAGTGTACAAGATGTAAATAGGCAAACTTGGGCAAGTAGCACATCGATGATTGTACATCCGGCTTCGCTTTATGTGGGGCTGAAACCCGCGCGAAACTTTGTTCAAAAGGGTGAAGAAATCGGCATTGATACAATCGTTTCCGATTTAAACGGGAATTTGGTTGCGGGCAAAAAGGTGGAAATTAGTGCGGAATTGAAAGATTGGCGGTTTGAAAAGGGGAAATGGGTCGAAAAATCAATCGATAAACAGTTTTGCGACATTACCTCCGCAACGGAAGCTAAAGCGTGTAAATTTATGGCAAAAGATGGCGGTAAATATACTCTAAAGGCTTTGGTTATGGACGACCGCGAGCGATTTAATCAGACCGAATTGACAATCTGGGTGGCAGGCGGAAAAACCGTTCCGAATCGCGAAGTATCAAAAGAGGAAGTTCAAATTATTCCCGACAAAAAGAATTATGCACCCGGCGATGTGGCAGAACTTCTTGTAATCGCGCCGTTTTCCGGTGCCGAAGGCGTTTTGACTTTAAGACGTGAAGGTATAGTCAAGACAGAGCGTTTCACGATAAAGGGATCATCCGCAACGCTGAAAATTCCGATTGAAGCGGAATACTTGCCAAATATACACGCGCAAGTTGATTTGACCGGTGCGGCGATTCGTACGGATGACGAAGGCAATTTACGCGAAAAACTTACGAAGCGTCCCGCGTATGCCTCTGGCGAAATCAATTTGGAAGTTACGAAAGATTCGCGAAGGCTTACCGTAAAGGCGGAACCTTTGTCAAAAACCGTTGAACCGGGCGGAAACACAGACATAAAGATTTCCGTTACGGATAATGACGGAAAGCCCGCCGGAAATACCGAAGTGGCTGTGGTTGTGGTTGATGAAAGCGTACTCGCGCTTTCAGGCTATGACATTCAAGACCCCGTAAGTGTTTTCTATCAAGAGCGCCAAGCCGGCGTCAGAGATTATTATTCAAGAGCAGATGTTATACTTGGAAATCCGGAAAATATTGCAACGCTAGCGGCTGCGCCAGCCCCCGCGCCGCCATCAGCCGTAAGTGGCGGGCGCGACAGAGCGGAAAAACGAGTATCAATTTCGGGGGTGTTCGAATCAGAAAGCTCATTCAGTGCTGATTCGGTGGCTGAAATGGCAGTATCGGCTTCCGATACGGAATCAAATTCTCCAATCTCACTTCGCAAAAATTTTGATGCGCTCGCGGTTTTTGCTCCACACGTAAAGACGGATTCAAGTGGGCGCGCAAGTGTTCCGATTAAGGTGCCGGATAACTTAACGCGCTACCGCATAATGGCGGTTTCGGTTGATGCCGCAAAGCGTTTCGGTAAGGGAGAATCCTCGGTTACGGCGCGTCAGCCCTTAATGGTGCGTCCTTCGGCGCCCCGATTTATGAACTTCGGCGATAAAATCGAATTGCCGGTTGTTGTTCAAAATCAAACTGATTCGGACATGTATGTAAACGTTGGTGTACGCGCCACAAACGCAGTGTTAACCAACGGAGACGGGCAGAAAGTGCTTGTAAAAGCAAATAATCGCGAGGAAGTTCGTTTTCCGGTTTCGGCAGAAAAAGCGGGAACTGCGCGATTCCAGTTTGCCGCTTCGAGCGGAAAATATTCGGATGCGGCAGAAATCAGTTTGCCGGTTTGGACGCCTGCGACCACGGAGGCATTTGCGACATACGGTACAACCGATAAAAACGGCGCTATTGTGCAACCTGTACGTGCGCCAAATGATGTGTTTCCGCAGTTTGGCGGGCTCGAAGTTACCACTAGCTCAACACAGCTTCAAGAACTTACCGATGCGTTTATTTACCTTTATCGCTACCGTTTCGATTGTACGGAACAGGTTTCATCGCGGATGATTTCTATCGCCGCATTGCAAGATGTTCTTACTGCATTTAAGGCAAAAGAGATGCCTTCGAACAATGAACTTAAGGCGAGTTTTGCGAAGGATATGGAAATTTTACAGTCGCGCCAAAATGACAACGGCAATTTTGGGTTGTGGCGTAAAAACGGTGAACGCTATGAATATCCTTTCGTTACTGCACACACGGCACATGCGTTAATCCTCGCAAAATCAAAGGGTTACGATGTTCCAAAAGAGATGCTGACACGTGTTGCGCCATATCTAAAGAATATTGAACAACACATGGATACAAATCTATATTCGCCTGAAGTTCGTTGGACTATTTCGGCATACGCGCTTTATGTAAGGAATTTGATGGGTGACCGCGACGAAGCAAAAGCCAAAAGGCTTCTTAACGAAGCTACTATACAAAAGATGCCATTTGAGGCTCTTGGCTGGCTATTGAACATGTTTGCAGACAGCGGCACTTCGCAAAAAGAAGTTACCGAAATTACGCGTTTCTTGCTAAATAACGCCAGCGAAACCGCTTCAACTGCGCAATTTAATACAGATTACGGAGATGGCAACTGGTTGATAATGGCATCAAACCGACGCGCCGATGGGGTAATTCTTGAGGCGCTTCTAAAGGTTAACCGAAAGCAAGGAATGTTGAATTCGGAGCCAAAGGAAGCAGAGGAAGCCGGTGGTCCGGCGGCTGAAGCCTTCAACACCGAACAAAATTTAATCGGCGAACAAGATGTTTCGGACTTGATTCCGAAAATTGTTCGTGGGCTACTAGAGCACCGAAAGAAGGGCAGATGGGACAACACGCAAGAAAATGTCTTCATACTTCTTGCTTTGGACTCGTATTTTCAGGCGTATGAAAGTGTTACGCCGAACTTTGTTACGCAAATCTGGCTTGGTGATGCATACGCCGGCGAACAAAAATTTGCGGGTCGTTCGAGTAATTCAAATGTGCTTGAAATTCCAATGCAATATCTGATGTCACAAGGCGGGTCTTCCGATTTAATTCTGAATAAACAGGGAGCCGGAAGGCTGTATTACAGGCTCGGAATGAATTACGCACCGAAGAATCTAAACTTGAAACCGGCTGATTATGGTTTTACCGTGCTACGAAGTTATGAAGCTGTGGATAAGCCGGAAGATGTAACCCAAACTGGCGAAGGGCATTGGAAGATTAAAGCCGGCGCACGTGTTCGCGTGAAATTAACAATGGTGGCTGATGCCCGAAGATACCATGTAGCACTGGTTGATCCGCTTCCGGCGGGGCTTGAAATCTTGAATCCCGATTTGGCAGTGACCGAAGCAATTCCGAACGCACCCGTCGAAAATACGGGAGTTCGATCCATTTCATCGCGCTCGTATGGCGGAGATTACTATTTCTGGCGTTCCCAGTGGTTTGAACATCAGAATTTCCGCGATGAACGCGCTGAGGCGTTTAGTTCATTGGTTTGGGGCGGCGTTTATGAATATTCGTATGTTGCGCGCGCAACCACGCCGGGCGAATTCGTCGTTCCGCCGGCAAAAGCCGAAGAAATGTACCATCCTGAAACATTCGGACGCACGGGAACGGATTTTGTTTCGGTTAAATAATACGGGCGAACTGTCTGCCTGTCGAAACCGACGGGCAGACAATCCGCCGTGATTTATGTATCCGTAAACGGTAAACCCAAAGCTTTGAAAGTACCAAGAAAATGAAGTTGCTGATTCTTTCGGCGGCAATAACGAAGGACATACCGCGCTATGAGGAGCTATCAAAAACAAGCATAAAGTCACTTAAAAAAACTTTCACGAAACTTAACCGGTACGTGCTCCCTGAAAGTCGCGCCAAACTAAAGCGGAGTTTTCGGAGGAATCTTAAAAAAAGCAAGTATCGAAAATCATAAGAAGAAGCCGAGTAACTTGGGTATTAATCTCGGTTGAGCAAGGGCGAAAGGGCGTTGATATTTGCTGAGACTTTGGTAGTTCAAAATCGTCAAATTTAAAATGTAAGCAGAAATTTGGCGGGATGGAAGTAATGGAAATCCTTCGCGACTTTGACGATGGTTTCGTTAGCCACTCAAACCGCCTAAGAGAGGACGAAGTCAATCAGAAACTGAAAACCGGCAATTAATCGTTTCGCTACGGAGTCTGAAAAAACACTTTCATGGTTTGTGATACTCGCCGTTTCCCGGACTGCTTTAGTGACTTTCACTTAAGTATTGAAGTGTTTTCCACCATTTCGTGTAAATTCGACTTTATTGCAAATTGATTTGTTGATTTAAATCCTTACAAAGCCAATAAATCTTGAAATTCCCGAACAACTACAAATCGATTTTGTTTTGTGAATTGGAATCATTAGAATTAAAGTTCTTTTATGATAAGTAGTTACCGCGGTTTTTCGCTCAAGTTCCATTTTTGGCATATCACTTGCATAGTTTAAAGTTGTAACTCAAGCGGCTTTTTTTAATGACTCACGACAACTTGAAATACTCTTTTCGTTTTCATTTCTTGTCAATAAAAAATCTTGCTTTTGGTTTGATTATTATCATCGTTTGGAGGACGAAGTATGAAGACTAATTCTAGAAAATTACCTTTTGTATTGTTGGTTGTTTTATGTTTGGGCGTATTTGCGTTCGGGCAAGAACAGTTCGGTAATATTGAAGGGTTTGTAAAAGATCATTCAGGCGCGGTTGTGCCGAATGTTTCGGTAACGGTTACGAGCTCTGCTGCATCCAGCACAGCCGGTTTTAAGCGAACAGTCAATACTATTCAAATGGGTACTTTAGATTTCTACAAGTACCCGCCGGAATATATACAGTTTCGACTGGCTCAACCGGCGGTTTTGCGGCTGCAACATACGATAATGTGCAAGTTGTGCTCGGTAAAACTACACCTGTAAATATAGCGGTTGGAGTCGGTTCAACATCGGTTACGGTTGATGTTTCGGGCAGTAGTGATGTAGGGATTGATCCGACTAGTTCGGAGATTTCAACAAGTATTTCTACCGAAAAGATTCAAATGTTGCCTAAGGGGGCTGGTTTTACAAGTATTTTGAATGTGTCGCCCGGCACACGTTCCGAAGCAAAATCGGGTGGATTTTCGATTGACGGCGCGTCAGGAGCAGAAAACACGTTTGTAATCGATGGACAGGAAGTCACTAACTATCGTAATGCAGGCTTAAATTCAAACTTAAACATTCCGCTTTCAATGGTGCAGCAGGTTCAGGTTAAATCAAGTGGTTTTAACGCTGAATACGGCGGTGCAACTGGCGGTGTAATTAACGTTGTAACAAAGGGTGGTAATAACGATTTCCACGGTGAGTTCGGGGTTGAATTTAATTCTGCGAAACTTAACGGAAATCCGCGTCAAAGTTTGTTGAGATTTACTTCGGGCTCTGCGAGTAAGGGTACATTTAAGCAAGACGTAGAATACGCGACCCCACCGAAATCTGATGGCGTGGTTTTTTATCCCACTCTTGGCTTACGCGGACCTATCGTTAAAGATAAGGCTTGGTTTAGCGTAAACTGGGCGCCGACTATTGTAGAAACAAATCGACAAAGTTTGTTTTATACAAATGCGCCTGCTGCTTCAAGAACATTTCAATATGAATACAACTATCAGAATAAACAGACAAACCAGTATGGCTTTGCAAGAATTGATGCGGACCCGTTTTCAAACCTACGTTTAACCGGAACGTTTTTGTGGAATCCATTAATTCAGCAAGGTACGCTTCCATATGGAACACTAAACTTCGGAAATGTAGGTACCCTTCCTGACAATGCAAGGCTGCAGGGCGGAAGGCAAACAGCAAATAGCGTAACGTTTCAAGCTGTGTACACGCCTACTTCAAATCTAGTTGGGACATTTCGCTTTTAAGGTGGTTTCTTAAATGAAAAACTGGGCAATTACGGTATAACCTGGACGGGTGTGAGATACATTTGTGGTTTCGGGAATACGCCCCAATTGTCTTTCGGCGCGGATGCCTGTTCCCAAGGGGATGTTGATCCGGACAATACCAAAACTGAGAAGGATGTTTCCATCCGTACAAATTATGAAGGCGACGTAACCTATAGTTTTATAGCTGGTGGACGTCATGCGTTAAAGGGTGGCTATCAACATCAATCGATCTTTAACGATTTGTTGAAGAACTACACGGAACGCATCTACCTAGAATACGGTCGTCAAATCGATAACGATTCTAGATGGTCAAATATCGCAACACCAACCGCTGGTGCAATCGGACACGGCGCCCTATATCGATACGGTGAAAAAGGTTCGGGAAGCAACCTAAATCAGGCAATTTATGTTCAAGACGGATGGCAGATTGCAAATCGACTTACGCTAAACCTTGGTGTCCGTGTTGAAAAAGAAGATTTACCTTCATTTAACGGTTTTGCCGCACCATTCGGTTTTGGATGGGGCGACAAAGTTGCACCGCGTATTGGTGGTGCTTATGATATTTTTGGCGATGGCAAAACAAAAGTTTTCGGTTCATACGGAAAATTTTACGATCGACTTAAATTCAAAATGGCACAAGGTTCTTTTGGTGGAAACTTCTATCGTGTGGATTTCTTTGAGATTTTCCCAAATAGTGGACCGTACAGAACCGCTTTTACGGTACCTACAGTTCTGGGTAATTTCACGGATCCGATTGGTGGCGATTGTGCTGCGACAGGATTTATCGGTTCTGGTTTAAGCCGTTGCCAAAACGATTACCGTGTAGCTTCAAATGTACCCGGAGTTGATATTGAAGAAGCCGGCGGAATTGACACAAACTTAAAACCTTATTCACAACGTGAATTTACGTTCGGTGCCGAACATCAACTGACGGAAAATCTTGTAATTAGAGGCAGATATACAAACAAGAAACTGCTAAATACGGTTGAAGATGCAGGCGCAATTAGTGCTTCCGGTAGTGAAGTTTATATCACCGGTAATCCTGGTGAAGGTCTTCATGCCGAATTCCTAAAGGCGTTCGGATACAACCCGCCGTATGTAACTGCACACCGTCAATATAACGCGGTTGAAGTTGTTCTTGAAAAAGGGTTTAAGGACAACTATATGTTTAATGTTAATTACACATACAGCCGTTTGAGAGGTAACTACTCCGGTTTGGCAAACGCTGACGAAAACGGACGTTCAGACCCGGGTGTAAACCGAAGTTTTGACCTTCCTATGATTGGAATGACAGCTAAAGGCAATCCGGATGATGGCGCGCTTCCAACAGATCGTCCACATGTGGTGAATGCTTACGGTTCGTACCTTTTGAACTGGGGCAATTTTACCAACAATACTACTGAATTTGGTGTGATTCAGACATTTCAATCCGGCACGCCACAATCTACTTTAATTAGCTGGATTGTGCCGATTTTCTTGAATTCACGTGGTGATATGGGAAGAACGCCGATGTATTCACAAACGGATTTGAATGTTTCACACCGCTATCAATTCGGACGCGATAACAAGTATTCGATGCGATTTGGAGTAAATATTATTAACTTATTCGATCAAGCAACGGTCACTTCATGGCAAACAACGATGTCGGGCAAAGCACTGTTTGCACCGACGCTTTCAAGTTTGGGATGTACTGATTACCAATGTGCAATCAATAAGTTTAACGCTGGAGCTGCTTACGATCCGATTATAGCTGCTATGAATGCTACAACTGATGGTAAGAATGACAGTTACGGTATGGCAAATGGCTACCAAGATCCGAGATCAATTCGGTTTGGAATGAGCTTTCAATTCTAGGCTCCGTTCCGTGGTATTTTCGGCTCGCCTGAAGAAATTCGGGTGAGCCCTTTTTATGAATTACTGAAGAAGCTTTAATCCGTAACCTTGCGCCTTGGTTTAAGTTTACGAAGATATTTCGCCTAATAATTCAGTTCGATTTTTCCTTAAACTGTTCAATCAATTTCTTGATTTGTTCCTTATTTGGCGCATTTGGATTCTTTTTAAGAAACTGTTCGAGTTCCGCTGCGGCTTCCCGAAATTTCTTAAGATTGTGTGCATACAGCAAGGCTAGATTCCAATTTATATCCGGATTGTTTTTATCGTATTTCTTAGCCTTCAGAAGTAAAGCCTCGGCTTTACTATATTCTTTGGTGTTTCTAAAGATTAATCCGGATAAAAACAGAGCAGTTGCCGAATTTGGCTCAAGTATTAACGCGTCTTGAACGTATTTTTGTGCAGCAGTAAAGTTCGACTCGGCAAAATACGAAAAGCTGAGGGCGTAAAAACAATCAAAACATTTTGGGTTAATCTCCCTAGCCTTGTTAAGGTAACTTCTAGCTTCTTCAAACTTTCTAAGTTGTACGAGTTCCAACCCAAGTTTTTTGAGGGCAAGAAAATAATCGGGAAATACCGCGAGTGCTTCCTGCAAAGTTTTTACGCCTTCTTCCATCTTATTTTCATTGAACTCGGCTAACGCCTTTGAATATTTGATTGAAGCAGCTTCGGGAATATCTTGCGCGAATATTACTTCGTTTCTCATATTGTCTAAAGGCGATTTTTTCAGCTTCAAAAAGAAATCCAAGAAGATATTGTCAGGAATCATTCTTTCCCCCACGGTTACTGAAGCTATTTCGATTTGTTGTGTTTTTGCTTCGTAGTTGGTACCAAGCGTAAGCACCCGTACGGAGAGCCTTCCAAACGGCACACCACGAAAGAGAAATTTACCAGTGGCATCGGTTCTAGTACGTTGAAGAATAGAATTGAATTCATTCATAAGTTCGACGTTCAAATTAGGAAGGGGAGTTCGTTCCAACCCGAACACAATCCCGGAAACGGAATTTCCCCCAGATTGAGGGAAAACTAAAAATGTTGTAGCTAAGACAATAATGCAGGAAACTAAGAATCGTATACCAACGTATTTCATAACACTCCAAAATAGACATAATAGGGCAGGTCAGATTTTATTTACCAAATCTTATATCTAAGGTACACCCTAATTATTAAATTCAAAATTCGGTTATCAATAGATTTGTTGATTTCTATAAAACAAACGCCACTTAAATTAATATGAGCCAAAATACGCATCCGGCGTGGGCGGTTGAAAATCAGGCGTCATTTCCGATTCTTCATCCGGAAAAATCGCACGGTAGGCGGCGGCGGTTGTCGTCAATACAAGCGGAAACGCAAAAAAGAACCCGATACAAAACACAAGAATACCACCGAGGATAATCAGAGTATTCAGAATACAGAGCACAAAAACTCCACCGAAGTTTGCGAAGACCGCCTTTGCGCTTGTCGAAAGTGCCGCGCCCACGGTGAGCCGTTTATCTATTAACAGCGCGAACGCAAAAATAAACAGATAAGAAGCAATTAGGGTAATAATAAACAGTACGATTCTGACGGCAAGAAAGAAAAATAATGTACCTTCTGACAAGCCACTATCCGGATCTTCACCTTGAATCACCGCAGTAAGACGAAAGCCGTTAAGAACTAGATCTAAGATCTGGTTTAAGGTTGCCGGCAACGTGATGATAACTGACGTAAGCGCCGCCGGAAGAAAAATACGAAAGCCATCAAAAATCGTTTCAAATTGCAAAGGGCGCTTGCGCAAAACCGTTAATGCAGCCGCGAATATTCCACAAAGAAACGGACCTGAAATTGCAGCACCGAGTAACGGAATACAGCTTGTTATCATCATCAGCAAATATGCAACCGCAATCATCCCTAAAAACAGCCAAAATTGAGGTTTTAGCGCTTCCCATGCCTCTGCCACGCATTCGCCTGCATTAACAGCCTGTTTGTTGAAATATATTTGTGCCATTTCGCGTTGGTTTGAATTTGAATTTTTTATTACCTTGCCACAAACAAGTTGAATTATGCAAGATTAATTTAGAAATTAACTTGCGATTTTTCTAAACAATTCGGAAACTTTGATGTTATGACAAGCTTTGAAAAAGTTGTTGAAATACTATCTGTGGAAGCTGATGCAATTAAACGTACGGTTTCAGTGTTAGATCGTGCCTCGGTTGAATCTGCACTGGAAACACTTTCCGAATGCAAGGGAAAAGTAATTCTTACCGGTGTGGGAAAATCCGGCGTAATCGCGCAAAAGATTTCGCAAACCATGACATCAACAGGCACGGTTGCCGTTTTTGTTCATCCTTCCGATGCGCTTCATGGTAGCCTTGGCGTCATTTCTAAGGAAGATGTTGTGATTGCACTAAGTAATTCAGGAGAAACCGATGAAATTCTTGCAATACTGCCGGCGATTGAAAAACGCGGTGTTAAATTGATTGCACTTGTTGGCAACCTTGATTCGACACTTGCGAGCAGAGCGGATGTTGTCTTGGATGCTTCGGTTGATAAGGAAGCGTGCCCGCTTAACCTTGCGCCCACCACATCAACAACCGTGGCGCTTTCGATTGGCGACGCAATCGCAATGGCTTTGGCGGAATCAAAAGGACTTACGCCGCAAGCTTTTGCGGAAAATCATCCCGCCGGAAGACTCGGCAGGCGTTTGACGATTAAGGTAAGGGATTTAATGCATTCAAGCCCGAATATTTTTGAATCGGCAGGCTGGCTTGATGTAGTAAAAGGTATCTCGAAACATACTCTGGGCGCGGTTAATGTTGTAAATGACAAAGGTGAATTGGTTGGAATTGTAACCGATGGCGACCTTCGAAGAACAATAGAACGTACACCGGTTGAAGAATTTTCCGAATTAAATGCGGCTTCGATGATGACGGTAAACCCGACCGTTGCGGAACCCGAAATGCTTGCTTTTGACGCGCTGAAGCTGATGGAAGATCGACCAAGACAAATTTCAGTTTTGCCCGTAATTGAAGAAAAAAAATGTGTCGGGCTTTTGCGTCTTCACGACATCGTTAAAAGTGGTTTGTAATTCAAGGTTTTAATTACAACGCGGTATGGCGTGTTTTTCATCTTTTATTCGACACCATTATGAAAAAATTAGTTCTTAGCATTGTCATGGCTTTTTGCGCTTTTGCTATTACGGCAAATGCGCAGGATACGGAAATAAAAATCAGCTTACACGAACAATTCTTTGATGCGCTTTTGGATGCAGTTTTTACAAATCTTGAAGCTCCAAGTGTTGCGATTAGTTCGAATACTTCCGCGGCTTGCAACCAAACCATTCGTTTGAAACGCCAAATCGACGGTATTAAAACCGCCGTAAAGTTTAGAGAAGGCAAGATTTACGCACCGCTTGCGTTTGAAGGAAATTACAGCGTGCCGCTAATTGGGTGCGTTGATTTTTCAGGCTGGGCTGAAACAAATATTACGCTCGGTTTGGACAGCCGAAAGAACGCAATTGTGGGAAGGGCGCAGGTGCTGCGTGTAAATCTTTCAGGTGCAAACGGGCTTGGCGGAGATGTGCTGGCGCGATATGTGCAAAATTCGATAGATGAAAAAGTAAACCCGATTGAAATAATCGGGCTTGATAAACTTTCATTTACCACACCAATAAAAGATGCGGGCAAATTGCGTATGCGTGCAACGGGTTTTTCACATCGTGAACTAAATCAAATAATTGAGCTAATAATTAAATATCGTTTTGAAAAGGCAAACTAGCCACAAATGGCGCTACTATTTTTCGCCGGTATATTCGATGTTTTCTTTACCGTAACGGCTTGTTGCTTCCTGTTTTACAAGACCCACATCCGGCGCAAACCAGTTAACGGTGCTTGCCGAAAAACCCGGCACTCCGTTCAAGTTTACTTTAATGGTTGATTCAACACGCGCAGCAACAAAATCACCACCTTGAACGCTAATATTTTCTTCCAAACTTGTAATTTTATTGTCTATTGTGGCGGTGCCGTCAAATGTGCGTCCCATCATCGTTGCACGGATTTTATACTCTGCGGTGTAGGTTTTTCCGGCTTCCCATTTCTTGGGAATTGTTACACCTGAACTCGAAAGAGTTTCCATTTTTAGCTGTCCGCCACCGAGATCTGCCGAGCTTTGATATTCGGCATTCCGCAGCCCTTCCGGGGTACAGGTCCAATTGGTGGTCAGCACAATTCCGGAACTAAAGCTTCTAATTTCTTTAAAGGAATCCGAATCAACATCTTTGTGATCCACGATAAACGTTCCGGGTTTGCTGCCATTAATCGAATAGGTTTGGTCAAGCCCCGAATCAACCGGATAATAATCGTTTGCGCAAACGCCGCTTGCTTTTACGGAACTTTCCTTACCGGTTTCCGCGTCGTCGCCTTCTTTCGTAGTTTGACCGGCATTTGCCATTTGATTTTCTGATGCCGTGTCCTGCGTTGTGTTCGCATTTTCGGGAGACGTAAAATAGCTGCATCCCATAAATATTGAAAAAACAACACCGAAAATTAATGACGATAAAATAATTCGATTCATTCGATTCCTCCGTATTTACTGTTGGTCAAAATTGTAGATGAAACACACGAATTTGCGAAACGTGATTAACCAAAGCGTTACCTAACGCACGGAATCGTTTAACACTGACCGTGTTATTCGACTGTAAGCCAATAAACAAGGGGTGTACGCGTTTCGGTATGGTTATTGCCAGTCAATTCAAATAGAAACCACTAATGGTTTTAATTCAACAGTGAAGGGAATCTTATGCAAAAGAAAAAAGATAGAGTTTTTCGATATTCGCTGGTTGGTTTTATGTTTTTGCTCACCGCCTCAATTGTGAGTTTCGGACAAAACGAACGCTCCAAAAACAATCGTGAAAGCAGAAACACTGAAAGTCGCCGCGGATACGGTGGAAACACAAACGCAAATGTAAACAGAACCGGTAATGTAAACGTTTCAAACAGAAGGAATGATAGTTCAAATCGTTCCGAGAATGGTTCAGCCCGAGTACGCGATCCGCGCAACAATTCTTCTTCACAAGAAAACAGAAGAACGTACAACAAACGTGGGACTTCAGATAATAACTCGCGACAAGTTGCTGAACAAAACAGACGCGACGAACAAAATCGCAGGGCTGAACAAAACAGGCGTGACGAACAAAATCGCAGGGCTGAACAAAACAGGCGCGACGAACAAAACAGACGCAATCAAGATTGGCAAAGACGTAATGCAAATGTCTATTCGCCACGAAACGACAATAATAGAAACAACGAGTCACGAACTTGGGGTAACGGCAGGAACGATAATAGTCGAAACAACTCCGGATATGATTCGAGCTCACGGAATCGAAATGACTCAAGAAACCGAACAAACACGCGTTATGAGCAGTATAATCGCGGACAACAGCAGAGCCTTTATCGTCAACGATTGAACGAATATCGTCAACAAACAAAGCGCCAACAGAAAGATTATGATGCGTATCAGCGTCGTTTACGAAACGAACGCAGGAATTATTATTCGCGTTACCAATCTTCTTATTACAATCAGCTATCGCGCGACCGCAGAAGTCTTCAAAACGCGCGATACTATGACAATTTGGTTTACAACTATCGCTATTCGCGCGGCGGGCGATATTACTACACTAGTTCGTTTGGGGCTTCGATGATCAATCGGGCAATGAATGCGGGTTATGAACAAGGTTATCGAGCCGGGGAAGCCGACAGATACGATCGATGGGGATATGACTATCAGAATTCGTATGCTTACCAGGATGGCTCGTTTGGCTACGATTCTTACTACATCAGCTTCAATGAATACCAATACTACTTCCGCGAAGGTTTCCGCAGGGGGTATGACGATGGTTATTACAGCCGATACAACTATGGAACTTATAGAAATGGTTCATACAGCTTGCTTGGAAGCATAATCGCAGGAATTGTCCAGGTTTTGATTTATTAACGATTGCATAACAGAAGCCAACTCATTCTGCGAATCAGTGAAATAGCCCAAGCATAAACGCGCGGGCTATTTTTCTTGCAAAAGTACAAATCAAATTCGTGATGTAAAGCCGAATGGGTTTGAAACCGCTTCCCGCCGCTTCACGTTAAGATATTTAGAAACCATAAACACGGAGACGATAAATGTTAAGAAAACTGCTTATAATAACTATCACGCTTTTTGCGGGGGCTAATTTATTTGCACAAAATCTATATATGCCTCGAAATGTTCAAAACGCGTTTAATATGCAAACCCGAAGCGCGGACGGAAACCCGGGGAAGAACTATTGGCAAAACACAGCGAATTACGACATTAAAATTTCACTTGCTCCGCCTGATAGAAAAATTACAGGTTCTGAAGAAATTACATACTTCAATAACAGTCCAAATCAACTTAATTCAATTGTAATCAGGCTTGAACTAAATTCGCATCAAGCGGAGGCACCGCGTGCAGATCCGATTTCAACCGATTACCTTACATCTGGAGTAACTCTCGATGAATTTACGGTAAACGGGGTTGTGCAGCCTGGGAAAGGAGAGAAAGGCAGAACTTGGCGTGAGGTTAAGCTCGAAAAGCCGCTTGCGAAAAAGTCCTCAATAAAGCTTGGTTTTAAATGGCACTATGATATGTCCGTTAAAAGCGGTAGAGAAGGCGCGATTACGGATCGCACTTTCTTTCTGGCGTATTTTTATCCACGTGTTGCGGTTTACGACGACGTAGACGGATGGGATAAGATGAACTTCATTGAATCTCACGAGTTTTATAACGACTTCAACAATTATGCGCTTGAAGTAACCGCCCCCAAAAATTTCGTTGTTTACGCAACCGGCGATCTTCAAAACCCGAATGACGTCTTGCAGCCAAAAATCGCAGCTCGTCTAAAAGATTCGATGACGAGCGAAAGCGTTATTCATATGGCTACCGAAGAAGAACTCAAAAATGGATTAGTCACAAAACAGCAGGATTCTTTGACGTGGAAATTTAAGGCTGAAAAAATAACTGATATTGCCGCAGCAACAAGCGATTATTTTTTGTGGGATGCCGGAAGTGTTGTGGTTGATAATAAGACAAACCGAAGGGCAAGTGTTCAGGCGGTTTATGACAAAGAATCAGCCGATTTTCAGCAAATGGTTGAATTTGGAAAACACGGTTTGAGCTGGGCTTCAAACAAT
>JBKEBT010000124.1:0-72727 GCA_047973305.1 Pyrinomonadaceae bacterium
CCAAATCAACTTGATTTGTTCCGATGCAAAAACAGCCGATAGCCAAGAGCTTTTCGGCGCACGCCAGCACGCGCTCAGTAATCTGCGTTTTTGAACGAATCCCGATAATATGAACGCCGCTAATTGCTTCACATAAATCATCTTCGCTAAGTGCGTTTGTAAGTTTTGAAACGTTTGTGTAACCGTTTGATTTAAATTCTTCCACCGCGGAATCGCTAACATTTTCAAGCAAAAGAATATTTACCTTGTCGCGCGGATAAGATGTTGGAACTTTATTATTCATAATAAATATCAAGCGAGATTCGCCCTATAAAAAATGTAAAAACCTATGTTAAAGCATTTTTCAGAATGAACAAGAAGCCCGGTTCAAAGTAAGACAAACGATACAACAAAACCATTACAGCCGAATATTTGATTTATTAAAATTGATAATAAACGTTCGGCTGGGTTATAAAACATTTATGAAAACGGGAAGAATGGAAGCGTTTAGTGATGGTGTTTTGGCAATAATCATCACTATTATGGTGTTGGAATTGTCCGTGCCGCATGAAACAACGTGGCGGGCGTTACTACCGGTGATACCCATTTTTTTGTCATATGTGCTGAGTTTTATATACATCGGTATTTATTGGAACAACCACCATCATATGCTTAACGCCACAAAAAACGTAACCGGCGGAATTCTTTGGGCAAATTTGCATTTGCTTTTTTGGCTTTCGCTTTTTCCGTTCGCAACCGGCTGGATGGGCGAAAATAATTTTGCAACTATTCCGACGGCTTTTTACGGGATTGTGCTGTTGGGTGCCGCGTTTGCCTATTTGCTTTTGCAAAACGCCATTATTTGCGCGGAAGGTGAAAAATCGGATCTAAAGCGTGCTGTGGGTCGCGATTTGAAAGGTAAAATTTCGGTGGGTTGCTATATTTTAGGAATTGCCGGTTCGTTTGTTAATAATTGGCTTGGCGTCTTCTTTTACACGGTTGTTGCTATTATTTGGTTGGTTCCCGATAAAAGAATCGAAAGATTGGTGCGAACCGATGGCGATTAAACATGTGCGTAAAAAAAGTTCCCGTCGAATTTGCACACGGGAACTTTTCTTAAACAAATTTACGAACGTGTTACATGTGAATTGTTAAATCATGCACGCCTTCCGCGGCTTCCATAACCGATTCAGAAATGGTCGGATGCGCGTGAATTGTATTTGCGATTGATTCTGCCGTTGCTTCAAGCGCCATTGCAACACAGGCTTCTGCAATCAATTCTGTCGAGTGCGGTCCGATGATGTGAACGCCAAGCACTTCGTCGTATTTCTTATCGGCAACAATTTTTACAAATCCATCGGTTTCACCAATGATTCGCGCCTTACCACTCGCTGAAAAGGGAAATTTGCCGATTTTTACATCATAACCCGCTTCAAATGCTTCTTCCTCCGTAAAGCCGACGGAACCGATTTCCGGATCGCAATATGTGCAATTTGGTACAAGCTTATGATTTATTGGCTCAACTGCCTTTCCTGCGATTCGTTCAACTACCAAAATTCCTTCTTTTGAAGCCAAATGCGCAAGCCACGCGGTATCTACGACATCGCCGATTGCATAAACATTGGGTTCATCGGTTTCATAAAACTCGTTTACCTTGATCGTGCCTCGCGGGTTTACAACAATTTTTGTATTCTCCAGCCCCAAACTTTCGATAAACGGCATTCTGCCGATTGCGACAAGCACCATTTCGGCTTCAAATGAAACATCTTTGCCCTTTCCGTCTTTGCCTGAAACCTTTACGGATTCTGCGGATTTTTCAAGCTTATCGAGCTTTATTCCGGTGAAACATTTGATTCCCTGCTTTTTGAATGAACGTTGCAGTTCTTTTGAAACATCGGCATCCTCAAGCGGTACAATGCGGTCTATTAATTCAACAACCGTTGTGTCGCACCCAAAGCGCGAATATACGCTGGCAAATTCAACACCAACCGCGCCGGAACCAATTACGACAAGTGATTTTGGCACTTTCTGGAGCTCTAAGATGTGATCGGAATTTACAACTTGTTTGCCGTCGGTTTCAAATCCCGGAATCGGGCGAACCACCGAGCCGGTTGCGATTACGATGGTTTTTGTATCGATTGCCTCCTTTTTACCGTCTTCAAAGGCTATCTCAACCTTGTTTTTGCCAGCTATTTTTCCAAAGCCGTTAAAAACAGTAACCTTATTCTTTTTCATCAAATAGGTTACGCCCGCGGAGTTTTTCGCCACAACATCAGATTTATACTTTTGAACCTTTTCAAAATCGTAGCCCAAGCCTTCAACCTGCAAACCGAATTTTTCAAATTCAGACGCTTTTTGATAAAGATGTGCAGCATTTAAAAGCGCTTTGGTTGGAATGCATCCACGCAAGCCACAAGTGCCGCCAAGCCGTTCGTCCTTTTCTTTTTCAACCAGCGCTACCTTCAAGCCCTTTTGCGCACCACGAATCGCGGCTACATATCCTCCGGGTCCTGAACCTATAATCGTTACATCAAATTGTTCTGCCATTTAATTCCTCTTCAGATAAACAGTATTAATAATTGCGAAACAAACATTATAAGTTGCGCAAGGCGCTATACCAAACGGGCGGAAATATAACTTGAATGTATTTTAAACGAATCTGAATTCATAAATATTTGCCATAATATTGTTTGATATGTCGCGGTCTTCGACGGCCCTAATTGAGTTCTTAGAAAAACCCGTGTGATTTCTTTCGATAATAGCTGAAAATATTACACATTAAAAACGGACAGATTAGTTTGATTGAGGCGATGGCGGGTTGATGTGTTCGCATAAATTGCAGAATGCTTCGAGTTTACATCATCCCATATATTGACGCTAGCTTCAGCTAGTGGGCAGTCTCAACAAAACTAATGGGCTTTAGCCAAATCATTTACATCGGCTTAATTTCTGGAAAAAGGAACATCCCACTTCTTTTGGCTAAAGCCAATCTATATTTTCAACCTTTTTCCACTAGCTGAAGCTAGTGGCAATCTAAAACTAAGATCAAATAATTTTTTCAACCTTATTCCGAAAATAAGGAAAACCTCCTCCAAATGGCGGAATCCACTAGAAATATCAGGGTAATCAAAAGTCTCAGTAATAAGATACAATGTAAAATCAACGTTTAATGTGTTTATATTACGTCGGCAAAAGCGCTGCATTTTCCTTGTCTTAAGTTCATAACAAGTTCGTTTATTGTTTTGCAATTGTTTGCCCCCAAAATGCGGAAAAGTTATACGCTTAAATTAGTGGCGGCATGTTTTTCCGTTTTATTTGTCGTACCGATTACGGCTGGGCAATCCCGTATTGACCGTTGGACCACCGACGATGGTTTACCACAGAATTCAGTAAACGGAGTGCTGCAGGCTAAAGACGGCTATATTTGGGGAGTTACAGCCGGCGGAATTATCAGGTTTGACGGTGTAAGATTTAAGGTTTTTAACAAAACGAAAACTCAAGGGATTTCCGAATCCCGCTTTAAGCAGATAACTGAAGATCAGGCAGGGCGTTTGTGGTTTTTAACCGATTCGCTTTCGTTGGTAAAACATGAAAACGGGGCTTGGGTTTCATTTTCAAAAGGCAAAGATTTTGAGGGCGCAATTACATCCGGTAAGTTGTTTACGGATTCCGGCGGAAATTTAATTTTTTCTACGGAAGCAGCTCAGTATCGTTACCGCAACGGAAAATTTGAAAAGCTTGATATACCAACGGCAAATGCCGAGAGCGTCATCACGCTTCGAGACCGCGAAGGCGGAATTTGGCTTTCGGATTCAACCGGGTTGCGGCGGATTCTTGAAAGAAAAGTTACCTGGTTTGATATACCGAAACGTGCTTTACAATATGTTCCCATTAATTTCGAAGACAGTGCGGGTAATGTCTGGATTTCTTACAGAACAGAAGCAAGCTTTCGAATACGCGGCGGAAAACTACAAGAAATATCCAATAAGAACCTATTTTGTTTTCTGGAAGATTTTGATGGCGATTTATGGATTGCGGCATCAAACGGACTATTCAAAATTCCTGCTTCGAGCCTTAATTCCGCTGAAGTTGATTTTACCAAAATCGAAAAAATATCTGATGATGACCAAATTTACAGCCTTGCAATTGATCGCGAAAGAGGCGTTTGGGCTGGTTCTTGGAAAACCGGACTTTGGAAAATTACTCCGCAGGTGATTCGTGTTTTTGGTAAGAACGAATGGAAGACTAACGGTGATAACGTTTATCCGATATTTGAAGACAGCAGCAATAATGTTTGGGTCGGAACCTGGTCAGATGCGCTTATCAAATACGATAAAAATAATCGGCTAACGAAGTATCGCATAGCGGCAGACGGCGGCAATCAAATCAGTTCGATTTTTGAAGACACAACGGGGCGGCTTTGGGTGGGGCTGACCGGTAAACTGGGTTACTTTTATAAAGAAAAGTTTACCGATGTAACGCAGTTTAACGACCCGAGCGAGAACACCGAAGGCGGAATATTTGTTGCAACTGCTGAAGATAGGCACGGCAATTTATGGTTCGGTACGGAAACCAAAGGGTTGTATAGGTTGTTTAACGGTGAAATTACCAAGTATTCGACCGCTGACGGGTTGCCGAGCATTGATATTTCGGCACTGCTTGTTACAAAGGACAATACTGTTTTGATCGGTACGCAGCGTGGCTTAGTGAAGTATCGAAACGGGAAATTCGAACCGATTTTAAGCGAAACTCAGCCGATTACGGATCACATTAGAAGTATTTATGAAGACGCACGCGGTATTTTATGGATTGGAACTTATGATTCAGGCTTGATTCGCGTTAATGCCGGAAAGATTACACGTATAACTGCGAACGACGGGTTATTTAACAGCAATGTTTTTTGTACGCTTGAAGACCATAACGGCTGGTTTTGGATAAATACAAACAATGGAATTTACCGTGTACGAAAGCAAGAACTGAACGAGTTTTCGGATGGAAAGATTTCTAGGGTTCTAAGTGTCGGCTATAACCAAGCAGATGGTTTGAAAAACACAGAAGGCAACGGTGGAAAACAGCCGGCGGGAATTCAGCGCAGCAACGGCGAACTTTGGTTTCCAACACAGGAAGGCGTTGCGGTAATTGATCCGAATAAGATTGCGGTTAATGAGTTTCCGCCGCCAGTTCATATAGAAGAAATCTTGGTTAACAATAACGAAATCAAAAGTTACTATGGTTCTGTAGAAATACAGCCATCACAAAATAATCTCGAGATACATTACACCGGGTTAAGTTTCGTCAATTCGCCGCTGGTTAAGTTCAAATATCGCTTGGAAGGGCTGGAAAATGAGTGGAATGATGTAGGAACGCGTCGTGTGGCATTTTATAACAACCTGCCGCCGGGCGAATATACGTTTCATGTTTTGGCAGCAAATCGCGACGGAGTTTGGAATGAGAAGGGTGATTTCGTAAAGATCAAAAAATTGCCGTATTTTTATCAAAGATGGTGGTTTATATTTCTGATAATTCTGTTGGGAGCGTTAATAATCGGCTCGATTTTCTATAACCGAATATCAAATTTAAGACGCATAGCCAATACAAAGAGTGAATATTCCAAGAGATTGATTGAAGCGCAGGAAGCTGAACGAAAGCGCATTGCTTCAGAGCTTCACGATGGTCTTGGACAAAGCTTAGTGGTGATAAAAAATCGTGCAATGCTTGGCATAAAGAAGCGCAACGATGCCGAAGTTGTTGAAAAGGAATTGGACAAGATTAAGAATTCGGCTGCACAAGCGCTGGAAGAGGTTCGCGAGATTACAAGTGATTTGCGTCCGCAATTGATTGACAGGGTGGGTTTAACACGGGCAGTTACTGATTTGCTCAAGAATGCTTCGGGTTTAATAGATCTTGAATCAGAAATCGATTCTATTGATGGCATTTTCAGCGGAGACAAGGAAATCAGCATCTTTCGAATAATTCAGGAATCACTAAGCAATATCATCAAACATTCAAACGCCACAAACGCGGCGGTAAAGCTGAAACACGGCGAAAACTTCATTTCATTGACAGTTGAAGACAATGGCGAAGGGTTTGATGTTTCCAAGGCACTTCATAACCAAAGCGGTTTAGGTTTGGCTGGTATGCAGGAACGGGTTCAACTGCTGAACGGAACTATTGTTTTTGTTTCGAAGCCGGGTTTAGGAACGAATGTTAGCGTTAGAATTCCCATAAAAAGAATATGAACAATGAAATTACATTGATTATTGCGGATGATCATCCGATACTGCGCAGGGGTTTGGTTGAAGTTATCGAAGAAGAGGAAAACTTGCACGTAGTTGCGGAAGCAAGCAACGGAAAGGATGCGGTAGCTGCGATTGAGAAGTTTTTGCCGAAGATTGTAGTGCTTGATATTGATATGCCGGTGATGAACGGTTTTGAAGCTGCGCGGAAAGTGAAGGCGAAGAATATTGCAACCGGAATAATTTTCTTATCTATTCACCGTTTGGAAGAAATTTTTAACGAGGCGGTTGATATCGGCGGTAGGGGATTTGTTCTAAAAGACAGCGCCGCCACAGATATTATCGATTGCATCAATTCCGTTGCGTCCGGCAATTTTTATGCCAGCCATCCATTAACACCGTTTCTGTTCAACCGAAGTCGCCGCGCTTTCAATCTGGCTGCACAACAGCCTTCAATAAATGATCTGACACCAACGGAAAAGCAAGTATTGAAATTGATTGCGGAAACGCTGACGAGCAAAGAGATTGGCAAGCGTCTCTACATCAGCCACCGCACGGTAGAAAAGCATCGTCAAAAAATCTGTAGTAAGCTTGACCTTCACGGAAGCCATTCACTGTTCAAATTTGCAGTTGCCAACAAATCTAAATTGCTTTAGCCAGCCTGGTTCCACACCGTTCAACAGTTGTTTTTATTAGTGCGGCAAACTCTGAACAATCAAAGTTTACGGTTCGCAGCTAACTTAACAGTACGCAAAATTCCGCAAAACTATGCAAATACGCAGTTCTACGTAAGCAAAATACGTGGAGCAGGGTATTTACTGCGTTTGGTTACAATCATAAAATTCCAATAACTTATTCAAAGCACTTTACTACCCGTTCAAGTTGATCTTGGGTCAATTTTCGGTTTGCAGGTTTGAAGAATTCGGCTTTGATGAAAATTGGTTAAAAAGAAATTATGAAAAACCTACCCCGCGCACGGCATTCCGAGATTGTTACGCAGCAATTGAAAGATGAGCTTTTGGTTTACGATCTGAAGTTTGATAAAGCTCTATGTCTTAACAAAACCGCGATGCGTGTATATTTCGCTTGCAATGGAAAAACTTCAGTTGAAGCACTCAAGCACAAACATAGAATTGCAGAAGAAATGATTCTTTTGGCACTTGAACAGCTGAAAGAAATGAATCTCTTGGACCCAACGGAAGAATTGGAATCTCCCTTAAAAGGAATGAACCGAAGAAACATGCTGCATAAGATTGGTGTTTCAAGCGTTGCCGTATTTCCGATTATAAGTGTGGTATCCGCGCCTAAGGCGGTGCGCGCAGCGAGTTGCATTGCTGCAGGAAGTCCGGCGCCGCCTGTTGGTAACACCCCTACCTCGCCCTCAACTCAACCTGAAGCAACTTCTTGTTCGAACCACTGTACTGCCACAAATCAAAGTAATTCAGCCTGCTGCACCGGTCAGTCATTTTGGAGTGGCGCAAGTTATGATCCAGGAACGTCAACATGCACATGTGTAAATTACCGGTGCTAGTAAATGCTTAGTTTACCGAACATCGGTTTTATAAATTTTTCAGTTAATTTCCGGAAAATCAGAAACTAAAAATGGAACCTATAAAAATGAGAACTACAATAAAAATTTCGGCACTTGCTGCCGTTTGCCTGTTAACTTCAACTTTTGGCTTTTCGCAAGAAGCGGTTAATCCAACAATTGAACCCGCTACTGTGAATGAAGTAACTACTACACTTAAAACAGTTGATCCCCGAAACAAGGAAAAAGAGAAAGTACAAGCTAAACGTCAAACGGAAACGTTAGATGATTGGAAGGGTTTCTATATCGGCGGAAATATAGGTGGAACGACGTCAAATCATAGTTTGGCGACATCAACTACCTTTTGCGGTGGATTTGTCGGTGGTGTGAGTGGCGGCGTCTTTACTAACACCAACGGTTGCTATTTTGCTCAAAGCAGCGTTGATCTTATTAATATAGCGGGAAACCAAGAGGTGAAACCCAAAGGCTTTACCGGCGGCGTGCAGGCTGGCTACAACTTTCAAGCACGAAAATTTGTTGCCGGAGTTGAGGCAGATTTTAATTCAGCGCGCCAAAATCAAACCGTTAGCGGAAGCGATATTTATACAAATATTAACCCGGGTTATCCGTTGCAAATTACACAAACCATCAAAACAGATTGGCTGATGACCATTCGTCCGCGAGCCGGAGTTGCCGTTGGTCGAGCCTTGATTTACGGAACGGGCGGGTTGGCTGTAACCAACGTTAATTACCAAATGAACTTTGAAGATTTCCCGCCTAATCCTCCGGTCGGTTATATTGCATCTAAAGGCACCGCTAGCAATACCATTAAGGAAACGAAAGCCGGATGGACAGCGGGAGCAGGAGCAGAGTTTAAAATAAACGATAACTGGTCGGTCAAAGGCGAATACTTATACACCGAATTCAAGACAAACGGAACAAGTAACAATGCCTCTTTTGTTACAATTAATTCTTCGGGCGGAGCCAGTGGATTAACTTCGCTTCCAAATCAGATCTTTAACGATTATGTGAAATTGCAGACGCACCATTTTAAGTTTGGCGTGAATTATCGATTTTAGAAAAAATACGTTGCGCAAAAATCCGCAACGTTAACATTCATAAAAAACAGAACGGAAAAAGGTATTCAGGTAGTTTTGTTAAGCGCGATTTTTATACGCTTCAAACGCTTCGGACATTGTAAAAAACATACGCTTGTTGGTTAATTTAACGCCGAGCTCAGTTTTACGCACTTCTTCAAGCGGCAATTGGTTTAATGCAATCAGCCACAGTTCTACATCGTTATCAGCCAAATCATCATAGAAATCATTTAGCATTTGAAACGCGGTGAATTCGATGTCCGGAACTGCTGCCATTTCGAACGCAACCACCTTTGGTTTAGTTTCGGCTACTAAACTTAAAACCTTATCCTTGATATTTGGTGCGCTAGCAAAATGCAGGCGTCCTTCCGTGCGAATCATCAAAAGCCCGGGTAAAACTTCGTCATTCGGGTGCAAATGAGATAGACGCCTGAATACATCAGAGCCGGGCTTTCGTGCCAACTGATATAGCGGCGGATAGCTTGATTGATAAAGAATAGTGATTATAGAAATTATTACTGCTAAAAAGATGCCGTTTAGTGTACCTAAGCTTACAACGCCGATTGTAGCAATTAGCGCCCAAGCAAATTCGACTTTGCTAAATTTGAGCACGTCTTTAAATTCGCGCAAATTTACAAGCCCAATTGCTGCCAAAAGCACAATCGCACCAAGTGCCGCATTCGGCATTTGCGCAATTAAGCCGGAAAGAAATAATAAAACCAACGCTACCGTTAAGGCTGTAACAATTCCCGAAATTTGGGTTTTTGCGCCTGCATCCCTATTTACGGCAGTTTGCGAAGTTCCGCCGCCGCCCGTGTATGCTTGCGTAAATGCACCGCCGATATTAGCAAAACCCAGCGCAATTAATTCTTGATTTGCATCAATGGGCGGGTCGGTTTTCACAACAAAAGCGCGTGCCGCCGCGATAGATTCAGTAAAAGACATTACAGCAATGCCAAGTGCGCCCTTCCAAAGCTCACCAACCAAATCAAGGCTTGGGATTGAAAGGGAAGGCAGCCCGGATGGAACAGTTCCTACAAGTGAAACGCCTTTCGTGCCGAGAGCGAATAGCATTGATAGGGCAATTGCAAATGCTACGGCAAGCAATGCAGCCGGTATCTTCTTAGAAAATCGAGGCACTAAAAGTAAAACCGCAAGCGTAAACGCCGATAAACCAAATGTAAGCCGGTTTATATTTGAAAGTTGCGATAATAGGTTTTCAAGAGTAGCAAACGTAGAGCCTTTTGGGATTGTTAATCCAAGCACTTTCGGCAGCTGATCGATGAATATCATTATTCCTACGCCTGCCTTAAAGCCCGTAAGCACCGGTTGCGAAATTAAATTTGCAAGCACGCCAAGACGAAACACGCCGCCAAGAATTAAGAAAATGCCGGTTAGCAACGCGAGTGTTGCCGCAGCCGTTAGATACTGATTTGATGAAGTATTGCCTACTGCAGAAGCGAGTGCCGAAGCAGCCAATATGGAAATTGTTGAAGTTACGCTGACGCTTAGCACGCGAGAAGTTCCAAGAAATGCGTAAACAATCATTGGAAAAAGTGCCGCATACATTCCAACTTGAACCGGCAAACCGGCAATAGTTGCATAAGCCATTGCCTGCGGAATTACAACAGCCGCAGTTGTTAACCCTGCAATGGAATCATATTTTAACCATGCTGTTTTGTAGTTCGGAATCCAAGCTAAACTCGGAATGTGATTTTGGATATTTCCCATTCCTTTATAATCGTCTTTATCCGTTGCGCTTTGCATAGTTCTTACCGATACAACTTCTTTTGGACATTTATTTTATAGGATTATTTGAAAATCTCTAAAAAATGTTTTGTTCCGAACACAAACGCACACGCGGCTTGATCAAGCAATCTAGAATTACCGATTAAAAAATAAAGATGTGTAAAATGTTGGAAATTCGCTGAAATTGGAAAGAAGAAATTAAGCTGCGATTATTTGATGAGAACCGGTTTAACGCTTTACTTTTTTGCGACGTTATTTAACGCCATTTTCTTAAAGTTTTTGAAGTCTTTACTTAGATTGGTATAAGAAACTTGATAGGTTTAATAGTAGTTTAGCTTTATATTAACTTGTTAGCTTAATTGGTGGACTCAAATTTTACGGCAGTTTTAGAATTTTGTGATTCACCGGGAGGCAGAAATAAAAATAGTGAAAACACCAACAATTTCAGTTGTTATACCGTGTTTTAATAATGAAGAATTTATCGCAACCGCACTGGAAAATGTTCGAAATCAGAGCGTTTGTGCGAATGAAATTGTTGTAGTAGATAACAATTGCAGTGATAAAACTGCACAAATTGCGCGTGATATGGGGGCGATAGTTGTAAGTGAAGCCAAACAAGGAATTTCTGCCGCAAGAAACAGGGGAATGGCGTCTTGTAAATCTGAATGGATTGCACTAATGGATGTTGATGATCATTGGTATCCACATAAACTGGAACTGCAAATACAAGCGATGCGCAGGTTTCCTGAGGCAAAATTTATAACAAGCAGTTACCAAACAGTTTCGACAACTTCAGGAGAATTGCTAGAACAAGTTTCTCTTTTCGAAAGATTGAGCCCATTTTCTGACAACATTACGTTTACAGAAAAATTCGGGTGTTGTTTTCTTCCTACCACTGAAGTGTTCGATAAATTTCTGATGCTGCCCTCAACAACGCTAATTCATCGAGAGGTGTTTGACAATACCGGATATTTTGACGAACGAATGTTAATTGAAGATGTTGAATACTTTGCGCGCGTTCTTGACAATAATAAGTTTGCTTTCGTTTTACAGTGCTTGGTGGATTATAGGATTCACGGTGCAAACTATTCGGGGGCGCGGAATGGATTTGCCGGTTTAACTGAAATGACCAAAAAAATGTTGGCGTTGCCGGATAACTATTTGCCCGGAATCGGCGAGGTTACGCGTATGCACCTAAAAGAACGAATCGCGATCGAGATGAAAAAGAGCGCTAATAATTCTATGCTTCGTTAGCGAAAAAATCTTCAATTCTCCAAAACGGCTCGCTTTTTTGTATGTAGATTACATCGTTGTTAAATTGTCTGATTTTTTCCGGTCTTCGGTTCTTAGAAAGATAATCGTGAACTGCCCGGCTGCAACCATCCAAAACTATATAATCATCGATTATTAAAATTCCGTTATTTGCCATTTTGGGGAACAATAAATCCAAACATATTAGCGTAGAATCATACCAATCGGCATCTAATCGCAATACTGCAATTGGCTTATCAATTACGGTTTCGGCGATTGAATCTTTAAACCACCCTTTCACAATTGAAACGGAAGAAAAATCGCCATCAAGTGCAATACTCATTGCACTTTCTGCAAAGGTTTGGTCAGCTGCAAGGTTGAACATATTGGCTTCTGAGGGCGGGTCTGCCTGAAAGCTCAACGCACCTGCGCCATCAATATCTTTAGCCGGAGGAAGTCCTTCGAAGCTGTCAAATAAATAATAGCTGCGATCATTTCCAAACAGATTGGCAATTCCCGCAATCATTCCACCTTTCCACACACCACATTCAACAATCGCACCATCCGGAACGTTTTCGTCTGAAATCAATTCCAAGTTTCGAATGTATGTTTCACGCGGAACCATTGTATAATCCGAAAATTTATCAAAAATGTTGCTTAAATCCATAGCGAAAATTCTAAATTGGTTTAGACTTTTAGATTGCGAAATGGGTTCTCATAACTACCCTCTTTTCGTCTATAAAAATCGTAGTTACGAAACAATACTAAACTTGCATTTAGACCGCCGCTTTCTAATCAACAACGAATGCCCTAATCATAATCGATCTCAACAGTTGAGATCGATTTCCGGCTTTCAATAAATAATCATGTACAAGAATTAAACATACGTACAAGTTCCCGGACCTGTTGCGCTACTGCAATTGTAAGGCGGTGTACAACATTGTCCCGCGGGAATGTTGCACGCGGAAAAATAATTTCCAAATGAAGTGCAACTTGCAGCGTTTGAAGCTTCGGGTGCCACAAGCAACGAAATAACGGGCAGTGCAATCATAGTTGCCAAACCAGCTTTTCTTATAAGCTCACGTCTTGACAAATTGGATGTGGTAAGAAAGGAAACGACCTCTGAAGAATCCTCAAGTAAGCCGGATTCCGCCAGCTGGTTTAGTGAAAGCAGAACGAATTCAGTGGAAACTTCAGTTTTCAACTCTTTTGAGACCAAAGCGCGAATTTCATCTAAATTCGAAACTCCGTTGCAACTATTAAACACGGCGGTAATTGAATGGTTTAAGCAGTAAACTTTGTCAGTTTCTAGATTATAGACTAAAACTTCATCGATAAATTCTTGAATTAAAACGCCGCTTCTCTTTGCATTAGGTGTAATCACAATTTACCTCACATTTATTGTCTTGTTATTTCGACATAACTCAAAAAACAAATAGATTTTGTTTTTGTCCCAGAAATCGAACCCGCCACGTAAACTGTACGTGCTTTTCGGGAAACCTTTGAAAGGCGCAAAGGGATTTAGGAAGTGTTGGTTCGAATTTTAGCCGCTGTCGATAAAGGTAGTTTACGTTAACTGAGAAGTATAAACAAGTGCATCAACAACCAAAACCGGAACATCTACTCTTGGAGTTCTTGTATATCCTTGATGCAGGATAAAGGTGATATTTTTCACAAACTAAATGAATTACGCTCGGGAGATTCTTGCCTTCCGCGTGTTTTTGGGCTCGAAATTGGAACACTTTCGAGGGTTGCTTCGATCAAACATTTGAGGCAGAATTTTCTTAATGAACACAAGAATAGAAACTGATTCGATGGGTGAAATTGCCGTTCCGGCGAATGTTTATTGGGGCGCGCAAACCGAACGAAGCTTGCATCATTTTAACATCGGCTTTGATGTAATGCCGCGCGAAATGATACGTGCGCTCGGCGTTTTGAAAAAGGCATGTGCGATTGTGAATGCCGATCTAGGCAAGCTTTCAGAAGACAAGCGCGACCTAATAACACAAGCGGCGGATGAAGTGATTGAAGGGAAGCTGGATGCAAATTTTCCGTTGCGCGTTTGGCAAACCGGTTCAGGAACCCAAACAAATATGAATGCGAACGAAGTGATTTCAAATCGTGCGATTGAAATTGCGGGCGGCGTTATGGGTTCAAAAGTGCCTGTACACCCGAACGACGACGTGAATAAATCGCAAAGTTCAAACGATACTTTCCCAACGGCAATGTACATTGCTGCATCTGAGCAACTCGCAAAACTTATTCCGGGTGTAGAAGCGTTGCGGGATGCAATCAATGCGAAAGCTACGGAATTTGCAGACATTGTAAAAATCGGTCGCACACATTTGCAGGATGCAACGCCGCTTACGGTTGGACAGGAATTTGGCGGGTGGGCAAATCTTTTGGATAGAGATGTTGCGCGTTTGCGTGATGTTTCAAAAGGGCTACTTGAGCTTGCAATCGGCGGAACTGCGGTTGGTACGGGGTTAAACACGCACCCTGAGTTTTCTAAAATGGCGGCTGCAAAAATTGCAGAGCTCACCGGCTTGGAATTTGTTCCGCATCCAAATAAATTCGCGGCACTTTCGGCGCATGACGAAATCGTTTTTGCTTCCGGCGCGCTGAAAACGCTAGCGGCGAGCTTAATGAAAATCGCAAATGATATTCGTTGGTTGGCTTCGGGTCCGCGTTGCGGAATCGGCGAACTTGTGTTGCCTGAAAATGAACCGGGAAGTTCGATAATGCCGGGAAAGGTTAATCCTACACAATCTGAAGCGATGACAATGGTTGCGGCGCAGGTTTTGGGAAATGATGCAGCAATTGGGTTTGCGGGTTCTCAAGGAAATTTTGAGCTAAACGTTTTTAAGCCGGTAATGATTCACAACTTTCTGCATTCGGTTCGTTTGTTACATGATGCATGCGCCGGTTTTGTAGAATTTTGTGTTGAGGGAATCGAATTAAATCTTGCACAAATCGATAAATATGTGGCGGAATCTTTGATGCTTGTAACAGCTTTGAATCAGCACATCGGGTACGATAACGCCGCGAAAATTGCAAAGAATGCGCACAAGTTGGGAATTAGCTTAAAGGAATCTGCGCTTGAATTGGAACTGTTAACGGCTGAACAATTTGATGAATGGGTTGTGCCGGTTGATATGACGCATCCTTGAATAAAATCTAAGATTTAACGTTTTAGCCCGAACAATTTGTGCGGGCTTTTTTATGTATTTAAAGCGAAAAGAATGTTTTACGCATCAAATCAACCGCCGATTATTACGGTAACTTCGCCTTTAACAATTTTGTTCGGAGGTCCAATCGCTTCCAGTATGGTGTCGCCCAAGCGGCACGCCGGAAGGTTGTTTATCATCACAGTTGCAGAGCCATCAATCACAACACCGGGACCGTGCGGTGGAACGGGAAGTGGCGTTGTGCAGGAGTGGATATCGGCACCGCCTGAAGCAGAAGTTATCGCGCTAGACATTGCCGCGAGTGCCGCAGATTTCGCAGCTTCAGCAGCAGCTTTTGCAGCCGGTGCGCCGGGCGTACCCATTGCGGCAGTTGCCGCCGCATCGGCAACTTTTATGGTTGTATCGGAAACAGTTTTTGCTACCTGCAATGCAGCAGCGGCGGCTAATGGAATTCCGCGCCACGCGGGTAAATACCCAATAAGAACATTTGTGCTTCCGGGTCCGGGCGAAAGTACCGGTGGCAAGGGGTGTACCACATTGTCTGTTGTTCTGGCTGCTGGTCCCTGTGGCATTCTATTGCTCCTTTGCACCTAACGGCATTTGACGGTCGAAATCATCCGTATGACGAATCAATTTTGTTTCAATTCGTTCTTCTGATTCGGCGAGTTGTTGGTACCACCGTCCACGAATTCTAAACACCTTTTCACCGCCAATGTTTACTTCCATAATCTTTGTTCCCTCAATCGGGGTAGTCCAACCGATAATTAAATGAAGCTCGTTGCAATCCACGGATTCTCCGTTTTCTTTTTCCGGAAACGGATAAAACGGACTTTTTTCTTTAATTGGTGCTTTAAGTTTCACGGTGCCGTTTAGCTTTTCCCCGGGTTGGAGCTGTCTTGCATATGGAATTTCCAATGAATAAATTCGCTTTCCTTTTGGTTGTCGCAACGTTGCCCTTACGATTCGCAAGGTACGCGGTTCTTCCAAGAAAACGTACGAGGTGTCACGATCTATAACCGGTTTGCTGTCACGGTATGCAATCATCTCGTCAAGTAGATAAATGGTTACGCCGGATTCGTTTTTGATTTCGTAATCAACGGTAAGTACGCCATCCTCAACTTTTGCATTAGATTTCAATTTTACGTTTTTAGATGAAATATTATTTTGTGTATCGTCCATTTCAAACCTTATTAATTTGCTACCATTGCAAGAAATTGAATATATGCCAAAAACCACCACCACTGTCGCGAATAAAATACAATAACGAACCATCTTTAATCTGATGTAACAGTGAAGTCATGGTCTTCCCGCTGATAGTCACCGCCAAGCTCCCTTATAAGATCATTTTCGGTATTCGAATCATTCGAGTGTCCGTGAATCCCTATTGTTTGAGATTCTTCCTCGTTACTTGTTGGTTCTGCCGGCTCCGAATTTCCGAACTTGTCGTTTCCTTGGCTGCTATGATCGGCATGAATCATTTCATGTCCAAGAACCGCAGGACGAACGCCGTCAACCGAATCACCATCTTGATTTGTGTATTGCGGCGTATAGTTTGGGGCATATTCAATCACAGTTCCACTTCCTTTTGATGGATCCGCCGCCGCCGCATCACCATCAACCGGCGTGGCTTGCCCGCCGCCTACGCCGGGTGCCTGATTCATCGGCAGTTCGCGGATAGTGGTTGGGTGTCTTCCGGCGTTTATGCTATCCATTGTGTGTTTCCCGGTGGGGGTGTTGTATAGCGTGGAAAGATCCGAAAGTGCTTCGCCAACAAATGCATCGTTTCCTTCAACCCTTAGCTTGTCACCGCCTACCGAATATGATCCATCATCGTTTCTTGTTACGCTTGGTGCGTGTTGTCCGTTAAGCGTGCGACGAGTTCTTCCCCTTCCGCCACCTCTTCTTGGACGATCAAGATAACCCGGTTCGCCGGTATCCGCCGATTCGGCATCCAGAGGAGCGTCAATAATAGCCGGTCCTGTAGGAGCAGCAGCGCCACCTGAATTTATTTTCACCATCGGACCCTGTATAGTGATTCCCATCATATCAACTATCACGCAGCTTGAACCAACTTTTAGGGTTACTTTTTGCGAACCTTCAAGGGTAATCTCTTTCGCATTTACTTCTACCTTGCTTTTAACAACGGTTTGCTGGTTTCCATCGTACCCTTCAACAACATCGCCTTTCACACCCTCGTTTAATTTGCCGTCAACACCTATAAATTCATCTGCCTTAACATGCAAATCGTGGCTGCCGCCGACCGTAATCGCCAAGTTACCACCCGGTTTATTGTCGGAGCGCACGCCGACGCGTTCTTGCCGGTTGCCACCACAGGTTTCATAAAACGAGCCTCTAAAGCGAAAATCCGCTCGCTTTTGCGAATGCACAAAAACTTGCTCCTTCCCTTGTTTATCTTCAAACCTAAGTTCGTTAAACCCCTTTCCATCATCTGGCGATGTGCGAGTTTTGATGTAAGAAAGCGTTTTATATTTTGGTAGTTCGTAATGTGGCATGGTATCCGGATTATAAACCGAACCCGTAATAATCGGCTGATCTGGGTCGCCACCGATAAAATCTACAATTACTTCTTGCCCGATTCGCGGAATAAACATAGATCCATATTTGTTGCCCGCCAAATCTTTTGCAACACGAATCCAGCATGAAGAACCGGCTTTATTTTCTCCGTCACGATCCCAATGAAATTGAACCAGGACGCGCCCATAACCATCAACATAAATTTCTTCATCTTCCGGACCAACCACAAATGCAGTTTGCGTTCCCAAAGCCATTGGTTTTGTGGTTTTTTTTGTTGGACGAAATTCTGGGTGACCTTCTCCGTGAGGAATACAAGTGAAACTATTCGAATATTCCTGCGCTATATCTTGACCCGCAAAATATCCGGGTGTTTGGAATAAGCGATGTTCGCAAGAAAGCAGTATATATGGTGCATTAAATTCGCGAGTTGGATGGTTTTTTAAGATAAAACGAAAGCCGGCGGTAAACGAACAGGAATCTGATCTGCCTTGAACAACCTTCTTTTGCGAATCAAGTTCCATCATCCTATTTTGCGCATAAGTTTTGTTGTCCTTAAATAACTGATCGAGTTCAGCAGTTTGGTCACCACCCGTTCTATCTTTTCCGTCATAATTTGTTGCGTATATGCCGGGGTAGATAAAGTGCTCCATATCGTGGCTTCCACCGAAGTTGAAGCGGCTTTGCATAGAAGCATCCAGCTTCTTTTTCGGAAGCTGAAACTTGTAATCCCACATTGTGACCTTTCCGGTCATTAACTTATGAGATGTTTGCCAGCTGGTAACAGAAGGTTCCCAAACGGTTTTTGATTCATTGTCTTTGCTAAAAATGGGAACATCCACATCGCCTTCAATATCTTGCGGTTTCGTATAATCGTCACGAATTATTATCCGCTCTCTTCCGGAGGAATGATCAAAGTAAAAGAAAATCCCTTCTTCTTCCATAATTCTTGAAAGAAAATCAAAGTCACTTTCATTAAACTGCACACAAAAAGTTCTGGGTTTGTATGCGCGCGTAAGTTGCTGGGTTGAATCAAACCCTTCGAGCATTATCGCGATAATTTCCGGAACTGATTTATACTGAAAAATTCTGTATCCGCTATTTTGGGTTAATTTCCAAACATCAGGAACCAGTTTTGCGCTATACGTGGTAAATTGGCGATTTCTGCCAATTTCGCTAAATTCATTTATAATTCCGGCGAATTTTCGTTTAGTGCCATCGGGTTGTTCCATTGAAACCAAAACATTTTGACCTAGAAGCTTTGCGGGGTCGATTAATGTGACCTTAAAGTTGTCGTTATCTTCTTCATCATAAAACAACTCGAGTTTAAATTCGTACAATTCGGAAATAGTTTCTTTTCCAATCACGGAATTTATCAATAGATAATCTTTGCCAAGCGGGGTATCGATCCGCATCAATCTGTTACTTTGTGTTGCTTTAGCCATACTTTGCGCTTCCCAAACGGCATTTATTTTAATTGTTGCCTGCAACCAATAGACGCGGAGTTTTTAAAAACTTGCGAATTAGAAGCCTTTGAAACAAAAAGTCCGAATTCATAAACAAGAAAGAATTCGGACTTTTGAATGGAAATTGGCGTAAATTGAAAAAGTACGCTTAAACTATTTCATAAACAAACTTTTCGTCATCACCGCTTGAAATGTGAACCGTAGAAATTCCTTCGCCGGATGCCATACGCGAAAGTACTTCGCCGCTCATTTCTGGAAGAAGTGTGCCGTTTAAGATATTAATTACATTTCGTGCGCCGCTATCCACATCCGTACAACGTTTAGCAACGGTTTCAATAACTTCAGGCGCCCAGGTAAATTTTGCTCCATGGTTAGTTTCAATTCGATTTTGAATTTTTCCAAGTTGAAGTTCGATAATTTTCTTCAAGATGTCATCCGAAATCGGATAATATGGAACCGTTACCATTCTTCCCAAGAGTGCCGGCTTAAACGATTTTACAAGTTCGGGGCGAAGTGCTTCTTCGAGCCCATCAGGGTCAGGACGCGTATCAGGATCGGAACAAAGTGACATAATTAAATCGGTTCCGACGTTCGATGTTAGAAGAATAATCGTATTTTTGAAATCAATTTCTCTGCCTTCGCCATCCTCAAGCGTGCCCTTATCAAACACTTGGAAGAAAAGTTCCATCACATCAGGATGCGCCTTCTCCACTTCATCCAAAAGCACAACTGAATATGGCTTTCTTCGAACGGCTTCCGTCAAAACGCCGCCTTCACCATAACCGACATAGCCGGGGGGCGAACCTTTTAGGCTAGAAACTGTATGCGCTTCTTGGTATTCGCTCATATTAATTGAAATCAAATTTCTTTCACCGCCGTAAAGAGTTTCCGCAAGTGCGAGCGCTGTTTCTGTTTTTCCTACGCCCGATGTGCCGACAAGAATAAATACACCAATTGGGCGTTTGGGGTCAGTAAGCCCGGCGCGGGATGTTTTAATTCTTTCGGCGATTACGGCAAGCGCGTGATTTTGTCCTAAAACGCGTTCGCCAAGCGTGTTTTCTAAGTTTAAGACTTGGTTGATTTCATCCGCAACCATCTTACCAACAGGTATTCCTGTCCAACTCGAAATTATTTCTGCAATTGCTTGCGAATCGACCACGGGCGACATCAACGGTTCTTCGCCTTGTATGCGCGTAAGTTCTTCATTAAGATTTTTTAGTTCGTGCTTCAACGCTTCTGTGTCTTTGGGTTCGTCAGAATCGGAAGCTGTCGCAGTCGCCGTGCCATCAGCGCTTGATGATTTATCTTCAGCGGTTGCGACGGCGGCTTTGGTTTCCGCGTTTGCCCCATTTTCCGAATTTGTAACAGGTGTTGTTTCCGTTCGCGTAGCCTCAAGCATTGCGCGAATTTCACGAATTTTGCTCGTAAGCGTTTTTTCTTGTTCCCACTGCGCCTTTAGCCCGTTCAATTGTTCTTCAAGCGCGGCTTTTTCGGTTTTAAGTTCGGCAAGCCTTTCGGTGTGATTTGCGCCCGTTACTTCTTCACGTTCGAGCGAGTTAATTTCGCGTTCAAGATGATCGATTCTTCTGATTCGATCTTCAACCGGACCCGGCGTTGCACCCTGCCCAAGCGCGACCTTTGCACAAGCCGTATCAAGCACGCTTACGGATTTATCCGGCAATTGTCTGCCGGAAATATAACGGTGTGAAAGTTTTACGCAGTCCACAATTGCCTCATCCAAAATTCGCACATTGTGGTGTTCTTCCATTTTCCCGGCAATTGCGCGCATCATACCTATCGCTTGTTCTTCGTCCGGTTCATCAACTTTTACAACTTGGAAACGACGTGCCAAAGCGGGGTCTTTTTCAAAGTATTTTTTATATTCAGCCCAAGTAGTAGCAGCGATGGTTCTAAGTTCGCCACGCGCAAGTGCCGGTTTTAGAAGGTTTGCTGCATCGTTTTGACCGGCGGTTCCACCCGCGCCAATCATTGTGTGAGCCTCATCAATGAACATTATTATTGGCTGCGGCGAAGATTTGACTTCGTCAATTACGGACTTAAGTCTGTTTTCAAATTCGCCTTTAACGCCCGCACCCGCTTGCAACAAGCCTAAATCAAGAGTGCGAACGGCAACGTTTCTGAGCGGTTCCGGTACATCACCCTGTGCGATACGAAGTGCAAAACCTTCAACCACCGCGGTTTTTCCTACGCCGGCTTCACCGGTAAGAATCGGGTTGTTTTGGCGTCGTCGTGTTAGGATGTCAACAATTTGTCTGATTTCAAAATCGCGCCCGAGAATCGGGTCAATTTTTCCTTCGCGCGCCTTTGCGGTCAAATCTTCGGTGTATTGATCAAGTGCTTGCGTTTTGCCGGGGATACCACTAGCAACATTTGCACCACCCGTGACGCCGGTTGAATCGCCCAGTTGCGAAGCCCCAATGTTTTCAGCTGAATCTGCAGTTATTGAATCAAAATCTTTTGTAAGCGCTTCAACCGAAATATGGTCAAGTTCACGGGAGATGTCGCGAGCAATTCGTGCAAGTGACGTATCTGAAAGTAGCGCAAGCAACAGGTGCCCTGAACGAATTCGCGCTGCGGCATAATCGATTGAACCAATAACCCAGGCTTCTTGAAACCAGCGCGGAAGTCTGTCACTCAATGCCGGTGTGCGCGTGTTGCCGGTTTTTAGGCGGTCAAGCGAACTAGAAACATCCTTTGAAAATCTATCAATATTTACTTCAAAATGTCGCAGAATTCTATTTAAATCAATGTCGTCACGTTCGAGCAATTTCGCAAGAACGTGTTCAATTTCCACATCGTAATTCGTTCGGGAAAGACATAAACCAGCCGCACCTTCCAAAGCACTTCTACAAGTGTCATTCATACGGCTTACCAATGATTTCATATTCACGTTCATAAATTCTTCTCCAGCGATTGCTATACGGTTTGAAGTATTACCTGGCTGTCATCCTCGGAAAACGGTTTCGATTTCAGCCAAGATGTAAAGCCGAGCATCGGACGTCTTAGGGCGCGAGTGGTTAAAACGCAACCCGGCACTTCTTCTTTCTTCAAAACAAGCTGTATATCAAAATCTAATTCCAACCCGGTCATTAGTTTTATTATTGAAAGTAGCGAATTGTGTGCGCTGCCGTTTGGCAAAAACGCGGCAAATTGCTTGAAAGACATCGCGCCAAGCACAAGCCGAAACTTCGATTGCTGATCCCAAATACGGCTTCCCAAAATCGAACTTTCGCCAAGCTGGCTGTTTGCCTTACCGAGCCTTGAAATACTCTCCGAATCTAAATCCAACCATTGACCGAAAAACTGTTGAATTTTTGCGTTAGTTCTAAAATAGTCGGTAACAATTTGTGACAGTGCGGTAGATGAATGAGGCTTTTGAATAATCAGACCCGCGTAGGGAAGCAGAGCCTCGTCATCCAAATCCATATTTCCGCGGATTCCTTCAGTGCCAAGCCCTACGAAATCGAACAGATACGATGTGAAATTATCGTTACCTCGTTCATATTGAACCGGAAACCGATATTTTTCCCACGCCCTATAAAAAAGCGACACGGCGCGATGCGTAAAAATATCAGTAAAATCCCATAATGTGGTGTCGTTATACCGCGCCCGTTCGATAATCAGTTCGGAATAGTGCGTTGGCAATACGCCCACGATTCCAATCATCCCCATAAAGTTTATGGTTAAGCGAATGGATTCTTCGTTGGTTCGTTCGTTATAAACCGTTTCCAGTTTATTCAACTGGCTGGCAGGGAAGCTGAGAGAAGGATTACCGCGCAACCTTACAAGTTCATTTCGCGGAGTTGATCCAATACCTATCGGCACCTTATCCGAATAGAGTTTTTCAAGTAACCGAATTGCCTGAAAGAATTCAAAACGTTCCGGTTCATCAAACAAGGTTTGATCGAGCCTTTTCTTAACCATAATGCTAAACCAAAACCCGATCTCCTGTGCGTGGTGCCCACCGCTTAAGAATTCCTTCTTGTTGCTTGGTTTTAACCACGAGCTGATTAAAGGAATTAACCGATGTATAAAGCCCGAAAAAGCGTTCAAGCACGGATGCAAAGAGAAACAAGCCGCTTCCTACAAATTGTTCTTCATCAAATTCGAGCGTTGTTTCAATGCCCCTCACAAAGCCCGCGCCAATTTGTTTGCCAATTTTTCTAACAACTTTCTTGCTTTCTATTCCCGTAATGCCCGAAATTTGCTTGTGGATTGATGAGGTACCGTTAAAATTGTATAGTTGCAAAATTTCTTGAAGGCTCTTCGGTTCGCCATCTTCGCCTTCAACCATTGAAAGATAATTTAAGTTCAAATGTGAAATTATGCGCCATTGTGCTGCTTTGCCGCGTTGGGGGCGAATCGTAGCCGTTGGTTTTGTAAGGCATCGTATTCTTGAAACCATTGCAGTTCCTTCGATTTCAAAATCGCCTTCTTTTGTGCCGAAGGGAAGCCGCAACGGAAGATCGCGATTCGTACACATACACCGAACAGTAATTACTTCCTCTGCAGGAACTTTCGGATTAAAGCCTAAATCAACGAGTGTAATGAACAAATCCGTTCCGTCATCATCCGCACGTTGTGAATCATGACGCGTGGCATACCAAAACACTTTATCTTTGCTTCCATCATCAAGACCGTGCTTTACTGAATAAAACGGTGAAAATTCCCGTGTAGTGTTTGTTAAAATGTCGGTAGTGAAAACTTCGTCAATTGAATATATTTCCGTGGTTTTTTGATGATGTACATCGGGAAACACTTGATATTCGTATTTTTGCTGCGTCAGATAAATCGGGTCGGCGGTGCGTTTGAACAAATTTACAATTGGCGAACAGCTCAACAAAAATGATTCTTTTTCGATTGGAGCCCGTGGCGGAACAACATCTTTCATATGAAAAACTAAATCAAAATTGCTTCCGAAGTGCCGTTCAGCCGCTTTATCAAATCCAAAAACGTCGAAAAACAAAAACTTATACGGAAATGCAAAATATTCCGTTAGCAAGCGATAGCCGGGAAACGAACGGTTTGTAAAAGGTAGCGCTGCTTCATTTTCTTCAAAGCCGACCTGTTTTATTACATCAGGCGTAAAAACAATCGGGTCAGGCTGAACAAGCTGGAAATTTGTCATCGTGTACGCGCCCGCATCTTCCAAAGGGTTATCCTGCGGTTCCAATTCAACCGCGGATACATTGTTAAAAATCAACTGATAAAGCGGAAAGGCAAGTTGTGAATCACCGTTTATAAAGAACCGAAGGTGTTTTAGAGGTTTTTCTGTATCCGTATCAATAATTTCAGATAATCTGGCACCGCCAAAACCGCGCATTTTTATCCGAAGTTGACAATCCGCGAGTTTACCTTGCGCATTTGGGGGCGCGAGCGATTCAAGCTCAGCCGAAAGTATTTCGATTGGCACCAGCTGCGTGTCATAACAAGTGGAAAATCTGCACGGCGAGCCATCAATTGGGCGAGAATAAATTGAGGAACCGCGTGCAACGGTTTGTGCAGACGTCAATTTTGTATTTGGTGAACCCGGAATAAAATCGGCGATTGCCATCGAAGGAATTGGCGCAAGGTAGTGTGGGTAAATTACGTTGAGAAACGATTCACTTATTTCCGGCAACTCATCATCAAGCTTCAGGCGCACACGACCCGCAAGAAAAGCGAATGCCTCAATCATTCGTTCAACGTGCGGATCTTCTATTTTCTCTTCGTCAATTTGAAGCCGCGCGGCAATTTTGGGATAACGTTTTGCGAAATCGCCACCCATTCTTCTGAGAAAAATCAGTTCGCGTTCGTAATAATCTAGAAGTTCGTCACGCATAAAATCAGCCGATAAAAATTAGCTCTTGTCTTCAACTTCAAACTGGCTCGTACCCACTGTCAACACTGTATCAAACACGACCGGTTCAGGAGTTGGCTCAACGCGCAGCAGTGCTTCAATCTTAAAACTTACGCCACGCTTAACCATATCTGTTTCTTCAAATATAACCTTAACATCAACCAAACGCGGTTCGAAAATTCTTACAGCGTCTTCGATATCTTGCAAAAGCCGATTTCGATTGTTCGGATCTTTCGAACTTTTCCCCGTAAAATCTGGAATTCCGTAAAGCGCCAACGAAGAGCGCAATTCTACCAAACCTTCGGGAAGGTCTTTAAACGGATGTCGCGAATTTAGAAGCCATTCAATATCGCGCCTAACAGATTGTTTTAGTTCTTTTAAATCTTGTGATGAGGATTTTGAAATTTCTGAAGTGTATTCGGGTTCGAGGTCGATCAGCCGATCGACAATTGAAGGTGTAATTTTAATATCCTTTTCCCGCAATTTTCTATTATACCCTATGAAAACAGAAACCAACCGGTGCATAGTTGCACGCGGTTAGTTTCCCAAAAACTCCAAGCGTAAAGCCGCTTATGCGGTTTGTGCTTTTCGGATGTTGTATTCTGTGCTTCCAACTGATTTCAATGCACCAGAAGCATCTTGTGCTTTGTAATCAACTTTGAACACATCTGCAGCAACGCTCAAACTTTGACGTGACGGACCATCAGCAGAATCAGCTGAATTTACTGATGTTACATAAACCGAAGAAAATGTATATTCCTTCCAAACTTGTTGTTGTCCATCACCGGTTTGTTTTGTCATGCTGACAATCATTGTCGGGAAATGTGTTCCGGTTGTGATTTTCTTCCAAAACTCAACCGAATGCCTTCCTTCAGCGACAGCGAACTGAGCTTCATGTGCGTGAATTTGTCCGCCTGAATGTCCGGAACCTTCCGGTGCATGTGGTGCCGAAACTCCAAAACTGAATGCTTCTGATTCCATTTGCCCTTCAAAACCGGCTTTTTGAGATTCGCCTTCAACACCATCTATTTTAATAAAAATTGCCATTTCTTTTCTCCTTGCGCCTAAATTAAAATTTGCTAAACTTCTCGGCTTTGCCGTTTTGTTTGTGCTTCATCGTAAAGACGCGTATTGGAAATAATTTTGCTAAACAGCGGCAAAATTATTTTCCGTTAAATTAATTATTTAGCAGGCGCCGGAAGATCGGCAACCAGCCGTAATGATACTGCCAATTCATCGAGTTGAAAGTGCGGTTTTAGAAATGCTACCGCACGATACGCACCGGGTTTACCGGGCACTTCAACAACTTCCACTCTAGCATCTCGTAACGGGCGCTCGGCTTTTTCACGCTGTGAGCCCGTATCGCTATCCAAAACATAGTTTTGAATCCAGCGATTTAAGAAGTTTTGTGCTTCTTCGCGCGACATAAATGAACCTATTTTGTCTCGCATCATCGCTTTTAGATAATGCGCAAAACGCGAAACGGCGAAAATATATTGAAGTTGCGAAGAAAGTCTCGCATTTGCATTTGCTGCATCATCATCATACTTTTTCGCCTTGTTTGCCGATTGAGTTGCAAAAAACGCAGCATAATCGGTATTTTTACAGTGAACGAGGGGAATAAAGCCATTATCGGCAAATTCTTTTTCACGTCTGTCAGTAATTGCGATTTCGGTTGGACACTTCATTGCAACTTCGCCTTCATCGGTTTCAAAAGTATGCGTTGGCAAACCTTCTACGAGCCCACCGCCTTCAACGCCGCGAATTGCAACGCACCAGCCGTACATCGAAAATGCTTCCGTAAGACGTGTTCCCAAAGCATACGCGGCATTTGACCATAGATACTTCGAATGATCCGTGCCGTCAACGTCTTCTTCAAACATAAACGATTCCGTTGGTCTTGTAGCGGCACCGTATGGAATTCTGCCTAATGTTCGCGGAAGTGTGAGCCCAACATAACGTGAATCTTCTGATTCACGGAAGCTTCGCCATTTCATAAATTCAGCACGGTCGAAAATTTTTGCAACATCGCGAACGCCCGACATTTCCGTAAATTCGTTCCAGCCAAATAAATCGGGTGATGCGGCACTCAAAAACGGTGCATGCGCCGCAGCGGAAACAGATGCCAAATTTTCAAGCAAAGCCAAATCTTGCGGATGATTTCCAAAATCGAAATCTCCAATAATCGCACCAAATGGTGCGCCACCAAATTGACCGTATTCTTCTTCATAAATCTTCTTGAAATATGCGGATTGGTCAAATTCAAGAGCGCGTTCAAAATCTTTAAGAAGATCTTTCTTTGTTGCCGGCATAACGCGAATCTTAAGCATTGAACCGGTCAAAGAATTTGATACCAATTGGTGCAAGCCACGCCAAGAACCTTCAAGCTTTTGAAAATCCTCATGGTGCATTATTTCATTCATTTGCGCCGAAACAAGGCGGTCAATTTCTGCTATGCGGGCATTGATGGTGGCATCCATGTTTTTTGACATGGTAATTTCGCCGTTCATAACCTGCGAAACAAATTCGCCAATCATATCCTTGGCACGTTCTTTTTGAAATTCATCGCGCGCCAGGCGTCCATCCGTAAGAATTTGATCCAGCAAGCCGATTTCTTCAACTTGTTCTTCAGCTTGGGGGGCTGCTTGTTCTTTTTCTTTAGCCATTATTATTCCTCCTTATCACCCTCGTCGCCTGAAACGCCAAGTGAATCACTAAGTTCCTTCTGTTTGTCGGAATCTGCGATTATTTCTTCAAGCATTGTTTCAAGTTTTTCGTTTCCGTCCATCTTGGAACGAAGATCGGCGAGTTTCTGCCGGGCTTCAACAAGCTTGCGAAGCGGTTCAACCTGCTGAACGATATTATCAGGGTCAAAATCTTCAATATCCTTAAAGGTGAGTTCTATTCCCATTTTGCTGCCATCATCTTGTAGTTTATTTTCGATGGTATAGGCAAGTCGTGGATTCATGCCGGATAGAACCTGGTTAAAGTTATCCGGATCGATTTCAACAAACTTACGATCTTTCAGCGCCGGAAGCGGTTCCTCCGGTTTTCCGACGAAATCGCCCATTACACCTATTACAAACGGCAGCTCCTTTAATTCTATGGCGCCGCCAACTTCAACATCGTATGTGATTTGAATTCTTGGTGGACGCACTCTATCAAGTTTGTGCTGCAAACTTTCTTTCTTTGCCATTGTTTCTCTCCTTAAATTTCTTACCTAATAACATCAAGACCCGTGTATAGTATAAAAACCTCTATTGAAGCGGTTGAAAGCCGCCACCATCGCCGGATGTCGATCCGGATTCCGGGCTGGTAAAACCTTCATTCGTTTGCTCTCCGGCAGTTGCGCTTCCGGTATTAAAACCGAGCGTTTGTCGGATTTGCCCCAAAATGCCCTGATCTTTTACAACATCTTCCAACCACCTGTCTAACGGCATATTGCCCCATTTAACGGCGCGGTCAATCAAATACGAAACCGGGCTGTGTGGCTCTGTTTGTTTGAAAAACACCGCTAATTCAGCAAGCCTTCGCAGTGCATCCGCCCGATTTTGAATCGCACCGCTTGTAGCTTTTACCTTTTCACTGTTTGCACCCGGCGTCGAGTTTTCTTCTTCGACTTCATTCAAAAGATCAGCCGGATCCGGTTCTTCGATTCGCCTTTGCTTTAAAAGCTTGTTCGTTTCAGATTGAATTGTTTCAAGTTGATCTCTTAATACGTTTAAACTCGGTGCCTGCCTTGGATCAAAATTTGCTTCAACCACATCGTCAAGCTCTTTTAAGCCCGCTTTGCATTCTTCAATTGCAACGTCGAGTTCTTCGTAAAAAGCTCGTTTGGATTGAGCCAAAGCTTTTTTCCAATCTGATGCCAAGACGCGATTTTCATTTTCCGCCTGTTTCTTTAATGCTTGAAATTTCTTGCGTTCACTTTCGTCAAGTGCGTCAAGGTTTTCCGGAATATCAAACCGTACCGAATCTTCAAACCCAACATAGCCGAATCCGGCGGATGTGATTGGCGCATATTTGACACTGAACGAAGTTTCGTTTGCTACCCATGCGAGGGCATTGGCACGCGCCTCTTCGTCACCTTCGTCAATTTCCGGGTAAAGTGCATCCCAAAAATTTGTCTGTAAATCGGAAAGAAGTTTAAGCCCATCACGCAACCCGACAAAGCCGTAAACTCTTACCAACGCATCAGTTAACCAAGCTGCAAGTTGTAAATCTTTTGTTTTATTTTCCAACGCTGCAATGGAAATTTCAATTACTTTATTGTAATCGGCGGTTTTTAGACTTGCGCCAACGTCGCCGATTGCCATTGGATCATCTTCTCGCCTGGCTTCGTTTATTTCATCGTACACGCCTGAATAACGAACGCTTTCACCCGCGGGCGAATCATCCGAAATAGGTTTCAACAGGGCGTCAAAATCTATTACCGCTGGTTTTGACAACAGATTTTCAGTGCTTTCTTCAGCCATAATTTAAGATAAGCTTACCAAGATTGTTAATGTTATATCAATAAACTCGTAATAAGTGTTAGTTTTCTGATTCGTGCGTAAATTCAATAGTTTCGATTTCAATAATCGGTATATGCCCGTCTTCGATTTGATAAATGCGCATACCTTCACCTATATAGAGTTCGCCAGCATCGCGCCATTCGGTTGCTTTACCCATGCGAATGGCGCCTTCTGTGCTTTTGAATGACTCGACATAAATTGCAGGTAAGAACATCTCTCCTTGCGTACCATTTACCAAAGTTACTTCCGCTTGTCGCCAAAAATTATCACGAAGTGATTTTATGGGTTCAAAATTGACCTTTTCTACTTGTTCAAAAGGAATCCATGAATAAGAACCCTTTATTATTGCTTCAAAAACGCACAGTGTGGGATCGTTGAAATCGCGAAAATCGCCTGATTCTTTTCCGTTTATTTTGCAAACAAACGCGGGACGCTTTTCTTCAACCTGATCTATTATTTCTTTTGCGGAACCAAAGTTTTCTTTTGTTATGTCTTCAATTGCGGCAAGTAAGCCTTCAACATAATTCGGCGGTTGCATTAAACACTCGGGAATTTTTGCCTCAGAAAATAGCTTAATGCGAGCGCGTTCCGCCTCCAAATTCTCCTTGAACATTTGCGAACCGATCATCGCGTTCATATCCTGCTGCCCAATTACATCAAGCTGGCGTTCCGCACGTTCCCAATCACCGGAAAACAGCGAAAGTTCAAACAGAAAAATTCGTGCGGTAATATCCGTTGGCTTTGCTTTTACCATTTCCAGCGCCGCTTTTTGCGCGCCTTCAAAATCGCCCAAATCTAATTTTGTTTTTGCTTCATTCATAAGCTTTTATGTATCAATTATTGAAGAAACGAATCCGGCGCATGAACCGATGTAAACAACGCACGATTAAACAAATCTCCGCGATTCGGCACAACTTTCGAAGTGATTGTTGTTCCGCCAACCGAATGGGTCAGAATGTACCCACCGTTTTCCGGTTTTGGCGAGCCGGCATCAAAGAACTTAAACAAGCCCCAACTTCCCGGGAATTTTAGCGGTGCGTTTGCGTCTTGCATAAACTGGCTCAAACCACCGGGCGAACTTGTTTCAGAACTACTGACGCTGGAATTAGAATTATTTGCAGAACCACCGCCGTTAGTGCTTTCGGTTGTAGTTACCGGAGCCGAATTTGATGAAACCGAAATTACTACACCCGTTTCAGTACCGGTGGCAGCCGGGAATTTCAGTTTTACAGATGAAGTTCCGGTTGAGCTAATCTTTTGTCCATCGATGCTTATTTCAACAATCGCATCTTTAACCGGTTGCAATGCAAAATCATATTCGAAACTCGGAGCCGCGTTTTCTCCAAAAAGTGCGGTTCGCAATCTAAATGCGTTATTTAAGTATTCGATAAATGCCGGGTTATACTTTGGTGCGCCTTCTTTGGGAACCAAACGACCGTCAACCATATCAAAGTTCTTTTCCAGATTTTCTTTATAGAACTTTGTAAGCGTGCCATCCACAGGGTTTAAGAACGCGGTAAGTTTGGCTAAATCAGCTTCGCCATCGCCCGCAAACGGGTAACCATTTTCGATTTCCCGCGCCTTTGGTAGCACAACTTCTGCCCATTCTTTTTGTTGATTGTTTTTAACATCGTAACCGAAAAATGCGCGAATCTGGTCGTAAGGTTGCAACATCAAACGCGAAATTTCTTGCCCGGCAGGCGTTTTGAAACCTTCCAAACTTGAACCAACGCGCTTTTCGGAATTCTTTAATTCGCTAAACGTTTTACCATCTTCTTTCTTAAATTCATCCGCAATTCTTCCGCGCTGCGTGCCGGAAAGACCCGAAAAAGTATTGGAAAGCGATTTCATTTCTCCGCTATACTTATCAATCGGCAAAACCTTATCAGTACCCGGTTCCTCTCCGGAACCAACATAGGCAAACAGCGGACGAAATTCGTTCTCAACGGTCGTGTCGCCGCCCGTATTCGCCTTTTTCTTTTTGGAAAAGAAGCTCTTGATCCATTCAATCCACCCTTCCGGCTCAGGGTCAGCAGAAAGGTTTGTCTGTTTTGCAAGCTCTTCAAGATAAATCTTCATCGGCGAATCAGAAGATGAAAAGGCTGCAAGCATTTTATCCATCAAATCTTGATTCTGATTTAGCGATTTTACGTTTGTTTTGCGAACAAACTCACGCCATTGATCGGTATATTCACGGAAATACTTCTCACGCATTGCACCGAGCTCCGAAGTTTTTGCCGCACCTTCGCTGCCTTTTTCGCCCATAACCCAGTCATCTTTGCTAAGTTCCGCGTTGGCATTTTCGATGCGTTCCTTCATATAGTTTCGGTAGCCATCGATTGTGTAGGCACCTGCAACCGTGTAAGTTCCTTCGATTGTGTCTTGGCTTCTGCCCGCTAGCATAGTGTCAGCCGTTATTGGGCTTACCTTCTTCGAAACTTCTGTAATTTCCCTCTTTAAATAACGAAGATATTGCGGATAAACGCGCAATTTTTGTCTTGCCTGCGCAACAATTCCCTTATCTTGCGGAATTCGCTTAAACGCGGATGTATCACTGGCGTATTTCTTTTCGCGGTCAACCTGTTTGAAATAAAAATTTAATTGGGCAAGCGCGACATCTTTGTATTCCGCTGGCAGATGTGATTGGGAAACCCAATCATCCGCAAGCACATCGGTAAAAGCGGATGGTTCCGCATACTGCTTAAATTCTTCGGTCCACATTAAATAGACCTTTAATTTATCGTAATAATTTCCGAGCGCATCTTCCTGTTCATCGGTAAGCGTGCCCGTGTTTCCGCTGTTAAATGTCTTTAAGTCTGATTCCAACTTCGCGAGCGTCGGCTTCTTAAACCTCTTTTCGACAGCGTTGTAGTATATGTTCATCAGGCTTTGGCGAAGAACGTCGTTACCGGAATACAACCCGAAGCGCATAAAAATCGGCGCGCCTTCACGTTCGTTTTTATCCAGTTTTTCCAATACTCTGCGAAAGTTTTCAAGCGTATCCATTTCATTGCGAACGTCTTTATCCGATTTCGCAAATGGATCCTTATCCGCATCGGCTCTAACGATAGTGAGAACGGCATCGCCTTTTACTACCGCATCGTCCAACATTACCTTGTTGTTGTAGAGCGAAAGAGCAGAGAACGCCAAAAACATAAACGTCAAAAAGCCCGCAAAGAGGGTAAACAACCAGCTAAAGATGGGCGGGCGTTGGCGTTGTTCTTGAAAAGTTGCAACCAGTTCCTTGTCACGCAAAACAACATCGCGAGTCAATTTTTTTGTAAAATAAGTCCGTTCAACTGTTTCGCCGCCGCGAGCCGATTTTTTGTTTTCAAGTACCGATGTCAGATAAAAACCCCGCAAAAACGGACTTTCGCTAAAGGGGTTCGGTCTAAAAAGTGTTGTTGTAAACGTTCCGAGTTTTCTTCGCGCAGCGGCAAAATGAAGCGGAAAATTAAAAATTCTAAGCTGTCGTTTCGGTGGGAAAGGTGCAGAAAGGCGCAAAATGCGGCGCTTTACAACGGAATCTTGCAAGAGCTCAAATTCGGGGTCAAACATTGCCTGCGCATTATCTGAATCTTCCAGAGGAATTGTCGAGCCCCAAACCAGCTTTTCACCTTCGGCTTTTGAGTTTGAAAATGAATCGGCAAAGCCCTCGATTGAATCCGCATGCGTAAAGATTAGATAAACGGGAAAGCGCATCTTGAAAACTTTCACCATTTGATCTAAACGGTCGCGCATAGTTTTCGCGTGCTGCTCTATTTCACGTTCATCGGCTTTTACAAGCTTTCGCGTATCAACTGTAAGAATTAGCCCATCCAGCGGGCGTTTTTGTCTTGTTTTCTTTAACGATTCAAGCAACGAAGCCCATTCGCCATCTTCGCCCTCGTTTTGCATACGCCCGGGCGTGTCAACAAAAACGGCATCGGTGGTTACCTGAAATTCCACTTTTCTTGTGGGACGAATGATTTGTTGTTCCGATCTTCGCTGGCTCGGCAAGGTTTCAAAGCTTAACCCTGAACCCAAAATCATAGATGTCTTGCCGCTTTTACTTTCGCCGGCTACCAAATACCAGGGCAATGAATAGAGCGCTTCTTTTCCGGCTGTTGCCATTTTTGAATCCTTCAAAAATTGCACAACTTCCGCAGCACTTTTATCTACATCGGCACTCGAACCGGCGGAAGCCGAACTCGATTTTTCCGCTGTTTCTTCTTTCTTTTCTTCAGTTTTCTCGGCTTCTTTTTTGTCTTCCTTTACTTTTTTTCGAGAAAAAAAGTAGTTGCCAACCAAGGCAAACGGAATTGTTAAAAGCACCAATGCGATAAGGATAATTCGGTATGTATATCCGCCGCCATCGATTTTTGAGCCGCCAAACCAAATAATTAACCCGGCGATGCCGTATATCGACATTATGCTGCTGAAACCGAACAGGAATTTAAGTTGACTTAGTTGACGCATATTCTATGGCGCAAATGACGAACGATTTGCGGGTCAATCGCTATACCAAAAGTTTATCCAGTGCATCCTTTAAGAAATTCGAAGAAAGCAAAAACATTACCAAATAAAGAACAATCGCAAATGCTAGACCGCCAAATGCCGATACTTTTGCCCAAACCGGCATACGACGCTTCTTAGGGGGTTCGGGTTGATCGTTAGCGAGCCAATGCGGCGAAAGCTCCGTAGGAACTATTTTTCCAACCTTAACTAGTGCATTTGCAGTGGTTTGCATTATCGCAATAAGTTTATCGTGCTCATATACGGCGTAGCGCCCCTTAAACCCCAAAAGCATACAAACGTAATATATTTCTACCGCATCCGCCGTTACGTTTATCTGCTTCAGCATCGATTCAAGCTTTTCAAAGAACTTGTTTCCCGCCAGTTGTTCTCCAAAATATTCAAGTTGAAGTGCGTTTTTTTCCCATTCTTCTTTTAATGGAAATTCGTTTGTAAGCACCGTTTCATCAACGAATGCAGCAAGTCCAAACTTAGAAACGCGAACGATTTTTTCGTTATATCGGTAGCGGTGCGCGCGACGTTCAAAATCATCGAGCATGCTGACAATTTTCGGACGTAGATTGTTGGAAGGTTGTACAATTCCGGCTTTGAGCCGAAGGATTAAATCGAATATCGGACCCGCAAACCTTACAAGATCGCCCTGTGATTTTTGTTTGTTTTCTGCCACGTTTTTATCTCGCCTTTACCGCGTACATTTCAAGCTTTTCATCTTGCAATTCTTCCGGCACGTAAACCGAAATTACCTTTGACCCCTTTATTCCGTCCCAATATGGACCCAACGTATCCAGCTTAAAGTATTGAAAACCGACACGTGTGGGAATTGGCGCAGGCGGCGGATTTGAATGTGAAAGCACCACGCCCGGAAGCGCACTTCCGATTATTGTATCGATAACGTCACGCGAACCGATTTTAATAATTCGCGGCACTGATTCAATCAGTTTTGATTCTGCAATTTTTGCGTTTACCGCCAAGTAAAATCCTGCATCCTTAAACAAGCGTTCATCTTCAATTCTGCCAACGTAAAGTGTTTCACGGGTTTTTTCGAGCGGTATCGGCACACATCTGCTCGGAATAACCGTTTCAAGCAATTCCTTTAATTGCGTGGAAAGATTTGCAAATGTAAAACGCAAATCATCGTGATCGTATTTTACGATGTCCTTTGGATGATCTGTAACGGAAAAAGTTAGAAGTTCGCCAACTAATCTCGCCATTTCCAAGTACAGTGTTTCGGGGTGCAAAAGTGGCGAACGAAAATAATGCGACATAGAAGGAATCGAGGCGTTTATTGTATGCAAAAGCCAAAATACGGCTACTTCAGAAGTTGTAAAATCTGCAAGTGACGCATTTTTTTGTCGACGTTGTTCGCCCAACGAACTACTTTTTGAAATCAAAATTTCTACAAGCTGGCGTTGCATATTAACAACCCAGTTATTTGCGGCGCACTTTAATAGCGGCGGAATAAATGATTCGGAAATCCGAAGTTGCCCGGTTGGCGTTCGTTCAAGCTCGGCGATTTTTAACGATGTAAAGCCATCGCGAAGTTCATCATCGAAAATCACGCGTAAATTACTTTTCGCATATGCTATCGGCTGTTCGTTTGTGCCACTTGTTTCATCTTTTACGAGCGCACCTTCCTGCAAAAATCTAATGTTTCTGTTTGTGGGTGCGCCGTTGGCTTGAAAGTTTGCTTCGCCTATTTTCTTTGCAGGAATCGCAAGATGAACCCCTAAAGTTTCTTGTTCCGGATGAAAATGATCGCCGATTGGGCGAAGATCCGGCACCGCTTCGGTATCCGGCAAATTAATCATCAACCCATCGGGCATCACGGCATAGCACGCAATTATTTGGAATTCCCCGTTTGAAATAGCTTCACGGTTTAACTGCAAATTTAAAACTCCGTAATCAAACGGACGCACCGAACGCACACGTGCATTTATAAGTTCTTCATAATAATTGTCCCATTGCTGAAAGTGATGCGGAGTAAGCAACATTCCCTCATTCCAGACAATTTTCCGAAATTTGCTCATAACATTAGAAGCTTAATAGTAGTTCCTTATATTCGATTAGTAAACACTATCGCAATGTATCTTACTCAAAAATAACCAATTACGCGGCAGCTACGCTTGCTTTGATTGGGTTTTCTAAAAGTAAAACAACATCCGGAAAAGCATTTTGAATCAGACACCAAATCTGCCGAAAAAAACAACTGACGGAAGTTTTGTAAATCGCGCGTCGGTAATTCTAAGCCTTGAACGGAAATCACAAATTAAGTGCCTCGGCATTGACGCTGAAAGCCTTTGGATTTTGCGTAATTGCACCGATTGCCAAGAAGCGCAACGCAAAATCAAATTCCGTGGGTGTAATCTTGCCTTTGTCCTTCAAAAACCAAATAGTTCGAACCTGGCGCGAACTTACACTGGGGTTATCAGTAGCTAATTTTTCCAATGTCGAGCGCATTTGTAGAAAATCACCTGCTTCACCCTGATTATATGCGGCAATTGCAAGAAGCGAATCATCAGCCATTTCACTTCCGATTTGTATATTCAGCTTGTCCAGCACATCCGCCATCTGTGTCGCAGTACCCACAACATTGCCCGTTCCACCACCCAATTTCGTAAGTGCCGCGTTCATAAGAAATTGCGGTTTAAGATTTTTTGCGCGCGCGATTGAATTAATCTCGGCGGCATTTTTGCGCGCATCGTTTATGTTTGTGGCAAGTGCGCCGGAGCCTTTGAATTTTGCTGCGGTTGCCGAAATCAAATCAACCTGTTTGGAAGTTAAAACGGGGTTTGGATCGTTTACCGCAATTCGGCGCATAAAATTAATTGCCGATTTTTCCGTAGTGCGCGCCGATTCGCTTACAATTGGGGGAGCTTCGCTTGTGGAAACGTCTGTTGAGGAATCAGTTCCGGCAACGCTTGGTTGCGTTTGAGAAGTGCCGCTTGAACCTGCGCTCGTGCCCGTGTTCGTCGAGGTTGATTCAGGTGTATTTTCAGAGGCAACGTCATCGCCGCCCGCGTCGCCCGTGCTTTGATCGCCAAATCCGAGTGTGGCGTCTTCATTTTTTGCCGGTTCGCCGCCTCCGGATTTCAATTTATAAAAAAGCAACCCTCCGCCAATTACTCCAAGCAGCAGAAGCAAAAGGATTGGTGCGATTATCAAAAACATCGGAAAACCGCCCTTTTCATCCGCCTTTTCCGGAACTTTTGATTCGGGTTCTGCCGCCGGTTTAGGTTCCGGCGCGCTTTCTACAGCCGGTTCGACTTCGTTTGCATCCCCGTAATCCATTGAAACATCAAGGGTTACGCCACCACCTAAATTTATCTTATCGCCATCTTTAATTAGTTCGGGTTCGACTAATTCTTCATCGTTTAAACGTGTGCCGTTGCTTGAACCCAAATCTTCCGCAAAGTAATCCGTACCGTCAAAAGTAATGCGCAAATGCTTTCTTGAAAGCTTATCAAACGGCAGAGCAAAATCGTTGTCCGTGTGTCTTCCGATTTCAAACGAATTACCTTTGACGCGAATCTTTTCTTCATCGCCTTCGGGGTTGGTATAATTCAGCAAAAGTTGTTTCATATACACAAAATCAATTTGAATATGTTGAAAGCGCGCCGGCATCTATTCCAAAATCACGCGGGTTTTCACCAATAATCGCGGCGGCAAAATACTTTGGAACATATTTAATATTTTCGCTTTGAAACTGTTTCGCAAGCATATCTGCATTTGAAACGAGTGTCCAAAAACTTCTATCCGCGCCCGAGTTTGCCTCAAGTGCAACACGCAAATTTTTCCCCAATCCGCCTTCGCCACTATTATAACTGGCGATTGCAAGCGGCACGCTTATTGGTCCGGTTCCGATTCTGCCTGTCAGCGTCTTCATATACGAAGCTGCCGCATCCGAAGCTGCACGCGGATCACAGCGTTGATCGGGGTTTGAAACTGATGCCCCCGCACGGGTTTCCAGCCCGTGTGCAGCACCGGTTGCGCGCGTAAACTGAAACAGCCCGAGAGGTCCCGTGGGACTTTGAAGACACGGACAGTGTTCAGATTCAATGAACGCTAGATAAAGCCCGATTTGCGGTGCGATTCCTTTCTGATTAAACGAGCGTATTATAAACGGCGCGTTCTTCCGCGCCCTTCCTAAAACCGAGCCAAGATCACTTGAAACCCAACGTCCCATTTCGCATGTATCCGTAGGCTGCGCGCGAATTCTTTTTGCATAAGAATCCACATATTGTCTAATTCGGGCAACGGCTTCCGGCGGAATTGTGCTACCCGATTTGTTTCCGATAATTCGCGCAACCAGCTCCGCTTTCGCCTTTATATACGCATTCTTTTCCGCATCGGACATCTGTTGATATTTCTTTCCACCTGTTGAATAGCCACTAGTGCCGTTTGATTCCGCCGAGGGCGACTCAGTGAGCGGAGATTCGGACACCGTATTTTCAATATTTGTTGAAGTGGAATTTGAAGGCGCAGGATCTTCCGAAGCGGAGTTTTGATTTTCGCTTGTTTCAGGGGTCGAATCGGGAATATCACCAAAGCCGGAATCGCCATCGTCTTGCGCAACGGCTGCGCCGGAATTCATCAGCGCGTAAGCAACAAGCCCAGCCGCGCCGAAGATTATAAAAAGCGCAATAAAAGTGATTGCAACCGGCAAGAGAATAGAAGTTTTTGCCTTCGGTGGTTCGTGCGCAGATGCTTCGGAAGCTTTTACAGCGTTGCTTTCCGTCGGCTTTTCTTGCCCATTCTCTTCCTCAAATTTAACTTTAAGGCGGGTAAAGTTTCCGATATCAATCTCATCACCCGAATCCAAAGGCGTACCGCCTGCTTCAACTTTTACACCGTTTACCTTTGTACCGTTTGTGGAATTTTCGTCCACAACCCAAATATGTCCGTTTTCGCGGTAAACGGTTGCGTGAAGTCGCGAAAGTCCGTCATCCGAAAATCTTCTATCCGCATCGCCACCGCGCCCGAACGAAAACTTGTCTCCGGTAAATTCGATGCGTTCAAAACCATCGTCTGCGTTGTGTTCGAAAAAGATTTTCATTGTTACTTCATAAACACCGAATAAAGTTCCGATAGCGGACGATCTTGTTTTAAACCGAATTTCTGGGGATTTTCCGCAACTGCCGCCGCCGCGAAAAAATTAACAATTTGTTGGCGCTGCTCATTTGATTTTATTACGTTCCAAAAATCCGCGCGATTTGCAGGAAGCGAATTTTTCCATGCCTCGGCTTCGCTTGGCGTCATTCCGAATGCCGCCACCCCGTAAATTGTGTCGCCCCCAAATACATTTACAACCAAATCTTTCAAATAACGAGCGGTAGCTTTTGCCGCACAGTTTTGCGCTGCGGCATCAATTGTTTCGGTTCCGCACAATCCGTCGTATGCATTTGCTTTGACAAGCTGCGGATTTATTTGCCAAAGTCCAACTCCGTTTCCATCTGCTTTCGGAATAAATTTGCTACGGCTCATTGCGAGCAGATATCCCAGCGGAGGATCGAGACTATTTTCACGAATAAATGAAACATTGATGGTGTCACGATATTTTGCAGCACGCGCAAAATATCCGGCGCTAACATATTCGGCGGTTCGTTGCTGAACCTCTGTCAAAAACTTTTGATCGAATTTGTATTGGTTGTTTCCCGTAAACTGCTTAACGATGTTTGTTGACATCGTTATTGTATCACCCACGGAAACGGGCGCATTTTGCGTGTTTTGCTGCGACGAGCCACCTTGTGGTTGAGTACCGGTGGGCGTTTCCGTAGGCGTTGGCGTGCTGACTTCAATAGTTTCAACATAAAACGCAACATCCGGTGATTCGCTTATTTCCGTTCCGTTTGCATCAAAAAGCACCGCCTTTAGGTTTCGGTTTAGTCCATCTGCAAATTGCGGAAATTTTTCGGGATCGATTGATGCAGAAAACGGTGTTTCTGTTGACGACGCAAACTCTTCGTTTTCAACCCTGTAACTTACCTTCTTAACGCATTCGATATTTGTAAAATTAACCTCAATCTGCGTAGTTGTTTTAATAGATTCACCTAAAGTTGGCTTTACAATTGTTGCGGTGGCGTTACACTTTGCCTTCTCACGAGTTAGGAAAAACAAAGCGGTGCCCACAACCACGATCAACGCAAGCGATACCGCCATCGCGGCAACTAGCATAATTATCGGCGTTTTCGAGCGTTTTTTGGGTGTTGCCGCTTCCTCGCCTGAATGTTCTTCCTCTTTTTCCTTTTCCGGTTCGTCTTCTTCTTCTTTAGGTTCATCTTCCTTTGGAGTGCGCAAGAATTCCAGTTGTGAAGTTCCGCCCAACAAGATTACGGCTCCATCGGCAAGCGGCATTTCGCCGGTAAGTTTTTCGCCGTCAACTGTTGTGCCATTTGAGCTGTTGAGATCTATAATCCAATACTCGTCGCCGCGTTTTTCGATTTCTGCGTGAAAACGCGAAACATTTGTGTCGCCGGAAAATGAAATGTCGTTATCCGGCGTTCGACCGATTGAAGTTATGGGCTTTTCCGGTGAAAATTCGGTTTCGGAATTTATTATTAGCTTCGGGAATTCCATAAAAAAGAATTTCGTTATCTTAAGTCAAATCTTGGTTACTGTTAAGACAACGAAATTCTAACAAATTTGCTAGATTAAATTGATTGCGTTGCCGTTACGAATTCACATCAAGTAAATCGGAGCGCGTGATAATATCTGTAATTCTTTTGAATTCCTCAATTAAAACGGCAGGCGAATTTCTTAACTGTTCCTTTATTTCTTCGAAGCTCGCGTCAACATCCAATACCGGAAAACCTTCATCCATAACATCTTGCACGCGTGCTTCCATCAATGTGCGGTCTTCAAGCAGTTTCGTAAGAATTGAACTCTCGCGCAATGAACCTACCGATATGCGCTCATCTAACACCGGAATTTGCGTAACGCCGTTCTTACCCATAATCTCCAATGCCTCGGCAACGGTTGCATTTGAAGTGGTTGAAACCAATTCGGTTGGCGAACCGTTTGATTTTGTATCCGCAATCAAACCCGCGGTTATTCGCTGCGGTTCTAGCAAAAGTTTTTCTTTCATCCATTCGTCGGAATGGAACTTCGTTAAGTAATGTTCGCCTGTATCGCAAACAATAAAAACAACAACGCCGTTTTCATCCAAATCTTTTGCAACCTGAAGAGCCGCGGCAAAATTTGTTCCGGTCGAACCACCGCAAAAAATTCCTTCTACTTTGCCGAGTTGCCTTGCAAGTTCAAACGAATTCCTGTCAGTGATATTCAAGATTTCATCAATTACCTTCATATCGGCATTTTCGGTAGGCGCGCATTGCCCGATTCCTTCAACCAAATATGGCGTTGCTTCTGCTACGTGTCCGGTTTCTTTATAGCCCTTAAAGATTGAACCGTATGGATCAGCACCTATGATTTTCACGTTCGGGTTTTTTTCCTTTAGAAATCTTCCCGTGCCGCTAATGGTTCCGCCGGTGCCGATTCCGGCAACAAAGTGCGTAATTTTTCCTTCGGTGTCTTCCCAAATTTCCGGACCCGTTGTGCGATAATGTGCCGCCGGGTTTGCCGGGTGGCTGTATTGATCTGGATAAAAAGAATTTGGCGTTTCTTTGGCAATTCTTTTTGCGGTTTCAAGGTAATGATCCGGCGAACCGGTTTTAGCCGCTGCCGGGCAAACCACAACATCCGAACCAAGTGCCTTTAAATACCGGTTTTTTTCGATAGAAACCTTATCGGTTAAAACGAAAATGGTTTTGTAGCCCTTTACGGCGGCAGCAATTGCCAACCCGATTCCGGTGTTGCCTGAAGTTGCTTCAATTATTGTGCCCCCGGGCTTTAGTGTTCCTTCCTTTTCGGCATATTCAATCATGGAAATTCCGATTCGGTCTTTCACCGAATAACCCGGGTTTAAGCTTTCCATCTTTGCAAATATTCGTGCTTTTATATTTTGTTGTTCAGCTAATTTGTTTATTCTTACGAGCGGGGTTTTACCCACAAGTTCCAGTATGTCGTTGTAAAACTTCATTTCTTCTCCGATAAATCTTGTTTGTTATTATATTATGTATCTGACTTATTAAAGCCGGATTTACGCCGATTTATAAGGCGAGTCAAAACCCGAAAAGCTTTCGGCGTTTTTTTAAAAGTTTTTCCGGGTAGTTTGTCAAAATATAGCGAATTCCAAGTTTTGCCGCTTGCGCCACAAAACGTTTTCGGTCGTTGGTCCAAACCGCAACGGGCAAAGTTTCGGCTTTCGCACGCGCCATCAAACTTCGTTTTGCAAGGGAATGATGTAGTGAAAGTTCATCAACACCCAACTCTTTAGCGTGTTCAACCAAGCGTGCCTTTGAATTTAACACCGGAATAATTTTACGCGCGAATAAACCCGCCACTTTCACATCCGGACAGTATTTGCGCAACGGCGAAATTGCTTCGGATTTAAAACTCTTAACAATAATTTGGGGCTTTAGCGCCGAATTGTTTATAACCGGCGCAATAGCTTTAACCGTTTCTTCAATTTCCCCGTGTTTTCCTTTTATCTCAATAAAAATAACACCTTCATAATCCGATAAAAAATCAAGTGTATCGTCAAAACGTGGAACATTTTCGCCGGCAAAATTCTTCGAACCGCGCTTAAACCAACTACCGGCATCGAGCGTTGAAATTTCTGCAGCCGTCAAACGGTTAAATTTTGCATCAATCTTGCAAATACGTTTTAAATCGGAATCGTGAAAAACAAACGGAACCTTATCGGCAGAGATTCTTACGTCAAATTCAATTCCTTCAGCACCAACCTCTCGCGCCAAACGAAATGCGGCGATAGTGTTTTCGGGCGCGTCACCTGAAGCTCCACGATGTGCGACGATTAAGGGAAACTGTTCTGAACGATTCATTAAGCCTTCTTTTTCAGAACAATCACGAATTTTGACCAACCGATTGGATCGGTAATCGGGAACTTATATTTACCGTCTATTTCAAAATACTTCCGAGAAGCGTTTATAACGTTTTCAACGGTATGGATATTGAACTTATACAATAACTTCAACACTGCACCCACAAACGAAGGCTTAATCGGAATCAACACCACTCTTCCGCCCGGTTTTAACACACGTGCCAGTTCACTCAAGCCGTCTTTAAGAGGCACGTATTCAAGCACGCCACACGTCAAAATCAAATCAACTGATTCGTCTGCAAGCGGTAGCGATAAAACGTTGCCTTGTACGGTGCTAATTTTTTCGGCTGGCGTTTCATTGTTTCGGTCAAATTCATGTTGCGCCACCCGCAGCGAATTATGAGAAAGATCAACGCCTATAACTTGTTTCGGTTTGAGCCCTGCGAAGTAAAGAGCCTGCGTAATTACGCCCGTGCCCATTCCGGCATCCAGAATTGTTGATTCCGGAGTAACTTCAAGATTTAGATTTCTCAACACCTTCGCAACTGAGCGTTTATAACCGTTTATATGGTGCGATAGATGATGAACTTCAGCAATCTTGTCATAAAAATTTTGCGTTTTTGATTTTTTTTGGATTGCTTCCATTTATTTTTCCGCCAAGAGTACCTTTATCATCCGATGAATTTCTTCCAATCGTTTTTCGCTTGAGCCGGTTCTTATATATCTGATAATTCCATTTCTATCAACTAAAACCGCGGTTGGAATCGCCGTAGCCCCATAATTAATCTGGTTTTCTTGTCCAAGTGCAACGGCAAAGTCATACGGTAAATCTTCTTCTTTTTTGTACTTTTGAAGATACGTCAATTCATCATTTTTTCCAACTGTTTCACCTTCCGCCTCGCCATACAATCTTGTGAGCCCTATAATTTCCAAGCCCTCAGCCTTATATTCCTTATTCCATTCACGAAGATTCGGAAAAGCTTCTATGCACGGACCGCACCAAGTTGCCCAAAAATCAAGCAATATAACCTTACCACGCAAACTAGCCAAAGTTTTTGGCGCGCCCGGCATCCATTTTTCAATAGAAACTAGTTCAATCGCGGGCTCGCCCAACAACGAAAGATGTTTTTCGCGTTGTCGAAACTTTCTGCGAATGTAATCTTGCTGGTTTGCGTTTTCAAAATTCTTTGCAATTTCATTATATTCGCTTTTAAAAAGCGTCTTCATTTCGGGTTTTCGGTTTGTTTCAATCAAATATTCCAGTTTTGTATCCACCGCCGAAAGATAGACGCCGTGTGATTGTTCTTTGATTGCAAAGGTGCGAAGCGTATCAAGTTGCTTTTCAGCCATCGAACTATTTCCGGAATCGCGATAGATTTCAAATGCCGTGATTCCCGCATCCTGCAATTGGCTAAGTGCAAGTGCCGCCGATTTTTCGGTTGCCAACAGTCGTTGGGTCGCCAAAAAACAGGCATCGGCGTGCTTTGTCGCAAGCGGTAGATTCTTGGCTCGGCGGTAGCTGAAGGCAAGTTGTTTCTCCATTTTTGCGATTTCCGTATCGCGCATCGGTTGGTTAGCATAATAAAGCGAAAGAAAACTTTCAGCGGTTGCAAAATCATCCGCATTTCCGGCGATTACAACAACAACCGAACGCGCAATTTGTTTATCTTGATCGGTTCCTGCGCCAGTTGAAAGAAATTTTCTGAAATCTTCAGCAGCGGCATCTGCATTTGTCGCAAGCCAATCGAGCCTTCCCAAATAATAATAATCAGTTCCGGAAATACCATCACGTGCGCGAAGTTCGGCTGCGTATTTTGCAGCCAGTTGCTTTTGTTCATCAATAACTTGTTGATGCAGGCGGTCACTATACGGAATTTTCTTTGTTTCAAATTCGGAAATTTTATTGTTTAAATAGTGATTCGCCTTTAAGAATAGCTCCTCCGGCGAAAGTTGGTTTGTTGCGCCGGACGAATTGGATGAACCACCGCTGTCCGTATTTCTGCCCGCTTGAGAAAATACGAAGCCGCTTGCAGTAAAAATTAAAATTATCGATAAAATAAATCTATTCATTTGTCTTGTTATTTGATGCTCGATTTGGGGCGCAAAGCGTCAAGAATTCGCTTTGAATATCCGCAACAATTTTATCAACCAAGAGATTTGCTGTCACCGGTGCGAGCAATATACCGTTACGATAGTGTCCCGCAGCGACGTAAGTATTTTCGCAACCCGGAACTGCACCGATTAGTGGCAAGCCGTCATCGGTAATCGGGCGGAAGCCCACGCGCACTTCATCCAATGCCAAGTTTGCAATGCCGGGAGCAATTTCGAAGGTTGTTTCCTTTACAGATTCTTCCCCCGTTTCCAAGCCTTCGGTTGAAAAACCCACTTCTTCTACGGTGGCGCCACAAAGAATTGCGCCGGAAGCTCTTGGCACGATGTATCCGCGCGGACTGTATATTACGTGTTCGAAAAGTCTTTTCGCCGTATGAAATTTCAAAAGTTGTCCGCGAACGGGTCGAAGCCGTTCGAATTTCGGCGATGAGCCGTTTATATTTAATCCTGAACCCCAGGCGCCATTCGCAATTATTAGCCGATCAGCTTCAAAAACCTTTAATGCGGCACCACGCACTGAAATTCCATTCGCAGTTTCAATCGCCGTTATTTCGGTGTTTTCGTGAATAGCAATGCCGTTTCGAATGCAATATTCCTGAAGCGCAAAAACCAGTTTACGGTTATCAACTTGGCGATCGTTGGGAAAATGGAGTGCGGCTACCGAATGTGGCGATACAAACGGTTCGCGTTTGTGTGTTTCACGCGCACTGAGCATTTCAACATCAAGTCCGGCATCATTTTGCCATTCAAAACGTGCTTCGATTTCGCCCATATCGTGTCGCGTAAAAGCCAAATAAAGCGTCCCGGTGCTATCCAACCCAATATTTAAGCCGGTTTCGCTTTCAAGCTCTCTCGCGAACGAATCATAAAAACGGTTTCCGGTTTCGCAGAACCGAAAGAAATCATCTGCGGCATTTGTTTCGGCTTGTGGCGCAAGCATTCCGGCAGCCGCTTGAGAAGCTCCCGAACCCACCTTATGTTTTTCAAATATGGTAATTTCGCGCTCGCCGCGTTTGTGTAATTCGCGGGCTATTGCCAAGCCAATAACGCCACCGCCGATTATCAAAGTTTTAGTCATTTTAGAAGTTTGTTATTGTTTGTTTGATATATAAATACATTGTAAATTTGAACAAGTAAAAATCTTACCAAAACACGGTATCTTTTTATATTTCATTAACGTATTTGGTTTATTGATTCAGATTAGGCATAGGTTTTTCGCAGTAAAAAAAATATGAAACATACAATTACTTTGATTCCGGGCGATGGAATAGGACCCGAGATAGTTTCCGCAACCGTACGCGTGATTGAGGCAACGGGTGTTGAAATCGAATGGGAAACGCAATATGGTGGCGCCCAAGCTTTGGAAAAATTTGGTTCAACTTTGCCCGATGAACTTATAAATTCAATTAAAAAGAACAAAGTTGCGCTGAAGGGACCAATGACAACACCGGTTGGCAAAGGTTTTACCTCGGTAAATGTGGGTTTGCGCAAAGCACTTGATCTTTATGCAAATGTTCGCCCAATCAAGGCGCTTCCAAACGTGGAATGCCGCTATCCGGAACTTGATTTGGTGGTGATGCGTGAAAATACCGAAAGTCTTTATGCAGGGTTAGAGCACGTTGTTGTTCCGGGTGTTGTGGAATCACTGAAAATTATTACCGAAAAAGCTTCGACGCGCATTTGCAAATACGCTTTCGAATTTGCACAACGTGAAGGCAGAAACAAGGTAACCGCGATGCACAAAGCAAACATTATGAAGCTTTCAGACGGGTTATTTTTGGAATGCTTTAACAATGTTTCGAAAGATTATGCTTCAATAGAAGCCGATGACAAAATTATCGATAATGCCTGTATGCAGCTTGTAATGCGTCCGGAACAATTCGATATAATTGTGATGGAAAATCTATACGGTGATATAGTTTCAGATCTTTGCGCCGGTTTGATAGGCGGTCTAGGACTCGCGCCCGGTGCAAATATTGGTGAAGAAGGCGCAACGTTTGAAGCCGTGCACGGTTCCGCGCCCGACATCGCAGGGCAGGGAATTGCCAACCCAACGGCAATAATGCTTTCAGCCGTAATGATGCTAAAGCACATAGATGAAATGGATGCTGCCGAAAGGATGGAAAACGCGATTTTAGACGTATTTCGTGACGGAGAAGTTCGCACGCGTGATCTTGGCGGGAATGCATCTACACAGGAATTTGCGGATGCCGTAATAAAGAAACTTAACGTTTAAGAACGAAACTTAACCATTTTACAAACAAACGCGAAGCATATTTGCTTTCGCGTTTTTTTGTTTAAATGAACAGTTAAAAGCGGCGCGTTCGGCTTACAAATCTTTGCATTCGTTTGCAAAAACCGTGGAAATTGATTTGTAATTTCTTGCGTCTTAACTTTCGTCAATAACGCAAAAGCGTGTTTGAAAAAAGGAGACAAGAAAATGAGAAAATCTATACCGGCAACATTCATTATTGCAGCATTTGCTGTAGTTTCTTCCCACGCACAAGGCAGTTCTATTGAACGTTCTGCAAAAAGAACACCTGCATCAATACTTTCTCCAAAATCAAATGTTAATTCAGGTGATTCAAAAATTGCTCGGAACGAAAAATTTAGCAAAGATGATTCGAGATATTCCGAAAACAACTGGCGAAACAATCGAGATAATTCGTCAAAACGCATCACGAATTCGTATTCAGTTCGCTCTGAAACAGAAACGGTTTGGATAAACGGCAAACCCTATATTGAAACTTATCAAATAAAGACATTGCGTAACGGACGCACGACTTCAAAACTTATCAATCGTCAAGAATTGCGTGCCCCGTTTCGAAACGCTAAATTTCGAAACAGGAATTCACAATCTCGTTTCGAATATGCCACAGTTTGGGAAAACGGCAGAAAATATCGTGTGACATATAGAATTACTTCGAGCCGCAATGGCAGAACACATTCTGAAGTGATAGATCGCAGGCTGATAAACTAGATTTAGAAAAATCGTGTTGATGATGACCGCAGGAGCTTGAGTTCTGCGGTCATTTTTTTTAAGTTCTTATAGAATCAAATATAAAAGCGGAAAAGATTTAGGTGCGCCGAATGGTAACGTGGCGCGCATCAAATATTACGCGGCGTTCATTTTTCGGAGTTTATTTATGAAACCAACCATTTATCTTAAATACCTACTTTTGCTGGCGGTAACGGTTTTTCTTTTATTTTTCGGGTGCAGTAAGAAAAATTCCGATTCAAACGGTTATGAAGAAGTTGTTTGGGTGGCACAAACTGACCCCAGCGCGTTGCCATATTCATACGTTCCGTTTGATGTGCCGAACAACACAAGAAGTTTTTCTTTGAGAGTTGAATATGACAAAAACAACGGAAAAAATAAGGTTGATTTCGGTTTGTTTGACCCGACTTTTTCCGGCGCAGATAACGATCAAAAGGGCTTTCGCGGTTGGAGCGGTTCAATTCGCGATTCAATTTTTATTTCTGAAGATTCAGCCACGCACGGATACGCACCCGGTAAACTTCCAGCCGGCAAATGGCGCGTAATCTTAGGTAAAGCGGCGGTTGGAAGCGGACTATACGTAAAAATAAAAATTGAATTTAACAAGATTGATGCCGAAGCAAAGAAGCAGTTTGATGAAGAAAACGCGCGGAAGTTTTCGGTTGAACCGCTTGAAAAAACCGAGCCGCAAAAGACGGGCGAATATACATGGTACCGCGGAGATTTGCATACACACAGTTTTCACAGTGACGGATATTGGTCAGTAAAAGGCATAGTGGATGCGGCGGCGGCGCGCGATTTGGATTTCATCACCGTAACCGATCACAACACTTATTCACATCAGGCTGATCTCGAAACACAAGCCGTCGCACATCCTGAATTGCTTGTTTTAAACGGTGAAGAAATAACAACTTACGGCGCGCACATAAATGCATGGGGGTTAAAGAAAGGTGATTGGATGGATTTTCGTATGAAGCCAAATGACCCGGGAAGTGCGAAAATACTTACCGAAGCGGCAAAAACAAAAAACGCAATGGTAGGAATCAACCACCCGTTTATGGAATGTGCCGGCTGCACTTACACGTTCGGACAATGGCAGCCGTTTCAAGTTGTGGAAGTTTGGAACGCCGGTTGGGATCCGATGGATGAAAAGGCGCTGCAAAAATGGGATGAAGCAATATTGAATTATAAGAAGATTACCGCAATCGGCGCGAGCGATACGCATGAATCACCAGCCCAGGAAAGCAAATGGGGCACTAACATTCCTCCCGGTACGCCAACCGTTTTTATCGCCGCAAAGGAAAAAACAAAAGAATCGCTTTTTGAAGGTTTGGTAAACGGGCGCGTTTATGTCGCCAAAGATGCTTCAATGCGTTTAGGACTCACAACCGTTGAAGGTGCGATGCTTGGTGATACGGTTGAAAAGAAAGCGGGCGACATAATTGAATTCAAATACAACTTTAGCGGTTTTTCACCGCAATACTTGGTTCGCGTGGTCGCGAATGCGCAAATTGCAAAAGAATTTGTGCTGGATTCAAGCGAATTCGAAGGAGTTTACCGAATTCGAGTTTCAGACAGCGGATACGTTCGTTTAGAAGTGCGGGATTCCGCGAATAATATGGTTGCATTTACAAACCCCATAAGCTGGAAGATGATAAAAGGTGATGCGACATCGGAAAGCGACGGAGCTTCGGTAAGTAATTCCAATTCCTAATCTTATTTGTTTGGGAAAATATCTAAATGTTAAGGAAACTCGTAAAAGTCTTTTTGTTGATGGCTTTTATTGCCGCTTTGGGTTTCGCGGCACTTTACGTTTATTTTGCTTCCAAAACAGGCAAACGCGCCGTAAAACTTCCGATATTTTTAAACACAAACAATCGCAAACTTGTAATAGCCCACCGCGGTGGTTCGGCGCTTGCGCCGGAAAATACGCTTGAAGCGTTTGATGCCTCAACCAAAGTCGGAGCGGATGTGTTGGAATTGGATGTGCGACAAACAAAAGATGGGCACCTTGTGGTTTTTCACGATGCAACTATCGAACGAACAACAAACGGCAAGGGAAAAATTTCCGAACTTACCCTTGAGCAGGTTAAGGCACTTGATGCAGGGTACAATTGGTCGCGTGATGGAAAAACCTTTCCGTTTCGCAACAAAGGTGTAAAAGTTCCGGAGCTTAAAGAGGTATTTGAGCGATTTCCGCAAAAACTAGTAAACGCAGAAGCAAAATTTTCTGCGCCCTCGCCCGCAATGCCCATCTGCGATTTAATAAAATCATTTCGCCGTGAAGATAAAACAATTTTTGCAGCGATTTCAAAATCCGTACAAAAACAATTTAGGGCGGAATGTCCAAACGTTGCCACATCCGCTTCCGCAGTTGAAGGTTTCGAATTTCTCGCGATGTATAAAATGGGGCTCACCTCTCACTTTTCAGCCGAAATGCAGGCACTTCAAATTCCTTTCAACTTATTCGGAATAAAGGTTGTGGATAAAAGTTTTATTGAAGCAGCACATGCGCGCGGATTACAAATACACGTGTTTACCGTAAATAATAGCGAAGAGATTTCAAAATATATAAACAGCGAAGTTGACGGAATTATGACAGACCGCCCCGATGTTTTAGTAAACCAAATTAGCAACGAATCAGGCAAAACGCCGTAAATCATACTTTCGTTTTCAACGAACTTTGTTGTTTGCGAACCGCTAAATTATAATCTTCAGTTTGTAATATCCGGCACAAAACGCCGCAGTTTCTAAAAATATTTTATGAACAAATCTTCTTTTGAAAGCATAATAGACCCTAACGACCAAACCGAAGCTCGCGAAGAAAACCTGCGACAAATAAAGGAACTTGTTGGAAACCCGTATCCAAACAAATTTGCGCGCACACATATTTCGGGCAAGGAAGATACCGTAACTAACTTGCTTGCCTTTGAGCCGGTAAAAGCGGTTTCCAATGAAATTTCAACGGTTTTGGAAAATTTGGACGAAGGCGAAAGACCTTCTGCGGAAATAAAGGATGCGCTAAATGAAAGGTTGAAGGCACTTGGAAACGTTCGTGTTGCCGGCAGATTGGCAACGCCGCCACGTGTTATGGGTGGCGCGGCTTTTGTGCATCTTTCCGATGGTGACAGCCGTTTACAGATTTATGTTCGCAAGCAGGATGCAAAAGCGGTTTCAAACGATACGGGGGCAGTGCTTGAAGAAGGAAATACCGGCTTTTCTCTTTTTAAGCGGCTCGATCATGGAGATTTTATCGGCGTTGAAGGCTTCTTGTTTTTAACGAATACGGGTGAACTTTCAATTCATGTTGAAAAAATGCAGTTTCTCGCAAAGGCAATACTTCCAATGCCGGATAAAATGCACGGAATTGCCGACCCCGAATTGCAGCGACGCTTTCGATATGCAGATTTGATAGGCTCCTCGCTTCAGGTTGAACACAACGGCTTGACCACACGTGAAGTTTTTGAGCGCAGGGCAAAGATTATTTCGTCGTTACGCAGATATTTGGAAGATGACGGCTACATTGAAGTTGAAACCCCGATGCTTACACCAAAGGCGACAGGGGCGGCGGCTAAGCCGTTTGAAACCCATCATAACGCCTTGGATATTCCACTTTACGCAAGAATTGCGCCCGAACTTTACCTCAAACGTTTAACCGTTGGGGGATTTGAAAAAGTTTTTGAACTGAACCGCAATTTTCGTAACGAAGGCTTATCAAACAAGCATAATCCCGAATTTACAATGCTCGAATTCTATTGCGCCTATATGGATGTATCCGGAATGATGAATTTTTGCGAGCAGTTGTTAAAGGATGCCGTGATTAAAGCCAATGGGAGTTTAAGCGTGGAATATGACGGCAATAATATCGATTTTTCCACGTTTAAGAGGATTTCAATGAAAGATGCGATAATTGAATCCGGCGAATTCCACGGTGAAATAACTGATGAAAATATCGTTGCCGTATTTGAACAATATGTGGAAGAAACTTTAATTCAGCCAACGTTCATCGTTGATTACCCAAAGGCAATTTCTCCGCTTTCAAAAGCATCACCGGAAAATCCGAACATCGCAGAACGGTTCGAACTATTTATAAACGGAATGGAATGTGCAAACGGCTTTTCCGAATTAAACGATCCGCGAGAACAATATCAGCGTTTTGTAGATCAAATGAAGGAACGGGAAAGCGGCGATGAAGAAGCAATGGTTTTAGATGAAGATTACGTGCGAGCGCTAAGTTACGGAATGCCGCCAACCGCCGGCATCGGAATAGGAATAGACAGGCTCGTAATGCTTTTGACCAACCGCCATTCAATTCGCGATGTAATCATTTTTCCGCATATGCGCCCCGAAAAAAATACGGAAACCGGCGAAAGTTTGTAACGATGCTTTTATGCATTATGCGCTAATAGATCTTTTCGCCTGCAAACCTAGGTAATATAATGGCTTATAACGATTAGGTTTGTGGTTGCGCAGGGGAGGTTTTTGACATCTCAAATTCTTACGGGTTAAGTTAATGTCATTCTCAATTGTTTGTAACTCAGGTTGTTACGGAAATGTTTGGACATTGCCCACAATTAATTCTATCGAAACTCATTCGAAATTTGCGGATGAACAGCTTTTGTGGGCATCAACCAACACGTGCCGGCAATTCTCATTTACGTTCATGTTTGTTGAGTTTGTTGTGCAGAAACATTTGAGCTTTGAAGCTACAGCAACAACTTCAAAGCCGGGTTGGTTATAAGCACATCTGTCGTGTTTGAAACAACAGATGACGACTTTCAACAGTCGCTATTCTAAAGCAAAGCAAGACCGTTGTTCAAAATAATCGTAAGAAATTGGCGTGGGATGCGTTCAAGCTTGTCCAATCAGGCTAACTTTCTTTCTTGACCTTTTAATGAGGTTAATTATGAAAAAGAATTTATAAAATGTCGTATTGATTACGCCGTTTTTTCTGTTTTGTGTGTTTGTAATTAACGCAAAAGAAACACCGGTAAACGAAGGTTCGCTATCAACGGCGCCGGAGCTTATAAATACCGCAATTAACGCAACGCCCGCTTGCAGTGTTGCATTTTCATGTGAAGCAGAGCTCGCCGCGCTTCAAGCCGCAAACGCAGCCTATGTGAAAGCATGTGCCCCCGACTATGACGTTGGTTGTCGACCTGATTTGGCTTTTGCCTTGATTGCAGCAGCAAATGCATGGAATTCGAGCCGACTAATAATAACAGATTAAAAGGCTTATATTGATAAGGAGATTCCAATGCTCAAGAAACTGGTAACATTAACCTTTCTAATTTCCATTAATCTATTTTCAATAAACTACGAGTTGTCGAAATCAACCGATGATTTTAATAGTGCATTATCATATCCCATGGATAATTATAACCTTCGCTTAGACCGTGGAAATTCGTTGCTCGATCAAACTCATAAAATTACTGTTAGCACAAGTTTCAATCTATTTAAGAAACTAGAAGTTGCACCTTCTTACCGAATTGAATCAGGTTTTCCCTACAATGTAACAACAGGATATGACAATAATCGAGATTCTGTGTTTAATGACCGTCCAAGCGGATTTTCGCGCAACTCTGAGCGTGGAGAGTTTCTAAAACAAGTTGATGTAAGGCTTCAGTGGCGATTTCCGTTGCGGTATCTTGGCTTTAAGACTGCCGATCAAACACGCGCATTAAGAATGAATCTAAACATTTTGAATTTGCTAAATACAAGCAATTTGCGAAACTATGTTGGCGTTGAGACTTCTCCATACTTTAGGCAGGCAACGTATGCAAATCCATCGCGAAGCATTCGTTTCGGGCTATTCTTAAACTTTTGAGCTTGTGGCAGTATGAGGTTTACCCGAAGTGTAATTGCACTGATGGGGGCAAAACGTTCCCAAAAACTTTGACCGACAAAAATGGAGAATTTCGAGATGTTTGCATTAAGCTTCATTTAGAACAGCGTAAACCGTTTCAGGTTTTCCAAACCCGCGACGCTTGGTTTCGCGATTGATAATGCTTTTATGGGTTTTTCAAATTTTGGAAGCGTTTAGGATTGAGTTCGAGTCTTAAATTCCGCGATGAAAGAATAGCTTTTAAAAATTGGCGTTATTTTTTGTTTGCCCAAGCCGGCTGATTCCAATTCGCTTAAGAATGCTTCAAAACCGCTTGGATATTTTACGTGAAACGCGCCGAGCCAAATTGTCAGCAATTTGCGAAAAGATGGCGAAAGATGGCGCTGATCGAAGAAATCTACAAAGTAAATAATTCCGCCCGATTTTAAGTTTCGGATTGCATTTTTAATCGCAGCCTGCCAGTTTTCAATCATCGAAATCGAAAACGAAAAGTAAATAACATCAAACTTTTGCGCCAAATAGAAAGTTTTTGCAAACGAATAATCATCGGCAAGTGCTTTCTTAACCATTACATTTTTTATTGTGAATTTTTTAATTTTCTTGAATGAGGATTCAAGCATTGCATCAGACGCATCAATTCCGTAAAAGCTTGCATTCGGATACCGGCGGGCGGCGATTACAAGGTTTCTACCGGTGCCACAACCAACTTCCAACACGCTGTCCTCGCCGGAAATCTGCATTTTATCTAAGAGCTGATCGCGCCCTAAAAGGTAGTATTTCCGCGTTAAGTCATAAAAATACTTTTGCGGGCGATACATTCTTTCCATTTTTTTATAGGCGTCAGACATGGGTTGTTATATGCAAATGCTTTCAGGTTTAATAAATTCAATTTAATTTTCGGTAAACGTGAAATCCGCCGTAAATCGAAGCGCGGTCTTGCTTATAAAGATTGTTCGATAAATTTTCAAGGTATTCAAAACGCGACAAAAGCTTTGGAGCAAGCAATTTTTGAATCGGCGAATTCGCAATAGCACTTCTAAAGATTATGCGTGAATTGGGCTTGGCGCGGTCTGCAATCAGTTGCCACAATATGTTTAAATCTTTTGCATTCATCCAATCCTGCGCATCCAGAAACACAAATCTATCAAACGTATTTTTTGGCGAATCTCGAATTACCGAAGTTACGGAGCCGATGTTGGTTTTTAGTTTGTGTAAATTTTCGCGCAGATATTCAAAGTTTTCTTTGCGAAGATAATCGGGGATTGCACGGCGATTTTCGTAATCGAATTTTCTGCCAAACGCCTGCCAAGCGAAGTAGTTGTCTTCAATCGGAAACGCGGTAGCAAGTTTTACGGCGCGTGCGCGGTAAAGTTCGTTTAAGCTTCCATTTGCGCCAATTTCTTCTTTCAATTCATTGTATTGCTGTGGCGGAACCCCGAGACCGAAAACCGTTAACGGCAGCTTGCAGATAGTTCGTATCAGCCTTGAATCAAAGAAGCGGGCGATGTGTTCTTCAGCAAGTGTGCGTTGTTCCGCTTCATTTCTTGCGGTCAAAACCGCTTCCGGATGGCAGCCGATGAGGTGAGCGTACCCATGAAACGCACGCAAAAAATATCCGTTGCGGGAATAATCATACAATCCGCGTTTTGTGAAAAAATCAATTCTGTTGCCATTATGAAGCTTTTGAAGATACGTGCCTGATTCCCAAAATCCGCGTGTTTCGGTATCTAAATTTGGCGCAAGAAATTCGGCGTAAAGCTTTTGCGCATCTTTGTGTTTGCCGCGCCCGAAAAACGAAAAAAAATCTTCGTAATCGGGCAGATGGTTTATCGCGACAATTTTTAAATTTAGCAGATAAATATGATAGCGGTTCAAATCGGTTGCGGTTATGTGTTGCGGGTTTGAAAGCAAATAATTAAGGGCATTTCCGCCACCCGAAGAAATCGTCAGTACGCCGGAATTTTCAAGCGGGCTTAAGGCTTTGACATCAACAACCGGATCTTCCCAAATTTGATTGTAAACAAGAGCATCAAACCAAAGCGCAAACAGTTTTTGAAGAAAGCCCTTCTTGCCTGAAGCGGTTTCTTGCTTAACGGCAGCGTAAATTTCGCCCTTATTCATTGGTAAGAACCAAAACCGGGTCAATTTCAGAAGCGCGCGAAGCGGGATAAAGCGCGCCCAAGAGGCTTCCGCCGATTGCAATAATTATTGACCAAATAATCCAAACAGAACTAAAAATAAATGGAAGCTCGAACGTGCGTTCAATTATAAACGCCGTCAAAAACGAAAAAGCCAAGCCGAAAACCGCGCCAAGAATTCCGATCAAAAGCGCTTCGCCCTCAATCACCCGCATTACAAAACTTTTTGAAGCTCCCAACGATTTTAGTATCCCGATTTCTTTTCGGCGTTCGGTAATTGTTGTGTACATTGATAATAGAACAAAGATGATGCTAACAAACGCACCCAGCCCAACCAATACCCGCGTAAAGGTTTTTAACCCCGGAATTCTTTGTTGCGAATCGACAAAAAGATCTGATGTAAGGTTTACGATGTTTTCAGGAAAGGCTTTATCAATCGCCTTTGCTACCTTAGCGGGGTCAGCGCCGTCTTTAACTTTTACAAGAATGAACGAACATTTTCCTTTGGCATCCAAAAGATTTTGCATCGCCCCCAGTGTCATTTTCATACGCGCGCCGGAAGGTGGAGAAAAAACACCCACAAGCGTAAATTTGTTTCCCAAAACTTCAATTGAATCACCAAGTTTCAATTTCGCTTCTTTTATCTTTCGTTCATCTACGATTATTTCGTTATCGGCGACGGCGGGTCTTCCGGAAACAATCTTCATCTCATTCATCTTTGCGTATGGTGCCCAATCGATTCCATCGATTTGTTCAACACCCCAACGCGCAGTCGAATTTGTGGACATATATTTGTAAACGGGAACCGTGGATTCAACGCCGGGAACTTCTAAAAGTTTTTGTGCATAAAGCGTATTAACACTGGCGTTATTGCCGGTAAGGCTCATAGCGCCCGGACGTGAAAACATAACTTCCGCTTTCCAGTTTGTTGCTCGTCGCGCCATATCTTCGGACATTCCTTTTGAAAGCCCCGTAAATAGGTTGATTAAAATTACGCCGAGCGCAACACCGAAAACGCTTATCAGCGCGCGAAACGGACGTGTTCTTAGATTTGAAAAAACAAGTTCCAGCATTATTTTACAAGCTTAGCGAAATCAAATGTTTTCGCGGCTTCCTGATTCGTGTACAAGTCGTTCCGCGATTTAAAATCTTGATACATTTTGTCGTAAGTTTCAAACAGAAAATCCGTCGATTTTACACGTGTATGCTTTTGCACGGTTCCTAGGGCATCTTTCACTTTTTCTTCGCGAAGCGTCGGGTTTTCAATAATTTCGATAACGCTTTGCGCAAAATTTTCTGCGGTAGGTTCCACAAGCCACGAATTTTTTTGCGTTGCGTAAAAAAGTAAGCCACCGCTGTTTGGTGCAACAACCGGCACACCGGAAGCCATCGCCTCAAGTGGCGCGATTCCGAACGGTTCTTTTGGGTTTGGATGCACAAAAACATCGATGTTCGCATAATAATCGGCTAGCGTGGATTTTTCGATGTGTCCAAGTTGGATTATTTTGCCCGGAATGCGCTTTTCGGTTTCCGCACGTAACCATTCCGCACGCGGACCCGCCCCTGCAATCAAAAGACGATAATCGGTTTTTGAATTCCTTGCCAGAATTTCCATAAAATCCGGCAGAAGCCCCACGTTTTTTTCGGGCGAAATTCTGCCTGCGTACAGTAACAGCACTGCATTTTCAGGAATTTCAGCGCGCTTTGCTAACTCACTGCGAACGGCTTTTGCGCGTCGTTCCGGCGAAAATAAATCTGAATCAACACCTCGCGGACAAACAAAAATACGCTCGGAAACGGGTACACGCGGACTTCTGAAGAATCGCCAGCAAAAATTCAGCCACGCGTTTAACCTGCGCGGATTTGTGAACTTTGCAATTGAACTTGTAAATTCTTCAGCCGTGTATGGCGAATTTGCTATGTGAAAATCAAAAGAAGGGAAGTTGTAATCACCCATTACGGCGCGTGCAAACGATTTTGAAGGCGCACCGCCAAACAGGAAAGAAGCGATGTTGTCATCCATGCGTTCACATGAAAAGTGCACAAGCATCGGGCGTCCGATTTGCTTAAATTTCCCGCGACGCACCATGGCACCAAACATACTTAGCGTGTATTTATCGGTAATTTCCACCATGTCCGGCATTTCATCAATCAAAATTTTTCTGATTGGCGCGCCGTCCGGCATATAATCCATCGGCGTCATCACACGATATCGCTTGTCGAAAATCGGAGATTGTTTCGCCGGAATGTAATAGATTTTTGCGTATTCGTTTACCTTTTCTTCACCGTATTTTTTTCCGGGAACTATAAGCCGCATTTCGCGTTTGTGCCGCCCAGCCGCATCCATTAATGCGTTATATGATGTGCTTATGCCGCCGGAATTTCGGTGATAATAGTTTGTGATGTGAACCGATTTGATTTTTCTAATCCTTTTTCGCTTTGCGCATGTTCATTAATTTTATGATGAGCGCAACAACCAATGTCCAAACAAACAGAATTCCCCAAGACCAAATTGCGGTTTGTTTTGCCCACGACCATTTACCGCGCGCAAGCCCAAGCACGGTTCCAACAGTCAAGCCAAAACTCAGCAAAATTAGAAAAGCATTAATATATTTGCCTTCGCGGACATAATTAATCATCTTTTTCGGCAAAACCGTTACAAATTCAGCAATCAAAAACGGAATCATCTTTAGGTCATTACCAAAAGTTCGCGTTTCCTTGCCCGCGCCAACAAGCATTACGCCATTGCGAAACATAAAAATATTAAACAGCGCCGAAAGCAGCGAAATAAACACTGAAACGGCAAACGCAACTTGCCTGGCGTGATTTTCCGATTTTGGGAAAACATTGGCGAAATAGGTTTCTTGGTAGTAATGCGTGAGAAATTCGATTGTGTGGCTGAATATTGGAAGGCTTATTGAAATTATCATGGTTGCCAGCCATTTTGGCGTCGCTTTTCTAAACGATTGGATAAGCGCACCTGAAACTCCCGATGTAAAAAAGCGAAAGCCAAATTCCACCAAAACCGCCGACATCGTAACCCATAAATTTTCTTTACTGGCTTTATAAACCGTAAAGTAAAAAGATGCGCGAAGAATTGCGCCCAACAAAGCGGATTTCCAGTTCCAACGTGTAATTATTTGCAGTGGATGCCGAAGAAGGCTACCAAAAACGTTGCCCACCGTAATCTGCTCGTCATGAATTTCTTCGATGTCGTCCGCATCGATAATCGATTGATGTATTCCTGTTGATTCAATCATCGCGAAAGCGCAAAAAAATAGATTCTAATTCTTGTTACTGTGTTTCTTGCTGTCTGAAATCGCCTTCGTTTCTGCATAAGCATCAAACACTTTTTCAAAAACAGAATCCCAAGAACGGCTGCGCGCAAATAAAAGCGAACTTTGTTTCATTTGAGCCAATTTCTCCGGAGAATCCAGAAGAAATTTTATATTTTGAACAAATTCATTCAAATTCGCGGCAACGAAGCCGGTTTTTCCATCCTTTACAATAAATTTAGGACCACCTTTATCGGTGACGATGCACGGAGCACCCGACGCATTCGCTTCCTGTAAAACATTTCCGAAGGTATCGGTTTCGGAAGGGAATACGAAAACGTCCATATTAGCATAAGCGTTTGACAATTGCTTGCCCGAAAGAAAGCCCGTAAATTCTGCGGTTCTCATATTTGCTTCCAAAAATTTTCGCTCATTTCCTTCGCCAACAATTAAGAATTTAAAGTTCTTATAGCCCGCTTTTAACAAGGCGGCTTCAATTTCAACCAATAGTTGCACGTTTTTTTCCGCACGAAGCCTTCCAACAAATCCAAGCCGTATAACTTCGTCGTTTACGGTGCGAAATTTGGGAGAAAACGTTTCCGTGTCAACACCGCGAATCATAATTCTGCCGGTTCTACCTGTTGCATTTGTCAAAATACTTAGCAATTCCTTGTTCGGCGCAAGTATCACCTGCGGCAATTTGTAGTAATAACAAGCTCCGTGAAGAATTTGGCTTTCAATTTTTTTCAAAAGCTTTTCTGATGAATCTTTCGGAAGAAACGAAAAACGCTTTTTTAGGCGGCTTGACGCAAATTCGTGTAAGTTTGTGTGCCATGAGGCAATCATTGCGGTTCGAAAACGCCAAGCAATAAAAGCACCCAAATTGCTTACATCATTTAGACCCGTAACGTGAATTACATCAGGTGCAAACTCTTTAACATAATCCATTGCGCGTTTTGTATGCCTAAAAAAGATAGGGTCGTATCGCAGCGCCTCATCCATAGGAATCGAAAGAGGCGAGCTTTTTAACGAAACAAAACGGATGCTTCCTTCCTCACGAACTGAATTTTCTTTTCCCGAATGAACAACCAAAAACGGCACATTGTTGTTTCGTGCGTATTCGATTAAACGGTTTGAAGTCATCGCAACGCCGTTTACTTCGTTTAATGAATCGGGGAAATACGCGATGCGCAATTTTTCTTTCACAAGATAAAAAAGATGGGTAATTTAAGACAAATGTTGTAGCTACCCGTTTTAATATTTCTTTAGGATACAAATTCAGACGCGGTAGAATGATTTCCCGAAGTTGTTTTTGGAAAATCTTTTTTATTGCCGGTGGGCAATACAAAATTTGGATTATGCAAGTTATTTGGAACGCGATCTTTTTCGCTTCGTGCCAGTTCAAATAACGGGCGAAAACCGGGGCTTCCCATTACACCCAGTACCTTAATTGCAATTCTTAGCCATAACGGACCCCTTACCCATCCGCGTTCAGCAAGCGAAGCCAGCCCAATGCCATCATTTAAGTCAAAATACACTCGTTCGTTCCACCTTTGTTTTCCTTCTTCAAAATTTGGAAATTCTCGCAAAATTTCCGCAAAAGATTGAAGTTGTCTTGAATGAAGCGGTAGCCGATATTCCGGCATCAGGACGATTTCGCTGTGCTTATCCACACGAATTTCATCTGCAAATTCCGCAAAACTAGAACAATCGGAAAGGTTTAGAACAGTGTTTGGCTGGCACCCGTGGCGGTCACCGCCACTTAAAAGTGGAATTCCAAATAATTCTGCTATCTCCGCAACGGCTTTGTTTTCAGACCAAGAGCGAAATCCGTTTATTTCAAGTGCGTGCAAACACCCGCCAAACTCGCGCAGGAAGCTTCGTAAAAGGCTTTCATGTTTTTCTTGCCCTACCCTTTCGATGTCCCAAATCGGGTGGTTCAAAACAAGAACTATTTCGCGGTGGGCGTTAAGCATTTCAAATAGTTCGTGCAGTTTTTCTTTGTCCGGCACCGTTGTTGTTGCAAATGAAAAGTCTATCAGGGTTTCAGAAAGTTCTAGCGCAAATGTTTTTGGAAGATTATGTACGCCAATATGAAAGAACCCGTATTCAAATGGCACAGTCCACTCCAAAGAAATCGGTATTTCGGTTTTACCGGTTTCAGCAAGCGACAAATTTGCGCCGATACAATCGTGATCGGTAATCGAAACCAAAGCTTCGAGCCCGGAGTTTTCAATTTGTTTCGCTTCCAATGAATGAACCGTTTCAGGTGAAAGCGGTGGTGCCCAAAACGCGGATGAAAAATCTATTTCCTTTCCTTCACGCTCAAAATATTTTTTACTTTCATTTCTCCAAAAATGCGCTATGATTGGCAACTTTTCCGCATACGACGGAATAAAATCCAACATCTCTTTCGAATTTTCTGTGTGGCAATGAAGTGAGATTCCACGGCTTGCGATGGTGCTTAAGTCATTGTGTGATTTAAGCATATGAATGCGCGTTTTCGATGTTTTCATTAAGTCTTCAACCACTCCCTACGTAAAAATAACCTATCAAAACAAGTAATCAATGTAAATTGAACCCGTTTGCATTGTTTACAGAAAATTTACCGCAATAGATGCTTTGTAATGGTTTGATTGTGACAGTTATTCGTAAGAAGTTTGAATTCGAAAGCTTGTAACACTACGCCCGCTTTCTTGCATCCTAAAGATAATGCCGAACTTTTTATGTCACAAAATTATGAAGCGCGGTGTTTTGAGATTAGAACAGCGAAACAACATTTGATTTCAAACAATAGAATTTAGGAGAGCAATAAAATGACTTGGGCAATTTATATTTTAATGGCGGGCGCAATGCTTGTTTCTAACGCAGTGACACCGCTGGAAGCCGTCTCGCCGCCTACTCCAAACACCGGAAGTTACGAAGAAACCGAACAATTTGATCAAACATATAAGTTCGATAAGAACGGAACTGTTGAACTTTCAAATGTAAACGGAAGCATTTCGATAGATACTTGGGATAAAGACGAAATTCGGCTGGAATATACAAAAAGAGCAGACTCCAAAGAAGAGCTAAGCCGCTTTCACGTGGATATTCGCGATTCTAAAAGCAAATTTTCCGTGGAAACCAAAATTGACCGCGGAAGCTCGCGCTATTCAAGGGGAAGGTTTGAAGTGCAATATCACTTAACGGTTCCGCGTTCGGCACGAATAGATGAAATTTCATCGGTAAACGGAAGCGTTGAAGCGCGCGGAACTGAAAATTATACGGAAATCGCGGTAGTCAACGGAAAAGTAGATGTAAAAGATATTCGCGGAAGCTTTAAAATCTCATCCGTTAACGGAACGGTTCTGGCAGATGTATCAAGAATAACCGATGATTCCGATATTTCTATGGAAACCGTAAACGGTTCGCTTAAGTTAAGAATACCTTCGAACGCAGATGCTACTCTTAAAGCCGATACATTAAACGGAAATATCAGAAATTCTTTTGGAATGCCGGTAACAAAAGGCAAGTATGTTGGCAGCAACTTACACAGCAGGCTGGGTTCGGGGGCAGCAAGAATCACATTGAATTCGGTAAACGGTGCGATTGATATCGAATTGGCTTCACCGTTTAACGGAAGTAAGCAGGTTACGAATTTGCTCGGAAACGAAGATGCGGAAACGCGAGTCGAGACGTCTGAAGAACTAGACACTTTAGCCGCAAAAAAGGAAGCAGCTGCTACAATACGGGCTGCGGCGAGAAAAAAGGCTCGTGCCGAGACGGATGCGAGGTTGCAAAAGAGGACTATCAATGCCGCAGCCGCAAGTGAGCGATCAAAGGAAGCGGCAAAAACCGTCTCGGTTTTCAGCCTCGAAGGGCTCGAAATTGAAGATGAAGATATTGATTTTACGGTTGACGATTTTTCACTCAGCGCCGATAAACCAACAGCTCGTGCCAATCGTGCAATCGAAAATTTCAGAAATGCCCGATTTTTCCGAAATTCGCCATATGTTGAGGAAAAATCCGGAACCACGAAGGTCGAAGCATCTCCAAAGGTGGAAATCGACGCCGAAGACGCTGACGTAAATGTATATTCATGGGAAAAAGGGGAAGTAAAATACTCCCTGCGGCATATGAAAAAGGGATACGATGCCGTTCCCGTAAAAGTAACGCAAGTTGGATCAAAAACCGTGATTTCGGTTGATGAAGAAACAAGATCCGGTGATTCGCCCGATGATGTACGGACGGCGCTAGATGTTTATGTTCCGAGGGTTTCAAATATAGCAATTCGGACAGAGGGAAACATTCGCGTAGAAGGTATTTCCGGTAGTATCAAAGCAGCAACGGATTCCGGTGATCTAGATATTGTTGATTCGGAAGGCACGCTGAACATAAATGCCGACGGCATAAGCAAACACAGCCTTGTTCGCGTTATTGGGTTTCGCGGCTCGCTTGAAGCCGTGCTCGATTCCACAAGTGCGTTCTTAGATGGCGATTTTACGAAGATGAATGTTGCGGGTGACGAATCATCAATCAACCTCGCGCTCGGCAGAGACACCGATGCGGTTATTATTGCAGAATCACTTGATGTTGGAACACTTAAGAAACTTGCATCCACAAACAGCATTCGGCTCGGTGACATAACTGAAGATTCCGCAACTCTTGGTAACGGAAACTCACACTTTGAATTTGATTTAGATGAAAGCGTGCTTTCGTTTCGTGCGCGAGATTCTATTTTTACACTCGGAACAATTTAGAATTAATTATCGTTACATATTCGAAGTTAAACAGCGTAAAACTTTTCGCGATTTTCTTTCGCAATTACATTTAAAGTTTCTTAATAGGTTGAAATGAGAATGAAATATAAATCTGCATTGTTAACTCTAACTATATCTATGGCTTACATCGGTTTGATGAATAAAACGGCACCGGCACAAAAGCAACAAAGCGGAATCGATAAACCCGAAATTGTTGCCATGCTAAAGGAAAAAAAGGTTCCCGTAACTATTCCACAAACCAATGAAAACGATTCGCCGATGGTGATTGACGGAATTCCCGATGAAGACGTTTGGAAGCGGGCGGCGAAATTTAACGATTTCATTCAAACCCAGCCGGGTGACAACATCACTCCTTCAAAAAAAACAGAAGCCTATATGCTGTGGGACAGCAAGAATCTTTATATAGCATTCAAATGCTGGGACGACAAAGATAAAATTCGCGCAACCGTGGCAACGCGCGATCAGGTTTTTGGCGAAGATAATGTGCGCGTTTGGCTTGATACTTTTGACGACAAACGAAGAGCATACATTTTGGGGTGGAATCCGTTGGGAATTCAGGCTGATGGAATTTTTCAAGAAGGCGAAGGAAACGATCTTTCACTCGATATCATTATGGAATCAAAAGGCGTGATTCAAGATTGGGGGTGGTCTGTTGAGGTAAAGATTCCGTTTAAATCGCTTAGATACCAGGCGGGTCCCGGTAAAAATTGGGGATTCAATGTGGTGAGAAATATTGATAGGCTCAACGATGAAATTGATTCTTGGATGCCGTCTGACCGCAACGATTTCAGTACCTTGAGTCAATTTGGTGAAATTACGGGGTTTAATTCGATTGATACCGAACGCACATTGGAGCTAGTGCCAAGCGTTACGATTTCGGAATCAGGTGGCAGAGTGCCCGCAAATGAAGTTCCCGCGGGCAGATATGTAAATGAACCGATTAAACAAGATTACAGCTTAAACTTAAAATATTCGTTTACGCCTAACATCACGCTAGATGCAGCTATAAACCCTGATTTTGCAGAGATCGAAGCAGATGAGCCCGTAGTTACTGCAAATCAAAGGTTTCCAATCTTTTTTGAAGAAAAACGCCCGTTCTTTCTTGAAGGCGCAGATATTTTCAGCACCCCGATTAGAATATTTCATTCTCGAACAATTGTTGACCCCGATTATGCGGCAAAAGTTAGCGGAAAGATTGGGAAAAATTCGTTCGGGTTTCTGGTAGCCTCCGATAATGCACCCGGAAACTATGACAATGATTCTCGTGTTGACCCAAATGTTCGCCCATACATCGACGAATTTGTCGATAAGAATGCGATGTTTGCAATCGCACGTGTAAAGCGAGACTACGGCGTTGAAAATAGCATAGGCTTTATGGGCACCGCACGAGTGTTTCCGGAAAATCGGAATTTTTTGGGAAGCGTTGATGGGTACATCAAGTTTAGTTCCGCATCTTATATGAAATATCAGTTCGCGGTTTCAAATTCGCGAAAATGTTTTTTTGATCCGCGTTTTGATGACGTTGCAAATGCCGTGCAGGCACAACGCAACGGCGAAATTTGTGGTGGAGCGGTTGTTAACGGGGTTCAAGAATTAGGAAATATTTACAGTGAATATCGTTCAGGAAGCGGCATTGCCTATTATGCTAACTATGGAAGAGGCAACGACCTTTTGGCGATGGAGCTGACCGCGAGCGGTAAATCTCCGGATTTTCGGTCTGATTCCGGTTTTGCATTTCGCACCGATACAAATTCGCTTAATTTTTCGGTAAGGAAAAGCACAAAATCCAAGCCGGATGCGAAAATTATACGTTTTAGCGTGTTTGGTAATGCCAGCACGGTTTTTGATTGGCGGGGAAGGGCGCAAAGCAATGAACTAACTACAAACATCAGCGTTAACTTTCAGGGGAATATGTTTTTTAATCTATGGGGCGGTGTTGAAAAGGCATATTTGCATGAAGATGAATTTGGATTGGCACGCAACCCAAATCGTTCCGGTACTTTTTACGGCAAGCCCGATCGCCAAGAAGTTCAACCATATTTTGGCGGCTATTTTTACAAGCAAATTTCAAAACGTGTTAGTGTCGAAGTTAATCCAGAGGTTGTTTTTAACGCGTTTGATTACGATTTTGGAGGCGGTAATAGATATCCGAGAGTAAGCGCTGCAGCGCTGGCAGACCCAAATGCCGCGCTTGACCCGGGTGGCGGAAAGAAGTTTCAGATGTATGCATTTTTAGGTGTTACGCCGGTTGACCCGTGGGAAATTTCGTTTACTTATACAAATTCTTTTTTGATTCGTGACGATACAAAACAAACGGCTTACAACGCGAATATTTATAGTCTTCGCACAACGTATAAATTTACACGGTTTTTGTTCGCGCGCATTCGTGCGGATTACGACACATTAAGTTCAAACTTAAGCGGACAATATCTCCTCGGGTGGACACCCAGCCCGGGCACGGCGCTTTACGTAGGCTATAACGAAAATACAAATTACAACGGTTTTAACCCATTTACAGGTAACTTTGAGCCGGGCTTTGTACAAAACGGTCGCACGTTCTTTTTACGGGCTTCATATCTTTTCCGAAAGAGCTTCTAATGTCAAAGTTCCTCCGAACATCGCTAATAGAAGGCAATTTAGGAAAAGTAGAATGGCGGAAACAGTGGGGTTTCCGTCATTCGTTTTTCGTTGCTAAATTCACAAAGAGTTTAAGCATCTTTATAAATTTTATTCACTTTGCTTAAGATTTTGTTTAAAATCTCTTGTAATATATTAAGTCATAGTGTATAAAGTATAGCGGACACTAGATTTCTAGTTATTGAAAAGGAGGACAAATGAAACTGACGAGAAGTTTATTAACTATCGCCTTTGGTTTATCCCTCGTATTTGTCTCTTTCCTAACTTTTGCAACCCAAAGCGTTTCAGCTCAAGATACAAAATTAGCATTACAACGCGGTTATAGAACAGGTTATTCAGATGGGTATATGTCAGGCTATCGTGACTCCATCGAAAATACCGGAAAAAGTTACGAAAGACACAGCGAATATACATCGGCAGACCGTGCTTTTACGGCAGATTACGGAAATCTGAACGAATATAAAGACGGCTACCAGCAGGGATTTGAAAAAGGTTACGACACCGGATACGAAAAACAGAGTTTTGATGCCACGATTCCGGCAAAACTTGCGGCGCGTGGAATTGTAAACGTTAAACAATCAACCACACTTATTACTAAAGAACCGATAAATTCGGCAACTACCGCTATTGACAAAAACGTAGCCGTAAACACCACAACGGTGGTTACGGGAACTAAAGATAGTGCGACCAAGGTTGTTGAAGCGGCGGTTACAAAAACAACAACTGCGACACTTACCAAAACCGATGCACCCGTTTTGGTAAATCGCACAGAAGTGGAGCGTTCGGGTTTCAGCGGAGATGAAATAGTCATAATTCCGACGGATACCGAACTCGTTATCGAATTAGATAAACAGCTTGATACAAAAAAAGCGCGTGAAGGTGATTTTTTTACCGCAACAATTGTGTCGCCTGTTGAAATTGAAGGCGCAAAGATTGAGGGACGCATCGTACGAAATCGAGAACCCGGACGTATAAAACGTCGTGCAGAACTTCTTCTTTCATTTGACAGAATTAAGCTTTCTGAATCACGCTGGAGCAACTTTAACGCGATAATTGTTGAAATACTTCCGATGAAGGGAGACAACGTGAAGCGTATTGATGAAGAAGGTGTTGTTGAAGGAACAAGACCAGTTAAGAAAGATTCGCTTACAATTGGCGGCGCAACCGGTACCGGGTTGGTAATCGGCGCAGTTGTTGGCGGACCCGTGGGTGCCGCAGTTGGTGCCGGAGTAGGTGCCGCATTTGGTGTTGGCGCAGTTGTTGTCGATCGCGGACAATATATTGTGCTTCAACAAAATCAGCAGATGCGCATCAGAACCGTTTACGAAACACAAATTCGTTAAAACGTCCTTTTAATTTACGCGCTAGTTTTTCTGGCGTCTGAATTCGCGAAGTCGCTTTTTAGGCGATTTCGCGATTTTTGTTTTCTTAGAAATGAGATAGGTTGTGAAATATCCTACTTACCTTAGTTTGATTTCTTAGCTTCATTATCTTGATATTCAATTTCCTTGCCTGTGCGCGCTTTCAAGATAGGTAGTGAAGTTCGAATTAGATCTTTCCCAAGCTCAAAAACGGCAACTTGTTCTTTTTCGTCTTCGCTCATATAGCCAATTGTAATGTAATGTTTTCGCTTTTTTGAAAACAAGAGAAATAAACCAATAGGCGAAACCAAAATTGCTGTAGCAATTGCCGCACCAACTCGTCTGCCTGCTTTTTTACCGTATTCCATATCAATAATTCGTTCATATGGAATTGAAAATGTTTGTTGTTCACCTTTTTTTGGAAAACCCATATCTTCCTATGATCCACGTAGAATCGATATTAAGTTAAGATTTCAATTCTGATATTATTCGAATAACCGAGGATCTTCCTATGTTTAGTTCTTGCGCAATTTGAGACCTAATTTACCCCTTTGTTCCAAAGTTCAAACCAGCAAGAGCATCTAATATAGTTCAATACTCAAATTTTTATACTTCCGCGCCCGATTTGTTCTATTCTTGTAGTAAGGTAACTAAAAATGAATTCCCGTTCAGTTTGTCAATTTTCTTGACATCGCTATAACTCAATGTTTTTGTGATGTTTAGCAGTTACGTAGTACATGGCTTGCTAGACTATTCACCACGTGTTTGATAATCTGATTATTCCGAAATCTATTTACATTTATAGGATTACTACGATGACTACTGCAAAAGAAGAATCAACCGCTAGCGCAGGACTAAGGGGTGTAGTCGCTGCGAAATCAAAGATTAGCTTAGTAAATGGCACCGATGGTATTTTAATTTATCAAGGTTACAATATTCATGATTTAGCCGAGAATTCAACTTTCGAAGAAACCGTATTTTTACTTTGGAATGCTAGGCTTCCGAAAAAGGATGAACTTGAAGCCTTTAAAGCGGAACTTCGTTCGAATTACGAAGTTCCGGCGGAAATTATTAAGTTTTTGAAAGAATTTCCAAAGGAATCAAATCCAATGGATGTTTTGCGCACGTGCGTTTCGACGCTTTCTTTTTATGATGCTGAAGGCAAAAAAACCGATGTGGACAGTGCGCGAAAAACGGCAACGAAATTAACCGCCCAATTTCCGACAGTTGTGGCAGCATGGGAACGAATTAGAAACGGCAATGAGCCTGTTTCACCCGATAAAAATCTGGATATTGCTGAAAACTTTCTTTATATGATGCGAGGCGAAAAGCCAAAAGAAGATGAAGCGCGGATGCTTGATATCTGCCTTATTCTTCACGCAGATCACGATTTGAATGCTTCAACATTCACCGCGCGCGTAATAGCAGGCACACTTGCCGATATGTATGGCGCAATTACCGGTGGCGTTGCAGCCTTAGCCGGTCCGTTGCACGGTGGCGCGAATACGGCGGTTATGGAATCATTGATGGAAATCGGCGAGCCGGAAAATGTTGAAGCGTGGTTGGATGACAGGCTTGCAAACAAGAAGAAGGTTATGGGCATGGGGCATGCAGTTTATAAAACTGAAGACCCGCGCGCCACTTGGTTGCGAAAGTTTTCAAAGAAAATGGCTGAAGTTACCGGCGTTACAAAATGGTATGAAATGTCGGCAAAGCTTGAAAAGCTTATGATGGAACGTAAGGGGCTAAACCCAAACGTAGATTTCTATTCAGCTTCAACTTACTTTATGTTGGGAATTCCGACCGATCTTTTTACTCCGATTTTTGCCGTAAGCCGCATTTCCGGTTGGTCAGCTCACGTGCTTGAACAATATGCGGACAATAAACTGATTCGTCCGTTAATTGAATATGTTGGCGAACGTGAACTAAAATACGTTCCGATTGATGAACGTTAGTCTATCGGCAATAAAATTGAGAAGGGTTGCGTGTTGAAGCATGCAACCCTCATTTTGTTTCAAATATGTGACGTGTTATTCGCCGATAGACACGCCCAAGATTTTGGGATTATCAATAAACTCCATAAGCTTTTCAGGCTTAAACTTAGCGCGCACCACAACTGCATCATTTTTTTGGAGTGAAACCAAGAGAATTCTTATGTACTTTCCGTCATCACGCATATTTACGTAAACTTGTTCACCTTTTTTTGAACGAATCCGCAAAAGCGGGCTCCACGCGGAACTGAACGCATTATTCATCAAGTCGTTCAAATCCGTTGCCGAAGATGCCTCGTTATATTGTAAATCTTCGTAAATGGTTACTTTAAAAGCCCTTACGCCAGCGGGTCTAATTATTCCTACGGCTACACGTGCCAACCACATAAACGGAATTTTAACCTTTTTGGCGTTGTAACGAGTTTCCAAATGTTTGCAGACGGCGTCAAATTCATTTCCGTGGGCAAAGAAATTCTGTGCAGGAACAAATACGAGCACTACTAAAAGCAGCATAGAAGCTTTGCGGGTTTTCATTGTGCTGGTGCCTCCTCAGTCGTTAGTTCCGGAATGTTCATTTTGCCGCCCAATGCCATAAGTGTTTCAAGATCAATCTCGCCAACTACATTAACCACAACAATTTGTCTTTTTTCCGAAACCAACACCGCCAAGCCGGTGATATTTTCACCTGCATACATTACAAGCACATCTACTTTTTGATTCTCTTTTTTGCTTCTAACGCGCGCGAGCCTTTGCCAGCCCTCGCCTTCAAGCTGCGAACGAACCGCTTCAACCTGCGAATCTGAAAATTCGTTGTCTTTTTCAAATGAATAAGCGCGTACATATACGCCTTGTAAGCCTTTAATCACTTCACCAACAGTTTTTGCGTCTTTATCGTCAATCTTAAACAAGACACGTTTTGCGGTTTCTAAAATCTTTCCGTCAAGATTTACTTCAACCGTATCCGAGGCTTTAGCTTCAAGATTATTAAATGAATCTAGATTAAGCTTTGCATCCTGCGCGTTCGCGAAGATCGAAAAACAAACAAACGTTAAAATAAAAAATACAATTCTTTTCATGGTGTTTACTCCAACTATCTTTTTCCTGTGTCGGGTGTAAATGGCGCGGCAAACTGAATCCGTTTGCTAACCGCCCTTAAATTCTTCCCGGTAATTGCGAGCGCTTGTCGCAGTTTGTTGTAAGCTGCAATTTCTTCATCGGTAAATTCCGGCTGCCGGCTATCGTGTGCTTTTGCAACTTGTTCAAGGGCTAGCGATTTTTCCGTGTACTTTTTCGCGCGTGTTCTGTCAGTAACGGGAAATGTCCTCGCGTTTATTACCGTAAACTTCGCTTTCGTTTGAATCGTGCGTTTTGCAATATGCGGCTTTGCGGAAGCGACGTTTTCTGTTTGATCTAATCGCGCATTCTTTGATTGAGTATTTTTAGAATCGTTTTGTGCAATTTCTACTTTTGTCGGCGAAATTTCTTTATTGATTTGTGCCACACTGTTTGCGGTTGATTCCGAATTGAAAAGCCGCGCACCCAAAAAGATTGATACAACCAAGATCAAAAAAACGAACGCCGGTATAGCCCATTTCAAGAAGTATGCACTAAAAAAAGCATTGGCTTTAGAAGTTTCGACAGGATAATGAAATTTGGCATCACAATCGTGCTTAAAAACGCTCAACGCTGTTTCAAACGCCTCAATTTCTTCATCACATCCGGTTTTGTCCCACAAATATTCTTCGTTCATTTTGTTTTATCAATTCCCAAGCGTTCCCGCATCAACTTTAAGCCACGATGCAGATTTACACGCACGGCGACGTGGTTTAATCCGGTTACACGTGCGATTTCAGGACCCGTCATTCCTTCAACAAGCCGTAGAATTAGTGTTTCGCGAAAAATTTCGGGCATATCTTTCAAAGTTTCCAAAACCTCAAGAGCTTCGGCGTTTGGTCTGTTTCGTGCGTTTAGATTTTCGGGAAGCTCATCGAATTGTTTGCTCTTTCTTAAATATTCAACACATTTATTTCGTGCGATTTGTGCAATCCAGCCGAAAACCGCATTTGGATCGCGTAGGTCATTCAATTTGTTAAATGCCAAAACGAATACTTCTTGTACGATGTCATCAACATCGTGAAAGGGTACACGCGTAACTGCAATTCCGTGAACAAGGGGAAGTAAACGCGTATAAAACTCATCAAAAATCTCTAAATCACCCGCTTGGAATCTTGTAACCAACCCCGCCTCATAATTTGTTAGGGCTTCCAATGGTTCGTTATTATGCACATTTCCCCATATCAAATGGTTTGTAATTGTTCTGCTCTCCGACATTGTTATCTTGTTCGTACAATATAAGGACGTTGCGAAATTCGTATGTGTTACAAACTTTTAATAGAAATTCGCGTAAAACGGCAACACCGCGTTTCAGCATTTAGCCAACTGCATTGTTTCGTTTAGAATTTATTCGTATTTAACGATTCGAATGTTCACAATTTTATGCAATTACTTTTAGAATTCTGTTTTCAAAAATAATATGAAACCACCGATAGCACGAAAAGAACCAAAGATTACGAAAATTCACGGATATGAACTAACCGATGATTATTATTGGATGCGAGATCGTGGCGATGAAAAATCGCCGGAAATTATTAAGTATCTTGAGGATGAAAATGCATACACGGCTTTGGTAATGAAAACTTATGAAGGTTTGGTTGACCGAATCTACAATGAAATTATTGGTCGAATAAAACAATCAGACCTCAGCGTGCCTTACAAAAAGGGCGCTTATTGGTA
>JBKEBT010000125.1:0-9125 GCA_047973305.1 Pyrinomonadaceae bacterium
CATTCAACATTTGAGAAACGGGGCACCCTGCTCGCTTGCTCCAATATCCGAGATAATCCACGGTTGCATCCCGAATATCCGGCTCGGTCCATTTCGATTTCAGAGGTCCGCAAGTGGGTTGTTGCACTTCCAGTGTGTGTCCTTCCATTCGCTGACACGCTCAGTCTTCCGATGGAGTTTCTCTTGCAATTGATCGATCTTCACTTGCAACGGCTCGGTTTTCGACTTCAACTTGCTGATTTCAAAGGCTTTCCTGCCATTTTCAAAGAACTGCTTTTGCCATTTATAAAATTGAGTTGGCTGGATTCCGTGCTTATTACAAACCTCTGAAACCTGAATCTTCTCCAACAAATGCTATTTCAGAATCGATACCTTTTGATTCGGCGTAAACTTCATTCGATCGCTAACTGCATAACTCATAATCGATAAACTCCTCAAATCTATTAAAACCAATACTACCTAAATTTATATACACACCGCTTTCAAATAAACTATAACAAAGACTGGAAAAAAATAGACGATATCCTTTTACCAGAAACTTTTCTTCAAAGATTCAGTTTTGGACAAATGGATTTTTACGTTAAGTTCAAAGCAAAATCGATTGAGATCAATACTCCGATTGAACCAGACATTTTTGTTCTGGTCCCAGATAAAACCACTTAAATTTTATATAGAGATTATATCTGTTTTTGTGTTTCGCAAATTTGATAAACTCATCACGTTTCGGTACCTTCATTACGACCGAATCAAGTTTGGTGGAGTTTGTGTCAAAAGTTGTGGAAATGAATATTCACGTTTCCTGATTTTGATTTCCTATTTGCGTTTTTCAGCCCGGCAATTTTACATCTTTCAATTTCTCCGGGTGTCCGATCCCGCGCCAGCCGGTCTTGGCTCGTTCCAATAATTTGAACACCAGATGCACACCGCTTTTGATTGAACGGAATCTTTTCATTGGTTTCGTTCTTAAACGAATAGTCGCAAAGACCGATTCAATTGGGTTGGTCGTTCGCAGATGTTTCGCGTGTTCGATCGGAAACTCGAAAAAGGTCAGCAGTCTTTCCAACGCCAACTCCAAACATTCCGCCGCTTTTTCCGTTTCCGCAAACCCTTTCCAATCTTTGATCAGAGCCCGAGCGAGTCTTTCCGCTTCTTCTCTGTGTTCTGCTAAGTATATTGCTCTCAATTGGTTAGCCGCTTCCGTCTGTTCGCGTTTCGGCAATTTGTTCAGGATATTTCGCGTTTTGTGCAGCCAGCAAAGCTGCTCTTTCGTCTGTCCCCAGACTTCCGGCAGCGCTGCCCAAAAACCCAATCCGCCATCGGCAATCGCCAACGCCGGTTCGTTTAACCCCCGATTCTTGAGGTCAAGCAGCAGTTCCTTCCAACTCTCTTTCGATTCCCGAAACCCTTGCTGCAAGCCCAGAAGATGCTTCTCGCCAAACTCATCAATCCCTATAATCACCAATAAACATGAGCGTTCCAGCGCGATTCCCGCCGCCAAATACACTCCATCCGCGTATATGTAATAAAATTTCCGTCCGCTTAAATCGCTTTTCAACCACCTTTCATATTCCGTTTTGAACTCCCGATTCAAACGCGATATCGAACTCGGACTCAGCGGTGCCTGTTCTCCCACCAGAAATCTTAAACTCGGCTCGAAATCCCTCGTCGCCAATCCTTCAATAAACAGCTTCGGAAACAGATTATTCAACCCCTCTGATCTTCGTTTGTATGGCTTAACTAGCTTAGATTCATACGGTTGCGGGTTATCCGAAACTCGCGGAACGCGCACGTGCATGCCGCCCACCGCCGTCGATACCACTCGCTTACGATGATGTCCGTTGCGATACCCTCGAAACTCATTTTCGGAAGTCTTTTCGTATTTCGCCCGCTCCAAAAACTCCTCAACCTCCATTTCCAACGCAGCCTGTATCATCCTCTGCGCCGCACTTCTTATATGGCTCTCCAACGAAAATCCGGAAAAACCCGAATCTTTATCCTCGTTCATATTGTCAAAAATCTGCTTTCCGTTATACTCTCTCATTGATAGCGTGTCCTCCTATTAGGCTTCGAGCCTGTGTTAGTTTTTAGATCAAAAACTAGGATACGCTATCTTCTATTTTTTTCATTTCCACAACTTTCGATACTAACTCTCCGGCAAAACTTGCTCCCGAAATTAAAACTGTTTTATTTGTATCCACTTTTATGTTTCTGTGTGTCGCTCTAAAATTACCGCTAGCGTTTTGCGACTTGCCGCAGTTGGGGATTTAAGGGCACTTCACTGTCAACCAAGCACAAATGTTGGTAGAAGCACTGCACTTGATTTGACCACGCCAACCTCCATTGGGGAAAACGGCTGTTAGGTGCCTTTTTTCTCATTTCCTATTTTTGTCAAACTCATAGTATCCTTTGTCTGGAAATGAATATGGGGAGTTCTTGTCTTTTAATAATAATTCGGGCAAATTCACCAGCGAAAAACTAATAGCAACCAAAGCGACAATAGCAACAATCCACTGCTTTAACGTAGGACTCACTTGGTGTTTGACGAAATACGTTATAATTCCAATGGCTACGGGAAGAAATCCAAATAAGGCAGTAATTAGTCCCGGTGAGTAAAGGATATTTTGTCCTTGTGAATGAAATGCCTCATAAGACTTGAAGCCTAGGAAAATATGTATAATAACTTCAAAAAGGCTGAATATTGCAATAGCAATTCCCGCCGATGCTCTAAAACCCCAAAATATCAAAACGATACAACCAAGCAAAACGCCTCCAAGCTTTGTAATCATGTCAGTCAATTGACTCATTGGATACCGGTCGGGATAGTCTGAGCCTAAATTGTAAATCACATGAAAACCTCCAGGATAAACCCATTCTTCCCAAACGTGAAGGACAAGAACTATTGTCGCTAATGCTCCAAGTCTATTTAACCAAGTCCACTGGTGCCATTTAGCAAATAACAATGCTGTCAACGATACACCTATTATTGCTATGAAATATAACCAGGTTGATAGAAGTAAATTTATTGTACTTTCCATGTCATTATTCTTTATGTCAAACTTTTATATCAAAGATGTAGCACCAAATGACACCTAACGGGCGGAGCTTTATGAAGTTGCGAAAATATAACCATAAACGTACCCAATTCTCTACCTGCGTATTGATTTAATATTTTTTGAATCCGAAGTTACGGATTTAAAAAATATTTAATCAAAAAGCAGTACCTAATCTTGAACTTTATAACGAAAACTCGCAATTTCATTCAGTTCTTGTTGTGCGAAGCTAGTGCATCGAAGTTACTTTCAAACTGACGTTCTTAAATGAAGCAGGGTGAAGGATTCTTCACACTGTTTCACGCAAGAGCGTCGGATTAAGTGATGACTAATACACAAATCACAGATTTGTCTCAGCAAGTCTCGATACCGAACGTTTATGTCGCCTTGCAAAACGAGGTAACGATATTTCGTTACCCAAACAGTATTAGCAGTCAATCTGCTCATCGTATTCAAGCCTTTTCGATTCTTCATATTTGCCTTTTGCATTACGCTTAGACGTTGCGGAAGACTACTGAAAGTCTTGCGCTAAAAGTGCAAAGGTTTTACTTGCGTGTTTCGAAGAATAAAGCTACGGGATTTTATCGACACCGAAGCCTTGCCTTTGAGGTAGCCAGAAAGCTACCGTAGGATTAAGAGCATTGCGAACGCGCTTATCTTCTGACCAAGAGCCCGTTCAAAATTTGGTGTTAGCGAGTAATTACAAAACAAAGCCAAAGCATCCTTCATCGTTGCTTCGAAGAATTTAGCTAGCTTTTAGCGCGAACTGCCACGCTTTTTTAATAGGCGGTGCGGTTTGAGCCTAGCCGATAGATGAGTTTCAGAATGGATATGAATTCTTCCATACTTTTCGCGCTGACGTATTTAGGCGAGTTTCTGTTTTGCGGCGCGATACTGAATGGAGCTTCCTTCTGCGGGCTGATTATTTGAATCGTTTTGGGAAAGCTGGGTGTTAAATTCGCACAAACCCTTCAAGTTCGGTAACCATTATGATTCCGTCGCCCTTCTTTCCGGTATGCGAAATGTGCTTAATTTTTTCTATAAATATCGGCACGTTTTCAGGAAGCACCGCCAAATCTATTCTTTTGTATCGTTTTAGTGGATCCAACACATCGGCGAGATTAGCAACGGGCGTGCTACCCAAGCCGACACAATCTACCTCCGTCAAACCGGCAAATTCCGGCATTGATTGAAATTCGCTCCAAAGCCGCTCAAATGTTTGTGGACGCACAACGGCGGTAATCAATTTCATATTCATTTCTCCGAATCAAAAGTTCCCGGCGGGTCTTTTTCAAGCCAAGCATAAAGCGTTGGCAAAATTAAAAGCGTAAGCAGCGTTGATGTAAATAGCCCGCCTATTACAACCGTTGCAAGCGGACGCTGAACTTCCGCGCCTGCGCTTGTCGCCAAAGCCATCGGCACAAAACCCAAGCTCGCAACCAGTGCCGTCATAAGCACCGGTCGAAGTCTAGTTTCGGCACCTTCAAGCACGGCATCCTTTACACTTTTCCCCTCTTCACGCAATTGATTGATAAAGCTCACCATTACAACGCCGTTTAAAACTGCAACGCCAAAAAGTGCGATAAAACCAACACCCGCAGAAATTGAGAACGGCATTCCGCGCAATGCGAGTGCAAAAACGCCACCAACCACCGCAAAAAGAATTCCGGTATAGATTATTGCCGCCTGTTTGATGGATCCGAATGTTGTAAACAACAATACGAAAATCAAAAATAAAGCAATTGGCACAACAATTAAGAGTCGGTTTGTGGCGCGTTCCAAATTTTCAAATGTTCCGCCCCATTTCAAATAATAGCCGGGCGGCAAGGTAATTTCACCGGTAATCTTCTCTTGTGCTTCCGCAACAAAACCTTTGATGTCACGTTCACGCACATTCGTTGAAACCACAATTCTTCTGCGCGTATCATCGCGCGAAATTTGCGATGCGCCCTCAACAATCGCAACATCCGCCACATCGGAAAGCTTAACACGCGAACCATTCGGCGCTTGAAGAATAATTCCTTTTACGGAATCGACCGAGCGTGAAACATCATCGTTATAACGCACAACAATATTAAAACGCTGTTCGCCTTCAACAACCTGCCCTGCCACTTTGCCCGCAAAAATGGCTTCTACAGTTGAGTTAACATCTTCTACATTCAAACCGAAACGAGCGATAAGTTCCCTGTTCGGCTTAATTTGCAACTGTGGCAAGCCGGTTGTGGTTTCTACTTTTGTACTTACCGCGCCGGGAATTTTAGATAAAACCCTTTCAATTTCCTTACCTTTTTCAGCCAAAACATCCAAATCATCGCCGAATAATTTCACGGCAACATCCCCGCGAACGCCTGCTATCAATTCATTTACGCGCATTTCAATCGGCTGTACAACACCAAAGGATGCAACTTCGGGAACGGTATCACTTAACGTGTTTGAAATTTCTTCCACTAGTTCTTCCTTTGTACGATTTCCCTTCCATTCACTTGGCGGCTTCAACATCGTAAACACGTCACATTGGTTGATGCTCATCGAATCATTCGCCACCGCGGGCGCGCCACACTTTGAAACGATTGTTTTCACTTCCGGAAACGTCATCAAGTGCTTTTCTACCTTAGTTGTTGCCTTTGTTGCTTCATCCAAAGAAACGCTTGGCAGCAAAACCGTTTCCACCAAAAGATCTCCTTCATCAAGCCGCGGAATAAATTCGCCGCCGAGATAAGGAAAAACTGAAATGGCGATTATTGTAATCGCAACCGCCACTGCCAAAACCTGTGACCGGTATGCCATCGCAAACCGTAACGATGGTTTGTAAATCTTTTTCGACCAACGAATTATCGGACTTTCTTTTTCGGAAACTTTTCCTTTTAGCAAAAACGTAAGCATCGCCGGAATGTATGTGAGCGAAAGAACGAGCGAGCCGATTAAGGCAAAGATTACTGTCAACGCCATTGGCACGAACATTTTTCCTTCGATTCCTGTAAGCGAAAGAATCGGCAAATATACTATTGCGATAATTGCAACGGCAAAAACCACCGGGCGCGCAACCTCCTGACATGCTTCAAGCACAGTGCGTTCGGGCGGTTCTTTTAATCCTTTGTGTTGCGCCTCGGCACGGCGCCTGATGGCGTTTTCAACCATCACCACCGCACCATCAACAATTAAGCCGAAATCCAATGCGCCAAGACTCATCAAATTTCCCGAAACATTAAAAATGCGCATTAGAATTGCGGCAAACAACATTGAAAGTGGAATTACCGTTGCCACCAAAAGGGCACCGCGCCAGTTGCCCAAAAGCAAAAGAAGCACGAGTATTACAAGCAACGCCCCTTCAACCAAGTTTTTTTCAACTGTTGAAATTGTTCTTTTTACAAGCTCGGTGCGGTCGTAAAACGGAATTATTTCAACGCCTTTGGGCAAACTCTTTTTGATTTCGGCAATGCGACCTTTAATGCCTTCAACAACAGTTCGCGAATTTTCGCCTTTTAGCATTATTGCCATGCCCGTCACCACTTCGCCATCGCCATCAGCGGTAACCGCCCCCTGCCGAATTTCTTTCCCTTCGGCAATTTCTGCAACATCTCGCACATAAATCGGCACGCCGCCTTCGCCGGTTTTTACAACAATGTTTTCAAGTTCCGATGGTTTTTCAACCAACCCTACACCGCGAAGCAGATATTGTTCGGAATTTTTTTCGATGTATCCGCCGCCAACAGTTGAATTATTCTTTGTTACGGCAGAATAAACATCGCGCAAAGACAAACCGAACGCCTGAAGTTTTTCCTGCGAAACAAGCACATCATATTGCTTGCCAAACCCGCCGTGTGAATTCACCTCCGTAACCCCCGGCACGCCTAAAAGCTGACGTCTGACATCCCAATCGTGAATTGTGCGCAAATCAGTTGCGGTAAACTTTGAACCTTTCGCAGCTTTCACTTCGTATTGATAAATCTCACCCAGCCCCGTTGCAATCGGACCCAATTCCGGCGAGCCTATTTCCGCAGGAATTTCGCTTCGCGCCTGTGCTAGGCGTTCCATCACGAGCTGCCGTGCGAGATAGATATTCTGATCTTCGTTGAAAACAATCGTTACATTTGAGATGCCGAATTTGGAAACCGAACGAATTCCCGTTACACCGGGCAAACCGGACATCGCAACTTCAATTGGAAATGTAATTTGCCGTTCAATTTCTAGCGGAGCAAACGAAGCAGCACCCGTTAGCACCTGCACTTGGTTATTTGTAACATCAGGTACGGCATCTATTGGCAATGTTAATAGGCTGTAAACTCCTGCGCCACAAACAATTGCAAGCAATAACAAAACCACGAACCTCTGCGAAATTGAAAATCTTATAATCGCGTTTATCATCTTAATTTAATCTTCTTCTAACGAACCTTTTTCAAGTTGCGTTTTTAGTGCAAACGCGCCTTTTGTTACAACAACATCGCCCAATTCGATTCCCTTTTTTATATAAGTGTAGCCGTCCACTTCATCGCCTATTTCGACGGGTCTCACTTCAAACGCACCCGCAGATTTCTTTGGAATAAAGACAATCATGCGCAAACCCGTGCGTTGAATTGCATCGCTCGGAACCACGATTTGGTTTTCTCCATTGCCCTTTAAACCCGCGTTTAAGGAAACCGCCGTGAACATTCCCGCTTTTAGCCTGCCTCCCACATTCGGCACCGAAATTCTTACGCGTGCAGTGCGCGTGGTTTGATCTAAAGTTGGTTCGATGTAATGAATACTTCCCGTCAGTGTTTCCCCATACGGTGTTTTTACGCCGGCTTTACCACCCATACTAATGTTTCCGAGATTGGTTTCCGGAACACTCGCGATAACAAAAACCGTGCCCGTATTTGAGATTGTAAAAACAGGTGTTGCCGCTTCAATTCCTGCGCCGGGGTTGAATTTTCGTTCGGTAACAAGTCCGGAAAGTGGTGCGCGAAGTTGAATTAATGAAGTGTTTCGTTTGTGATTGTGAAAACCGGGCGCGTTTGGATTCACGCCAATCGCACGCATTTCATCCAAAACGTGTGTTACATCAATCTTCGCATTTTCATATTCCGCTTTTGTTTCCTGAAGTTCCTTGTTCAACGTAATGTTTGATTGATAGTCATATTCCGCTTTTGCGGTACGCACATCGGTTTCCGCGGAAATTAAATCTTTTCCAGCGCCTGCCCCCAATTCAATGAGGCGTTTTGTGCGCTTTAGTGTCGCGTTAGCTTCATCAAGTTTCGCCTTCGCCTGCAAAACGGTTACCTTATTTTCGTTCTTTTCTGCACGATTCATCGCCCTTTGCGCAATTCCAAAACGAGTTTCCGCGTCGTGTAGTTTTGCGTGCAGTTCAGCCAAGCGGGGGCTGGAAATTGTCGCCATCACCGCGCCACGTTCAACATAATCACCTACGCCGAAATAGACGTTTTCGATTCTGCCACCAACAAGCGGCGTCGCCATCTCAGAACGTTCGGGGTCAAATTCAACCGTGCCACTTACTTTCAGCTCTGCGATTGCGGGTCGTTGTGTCGCGCCTGTTGTTTCAATTCCGGCGGAATTCAGAAGTTCTTGTGAAAGCACTACTTCTTCCGCAATGGTATTTTCTGCGGGCGCCGCAGCTTCTGCATCAGTTTCGCCCGAAGCAACATTCGATTTAAAATATATCCAGATGCCGGCAAGTGTCGCCGAAAGCACTATCGCGACCAACGCAACAGCCCAAACCGCCTTATTTCTCTTACGCTTTTCTTCAGCCAAATAGGAATCTTCACTCTCATAACTAACTTTTTCCACATCCGGCGAATCGTTAACTTCCTTAACCGCACCGTCCGTTTTTTCTTCAAATTTTTCGCTGTCGTTTTTTGCTTCTGACATATTATTTTCCAAATTTTGCCCCGATGGCATTAAATAGATCGCCCGCGGCACGGTAACGCTCCGCGTATGCGTCACTTAGGTTGCGGCTCGATTCCAAATAGCGTTTTTGCTCCGAAATCAAATCCGTAATTTTTATTTCGCCAATTTCATAAACACTTCTTACAGTTGCAACGTTTTGTTCGGCGCGCGGAACCACCGCACTTCGGAATG
>JBKEBT010000126.1:0-18984 GCA_047973305.1 Pyrinomonadaceae bacterium
ACTGTTTGTGCCGGCACGGTTTCCGAAATTATTGAATAATTAGCCGGTAAGTAGTGAATCGCGTTGGTTTGCGGCGCGTGAACGCACAAACTTACAAGATTACTATTTACGGTTTACTGGCAGAATTATGTTAAACGAAAAGATACGCATCAAATTAAAAGCTTACGATCATCGCGTTTTAGATCAATCAACGCAAGAGATCGTGGCAACTGCACAACTCACTGGTGCGAGAATTGCGGGACCGATTCCGCTTCCGACCGTTAGAAATAAATGGACGGTTCTTCGTTCACCGCACGTTGACAAGAAATCGCGCGAGCAATTTGAAATACGAACGCATAAGCGTTTGATGGATATTTTGGATCCGACGGCGGAAACAGTTGATGCGTTGATGAGGCTGGATCTTCCAGCCGGCGTTGATGTTGAAATTAAAGCCTTCGGACAATAATTAGCTTCGAATGTGGTTATGGTTTTTGGCAGGGTCGTAATTGACCCGCAACCCTAAGATATTGAGGAAAATAGGATGATTAACGGAATCATCGGTAGAAAGGTTGGAATGACGCAGTTGTTTGGCGAAGACGGCAGGGTAACACCTGTGACAGTTATCAAAGCCGGACCATGCGTTGTAACCCAGAAGAAAACAGCAAGCGGGCGTGATGGCTATAACGCGGTTCAACTCGGATTGGTCGAAGATAATCCAATTCGTATGAAGAACGTTACAAAGCCGATGCGCGGGCACTTTGAAAAGACAGCCGGCGGTACGCCACCTACAAGAATTCTTCGCGAAATTCGCTTGAAGGATGAACCCGAAATTGAAGTGGGAGATCAGGTAAAGGCTGATTTGTTTGCTGATGGTGACAAGGTTGAAGTTATCGGGCGCTCAAAGGGGCGCGGTTTTGCCGGCACCATTAAACGCCATGGTTTTTCAAGGGGTCCAATGACGCACGGTTCGATGAATATTCGTCGTCCGGGTTCAATTGGACAATCCGCAACGCCGTCGCGTGTATTGAAAGGAACAAAGTCTTCCGGGCATATGGGCGATGAACGTGTAACCGTTGCAGGGTTAACTATTGTTCGTGTCGAAGCCGAAAATAATCTGATTATGATTAAGGGCGCGGTTCCCGGTCCAAATGGTTCACTTGTTGTTGTAAAGAAATCTGATCGAAAGAAAAAGAAATAGCTTTTCGACCGCTGAAAAAGCCGGTTAAGTTGAAACGGAGTAAATTATGCCTGCCTTAAAGGTTCGCAATTTAGATAATAAGGAAGTCGGGGAATTGACATTGTCCGATGAGGTCTTTGGCGCCGAGATGAATGAAGGTTTAATTCATGCTGCGGTTCGCAATTATCTCGCCAATGCCCGACAGGGAACGGCGAAGACCAAAACGCGTGGCGATGTGCGCGGTGGCGGTAAGAAGCCTTGGCGCCAAAAAGGAACGGGGCGTGCCCGTGTTCATTCAATTCGCTCGCCGCTTTGGCGCGGTGGCGGACGCGTACACGGACCGGTTCCGAAAGATTGGTCTTACACGATTCCGAAGAAAATGCGTCGTGGTGCGATTCGCTCGGCTTTGTCCGAAAGAGTTCGCGAAGGCGCAGTGATTGTGATTGACGACTTTGCTTTACAAAATCCGAAAACGAAAGAATTCGTCGCGGTGATGAAAAAGTTGGAACTCGTTGAGGCGAATAAACAGATAAAAACGCTGATTGTTGATTCGTTAACAAACGAAAATTTATATCGTTCATCCGGTAATGTTCAGGGCGTAAAGGTTGTAAATAGTTATGGCGTAAATATTTACGACATCGTTTACCACAAAATGTTGGTTTTATCGAAAACCGCAGCTGAAGAGTTAGATGAACTTTTTAATCCGGCGCGTGAACATAAAGCGGTAAAGACGGAGGCGGCATAAGATGGAAGTAATGAGCGTTTGGGATGTACTTAAATCGCCGATTATTACGGAAAAATCGGTCCTTTTAAAAGAGCAATCGATGGGTGATGATGAAGGTCAGGTGCTTTCATTTAAGGTTTCGAAAAAGGCTTCAAAGCACGATATTCGAAGAGCCATTGAAGAGATTTTTGGCGTGAAGGTCGATAAGGTGCACACTATAAATTACAAAGGCAAAATCAAACGACAGGGAAAATACTCCGGAAGGCGTCCAAGTTGGAAAAAGGCGTATGTGACGCTTAAGGCTGGTGAAACACCGGTAGATTATTCTGAAGCGATTTAGTGATTTGGCTAGTTTAGGCGGGCAGTGGCAAAAAGAATCACAGGTTAAAAGTTATGGCAGGAATTAGAAAATTAAAACCAACATCACCGGCGCGTAGATATCAAACTTATCTAACACGCGATCAGCTTACAAAAGGAGCTAAGCCGGAAAAATCTTTGTTGGAACCGAAAAAGCGAATTTCAGGCAGAAACAATGACGGTCGAATTACTGTTAGACGCCGGGGTGGCGGACATAAGCGCTTTTATCGAATCATTGATTTCAAGCGGGATAAGATTGGAATTCCGGCAAAAGTTTCGCAAATTGAATATGATCCGAATCGTTCCGCGCATATAGCCTTGATTACCTATATTGACGGGGAAAAACGATATATTTTGGCGCCTGCGGGAATCGAAGTCGGACAAAAGATTATGAATGGTCCGGAAGCCGATATTTTGCCGGGTAACGCGTTACCAATAGTAAATATTCCGCTTGGAACGGAAGTTCATAACATCGAAATGCGCCCCGGAAAAGGCGGACAATTGGTACGCTCCGCCGGCGGCTTTGCGCAGGTTGTCGCAAAAGAAGGTAAATATGCACAGTTGAGAATGCCCTCCGGCGAAGTTCGAAGAATTCCGATTGTTTGTATGGCGACGGTTGGAATGGTCGGAAACCGTGAGCACGAAAATGTTTCGCTTGGCAAAGCCGGACGCTCGCGTTGGCTTGGGCGCAGACCCAAAGTTCGCGGTGTGGTAATGAATCCGGTTGATCACCCGCATGGTGGTGGTGAAGGTAAAACATCCGGTGGTCGCCATCCGGTAACGCCTTGGGGTAAGCCTACAAAGGGATACAAAACAAGACGCAACAAACGTACTTCATCGATGATTGTTAAGGATAGAAGAAGAAAATAATGATTTTTTACGGTGATGTTTTAATTTCAATCGCCGATTTTCAGAAGAAAAGGAATAGTTATGCCACGTTCAATTAAAAAAGGTCCTTTTATCGATCTCAGCATTCAAAAAGTATTGAAGCGAATCGAAGAAGGCGGAGCAAAGCCGCAAGCGATTAAAACTTGGTCGCGAAAGTCAACGATTACGCCTGAAATGGTTGGGTTGACCTTTGGAGTTCATAACGGCAGACGCCATATTCCCGTTTACATTACGGAAAATATGGTTGGACACAAGCTTGGTGAATTTTCTCCGACAAGGACATTTAAGGGGCACCCGGGCACAAAAGCTGAAAAAGCAGCAAAAAGGAAGTAAATAGATGGCGAATTTGTTTCGCCAATTTGAAACGAAGGTTTCCGATTAAAAAATTATGGAAGCGATAGCAAGAACAAAATACCTGAAGGGATCTCCGCAGAAAACGCGGCTCGTAATCGATCTTGTTCGCGGAGAAAATGTTGCGAAGGCGTTGGCGATTTTGAAATTTACAAACAAGCGTGCCGCGACACCAATTGCGAAATGTATTCAATCGGCAATTGCGAACGCAACATACGCGGCTGAACAGCAAAATATTGCGATCGACCCTGACGATCTTTGGATAAAGGCGTGTTATGTAGATATGGGTCCAACCAAGAATCGAAGACGTTTAAGACCCGCGCCGCAAGGACGAGCCTATCAAGAACGAAGGCATTACTGTCACATTACAATTGAACTTACAAGCGAAGAGAAGGTGGTAAAAGAAGCTCCGAAAAAAGCTGCAGGCAAGAAAGCCACGAAAAATGCTCCGAAGAAAGAATCTGTAAAGAAAGGCGCGGAAAAGAAAGCGGAACCAAAAAAGGCAAAAGATGAAGCCGGAACCAAAGCTTCCGAAACGAAAAAGAAAGATACGGCACCAAAGGCGGAAGCCACAGCTAAGCCCGATACAAACGTGTCAAAAGACGACGTGAAAAAAGTCGCTCCGGAAAATGTTGCGAAGCAGGCTGCTGAAAAAAATGAAGAAGTTGCAAAAGATAATTCCCCTGCCACCGAAAATCCAACGGCAGAAGTGAATAAGACGGAAGGTGAGGGAGAAGAATAAATTTTATGGGACAAAAAGTACATCCATACGGTTTTAGGGTCGGTTACAACAAAGATTGGCATTCACATTGGTATGCCAAGCAAGAGTTTGCAGATTTTCTCGCAGAAGATCTTGCAATGAAGCGCGACCTTAAAAAGCGTTTCTCCGGCGCCGGTGTTTCACATATTGATGTTGAACGCGCCGCCAACCGCCTAAAAATTATCATTTACACCTCGCGCCCCGGCATTATCATCGGTCGCAAGGGTGCGGAAATCGAAAAGTTAAAAACAGATCTTTCAAAGAAAACCGGGCGTGAAGTAATTATTTCGATTCAGGAAATCAAAAAGCCCGAATTAAATGCCCAGCTTCAGGCTGAAAAGATTGCATTTCAACTTGAAAAGCGCTTCGCGTTTCGCCGTGCAATGAAGAAAACCATGGAAGAGACCATGCGTTTTGGTGCGCACGGAATAAAAGTGAAGGTTTCCGGTCGCTTAAACGGTGCGGAAATCGCGCGTTCAGAATGGGCTTTGGAGGGTCAGTTGCCGCTTCATACGCTGCGTGCCGATATTGATTATGGTTTTGCCGAAGCACTAACGACAATGGGTATTATCGGCGTAAAGGTTTGGATTTATCGCGGTGAGATTTTGGATCCGGATGCAAACATGGCACGCGGAACCACAACCGACCCGATTAACGAACCAAAGGTTCGCGACGGCGGTAGAAGACCGCGAAGACCGCGCAGAGACGACAGAGGCAATAGAGAAGGTTAAAGGATTTGGGTGAGGTAATTTCGTTATGTTGATGCCGAAAAAGGTAAAATTTAGGAAACAGCAAAAAGGACGCATGCGCGGAAAAGCTCGTGGCGGAGATAAGCTAAACTTCGGCGATTTTGGTTTGAAAACGCTCGAACCCGGCTGGATTACCGATCGACAAATTGAAGCCGCACGTATCGCGATGACGCGTAAAATTAAACGTGGCGGAAAGATTTGGATTAGAATGTTTCCCGATAAGCCGATTACCAAAAAACCGGCTGAAACCCGTATGGGAAAAGGAAAGGGCGCGCCTGATCATTGGGTTGCGGTTGTTCGTCCGGGCAGAATTCTTTATGAAATGCAGGGCGTTGAGGAAGAATTGGCGCGCGAAGCATTTAGACTTGCGGCGCAAAAACTTCCGATTAAAACGAAGTTTGTTACACGCAGCGATATTGAAGGGGGTGTGGTCTAACAATGAAAAGAAAAGAGCAAATGGATCAACTTTTGGCTATGAACCTCAACGAATTGAAGGATCAGGCTGATGCGCTTAAAGAATCGCTGTTTCGTTTGAAGTTTCGGAAATCAATCGGATCCGGAGACGTAGTGGGAGACATCAGGCGCGAAAAGAAAACGCTTGCAAGAGTTTACACAATCATACGCCAGCGTGAAGAAGCTGAAGCTGAAAAAAGCGAGGCGTAGTAAGAAAAGATAATGGCAACAAAGAAGAAAACTGAAGAAGCAAACGAAGCGGTTGAAGAAACAGCTGAAACCGGCGCCGAAGTTAAAGTAGCCGAAGTGGAAGCGAAAGAAGAAGCGCCGAAGGAAAAGCCTTTGAAGAAAGCCGATACTGCAAAAAAATCGACTGCAAAGGCGAAATCTTCCGACAATTCATCCGACGAAAATTCCGGCACGAAAACAAGTAAGCGCGCCGAAAGAGTTGGAATCGTTTGGTCGGACAAAATGACCAATACCGTGGTTGTTCGTGTCGACAGGCTCGTAAAGCATCCGCTTTATCATAAATATATCAAGCGCAGAAAGAAATTTATGGCGCACGATGAGCTTGGTGCGGCTTCCGGCGATAGAGTAAGGATTGTTGAAACAAGACCGCTTTCGGCGCGCAAGCGTTGGAGAGTGGTTGAAATTATTCAGAAAGCTGAAAAGTAAGTTGTTGATTGCGGAAGACTTACGCAAAAAGTCTAACAGGCGTGATTTACGAGGTGAATTATGATTCAAATGCAGACCGCCTTAATGGTTGCGGACAATTCAGGGGCAAAAAAGGTGAAAATGATTATGCCCGTTGGTGGTTACACGAGCAAAATTGCAACGCTCGGCGATACGATAAAAGTAACCGTTAAGGAAGCTTCACCGGATGGAACGGTGAAAAAGGGAACTGTGCATAAAGCCGTGATTGTTCGAACAAAGAAAGAAGTTCGAAGAAAAGACGGTACATACATACGCTTTGATGAAAATGCGGCTGTTTTAGTTAAGGATGACGGTTCACCAATCGGAACTCGTGTATTCGGTCCGGTCGCACGTGAACTGCGAGATAAGAACTTTATGAAGATTGTCTCGCTTGCACCGGAGGTGATTTAACAATGAAAAAGCAAGAAAAGCGCGGCACAATTCGTTCAAGAATAAAACGTGGAGATGAAGTTATTTTTATCTCCGGTAAAGAATTCAACCGTTTTGATTCGAACGGCAAACGAAATCCGTTGACAGGAAAGGTAATTGCAGTTGACCCAATCAAGCGAAAGATAAAGGTTGAAGGCGCGATGATTGTAAAAAAACACCGTAAACCAAATCCGCAGCTGAACATCGAAGGTGGAATTATTCAAATGGAAGCTTGGGTTGATGTTTCAAATGTTGCGATTGCAGATCCGAAAACCGGCAAACCCACACGCGTCGGGTACGAGATTCGCGATGGAAAGAAAGTAAGAATCGCAAAAGGTAGCGGCGAGGTAATTCCAGAACCGGGAATGTTTGCTCGCAAAGAAGCGGCAAAAGCAGAGGCGCAAAAAGAAGAAGCCGAACCTAAGGCAGAATCCAAACCTGAAGAGGCGACGGAAGAAAAAGCTGCACCCAAAAAGAAATCAAAGAAGAAAGAGGAAGAATAGAGTTTTGAAGTTTGGTAATGGCAAAAAGCCCGGACCCAAATGAAAAGCAGGTGAAACTCGATGGCTAGATTAAAAGAAAAGTACGATAAAGAAATAGCTCCGGCGCTGGCGGCGGAATTTGAAATAAAAAATAAAATGGCGATTCCGAAACTTGAAAAGGTCGTCGTAAATATGGGTGTTGGTGAAGCAATTTCAAATTCAAAAACACTTGATTCCGCAGTGGATGAAATGACATTGATCACGGGTCAAAAACCTGTTGTGACGAAAGCCAAAAAATCAATTGCCGCGTTCAAGTTGCGCGAAGGTATGCGAATCGGAACAATGGTAACTTTGCGTGGCGAGCGTATGTACGAGTTTGTTGACCGCCTAATTTCGGTGGCAATGCCGCGCGTAAGAGATTTTCGCGGAATTTCCGCGAAGGCTTTTGACGGTCGAGGTAATTACACACTGGGCATTAAAGACCAGATGATTTTCCCGGAAATCGATTTTAACTCGATTGATAAAATCCGCGGCATGAACATCTCAATTGTAACCACAGCGTCAAATGATGAACAAGGACGCGCACTTTTGAAGGCACTTGGAATGCCGTTCAGACAATAAGAAAAGGATATGGCTAAAGTCAGCAAGATTGTAAAAAACGAAAAGCGAAAGAAAACCGTTGCGCTATATGCGGAAAGGCGTAAAGCATTAAAGAAAATTATTAATAATCCGGATTCAACACCGGAACAGGTTGATGAAGCGCAAATGCGACTTCAAAAATTTCCCAGAAATGCCAGTCCGATTCGTGTGGTAAACAGATGTTCCCAAACCGGGCGTCCGCGCGGCTATCTTCGCAAGTTTGGAATTTCCCGAGTTGCGTTACGTGAATTGGCGCTGGAAGGGCAAATTCCCGGCGTGGTTAAATCTAGCTGGTAAGCCGGCTTGGGAAATCCCGAGTTTGTAAACAATTTTAGTTTCGGGCAAATTGCCCGGTATAGAAAATCTCTGGTTTGAGACGTGAAATTTCGAGTGTTTGAGCTCGAAAGAATAGGAGTGAAGAAGAATGACTGATCCAATCGCTGATATGCTCACGCGAATTCGCAACGGAATAGCCGCAAAACATTTCCGTGTAGATATTCCCGGTTCGAAATTGAAGCTGGAAGTTGCGCGTGTGCTAAAAGAAGAAGGCTACATAAACAATTTTGTAGTAAAAGGCGATAAACCGAAGTTTATTATTCGGGTATTTTTGCGTTATGACGCGAAAGGCGTGTCATCAATTACGCATCTTTCCCGCGTTTCGCGCCCGGGAAGGCGTATTTATGTCGGCGCAACTGAAATTCCGAACGTTCTCGGTGGCTATGGAGTAAATATCCTTTCAACTTCTAAAGGGTTGATGAGCGGAAAGGCGGCGCGTAAACAAAATATCGGCGGCGAAATTTTGGCGAACGTATATTAAGAAGGTAGCAGAGACGGCACTTGCCGCGCTCGTATTTAAAATTATGTCACGTATAGGTAAAAAACCAATCGATGTTCCGGCTGGTGTAACCGTAACCATTAAGGATTCGGAAATAGAAGTAAAGGGTCCGAAAGGAACGGTTAATTCGCCGATTCCGAAGGGAATTGAATTTAAGCTGGATGACGGAGTGTTGGTGGCGGAACGAAAAGACGATAAATATGCCGCATTTCACGGGTTGGCGCGTGCGCTGGCAAATAATGCGGTTGTTGGCGTAACCGATGGGTTTACACAGCAAATGGATGTGGTTGGCGTTGGTTACAAGGCTGATTTGCAAGGTAAAAAGTTGGTGTTTGCTTTAGGTTATTCGCATCCCGTTGAATATCAACTTCCGGAAGGAGTTGATGCAGCCATCGAGCGTTTGAATTCAAAAGCAAGCATTCAGCAATATCAAACCACGCTTACTTTATCCGGAATTGATAAGCAAAAATTGGGTCAGGTTGCTGCCGAATTAAATCGTTTGCGAAAACCGGATGCGTACAAAGGAAAAGGCATTCGATATGCTGACAGGCTTTACAGATTGAAACAAGGTAAGAAGGCTGCATAGGTCAAACATAGGTAGAAAGATGGCAAATAAAAGCAGAGCAATTGTACGTAAGGGCGTGCATAGCCGAATTCGAAAGAAAGTAAAGGGCACCGCGGAACGTCCGCGTTTAGCTGTTTTTCGCAGCGCAAGCCATATTTATGCGCAGGTGATTGATGATATTGAAGGAAAAACTCTGGCTTCGGCTTCATCCTTGGATAAAAGCTTGAACCTGAAATCCGGCGGAAACATCGAAGGTGCTACGGCGGTTGGAAAATCAATTGCTGAAAAAGCGAAAAAAGCCGGCATTGATAATGTCGTGTTTGACCGTGGAGGGTTTCTTTATCACGGGCGCGTAAAGGCTTTGGTGGATGCCACTCGTGAAGCCGGGCTGAATAAAAACAACGAAGAACAAAACGCAAAGGCGGCGAAGAATTCGAAAGACGTAGAAGAGAAGAATAATGAATAAGAAAAGAATATCTCCGGATAACTTAATCTTGAATGATCAGCTTATCTCAATCAATCGTGTAACAAAGGTTGTAAAGGGAGGTAAGAATTTATCCTTTGCGGCGCTTGTTGTCGTTGGCGACGGCAACGGACATGTTGGGTTTGGAACGGGAAAGGCGAAAGAAGTGCCAAATGCAATCAAGAAGGCGATTGAATCCGGCAAGAACAACCTGATTCACGTGCCGCTCATGGATGATACGCTGCCGCATGAAATTATCGGTCATTTTGGTGCCGGGCGTGTCTTGATTAAACCGGCTTCGCAGGGTACGGGTGTAATCGCCGGCGGTGCGGTTCGTCCGATTATGCAGATGCTGGGCGTTCATAACGTGCGAACGAAAATTTTGGGTTCGGCGAACAATCACAGCGTTATACGCGCCACGTTTGATGGCTTGATGCGAATGAAAGACCCGATGGAAGTTGCTCGTTTGCGTGGAATGCAGGTTGAAGACCTTCTTTAGACGAGCTTTAGACAAGATCAATATACGGTATTTGAACGATGGCTAAAAACGAAGAAAAAAAATCAGGCGGAACAATTAAGATTCAGTATTACAAGAGCGTAATCGGGTATTCCAAAAAGCAAAAAGCGATGGTAAAAGCGCTTGGGTTAACAAAACTTAACCAGGTAGTCGAAAAACCCGATGATGCTTCAATGCGCGGTTTTGTTAATAAAATTCCGCATATTTTGAGAATTGTAGAATAGTTTTATACGGCAGGCGTTAAATCGCACTTTTAGTTTTACGCTTCGCGCCGCCGTCTTAACGGTTTTTGAGGAACAAGAAATGTCTTTAACACTTAACAACATAAAGCCGCCGAAGGGTTCAACCCATAAGAAGAAACGTCGAGGGCAAGGACCGGGGTCAGGGCTCGGAAAAACTGCGGGGCGTGGACACAAGGGGCAGAAATCACGTTCGGGTTATTCAAGACGCGCAGGTTTTGAAGGCGGACAGATGCCGCTGCAGCGTCGCTTGCCGAAACGCGGATTTACAAATATTTTTAAGAAGCTGTGGCTTGAAGTTCGGCTTTCAACCTTGGAAGAGAACTTTGATGCCGGTGCGGAAATCACACCTGATTTGCTGCATGAACGCGGACTTATCAAGAAGGCAAAGCACGATCTTGTAATCTTGGGTAATGGCGAAGTTACAAAGAAATTAAATATTTTTGCCCATAGGTTTACAAAATCAGCAAAAGAGAAGATTGAAAAAGCGGGTGGCACGGCAAACTTAATTGAATTCGGCACCGCAAAAGAAAAGACCGAAGAGTAAGAGTATAAGGGCTTTCTGATGTATTTGAAGCCCGCGAGGAAGGTATGGAAAAGTTTTTATCCGCCGTTCAAAACATTTATAAGATACCCGAATTAAGAAAGAGAATTCTTTTCACGTTGGGTATGATTGCGATTTATCGTTTGGGTGCACACGTTACTGTTCCCGGTGTCGATAAAGTGCAATTGGAACGAATTTGGTCGGAATTAAGCGGTACGCTTTTAGGTATTCTTGACATCTTTTCCGGCGGTAATTTCCGCACGATCTCGGTTCTGGCACTTGGCGTAATGCCCTATATTACGGCATCGATTATTATGCAGCTCATGCCCGTGTTATACCCTTCGTTAAAGAAAATTCAAGAAGAAGGCGAAACGGGAAGGCAAAAAATGAACCAATGGACACGGTATCTTACCGTTGCTCTCTGTTCGGTTCAATCGTTTTTTGTTGCGACCTGGTTGCAGCGGAATAATGTTGTTGAAAACACTTGGTGGATGTCGATTTTGATGGTCGTAACCCTTACCACGGGTACGATTTTTGTGATGTGGCTCGGTGAGCAAATTACCGAACGGGGCGTTGGAAACGGAATTTCCTTTATAATTTTCGCCGGCATACTCATAAATATGCCAAACGCCGTAAAGCAAGTGGGTGAGAAAATCGCCGGCAGGGATGTATATCAAACGCTCGGCGTGCTTTTTCTGGTTGCGATTTTGATAGCATTGGTTGCATTTATCGTGTACATGGAATCTGCGCGTAGAAATATCGCAATAAATTACGCTAGCAGACGTGTAGGAAGCCAGGTATATCAGGGACAGGAAACAACGCTTCCGTTAAAGTTCAACATGGGCGGGGTTATTCCCATTATTTTTGCGTCATCAGTTTTGACGATGCCGCAAACTATTTTGACTGCGATTCCGCATGATCGAAACGATCCAAATTCGTTTTGGACGAAAGTGCAGAATTTCTTTCAGCAGTTTCACGGTAACGACCCTTACTATATGTTGGTTTTTGTCGGGCTGATTGTTCTGTTTACCTTCTTTTATATCACAATTATTTTTAACACCGATGAAGTTGCGGATAATCTTCGAAAACACGGCGGGTTTATTCCGGGAATCAGACCCGGTGCGCAAACTGCCGATTATTTGAATTCGGTGATGACGCGTTTAACCACAATAGGTGCAATTTATCTTGCAATCGTTGTTTTGGTTCCGCAAGTTTTGCTCAACGGTTTTAACGTCGGAAGACTACCGTTCATCGGACAAACACTGGATACCTTTATAAGTTCAACCCCGGGCTTAGGGTGGATCATCAACGGGTTGGGATATCGATTTTTCTTCGGCGGTTCATCGTTGCTCATTATAGTTGCGGTTGCGATGGATACAATTGCGCAAATTGAGGCACAGCTGGTAATGAGGAACTATGAAGGATTTTTAGGCGCCGGTTCCAAATTGCGCGGAAGAAGAAATTAACATTTTATGTTTATGTCAAAGATCATTGTATTGATCGGTGCGCCGGGCGCAGGTAAGGGAACGCAAGCAAGAAAAATAGAGGCGGAACTGGGTGTGCCCCAAGTTTCAACGGGTGATATGTTTCGTGAAATACAAAACGAAGATACGCCGCTTGCAAAAGAAGTTAAGGAAATTCTGGCTTCGGGAACACTTGTTACCGATGAGGTAACATTTGAGATGGTAAAGGAACGCACTCTGCGTGAGGATTGTGCGGGAACTTATATTCTTGATGGCTTTCCGCGTACGCCGGTGCAAGCGGAAATGCTTGAAGCATTAGCCGAAGAACAAGGAAAATCGATTGTTGCGATTTTGATTGATGTTCCGTTTGATAATCTTGAGAAGAGACTTGTGGGTAGACGGTCGTGTCCGGTTTGCGGTGAAATTTACAATGTCAATTTCAAGCCGCCGAAAAACGAAGGATTTTGTAATTTTCATCCGGAAGTTGCCTTAAAACATCGCGCGGACGACACAGAAGATAAAGTAAAAATTCGCCTTGCAACTTATGAAGAAAACACAAAGCCGCTTATTCAATACTACGACGCTTCGGGACGTTTAGAGCGAATTGACGGCACCAAGCAACCGGAAGTAATTTTTTCGGAACTAAAAAAGTTAATCGGCGTTGAAAACGCGGTCGCTTAAACGATTTTGTTTGAAACGTATTTGCTGATACGCGAATTTTGAAACAGAGTATAAGAAAATTTGCTCAAAAATGGCTCGGTAAACGAATGATCATCTCCAAAACACAGAAAGACCTGGATAAAATGCGGGCTGTAGGTGAATTGATTGCGACCGTTCGTGAAAGTTTAAGAGTAATGGTTGAACCGGGCATCAGTACGCTTGAGTTGGATAACACCGCCGAAAAAATGATTCGCGAAGCCGGTGCGTATCCAACATTTCTCGGTTATCACGGTTATCCGTTTTCAATTTGCGCATCCGTTAACGAGGCAATTGTTCACGGATTTCCCAGTGAATATATCCTCCAAGAAGGCGACATATTCTCAATGGATATGGGTGCAACGTTAGATGGTTTTGTTGGGGATACCGCAACCACCGTTCCCGTCGGAAGGATTTCTGATGAAGCCGCGCAGTTGATTCGCGTGACGGAGGAATCGCTAGATTTGGCAATTGAGCAGTGCAGACCCGGCAGGCGACTTGGCGATATAGGTTGGGCTGTACAACAGCACGCAGAAAAATATGGGTATGGAATCGTGCGGAATTATACGGGACACGGAATTGGGCGAAATATGCACGAATCTCCACAAATTCCGAATTACGGTCGCCCCGGAACTCGTGAAAAAATTCGCGCCGGTTACGTATTTGCACTTGAACCAATGTTAAATTTGGGAACCGAAGATACGGTAACATTGGATGATGGTTGGACGGTTGTGACAAAGGACGGGAAAATTTCTGCACACGCGGAACACACTGTTGCGATTACCGAAGATGGACCTGAAATTTTGACGTTAACGCCGGAACAAAAGGCAGAAATTGCGGATAACGAAAAAGTCGCCATCGGTTAACTTGAAAAAAGTTGTAAAAACCGCTAATATTCACGGTTTGTCCGATTAGACAAGAATTTTATTTACGATATGTCGAAAGAAGAAGCAATTGAGGTAACTGCAACCGTGATTGATACGTTGCCAAACGCCTTGTTTAAGGTAGAACTTGATGACAATAAAGACCATCAGGTTTTGGCGCATATATCAGGGAAAATGAGGAAAAATTTTATCCGCATTCTACCCGGCGATAAAGTTTTGGTTGAGCTTTCGCCTTACGATTTAAGCCGTGGGCGTATTACATATCGTTATAAATAATTGGTTTTCGGATTGTTCGAAGGAGAAAAGAGATGAAAGTTCGTCCATCGGTTAAGAAAATTTGTGACAAGTGCAAGGTAATTCACCGTAAGGGTATTGTGCGTGTTATTTGTGAAAATCCGAAGCACAAGCAACGGCAAGGATAGGATAGGAGTAATTTTATGGCTCGTATAGCTGGCGTAGATATTCCGGTACAAAAAAGAGCGGAAATCGGGCTTACATATATTTACGGAATCGGCAAATCATCTGCTCAGAAGATATTGAGTGAGGCAGATGTTAATGTTGATACAAAAATTAAAGACTTAAATGAAGACGAATTAGGTCGAATTCGTGCGGTAATCGACGAAGGCTATGAAGTAGAAGGCGATCTTCGCAAGCGTGTGCAAATGGACATCAAACGTTTGATGGATATTGGCGCATACAGAGGGTTACGACATCGAAGAGGATTGCCGGTTCGTGGGCAGCGAACAAATACGAATGCCCGTACGCGAAAAGGTCCGAAACGCGCCGCAGTTGCGAAAAAGAAGGCGCCGGGCAAGAAATAACTTCCGGAATTTATAAAATATGGCAAAGGCTAAAGGCAAGAAAACGTATAGCAAGAAGAAGGAAAAGAAAAACATTCCGAGCGGAATTGTTTTTATTTCCGCTTCGTTCAATAACACGCTTGTTTCCATTACGGATCAAAACGGGAACTTGGTTGCGCAATCATCGGCAGGCGCTCGCGGCTTTCGCGGGTCTAGGAAGGGTACGCCCTTCGCCGCACAGCAAGCCGCAAACGATGTGGCGCAAAAGGCGCTTGATGTTGGTATGCGTGAAGTTGAAGTTCGCGTAAAGGGTCCGGGCGGAGGACGAGAATCGGCTATTCGAGCCATTAACAACGCCGGAATTCGCGTTACATCGATTCGTGATACTACGCCGATTCCGCATAACGGTTGCCGACCGCCGAAGCGCAGAAGAGTTTGATTTACATTATTCATTTATCGAAAGGAAGAAGGGCTAAGGCTTGTAAACTTTTCCATCATATAGATTGGAGGCAATTTAGTGGCTAGATATAGAGATGCGGTGTGCCGTTTGTGTCGCCGTGAAGGTGCAAAGTTATTTTTAAAGGGTGACCGATGTTTTAAACAATCGTGCGCGATTGAAAAACGTGGTACGCAGGCGCCGGGGCAACACGGTCCGACAGCGCGTAGAAAAGCGCTTCAAGGTTACGGCGAACAACTTCGTGAAAAGCAAAAAGTTAAGAGAATTTACTTTGTGCTTGAAAAACAGTTTAGAATTTATTTCCAGAAAGCATCGCGCCAAAAAGGAATTACGGGTGAAAATCTTCTGTTTATGCTCGAAAGAAGATTGGATAATGTTGTTTATCGCGCCGGTTTCTCAACATCGCGCAGGCAAGCCCGTCAGTTGGTGAATCACGGTCATTTGCTGGTGAACGGTGGAAAAGTTGACATTCCGTCTTTTCAGGTGCGCCCGGGTGATATTATTGAAATAAAGGATAAGAGTCGCAAGAATGCCCATATAGAGGGTGCCTGGCAAACCGCCGGTGGACGCGGCAGACCGCCTTGGATAACGGTGCAGGAAGCCAGCTTAACGGCAACCATTGCAGGTTTGCCCAAGCGTGAAGATATTGATCAAGACATTAACGAACAATTGATCGTTGAACTTTACAGCAAGTAGTTTTCCGGATGCGAATCGTTCGAAAAAAAAGAACGGTTTGCATTTCGGCGTTTGTGGTTTTTAACAAAAAGAACGAACCAAAAATATGACACAAAGTAATAATTGGACGGATTTTCAAATTCCCAGCCGCCTTAACGTTGATTCAGATACGCTTACGGAACGATACGGCAAGTTTTATGCGCAGCCTTTTGAACGAGGGTTTGGTACCACAATAGGAAATTCAATTAGAAGGGCATTACTTTCTTCAATTGAAGGTGCCGCAATTACTGCCGTAAAGATTGAAGGGGTTGAACACGAATTCTCGTCAATAAACGGTGTGACGGAAGATGCAACCGACGTAATATTAAATCTTAAACAAGTTCCTTTTAAGCTTCATTCGGATGAACCGAAAACGCTTACGATTCGAAAATCGGGCGAAGGCGAAGTAACAAGCGCCGATATAGAAGCGGATGCGGACGTAGAAATTTTGGATTCCGAAATTCACATTGCGACCTTGAGCAAGGGCGGCGAACTCAACATCGAAATGCGTTTGAAACGCGGGCGCGGATATGTTTCTGCCGAATATAACGGTGATGAAGATCTATCGCTTGGTTATATTCCGATTGATTCGGTTCATACGCCTATCAAGAAAGTTAATTACGATGTCAGCAAGACAATTCAAGGTTCAAATACCGAATTTGACATCCTAACAATCGAAGTTTGGACGGATGGCTCAGTAAAACCCGATGATGCAATTGGGCTTGCCGCAAAACTCGTGAAGGAACATATGTCAATCTTCATTAACTTTGAAGAAGATGAAGAAGAATTTGCATATGAAGATATTGCGCGTCCGCCGCTTCTTCGCAACGATTTACTTGATCGGTCTGTAGAGGAGCTCGAATTGAGCGTGCGTTCATATAATTGTTTAAAGAATGCTGACGTTCGAACTATACGGGATCTGATTCGTAGAACCGAAAAAGATATGCTGGGGACAAAGAATTTTGGTAAGAAATCTCTGAATGAGATTAAAGATATGTTACACGGAATGGGGCTTGATTTCGGAATGGAATTTGATGAACAAGGTAACCCAATTCCTGGCTCGGGCGGACGTGATCTTTAAAAAGGTTTTTGAGTTATGCGACATCTTAAGGCACATAGAAAATTAAATCGCACTTCGGCGCACAGAAAGGCAATGCTTAGAAATATGGCAACATCCTTAATTAACGCCGACAACGAATATATTGTAACTACGGTTGAAAAAGCGAAAGAGCTTCGTCCGTTTGTTGAAAAGGCAATCACGCTGGCACGAAAAGCGCAGGGTTTAACAGGTGAAGAAGGCGTGGCACGCGAGGTTTCGCTTCGTAGAAAGGCGGCAACTTATTTCCACGCCGGAAACCGTGAGTTTAAGCGTGAACAAAGCCGATATCGCGGAGATTCGAAGGTTACTATTGAACGTACCGCGGGCGTAAAGGCAGTTCAGAGATTGTTTGGCGAACTTGGCGAACGTTACAAAGATCGCAATGGCGGTTATACTAGAATCATTCGAATAGGCGGTCGCCGCAAGGGCGATAACGCTGAAATGGCAGTGATTGAACTGGTTGACAGCCCGCGTGAGCGCGCTTCGGCTAGCTAGTTCATTTTTACAAGGAGCTGACGTATGGCAGCAAATGCCCCAACAAACGACGCAACCGACGAAATGGATTCGAAAACAAAGCGAAACGTTACCGAACCATCATTGAACATGGATGAGTTGCGCGAGCTTGCCGATTTGATAGAAGAACGCGGAATCACCGAATTTGAATTTGAAAATGAAACGATTCGCGTTCGAATGAGCAAAGTGGTTCCGGTTATCCAGCCCGTTCAGGTGCCACCCGTGGCAGCACCGGCAAGCGCACCACCTGCAACTGCGGTTACAGAATCGACGGCTGTAACTGAAGATACCGCCGCAGTTTCGGATGACGGGCTATTCAAGATTACCTCGCCCATTGTGGGTACGTTTTATCGTGCACCCGGTCCGGATAAAGATCCGTTTGTAAAAGTCGGAGACACGGTTTCCGCGGAATCGGTTGTTTGCATTGTTGAAGCAATGAAGCTGATGAATGAAATACAAGCGGAAAGTTCCGGCGAAGTTGTAAAAATATACGTTGAAAACGCAGAGCCGGTTGAATATGGGCAACCGCTTTTCGGAATCAAGCAATAACGGCTTGTTAAATACTTAGAACATTTTGAAAGCAGCAGGCAGAATTCAGTGGTAAACGAAACTGAGCTGTTTGCTGCTCTCTTTGCTAATGAAAGAAATTAACAAAATTCTGATTGCAAACCGGGGCGAAATCGCGTGTCGAATAATATGGACGTGCCGTGAAATGGGTATTCGTACGGTTGCGGTTCATTCCGAAGCCGACAGGGATGCGCTACATGTAAAGTTTGCAGATGAAGCCGTTTGCATAGGTAAAGCTCAATCTTCGGAAAGTTATTTGAGTATTCCGTCAATTATAAGCGCGGCAGAAGTAACCGATGCCGATGCAATTCATCCCGGCTACGGCTTTCTTGCGGAATCAGAAACTTTCGCAACCATTTGTGAAGACTGCAACATTAAGTTCATTGGTCCGCGACCCGAAATAATCAAGATGATGGGTGATAAGATTCACGCCCGCAAGACGATGGAAGCCGCGGGCGTACCAATTTTACCGGGCAGCCCCGATCCTATTGCTGATCCAATCGAAGCTTTGTCCGTAGCCGCCGAAATTGGTTATCCGTTGATTATAAAAGCCGCCGCTGGCGGTGGTGGACGCGGTATGCGCATCGTTCGTGAAGAAAAAGAACTCGCGGTGCAGCTTGAAACTGCGCAAACTGAGGCTCGGAACGCGTTTGGTGACGATTCTGTTTACATCGAACGATATATTGAGCGTCCGCGACACATCGAAATACAAGTTCTTGCAGACGAATTTGGTGATTGTATTCATCTTGGCGAACGTGAATGTACAATTCAACGTCGGCACCAAAACTGCTTGAAGAAGCGCCTTCGCCGGTTTTAACCCCCGAACTTCGCGACGAAATGGGAAGGGCTGCTGTAAAGGCTTGCAAAGAAATAGGTTATTCTAGTGCCGGTACATTTGAATTTTTGCTTGATGAAGACGGTTCATTTTATTTTATGGAAATGAACAC
>JBKEBT010000127.1:0-31366 GCA_047973305.1 Pyrinomonadaceae bacterium
GTAGTTGAAAAAGTATTTGCGATTCCCGGTTTGGGAAATATGTTTGTGCAATCGATTTTTAACCGCGATTATCCGCTTACGCTCGGAATTGTCGCATTCATTTCAATCTTGATTATGGTTTTCAACCTGATTGTAGATATTTCGTATGGTTTCTTAGACCCCCGAATTCGTTACGATGATTAGGAGCGGATTTCGGAAGAAAGAAAATAGAGATGAACGAAGACACTAAAGAAAAGAAATCGACAAAGGAAGTTGCCGGTACATCGCTTTGGCAAGATGCGTGGAAGCGTTTAATTAAGAACCGTTTGGCGGTTTTTGGGATGCTTGTGATTGCATTTATGGCGATTGCTGTAACTTTCGGACCCATGATTATAAAAGCGATTACCGGATTTACGCCGGAAATGATTCCTTCGGACGGGAACCTGATAAGGTCGTTTCCGCCATCGCTTCAACACCCAATGGGAACCGATGAAGCCGGTAGAGATTTACTTGCGCGCGTGCTTCAAGGCGGAAGAATTTCGCTGATGGTTGGAGTTATTTCTACTGTTGTTTCACTGATTGTAGGGGTTAGCTACGGCGCCGTTGCCGGTTACTTCGGCGGAAGAATAGATAATTTTATGATGCGGATTGTGGATATTCTTTATTCAATCCCGTTTATCTTAATCGTTATCGTATTGATGAGCGTTTTTAGTGGTGACAATACACCCCGATGGATTAACTGGCTTTCCGGTCTTTTTGGCGGCGGCGAAGGGTTAAGCCAAATCTTTTTGTTGTTTTTTTCGCTCGGACTTGTTTCTTGGCTAACAATGGCGCGGGTTATTCGCGGGCAAATTCTTTCGTTAAAAAATCAAGAATTTGTTTTGGCGGCGCGCGCAACTGGTGTTTCAACTTTTAGCATAATCTTTCGGCACCTTGTGCCAAACGCGCTTGGTCCGGTTATTGTTTATGCGACACTCACAATTCCCTCGGTAATGCTTACCGAAGCGTTTCTTTCGTTTTTAGGAATCGGCGTGCAAGCACCTTATGCATCATGGGGTAGCTTAGCATCTGACGGAATCAAAAATATTGCTATATTTCCGTGGCAATTGATTTTTCCGGGCGTAACGATGGCATTGACCTTGTTTTCGCTTAATTTTTTAGGTGATGGAATACGTGATGCATTAGACCCCCAAACACGAAAATTTTAGTTATGAGGGTAATTTTAGCATTTAGTTTATTGGTGGTGTTGTTTGGATTCGTCCCTGCACAAAGCGGATATAAGGTAGCTACTGCCGGCGTTGGGGTTGACGGCATCCGCGTCGGAAAATCAACCAGAAGCGACGTTATAAAAAAATTTGGCAAGAATTTCAGTGTTATTAAAAACGGCGCATATTCGTATCAACTGAAATACAAGAACGGAATATCGTTTTATTACTGCCAAAAAGATAAGGTTCAGCAAATTTTCGATATCGAAATGCGCGCACCTTATCTTGTAAGAACAAAAAAGGGAATCGTGCTAAGCAAAAGCACGGTTGCGGATGTGAGAAAGGCGTACGGTAAACCACGATACGGGCTGCGGTTTCGCGGAATAGAGTTTTATTACACAACATACAAGGGCAAACAAGTAATTTCAGTAATAGACATTGTCGAAGGCTCCGGGCTAAGGCAATGCAAATAAATGAATGAGCGAAGCAAACGGGACAATATTGAAGGTCGATGACCTGCGCACATATTTTCAAACCGAAGACGGTGTTGTTAAGGCGGTAGATGGCATTTCATTTGAGCTAAAGAAAGGCGAAACAATTGGAATTGTTGGGGAATCCGGCTCCGGTAAATCGGTGACAAATCTTTCGATTATGCGTCTTATTCCCCAACCGCCCGGTAAAATTGTCGGCGGCGATATAGAATTTGACGGCTTAGATGTCTTAAAACTTTCGATGGAAGAAGTTCGAAATATTCGCGGCAAGCGAATTGCAATGATCTTTCAAGACCCCATGACATCGTTGAATCCGTTTTTAAAAATCTCAACACAATTGATGGAAGTTTCACAACTGCACCTCGGGCATACAAAAGAACAAGCGCGCAAACATGCGATAGAAATGCTAAAACTTGTCGGCATACCTTCGCCTGAGCGCCGAATCGACAATTACCCGCACGAATTTTCAGGCGGTATGCGTCAACGCGTTATGATTGCGATGGCATTGAGTTGCGAACCCGAATTGTTAATTGCCGATGAACCGACGACGGCACTAGATGTAACGATTCAAGCGCAAATTCTTGAACTAATTAAGGAATTAAAGAAGAAACTTGGCACCAGTGTGATTTTGATTACGCATGATCTAGGCGTGGTTGCAGGCATGACAGAAAAAATAATTGTAATGTATGCAGGCAAGGTTTTTGAAAGCGCCCCTACCGCCGAACTTTTTAAGTCGCCCGCCAACCCGTATACCAAAGGCTTGCTTAGAAGCGTGCCTGACCCGGCTAATGATGTTGAAGGCGATTTATATCAAATTCCAGGTTTACCGCCGGATGTGGCTCACCTTCCGCCCGGATGTCCGTTTGCTGAACGTTGCGAACGCGCAGAGGAAATTTGTTCGAAGGAATTTCCGCCGTTTGTCGAGATCAACAAAAATCACCATTCACTTTGCCACTTTGCAAAGGAAGTTTACGGTGGCGAAAAGTAGGAGACAAAATTAATGGTAAGCGAAAATCGCGAAAGCTTAATAAAACTAGATAAGCTGGAAGTTCATTACAATCTTGGTGGCGGATTTTTTGATAAAATCACGGGCGGAAGCGGCGAAAAACGTGTGGTAAAAGCTGTAGATGGCGTTTCTTTTGACATTCGCAAAGGCGAAACTTTGGGTTTGGTGGGTGAATCAGGCTGCGGTAAATCAACACTTGGCAAAGCAATTTTGCGTCTTACAAAAATCACGGGCGGGCGCGCATTTTATAACAATCAAGATATTGCGGCATTAAGTGAAGGGAAAATGCGTGATCAACGCAAGAATTTGCAAATGATTTTTCAAGATCCTTACGCTTCGCTAAACCCACGTATGACAGTTGGCACTATAATCGGTGAACCTCTTAGAACATTTGGGTTGGCGAAATCGGGTGAGGTTGAATCCAAAGTAAAAGATTTGATGGAAACCGTTGGGCTTAGCAGGCGATTTATAAAACGTTACCCGCATGAATTTTCCGGGGGGCAACGGCAACGGATAGGAATTGCACGCGCGCTTGCCGTCGACCCTGAATTTATTGTGGCGGATGAGCCCATATCCGCGTTAGATGTTTCAATACAAGCGCAGATTATGAATCTTATGAATGATCTGCAAGCGGAAAAGAACCTTACCTACCTTTTTATTTCGCACGATCTTCGCGCAGTTCGGCACGTTTCAGATCGAATTGCGGTTATGTATTTAGGTGAAATTGTTGAAATTGCGGAATCTAAATCTATTTATCAGAGTCCGTTGCACCCATATTCAAAGGCGTTGATTTCCGCTGTTCCCCTGCCGGATCCGGAAATTGAGGCAACTCGCGAACGCATTATTCTCAAGGGAGATGTGCCTTCACCGATAAATCCACCGAAAGGTTGCAGGTTTAATACGCGTTGTGAATTTGCAATAGACAAATGCAAATCAACGAAGCCCGAGCTTGTGGAAATAAAAAGTAATCATTACGCGGCGTGTATCAGAATCAACAAAGATTCGCCAAGAATTGAAGACACAAAATAGGTTAAACGGGGCTTTGATGCCCCTTTTTGTTCGCCTTTTTTAGGGTTTTGAAGACTTGAAACGGTTTTCGCGAACCGTACAATTCGTTTTTGTCGGCACAATATAGGATAATCTCTGAAAGTGTCGCTAAATTAGCACTTTTATCAAATGTACGGAAATTTGTTAGTGCATCTTGAAGGCGGCATTTGGGAGTTCAAGAGATTCATTACTCAATGGAAAGAAGCGTGAACAACATAAATGTCGAGCTTTTAAATGAAGTTCGTAAGTGCGCCGAAGGAAACGGAATCGCGATTGCCATCACAAAAAACGCGGGGTTACTTCCTGTAATTGAAGTGAACAACAATTCAATTTGTGATTCGATGGTTAGTGACCCTGACTTTAGACAGGATTGCGAAAAATATTGCGGACGGGTTTTTGAAGTTACCAGACAAAAGCCCAGCGTTGATTTTGAATGTCATGCCGGCTTGCGTTGCAAAGGAATTCAATTAAAAGCTGAAAATGGCTCACCGCTTGCTGCAATTGTTGGCAGGGCATTTACAACTGCGTTGGAGTATCGAAAAGCCACCGAACGGGCTATTTCCGGCAAATGGAGTTCATTGCCGCCTTCAAAAATCTTCAAAAATATTTTACTACTAAGTTCCGATTCAAAAATCGAAAGTGTTGCCGCAAAGCTGCAAACCGTAGAAAATATCAGAGTTGCCGATGAGCCCGCGCAAGTGGGAATTGATTCGAAATCCGATGTGCCGAAGGATTTACCAAAGTTTGAAAAAAGCTCGGAACCGGTTGAAACAACCTCTCCCGTACCCGAAGTTAGCCAAACCGAATCAGCTGAAGTTGAGGAATTTGAACGGGAACAAGGTGAATGGCGCCGTTTTTTTGCGAATCTTAGCAATTTAAATTATCGTAGTGCAACATTTCGCGTGCTTGAATTTGTCGCAACGCATTACAACATAAATTCTGCCGCGTGGCTTGAAAATGAGGCAAGCCGCTTGCGACGCGAATTTGCAATCGGATCGCTTGAAAATCAAAAAATTGAAATTTCGTTGGCATCAAACGACGAACGTCTTCGAGAGATTTTTAGCAAGAAATCATCGATTGAATTGCGGCAAACATCAGATGTTGAAAACGATGCAAACGCCGTGCGACTTTTTCCGATAGTATACGGCGGAAAGATTCGAAGTGCATTGGTAATCGGAGAAAAAGGCAAAGATGCTGACATAAGAAAACGGCTAACAAAATTTTGCCAGCTTGCCGCTTCCGAACTCGAGGTGTTGCGCCTTCGTGAGCTAATAATGTATCAGCGGCGAGTTGAGCGTGCCGTAAACCAAGTAAACAGACAGCTTACGGAGATAGATTCAAACGAATTTTGGGAAGATTTAATGCAAATGATTGCCGAATTAGTATCGGCAGAGCGCGGTTCGATGTTGGTTTACGAAAACCGCAAAAACGAATTGGTGGTGCGTGCCGCATTCGGAAAACGCTCGGAATTCATCTGGAAGCTTACGGATAATATCGGAAAGCGCATCGCATCAAAGGTTTGGAAAAGTGGTAAACCGGTGCTTGTGCAAAAGTTAAAAGGAAGCGGAATCAATCCCGCGCCGGGTTCTTGGGAATATAAAACCGAATCATTTATCTGTTTTCCGCTTTCTATCGGCACGCGTATGGTTGGGTTAATAAACCTTGCCGATAAAATTGATGGTGGCGTTTTTGATACAAACGATCTTTCGCTGTTAAAGGAAATTGCGCCCCAACTAGCGGTAGCGGTGGATCGGCATATTCTTCACGAAAAAGCCGGTAAATTTGAGCAGCTTTCGGTTACAGACCCACTTACAGGGTTGTTAAACCGCAGATATTTGGAAGAACGTTTGAACGAGGAAATAAGCCGTTCTGATCGCCACGGATATCCGATGAGCTTTTTAATGCTGGATGTAGATGATTTTAAATCCTATAACGATCAGTTTACGCACCCGGAAGGGGATAAGGCACTTCAACTTGTTGCAAAGTGTATTAAAGATTCACTGCGTGATGCCGATGTGGCGGCGCGCTATGGTGGCGAGGAATTTTCAATCTTGCTTCCGCACACCAATTTGGAAGAAGCTCGTGTCATCGCGGAAAGAATTCGTAATAATGTTGAAAAAATGAAATTTCCAAATCGTGCCGTTACGGTTTCAATTGGAATTACCGGAGCGTCATCGCTACGCGATAGTGCGATTGAGATAATATCGGCGGCTGATAAAGCACTTTTTGAAGCAAAAAAACAGGGAAGAAATTGCGTTCGAATATATGAATATGAACGCAAAAATATGGCAATCGAATAAAAATCGGGGTTTGATGGCAAAAACTGCAAGAAGAAAAATATTTTCAAACATAAGCGCGGAAAATTTTGTAGGGCGTGCGAACGAACTCGATTTGATTCTGCGCCATGCAAAAGCGACCGAACGCGAAAACGGTCTTGCATTTCTTGCGACCCCCGGCGCCGGACTTTCAGAATTAATGGCGCAGGCTTACGACCAGCTTTTTGCGGATGCTTCTGAAACCGTTCCCGTTTATTTTAGGTTTCGAACATCTGATAAATCAATAGCAGAAGTTGCGCAAAGATTTACGCGAAGTTTAATACGTCAAATAATCGCATTTCGACGAAGAAATCCCGCAATTTTATTTTCATCGCCAAGCGGGTTCGAACTCGAAAAACTCGCCTCGCCCGCAGATTTAAGTTGGCTAATTCCCCTAACCCGTGCAGAAAAATTTCAACAAGAATCTGCGTTCGATGAACTTACCGCATTTAGAACCGCATTTAGCGCCCCCGCACGTTCAAACGCCGCCGGCGTAAACGTGTTTCTGATTCTTGATGATCTAGACCGTGCAGAAAATCTAAAAGGCGGACGCGGAAAACTTGTTGAAGAATTAAAACTTTTGCTGCCACGCAACGGCAAGTTTTTGCTTGGTGGCAGGCGACGCGCGCTTTTCGGCGCAATTCAAAATGGCGACAGGCTTTTTGATGATGTTCGTTTCATCGGGCTTGAACCGCTAAGTTTTGTTGATAGCGGCTTGCTTGCCGAACGGCTCGCTGATGAACTAAAAATATCCATAAACGACCAATGCAGGGATTTAATCGCACACCAGCTAAGCGGAATGCCGGTTTGGATTCGTGCATTGTTTCTCACTGCCACGCGTTACCGAAGTGATTTGAACAGCTTTAAGAAAGTTGAAGCAATGTATTTGGAGGCACTTTCATCAGGCGCGATAAAACGCTGGTTTGATAATGCGCTTACCGAAATTGTTCCGGATATGACAGATCAGGCTAATTTGATTGAACTGCTTTACGATCTTTATCATTCCGGGCGAGATCGCGACCCTGTAAATTCTTGGGCAAAACACTTCGGAATGTGCAAAAACGATTTTTCGAAGATGATTCGGTTGTTGAATTCACGCGAATTTATAAATGTTAGCTCAAATATCGTCGGGGCTGATAAAAGTAGATTGGCGATTGGTGATTACATAGATTTGCGCTACCAACTTGAAATCAGACGTGAAGCTCGTTCGTTGACAATTGCAAATTCTCTCGCCGGCTTTTTAAAGCGCGCTCCGCTTGAAATGGCTGGGTTTTATAAGGCAGGTGCGGCATTCGGCGTTCGAAACCTTCTCGGTGCTTTTGATTGCCAAAAGGTTCCCGTTTCGCTTCTTGATTACGGAAGATTTCGCGATTTATATCGAGGAACGGATTCCGACAAGGCTCTGGCAACGTTGAAAAAAGAAAACGATACAATAGAGCTTCCCCAGATAGTTTACACCGCAAACACGGTTTCGATATATGAACCTATTGCAAAATTTGCGCAGCGTGAGGAATCTGCCGTTGCGCTCGGGTTTGATTCTGCAAATTATAGCGACGACAAGGAAGTTGTGTGGATTGCAGCGGAAATAGACAACAAACTTGAAGTTGATGCAAAACAGGCGAATTTTTGGTGCGATCGTTTGGAAATGGTCGCCGTAATGTGCGGTTTTCAACGCTATCGACTTTGGTTGGTTTCCAACAACGGGTTTTCGGACAAGGCGATTGAGATACTTGATAGACGAAACGCTTTTGGAACCAGCCGCGAACAAACACGGCTTCTTGCAAAATTTATCGATTCCGAAGAGTGCCTGATTCGTGAAGATGCCTATCAGGTATATGAAATGGTTTTGCCGATGAGTGAAGATAGCGAACTGATTGCAGCTTACACGGTTGAAGAAATCGCGCGTAAACATCAGTTTGAAACAAAGGCAATCAACCAAATAAAAACTGCAATTGTTGAGGCTTATATAAACGCGAGCGAACATTCAAAAAGTCCTGACCGAAAAATTTATCAGCGCTTTTCGGTAGATGACGAAAAGTTGACAATTGTAATTTCAAACCGCGGACTAAGGTTTGACGGAAGCAATGCAAATACTTCGGCACTTGGCGAAGGAAGACGCGGATGGGGTTTGAACTTGATAAAGTCTTTGATGGATGAAGTAAAGTTTGAATCGGTTGATGACGGAACGCGGATTACGATGGTTAAATATATGCAGCCTATAAATCAGGAAGCACCGCCAGTTGCCGTGGCTGCAAAGGGCTAATTTAATGGTTGTTTGTTCATCGCGCGGCTTCCGGCATAAAGAAGAATGGCACTTAAAACGCATGCGAACGGGCAAACCAACAACGAATATCGCATCATTTCCGGAACGGCAGTAGCGTCAAATTTGTCGTTAAGATAACCAATTAGGTTTGAACCAATCAAATAAGCGGCAATATTTACTGAAAAGAAATAAACCGCAATTGCCAGCCCGCGCAAGTTTATTCCCGCTAATTCCGTGGCATCCGCCGCCGCCGCACCTAACCAGGAAAGCGCCGCAAAAAGCAAAACAAAATTCGCAAGCAATGTAAACGGAATTGAAGCCGTAAAGATTAAAACCAACCACGCCGGCACGCTAATCAACGCAATTAATGCCCCATAAAGCATTCTTCCGCCGCGTGAAAATCCGCGAAACTTATCCGCAAAAAATCCACCGAAAAAAGTTGCCGGAATTCCCGCACAAAGTGTCAAAATGCCGCCCCAAAAACCGATTAACGGCAGTTGGAACCCGTGAACACGCGAATAAAACGTAGCGCCCCATATTGAAAGATTGTTTGTTGCGAGCCCTAAAAGTGCATAGCCCAAACACAGCAACAAAAAAGGTTTGTTTGAAAAAAGTCTGCGCCAATCTGCACCCGAATAATCTTCCTTTGCCGCCGCGTTTGTTCGTTGTGGCTCACGAAGCAAAAACACCAGCAACGCAAAAAATACGCCGGGAAAGCCTACAAGAACAAATGCGGTGCGCCAGCCGAAGACACTTAAATATCCGCCCAACAGTGCCGCCAACCCTGCGCCAATTGCAATCCCCATCGAATAGATGCTGGTAACCGTAGCGCGCCTATTTGATGGGAAGTAATCTGAAAGCAGTGAAATTGCTGCGGGACCGAGCGTAGCTTCACCGATTCCTACACCCACACGACAAAGGAATATCGTCCAAAAATCCCAAGCGAATGCAGTTAGCCCCGCGAAAATGCTCCATAACGCTAATCCGAAAGCTATCAATTTTGTGCGTGAGCCTTTGTCTGCCATTCTTCCAAACGGTATTCCAAGCACGGTATAAAAAATTACAAAAGATGTGGTTCCAAGCAGCGCAAGTTGTGTATCGGAAAACGCCATATCCTTTTTAATTAGCGGAAAAAGGATGTAGATGATAGAGCGATCGAGAAAGTTTAACACGTAAACCATCATCAGCAACGAAAGCGCATACCATGCATAATTCGAGTTTGGTTTGATTTTATCGTTCATAACACGGCATATTTTGTGTCGAGTGCGAGGCTAAGAAAAACGCCGAAGGTTCGCTTGCGGAACATTCGGCGCATAGATATTACTTTTGAAGTTTCATCGTTACATTTGTAAGTTTTGCGGGATACGTAGCGAAGTTTTCAACTTCAACGGTTGCGTTGTCGTTATCCCAGCGAATTTGTGCCGCAGCAATAAATGTCCCGTCGCCTTTGCCCGTTTTCGGATCCATCCAAAGTTCCAAATAGCTGAACGGATAATCAACCGAACGATAACCGGCGCGAAGCTCGGCAAAGCTTATTGTGCGGGGATAAACAGCAACAATGCGCATCTTTCCACCAATCATTTTCACACGCGCAAAATCTACATTGACCGGAAGTTTTGAACCGATTTGCATCGAACCCAAATCCGCATCAGACATTGTGTTAAGCAATTTGTCTTGTCCATCGTTAGCCAAAGTAGCGACATATTTTGCGGTGTCTTCTTCAGATGTCAACCCTTTAAGCCGCAACGTGAAAAACGCACTCCGAACGCGCGGACCATTGTAGCCAATTATATTTCCCGTAAACACGCCACCATTTTCTTGCGCAATTGCCGCGATTGCGAAAATTGGAAGAATTGCAACGCATAGTAATAAGCTTTTTGTATATTTCATTTTGTCTCCCATCTAGATATTGTAAATATAGTTTTCGAGAAATTCAGAAATGCGTGACTTTGCGATAGGGTCGTAAAAACACATCGGTAGTTCCTTTGTTTCTAAATTGCTCTTGTTGCTAAAGTATGCAGCTTTTTCAAGAGATTTCAAAATTCTTTTGTCTTCGAAGGGTCCTTTTTTTAAATACCGCTTCGGGTTGTCTTGAACTTTTAACAAGCGCGCTAGCCCAAAATCATAATCACTGCTTCGCCGGCAACAACAGTATTACCTGCTTGATTTGTGCAGATTGTTTCAACGGTCGCAATCGGTTTATCATCTCTAACTTCCGTAACCGTTGCAGTTACCGTTACCGTATCATCTATAAATACGGGCTTTAAGAACTTCATGGTTTGCGATAAATAGATTACGTTTAGGTCTTTCATTTCGTCGCCCAAAACCGCAGAAATAAGCGCACCCGAAATCATCCCGTGCGCAATTCTTTTTCCGAACTGTGTGGCTTTCGCAAAATCTTCATCCAAATGTAATGGGTTGTAATCGCCGGAAATTTTCGCAAAGCCTTTTACAACCTCATCAGTAATTTTTGTAGAACGCGTAAACGTGCTTCCTATTTCAATATTCATATCAGTTTTTTGAAAGAAACTTTTCCAACGTAACGTTAAATTTCGGCGCACATTCAAATTGTGGCACGTGCCCGCAACCTTCAAACAACTCAAGCTCAGAACCCTTAATCAAAGCGTTGAAACGTGCGGCATCTTCGAACGGCAAAATTCCATCCTGCTTTCCCCAAATTATTAGTGTCGGAACTTTTACGGTTGCAACCGTTTCATCCAAAAAATCTTCACCACGAAGAATCGAATTCGTTACGCTTTCAATCGTAAAGCCATCACCTGCTTTCACGCGCTGGGTCATAAATTGATCTACCAACGCAGCGTTGTTTTGAAGAATAGGCGAAGCGAACATCAATTTCATATTTTCACGAATTTCCGCGCGGGTTGAATTGTTGAGTCTATAAATTTTAGATATATCCACTTTGTTGGGCTCTAGCCCCGCTGAATCAACCAATACCAATTTTTCAATTCGTTCGGGATAATCAACGGCAATTTTTGCGGCAACCCAGCCACCGAGCGAATTTCCAACAAAAGATGCCTTTTCAAGCTTTAATTCGCTCATAAATTTATCCATAAAATCGGCGAAAGTTCCTATTCTATATTTCAAAAACGGCTTATCGGATTTACCAAACCCAACCATATCCGGCGCTATTACATGATAATTTTCGGCTAATTTGGCGATGTTCATCAGCCAACTTTCGGAGCTTGCGCCAAGCCCGTGCAAAAGAATTAGGTTTGGCGCATCAGAATTTCCTGCTTCCATATAGCGTATTTTTGCGCCAAAAACATCTACTTCTTTCCTCGCCGGCGTATTTAAGTTCGCGTTCTTTGAGCTTTGCGCACTCGTAGAAAAGCAAAACAGCGCGAATAAAATTACGATGAATTTTACGCGCGGAATCGTGTATATCGGTTTTTTGTTCAGTTCAGTTTTCATAAAGATTATCAATATCTTTGGCGAAATGTTTTGCGACGGCATCGCGTTTAATTTTAAGTGTGGGAGTAATTTCCCCGCGTTCGGGCAAGAAATCGCGGTCTAGAATTTTGAATTTCTTAATCTGCTCAGCCCGTGAAACTCGCCTATTTGCACTTTCTATGGTTTCATTTATCGAGTCATAAATTTCAGCACAGTTTACAAGTTCGGCACCAGTTTTTGCATCTAGCGAATGCCTTTGTGAAAATTCGAGTGCTTCTGCTTGATTTAGTGTAACCAGGGCTGCGCAATAATTTCTGGCGTCGCCGGTAATGAAACACTGTGAAACCAAGTGGTTTGCTTTAACCATATTTTCAAGCAACGCGGGCGCGACGTTTTTGCCGGAAGAAAGAACAATTATTTCCTTTTTTCTTCCCGTGATGCTTAAGAAGCCATCGGAATCAAGTGCGCCCAAGTCTCCGGTTAAAAGCCAGCCTTGTGAATCAAACATTTCGGCGGTTTTCTCAGGTTCTTTGAAATAGCCGGAAAACATCATCTCGCTTTTTACCAAGATTTCGCCGTCGTTTCCGATTTTTACGTTGCACATCGGCATCGGCTTTCCCACGGTTCCAAATTTGATTGCTTCCGGCGTGTTAAAAGCGACACAGATATTTTCCGTGAGTCCGTATGCCTGTAAAATCGGCAATTCACGTTTTGCAAAAAAATCGGCAATCTTGTTTGCAAGTGGTGCGCCACCGCTTGTAAGAAGTCTTGCATTTCCGCCGAACGCATCACGCAACTGTTGCGCAGTTGCATCATTTCCGTATCGCGAAACAACCTGCGCGTAAACTTTTTCGAAGAATCTTGGGAGTGATGCAAAAACAGTTGGTTTAACATCAAACATAATTTCGTAAAGCTTTGAAAGGTCTTCCACGAAATATGCGGATGTGCCGTTATAAAGGCGGTTATAAATTCCGGAAATTCTTTCGGCAACATGACAAGCAGGCAAATAAGAAAGTGTTACATCATCATCAAATATCGGAATTGAACGCCTAAGGGATTCGACCGAATTCAGAATATATCTATGGGAAAGCATCGCGCCTTTTGGCGCACCGGTTGTTCCGGAAGTGTAAACCATAATTGCCGTGTCTTCAGCATCTGCATTTCGTGCGCTTTCCAGAAGCCGTTCTGCAAGCGTACTTCTGCTTTTGCGTCCGGTTTCAATAAATTCCGCATAACTTACAATACGAATTCCCGCAAAATCTTCGGCGTGAAAATCGGTGGCGGAAAGCGAAATTATTAGTTTCAAACGCGGTAATTCCTTTGCAATCAATGCGACTTTTTCCAGTTGCGTTTCGTCATCAACAAACAAAACTTCGGCGTTTGAATGGTTGATTATAAATGTGCATTGAGCCGGCGAACTTGTTGGATAAATTCCCACCCCTACACCGCCTGCCGTTATGGTGCCTATATCGGCAACTGTCCATTCACAAATATTTCCGGCAAGTATGTTTACCGCGCTTCCTTCCGATATTTTGTTTGCAGCTAGCGCGCAGGCAAAATCAATAGTTTCTTCGCCGAATTCTTGCCAAGTTTTTGCAAGCCATTCGCCATTCTTACGCGTGAAAAACACAGGCGTTTCGCCGTATTTTTCTACTTGATTCATAAAAAGCGTAAAAATGTTTGGATATTTCATTTAATCAATATTCTAAAATCAACGCTGCCATATTTATTCCGCCGCCGGAAGCGCAAAGAAAAATCTTATCGCCACGTTTAAATTTGCCGGCAAGTTTTGCATCGTGAAAAACCATAGGAATACATGCAGAACCCGTATAGCCCCATTTGTCCATGATTACGTGGGTTTTTTCAAATGGAACATCCATGGCATCCATAACTTGCTTTATTGTTGAAAGGTTCACTTGTGTCCACAAAAAGAAATCGATTTGTTCAATAGAAAGCCCCGTGCGGTCAAGTAATTCATACGCGATTTTTTGCCAGCCCACAAAGTTGATTTCCGGCGGCATACGCTTCGTAAATCTGACTTTGTTGTAATAGCCTTCATCGAGAATTTCTTTAGTAATCGGCATTTTTGTTCCGCCGGCAAAGATTCCCAAGTAATCGCTATATTCGCCGATTGCTTCAAGCTTTGAAGCAAGAATTCCCGAAGATCCGTTTTCCGAAGCCTGTAAAATCAAGGCTCCTGCGCCGTCGGCAAAAATTGTTGCGGTCTTTTTTTCGTTCCAATCGAGATATTTTGACATGGCGTAAACGCCGATAACCAAAATATTTTTGTAGTTTGCGTCCGCGACAAAATACTTTGCTGCCACATCCAGTGCGGTCACGTAACCGGCACATGCGGCATTTATGTCAAATGTGCCCGCTCTTTTGGCATTAATTCGATTTTGAACAACCACCGAAGTTCCCGGAGAAAGATATTCGGGCGTGTCCGAAGCTACGATTATTAAATTAAGATCTTCCGCGGCTAGACCCGCATCTTTTAGCGCATTTTCTGCAGCTTCAGTTGCAATATCTGCCGCGCTTTTATCGCTATCTAAAATGTGACGTTCTTTTATTCCGAGGTTTGATTCAACAAATTCGTTTATGTTTTCTCGAAGATGCGCGGAAAGCTCGTCATTTGTAACAACACGTTCAGGAACCGCAATGCCCGAACCGGAAATTCGCATTTTTTGAATCGATTTATTCATTTATAAACTCTTCAACGCACAAATTAAATTCCTTGGGTTTTTCTATAAAAAACAGGTGACTTCCGCCTTCAATTAATTTCAGATGCGCATTTGGAAGAACAGATGCAAGATTTTCGGAATTCTTTAGCGGCACGATTGTATCCATGGTGCCCGATAAAACCAGTGTTCTTGTTTGAATATTCTTATCGGAATCTTCAAAGTTAAATGTTGTGGCGGAAACAAGTTGTTGCATATAAACGCTTTGCGGTACACGACAACCCAAACGAAGATTTATTACTTGTTCCACGGTTTCAGGGTGTTCAGCAAGAAATTCCGGCGAAAATGTGGGGCTGTAATATTTTCTGATACGTTCTTCTGTATTTAAGCCATCGGTTGCGGCGAATGCAGCCAACACTTCGGAATCAGGCGCAACATGGTTCGGACCGCCAAAACTCGTACACGCGAGTATAAGATTTTCAACACGCGAAGCGTTTTCAAGCGCGAATTTCTGCGCTACAAAGCCACCAAAACTAGTGCCAAGAATGTTGACTTTATCAAGTTCCAGTTCGTCAATAAGCAGTTTTATATCGCTGGAAATTCCTTCGATTGATGCGGTGGCAAATTCATCTTTTATCGTTGATTCACCAACACCGCGCGGATCAAATGTTAATACCCGAAAGTGCTTTGAAAGAAATTCAATTTGGCAAAACCAAAGCCAAGCCCCCGAAGCAAACCCCGGAACCAAAATCAATGGCGTACCGTTGCCGTTTGATTCAAAACGAATTCTTACACTGTTATTTTCAATAAATGGCATAACCAAAATGAATTGCTTTTGCGATGCGATGTTTTTAACACAACGCACCGCATAAGCAACCCGATGCAACAAAAAGCTAAAAGCCGAGCTTAAAGCCGAATTGAATTGTACGTGGTCCGGAACTGGCAGAAGTTATCTTGCCGAAACCGGATGTGCCAATTGTGCTACCGGGGTTTGCATAGTTTACCCAGTTGAACGCATTGAAAAATTCCGCACGGAATTCACCGCGAATTTTTTCGCTGAAAGGAATAAACTTTACAAAAGAAACATCCAAATTCTTTTGCGTTGGACCCGTTAACATGTTTCGCCAAGTGTTTCCGAATGGATTGCTTGGATCAAACGTTGCAAAACCCAAACGCGAAAAACCGAATGCTGAAGTGTTGAAATAGCGGTTTAGCCTATCGGATACCGCACCGCTTCCTTCGTAATCACCATTAAAACTCGTTGCGAAATTCGCACGTTGTACAATTGAAGTGCCGTTCGAATCGATTACGGAAAACGGAAGACCGCTTTGCCACACGCCAATTCCTGCAACTTGCCAATCATTTAACAGCCAGCGTGCCGCGTTAGTGTTATCAACAAACTTCGGAAGCATATATGTGCCGCTAAAAACAAAGCGAAGTTTGCGGTTGAAATCAGATGGACCGTAGTTTGATCGCCAGTTCCATTGATCTCCCGGCATATTGGTAAGTTCATTTACCGCTGCGCCCGAATAGTAATCCATGGAATTTCCCGCGGTGAACGCCGCAAGAAATTGCAAACCGTTGCTAAGTCTTTTTGTCAAAGACATTTGCAACGAGTTATAACGCGAAAGCGAAGTAGTTTGAACCTGTTGCATTCCACCCGTAAGATTTTTGTTCGCGGATAAAATATTTGATGGTGCAATTCGCGGAATAAACGATTTTGTAGCTGAATTATAAACCGGTTGATTAAGCGTAATAACTTGTAACAGATGCGTGCCACGGTTTCCCACATAACCGATTTCTGCAAGCATATCCTTCGCAACCTTTACCTGAACGCCAAAGTTGTATTGTTGGACGTATGGCGTTTCAAGGTTCGGATCAACAAACACCCCCGCAATCGGCACCCCGACAATAGGGGCAAGCGATGTCAAAGGCGATGGAATTGTTGCCGCATTCGGAAACTGCGAAGGCTGTGGAAGCGGTATAAAGGGCGAAGCCATCGATTGATAAGTAGTAGGAAAATACGGATGATAAGTGTTGTTTACCAACCCCACGCCAAGTGCGAAATACGGAAAGTTGAAAAGCTGCGTATTTGCATAGCGTGTCGATATACGATCAAAGTAAATGCCGTATCCACCTCGAAATGTGATGTTGTCGTCAAATTGATAGGCGAAACCAATTCTTGGTGCAAAATTGTTGCGATCAGCAGGAACAAGCGTTTTATCAACGGTCGGGACGCCCGTCAGCGATCCACCTTCGGCTTGAACAAATCCGTTTGGTGGCGAACCGAGTGCATATTGATCTTCGAGGAAGTTCACAAGCCTTCCTTGGTCTTCAGCGGGAAGCCCGTAAAAATCGTATCGAACGCCGAGATTAACCGTTAATTTATTGGTGATTCGCCAATCATCTTGAACAAATCCGCTCCAATCTGTAACGCGAAAATATCTTGAATAATCGCCCGAACCAAGTAGCGAAAGTCCGGAACCGGTAAGAAAGTTTTGAAATGCGGTGGCAGTTAAAACGCCGTTCGTATATGAATCGTTAAAAATCAACTGCCCGCGCGAAAATGCGTTGAAGTAAAACTTTACCTGTGAAAAGCGATATTCACCACCAAATTTGAAACGATGGTTTCCGTTTGTCCAATAAAGCGTGTCGCCTGCGCTATAGCCGTTAATTCGGGATGATTGATCAGCCAATGTTGCAGAACCAAACACAAAAGATGAGTCGCTTCCAACGACGGAAATTGTTGGCGCGCCCGGATAAATTGATGAAAGTGTCGATGAAATTCCAAGTTCCGAAGCGGTGAAAGGTTCTTCCGGAACGCTTGTAACAACCATACGGCTAAAACCGAAGGTAAACTGGTTTACAGCGTTTGGCGAAATAATCCAGTTATCTTTTATTGAATAAAGTTTTTGTTTAATGGTTAAATCGCCGCCGAAACCCACAAGCTGATTTGGTCCGTTGCCCAAGCCGGCAAAATTGTAGTTTGCCTGCTTTGTAGGGTTATCCGCAAAAAAGAACTTCGCGGAAAGCGAATGATTATCTGTAAAATTCAAGTCAATATTTGCGTTGAATTGATTTTCACGAAAACGCGAAATCCCCGATTGAACATTTGTCACACCCGTTTTCGCCGTCAAGCCGCTGGCATTGGTGCTTGGGATTGCATATCCGCCCCCAGGAAGCTGCGCGTTAAGAATCGCAACCGCTTGCGGCGTGACAAGTAACGGGTTAACGCCGAACGCAGTTCCAATTGCCGAAGCACTTCGGTTTGTATCGGTTAAGCCCGCCGGAATCATCGGAACGGTCAAACTGTTTGTAAGTGAAGCACCGTTCTTCTCACGGGTGCCTTGGTACGAACCAAAAAAGAATAGACGGTCACGGATAAGCCTGCCACCCAAGGTTCCACCAAATTGTTGGCGATCAAGAACCGGACGTTTCAAGCCTGCTGCTTTTACAAACGGGTCATTCGCATTTAATGCATCATTTCTGTAAAAATAATAGGCGTTGCCATGAAATTCATTTGAGCCGCTTTTTGTGATTGCTTCAACATTTCCGCCGGAATTTCTTCCCGATGATGCGTCGTAAAGCGAAGTTTGAACGATAAATTCCTGAAGCGATTCAGTGGCGGGTACAGCAATGTTCGGCGTCGAATTTGTTCCGATTGAATTTGCGTCAACCCCGTTAATTCTAACGCTGTTTGAAGTTGTTCGCTGTCCGTTAACGGTAATTGTTGTATCGCCCCTTCCTAATTCGGTGCTGTTTGAAAGCGAATTTTGTGCACCCGCTGAAAGCGTAAGTAGTTGTTGAAAATTTCGAGTTGGAAGCGGAAGCTGTCGAATTGCTACTTCATTTATCACCCTACCTGTTTGCGCGGTTTCAACTTGCGCAAGCGGTGGTTCAACATCAACCACATTTTCAGCAACCTCACCAACAGCTAGTGAGACATTTAGAACCGTTGTTTGTGTGATAAAAACCGAGGCATCCATGCTGCGTGCAGCAAACCCTTCGGCTGAAACTTTTACCGTGTATCTTCCAACCGGTAACACCTGAAAACTAAAAACGCCAGTTGAGTTTGTTATTGTTTCGCGAACCGCGTTCGTGCTTTGATTTGTTGCGGAAACCGTTGCACCCGGAATAACTGCACCCGTCGGGTCAACCACAGTTCCGGATATTTGCCCGGTTGTTCCTTGTGAGTAACTCGCAAACGCCAAAAGAAAAACCCATATCGAAATTAGCGCAACCTTTTTATACTGCATCATATCGCCTCCAATTTTATAAAAATGAACGTCCGTTTTTTATTAGAACGCAAGAGCAAAAGAGTTTGAAATTGCAACACTTTATCTTTTCGAATTCGTTTCGTAATCTGAAAGTTTTTTATCACTAAGTGTGCCATAAGCAAAAATCTTTGTAAGAAAATCAATGGAATCTTTATCGTTAAGCCCTAAGTGTCTTTTGCCACCAAAAAGTTTTTCTACCAAAAAATAGTTGAAAAACTGCATGTACGCGACTGTAAAAACCGTTGCAGGATCAATGCCTTCGCGAAGGTCTCCACGTTTTCGGGCTTTATCAAACTTCTCTTTGAAGAGTTTTCCGAAACGAACTGAAAGCCGTTCGAACATCTTACGAAAATGTCGATTTCGGAATTCGAGCACATCAATGTACATCAAGAGCCAAAAATCGGAATGTTCGTTTACCAAATCACCGGTCATCAAACCCAACGTTCGAAGATTATTGGGATCTAACGGTTCATCCAGTCCATCCAAAATTGTTGAAAGCCGGTCATCAATTATGGAAACGTATCGGTTTATCAAAGATTCGAAAATCGCTTCTTTTGTAGGGAAATAGTTATAAAGATTTCCCAACGAAACTTTCGCGCGCTTTGAAATGTCGCGCATTGAGGTAGCATGAAAGCCTTGTCCGATGAAGAGTTCGCGTGCGGCTTCTTCAATAGATTCCCTTTTTTGCTGAATTACCTCTTCTTTGAGTTTCGGCATCTGTTACAAAAACGATCGTTCATTTTTATTTAATATAAAAAGTTACGAGATTGTCAAGATAAATGTCTAAACTTGAAAGATAGCCCGTGTTTAGTATCAAAACTTTGCGGCAGGGAAACTATTTGATGTTTTTCTATCAAGTTCGAACACGTTAACTAGTAACCTTGCATTTAAAGATTGTTCATACATAACTTTTCAGCAAACAAATGGGGAGGTTAATGGAATTTGATGCAAACCAAAAAGACAAACTGAATCGGCAAACCAAAGGAGCTTGCGAAGCGTATTAACGGCGATAAGAAGGCAAAATTGCAAAAAATAACAGTGACCGAAAAAATAGAAAAATATCGCGACCAAAAATGGCGTAGGGAAGAGAACTTACGAATTTCGACCTCCAACGAAGTGGAAAGGATGGTGTTGGATTTGGGTTTTTGCCTGACATTAACAGACGCACGAACTCCATTGCCGAGCGTTTATATCGCGGTATGTGGAAGAAGGGATGTGCACACGCCGAAGAATGTTCAGAAGGATGAGGAATGTAGTATCGCGTGGGTTTTAAAGGATGAAGTTTTAAGAAATGGAAACGTTTTTTATTCCAAGCTCGTAAAAGGGAGGGCAATGTTTATCGCGCCTAATTTGTTGCCATATTTTAAGGCGGTTTACGGAGTTAAACGAACAAAAGAAAGACAAATGCTTTCAATTAATTCTCGAAAAGTGTTAGGGGTGTTAAGACGTGAAGGGGAATCATCAACCGCCGATTTACGTGCAGATACAAAAATTTCGAAAAGACAGGATTTAACTAAGGCGCTTGAAGAACTGCAAAGATGCATGAAGATTTTACCGTACGATGTTCTGTACAAGCCGAAATTTACGTATTTATGGACGCTTACTGAAGAGCGATTTCCGAACGAAATGGCAACACGGATCTCAAGAAAAGTAGCCGTTAAAGAGCTTGCACGAACGTTTTTGGAGATGCAGGGAATTACTGCGCCCGGAGATTTTGCACGTGCATTTGGGATAAAGCGCACTGAAGCCGGGCAGGCAAACCAATCATTGGTTGAGGAGGGTTTCGCCGTCCGCATTTCCAACGGAGTTTATGCGATTTCTGAGTTGGCATAGCTAACCACAGATAATTTATTTCCCTGTTATCAATATATTAAATTTATGATCCAAAGATGCGCGGAAATTGCGTTTGCAATTCTTCTATTTGTATTCGCGACCTATGCACAAGGTTCCGGTTCGCGAAATCTGCCGCCCGGGCAGGAATTGAAATCGGTTCCGGTGGAGGTTCCACGATTTTCTTCGGCGCCGGCAATTGATGGAAACCTTGATGAGGATGTTTGGAAATCAGCCGCGCAGTTTGCAAACTTTATTCAAACGGAACCCGGCTATCTTATTCCTGCATCACGAGTTACCGTTGCGTACATGGGATACGATTCCGAAAATCTTTATATCGCATATTATTGTTATGACGATCCAGCACAAATAAGTTACAGCGTTGCAAAACGCGATGCGGTTAGTAGCGAAGACTACGTAGGCGTCTTCTTGGATACTTTTGACGATCAGCGTCGTGCTTACATCTTTCAATTTAATCCCTTGGGAATTCAGGCGGACGGCATTAGGACGGCAGGAAGCACGAGTTCGGATTTTTCACCTGATTTTGTGCTCGAATCAAAGGGGGCGATCAAAAAAGATGGCTGGGTTGTTGAAGTTCGCATCCCGTTTAGGTCACTAAGATATAACGCTGGCAAGGGAGTTTATTGGGGTGTGGATTTTTGGCGAAGAATTGATCGGCTTAACCGTGAGGTGGATGGATGGCAACCAATGCAACGTGGCGTGCCTGAACTTCAACAACTCGGGAAGATTACCGGGTTGGAAGGCATTGACGAAGGAAGAACGCTCGAAGTTGTGCCGAGCATTACATTTTCTCAGGAAGGCGAACGCATCGCCGATGCTTCAATTGTGCCGGACGCTTCCCGCATTGAAAATCATTCACCAAAAGGCGAATTTGGTGTAAGCATAAAATATCAAATCAAACCAACGGTTACGTTTGATGCCGCGATAAACCCTGATTTTGCGGAAGTTGAAGCAGATGCACCCGTGGTGCGCGCCAATGAAAGATTTCCGATTTTTTTTGCGGAAAAGCGTCCGTTCTTTTTGGAAGGAAAGGATTATTTTGATTCGCCACTTCAGGTTGTTAACACGCGAACTATTGCAAACCCGGATGTTGCATTGAAGTTGACCGGTAAACTCGGAAAAAACACTTTCGGAATTTTAGGCGCGGTGGATGATTTTCCGGATCGGAATCAAAAAGCATTTGTAGGAATAGCCCGTTACAAGCGCGATGTTGGTCAAAGTTCGAACATTGGCTTTTTCGCCACGCAATATCATTTCGGCTCAAAAGTTCATAATCAGCTTGCGGGTGTTGATGCCAGTTTTCAACTTGATGATGCAAATGTTTTCAGCTTTCAGGTGGTAGGAACTCACACAAAAGGCAAGTTTTACGATTCAGAAACAGACGATGTTCAGTATCGCGCCGGAAACGGACTTGCATATACGGTTACGTTTGACAATACCGAACGCAACACCGGTTGGTTGCTAAATGTAGCCGGCAAAACCGCTGATTATCGTGCGTTGGCGGGCTTTACCAGAAGAACAAATGTGCATTCTGTAAATTTCGGGTTTAGGTTGCAGGATGAACCAACGCCCGATCAAGAATTGATTCAAACTACCTTGCGTGGCTTTTCATCCGCATCAATTGATGGACAAGGACGGTTTCTGGTGGCATCAATTGAACCGCGTTTGAGTTTCAATTTTCAAGATCAGCTTGAATTTGGCTTCAGTGGTGGAATTGGGAAAGAAAAACTCTATGAAGATGAATTTGGAAGAAAGCGAAATATTTCAGAATTGGGCGCGTTTTACGGTGAGCCGGAACGGAGCACCGTTCAGTTTTTCGGTGGCTTTGATATTTCGAAACGATTTAACAAAAAGCTGAAACTTGAAGGGGATATCGGATTTACTAAAAACAGTTTTGACCTTGATTTTGGTGCCGGCGAAAAGTATCCGCGAGTTTCGCCCGCGGCGTTAGCCGGCGACAGCAGACTTGATCCGGGAATCGGGTTCTTGTTTAACTATCAGGTTGAAGCAACTTATCAACCTACCGAGCCAATGAAAATCGATTTTTCGTATGAACGCGAGCGGTTAAAACGCTATGACACAAATCGAATCGCATTTGATTCGAACATTTACTCAACTCGTGTTACCTATCAATTTACAAGATTCATTTTTACGCGCGCACGGCTAGATTATGAAACCACGGAGGGTGCGATAAACAGTCAGGTGTTATTTGGTTGGAGTCCGAACCCCGGAACCGCTTTTTACGCCGGCTACAATGATAATTCGTTTTATCGCGGCTATAACAACTTTTCCGGGCAGTTCGATGAAGGATTTCGTCGCGATGGACGCAGCTTCTTTATTAGGTTTTCGTATCTTTTCAGACACACATTTTAAAATGCGTGTTTAGTATTTAAGTAAGTCTCTAACAGCGCTTTCGACATTATCGGCTTGCGGTAAAATTGCATCTTCCATTACGGGTGCGTACGCAACAAATGTGTCCGTTGCGCCAACGCGCCTAACCGGTGCATCAAGATATTCAAACAATTCGTTTGAAATTCGAGCACAAATCTCCGCGCCAAAACCCCAAGAAACCGAATCTTCGTGCGCAACTATCGCACGGTTTGTTTTCTTAACGCTTTCTTCGATTGCATTCCAGTCATAAGGTGAAAGCGAACGAAGATCAATTATCTCAACTGAAATTCCTTCTTTTTCCAGTTTCTTTGCTGCTTGATTTGAGCGTTCAACAAGTGCCCCGTAAGTGATAATCGAAACATCGCTACCAACGCGCGCGGTTCGCGCTTTGCCAAACGGAATCATAAATTCATCCGATGGATATTGAGATTTATTGTAAACCTGTCTGTAAAGATGTTTGTGCTCTAAAAACAAAACGGGGTCATCACAACGAATTGCGGTGCGAAGCAAGCCGTTTGCATCAAGTGCATTTGAAGGATAAGCAACACGCAAGCCCGGAATTTGTGTGAACAACGAAACACCGCTTTGTGAATGATAAACCGCGCCACCTCGTAAATATCCCCCAATCGGTACACGGATCACCAAAGGACATTTAAATTCGCCGTCACTTCGCCAGCGCATCACCGCAAGTTCGTTCCTAATCTGATGAAACGCCGGAAATATATAGTCAAAAAATTGAATTTCAACTACCGGCTTAAGATTTCTTGTCGCTAGCCCGATTGCGCGTCCAACGATATTTGCTTCCGCCAAAGGGGAGTTAAAAACACGCGCACTACCGAATTCGCGCTGTAAGTTTGCGGTAACTTTAAAAACACCGCCCTTGCCTTTTAACTGATCTAAAAAGTTTTCGCGAGAAACATCGGCAACATCTTCGCCAAACACAATAATTCGCGCATCACGCGACATTTCGCTGTGAAGACAGCGATTTATCAGATCTACCATCGTTCCCGGATTTCCTGAAAGTTCCGCTGCCGCTTCGGTGTCAAACGCCGCGGAAGTTGGATCAACATTTTCAGAATATACGTTTCGATAGATTGTGCTTGGGTCAGGTTGTGGCGATGCATTTGCAACATCAGTTGCCGCTAAAATTACGTCGTCAACTTCAGCGCGCACATTTTCCAAATCTTCAAATGAAACAACGCCTTCGGTCATCAAAACTTCGCCGTATAGCCGAATCGGGTCATGTTCGGCATCTTGCTGGCGTTCTTCATCAGTTCGGTAAAGTCTTTCATCGTCAGATAGCGAATGTGAATACGGACGTATAACTTTTGCATGCACAAGGCTTACGCCTTTTCCGGCGCGCGTGTATTCCGCCGCACGCTTAAACACCGCATATGATTCTAGCGGATCTGTGCCGTCACATTTTTGAATGAATAGATTTGGAAATCCAATTAGTAATTCGGAAACTGACCCACCCGGCGTTTGAACTTCAACCGGAGTAGAAATTGCGTATCCATTATCCTCAACCAAAAAAACTATCGGCAGCTTCAGATTGCAAGCAGTGTTTAACGATTCCCAAAGCTCTCCTTGCGAAGATGTTCCATCGCCTAATGAAACATAAACTATTTCATCACCTTTAAAGCCCGTAACGTGTTCCCGCATTTCTTCGATTATGTTTGCGCGATAAGTTGCTTCGGCGGCGCCAACTGCTTGAAGCATTTGCGAACCGGTCGGCGAAGATTGCGAAGGCACATTGAGTGAGACAGAACTCCAGTGTGATGGCATTTGCCTGCCGTGCGAATTTGGGTCGGCTTCGGCGCCAACTGCGGAAAGTAACATCTCTTCTGCTGTCATTCCAAGCTGAAGCATTAACGCTCGGTCACGATAGTATGGGTAAAACCAATCGTAACCCGGGCGCATTGCAAGCCCTGCCGCAACTTGAATCGCCTCGTGCCCTGCTCCCGAAATCTGAAAAAAGATCTTGTTTTGTCCCTTAAGCTGAATTTCTTTATCGTCTATTCTGCGTGACATATACATTGTTTTATATATGCCAATCAACGCCTCACGGTCCAATCCTTGAAACTTGTCATCCGAGCCATTTGACTCAGCCATTTCGCTAGTAACAGCCATCATAAAAAAGTCCTATCGGTTAATAATTATTTCTAATGTGCAAGCTTATAATTTACCAAAATTATGGAATTCGGGCAATTTTACCCAAATAGACAAGCCGGGAAATATCTGCAACGCCGGTATCTGCGAATTCTACGCATTCGGGCAAAAATGATGCATCTAGGTTAGTTCGTAATTAGCTATCAAACGGTGGGTTCTAAAATGCAATGCTTGCTTTTCGGTTCGATTGATCCTTCAAATAGAGTTGATTGTTATATATTTTTGAATTGTGTTTTATAGAGACCTTTGATTAACCTGAAATTTCTTGTGGATTCCGCCATTTGGAGGAGGTTTCCTTATTTTCGATAAATTTACAGACTAGTTCATTTCGTTTTTTCTTTTTGACCTTTCGCAACTTGGGTTTTCTCTTTCATTTTTGTCAAATTTCAGTCGATTTCCACTGTTTTCCCGAGCGATTTTCGTAACTTGGAGATCCATTTTCGGTCTCCGAATCTCGTTTTAACAAATCGCGACTTTTCGTTTGATCAAGAATGATGTCCGGGTCATGTTGTAGATTATGCGCCACATATCGAACCGTAAAGCGTTGTGTTTCTTAGATTTAGCCCCCAACTCGTTTACTTTCAGCTTCTTTCTCATAAACGCAAAAACGTGTTCGCACCCGCCATCGCCTCAATCAAACCAATCTGTCCGTTTCTGATGTATAAAGTTCTAAGCTATCATCGAAAGAAATCATTCGGTTTTTCAATGAACTCTTCTAATGATAAAAAACGTACAGTAGGCTACATGACCTATACGAAAGAGCGGAAATTCGGCAAAGGTAAAATTTTGTTTTTCTATTACGCCAAAAACGGTTTTTCAGCCGGTTTTTACCTAAATTTACGGCAGAAATCCCGAATATTCGGGACATTTTGGCAAGTGTACGGAAATAAATTGAAACTAGGGAGTTTTCCCTGCGATCCTTCGTATATTCCTACTCGTTGTTAGGTACAAAGAGCCAACTCACATTCAAACACATTTGGTTTTGCCCGACACACAAAGCTGACCCTTAGCAAAACCAAAAGAGCGTGAATTTTTCTCAATGCACGTACGACAGAACACAAAATAAATTGTATTTTTGACGAATTAGTCCAAACTAATACGACAAGATGAATTCTTTTGATGAATACTTACGAAGCAGACGAGAACAATTGGGACTTACATTAAGAAAAATTACAGCCGAACTCGACATTGACATTTCCATTCTGAGCAAGATTGAGCGAAACGAAAGAGTGGCGACAAATGAAATGTTGCCAGCACTGGCTAAGACTTTCGAAGTTCAGGAAATGGAAATTGGAAATTGAATTTATTAAAGTATTCATATGTCTGACATTAGAGATTTAAGAGTTTTGAAAAGCGGCTTGGAAGAAACGCTGAACACAATTAAAAGCTGAAAGTAAATATGAGTATAGAAGATAAAATAGACCAAACAGACTTGACTTTCTTCACCAATGAAGAAGGGCATACTTTATTAAGCAGGTTTAAATCAACACTTAAAGACACACTACTTTTTGATGTTTTGGTTGGATACTTCAGAGCAAGTGGGTTCCATCAGCTTTATGATTCTTTTGAACCTGTTGAGAAAATCAGAATTCTTGTTGGGCTAAGCGTGGACAGAGACTCTTACGAAATGATCCAGTACCATCATCAAACTGGTCTGATGGATTTTGAATCGCATCAACGAACCAAAACACGATTCCAACAAAATCTGATGGACGAGATAGATAACACTGATGAAAACGACAACAGGCTTGAGATAGGAGTACGCAAGTTTATTGAGTTTTTGAAAACTGATTGCCAAGATTCTGCAAACGACAAGTTACAAGGTGGAAACGGAAAGAAATTAGAAATCCGCGCCTATCCATCCAAGAATATTCACGCAAAGGTTTATATTGGGAAATTCAAACCTGAAGACCGTGATTATGGCTTTGTAATTACAGGCTCAAGCAATTTTTCTGAATCAGGCTTTGTGGCAAATAGAGAGTTTAATGTTGAGCTTAGAAGCAAAAGAGATGTACTTTTTGCCGAGAACCAATTCAATTCGCTTTGGAAAGAATCAGTAGATATCTCAGAAGACTTTGTTGATACAATTCAAAATAAAACTTGGCTGAATGACCAAATTCTGCCGTATGAACTTTACCTAAAATTGATTTACGAATATCTGGAAGAAGACATCAATTTAGTTGATGAATTTGAGCCATTCCTTCCAGATGGTTTTATGAAATTGAATTACCAAAATCAGGCTGCAATTCAGGCAAAAAAGATTTTGGAAACATACAACGGTGTTTTCTTGGCTGATGTGGTTGGTTTGGGTAAAACATTTATCACAGCGTTGCTTTTGCAACAATTGCAAGGCAGAACATTGGTTATTTGCCCACCCGTGTTGAAAGATTACTGGAAGGATTCTCTTTTTGATTTTGGCATAAGAAGTTTTGAAGTCGAATCTCTCGGAAAACTGGAAAACGTCATAAAAAAAGGACTAGGACGCTACGATTATATTGTTGTTGATGAAGCACACCGTTTCAGAAATGAAGGAACGCAATCCTATGCCAATTTATTGGATATTTGCCGTGGCAAAAAAGTGATTTTGGTAACGGCAACACCGTTGAACAATACCGTTGACGACATTTTTGCTCAATTAAAGCTGTTCCAAGCACCAAAACGATCAACTATTCCGGGCATTCCTAATCTCGAAAAATACTTTGCAGGGTTTAGAACGAAGCTTAACAAGCTCGAAAAAACTGACCTTGATTATAAGAAACTAGTCAAAGAAGTTTCTGAGGATATCCGAAACAGCATTCTTCGTTACGTAATGGTTCGCAGGACCCGAACAGACGTAATGACCTATTTCAAACAGGATATGCAAATGCAGGGTTTAACATTCCCTGACTTAGATAATCCACAAAAAATTGTGTATGAATATGAAGGCGAATTAGAAATAACATTCATTGAAACGATCAAAAAACTGGCAGAGTTTACTTATACTCGTTACACGCCTTTGCTCTATTATATTGGAAACAAACCCCTTAGCGAATTTGAAAAGCAACAGCAGCGAAACGTTGGGGGCTTTATGAAAGGAATTTTGGTAAAACGATTAGAAAGCAGTTTCCACGCATTCCGCCAAAGTGTTGACCGTTTCATTATCTCTTATGAAAAATTCATCGAGATGTACCGAAACGGCATAATCTACATAAGCAAGAAAGTAGATGTGTATGACTTTATCGAAAGCGACAATATCGAAAAGTTGGAAGACTTTGTAGAAGATGAGCAAGTACACAAGTACGATTCAACGGATTTTAGCAAAGAGTTTGTTACCAAGCTTGAATTTGATTTAGAAATTCTAAAAGAAATAAAAAAACTCTGGGAAGAAGTTGATACCGACCCAAAACTTGAGCAGTTTATTCGTGACCTAAAGGGAACCAATGCACTCAAAAGCAATAAACTGGTAGTGTTTACAGAATCAAAAGAAACAGGCGATTACATCTACGAAGCATTGATTGATGAATTTCCGGGCAAAGTAATGTTTTATTCAAGTACTGGTGGTAGGCATACCGACAAGAACTTGACCGCAAATCATACAATTTCGAGAGATTTGATTACCGCCAATTATGACCCGAATATAAGCAGAAAAGAACAGGCAGATGATTTGAAAATCTTAATTGCAACAGATGTTTTAGCTGAAGGCATCAACTTGCATCGTTCTAATGTGATTGTAAATTACGACTTACCTTGGAATCCTACAAGGGTTTTGCAACGTGCAGGTCGTGTGAATCGTTTGGGTAGCAAATTCCCGAAAGTACATATTTTCAACTTCTTTCCCACCACCCAATCAGATGAACATCTTGGGCTTGAAATAAACATTACCAACAAAATCCAAATGTTTCACGATATTTTGGGTGAAGATGCCAAATACCTGAGTGATGGTGAAGAATTTGGAAGTCAGGAACTATTCAATACCTTGAACAGCAAAACCGCTTACACCGGTGAAGATGGCGAAGGAGATTCGGAATTGAAGTATCTGGAACTACTGCGAAAAATCCGTGATGACAACCCCGATTTGTTTGAGAAAATCAAAAATCTGCCTAAAAAAGCCCGTTCAGGTTTCAAAAAAGAAAACTTGGAAGATGATGCTTTGGTCACCTTTTTCCGAATTGGCAAACTCAAAAAGTTCTATATCAATCAAAGTGGCAAATCAAATGAGATTACTTTTTTTGATGCGGTAAAAGAATTGGAATGTAAGCCCGATACCAAACGTGCAAATATTCCAAAGAATTACTTTCATTTATTGCATACCAACAAAACACGTTTTGAATTGGACACTACCGTAGGTGATGAACCCACCAAAGGAAGTGGCGGACGTTCAAACGCCAAATACATTGAAACCCGATTGAAAGACAAGTCTTTCAAAAACTTCAAAGGATTTACTGATTCCAATGACGAATTTTTAAATGGCGTTCGGGAAATGCTGGCACAGGGAACAATTGCCAAGAAAACAGCACGGCTTATCAAAACAGAATTAGAGAAAACCACCGACCCGCTTCAAATATTGCGCATCCTGGAAAAGCATATCCGATATGTTGCCATTGAAGGAGCACAGAACGCCAAGAAATTTCAAAAACGTGAAGTTATCCTTTCAGGGTACTTAATCAAATAAACAGTATGGATAAGAAAACAGCACAAGAACTCATAGAAAAAACGTTTAACAATGCTTTCAGCGAAGAGCAGTTTACTGTTTTTGCCAAAAACTTATTGAATGACCTTGAAGATAAGCATAATCAGTATCGAGGCAATTTAATTTGGGACGACTACAAAGAACACATCAATACATACAAACGCATTGGCAAATACATTGACCCGGATGGGGAAGCGTTGGATGTGCTGATTGTAGAAGTAAAAAGCGTAACCAAATTAGAACGAGCCAGATCAGCACTCCGGAATTTTGTCATTAAGCACCTTAGCAAGTTTGAAAAAGATTATGCCTTGGTGGCTTTTTACAGCAAAGAAGATGGCGGGGCAGATTGGCGATTTTCCTTTATCAAATTGGAATACCGTTCTGAACTGGATGAAGAAAAAGGCAAGGTAAAAACCAGGAAGGAATTTACCCCAGCCAAACGCTATTCGTTTTTGGTGGGCAAATACGAAAAAGCCCATACCGCCAAAAATCAGTTGTTGCCCCTGCTGCAAAACATAAGCAACAACCCCACCATCGAAGAATTAGAAGCCGCTTTTAGCATTGAAAAGGTTACAGACGAATTCTTCAAACAATACAAAGACTTGTACATCAAACTATACGAGCATTTTGAAAACAATAATAGTGTAAAAGCCGGGCTCAAAAGCTTCAGAATAGACAATGCCCGATTTACCAAAAAACTCTTGGGACAAATAGTGTTCCTGTACTTCTTGCAGAAAAAAGGCTGGATGGGTGTAGCCCAAAATGCAAGGTGGGGAACAGGCAATAAACGGTTTGTGCAAGACCTTTTTGAACAATCACAACGTGAAAATACCAACTTCTTTAAAGACAAACTGCAATACCTGTTTTATGAAGCCTTGGCAAAGGAGCGCGACAACGAAAACTCCTACTATAAACGCTTTGATTGCCGCATTCCTTTTTTAAATGGTGGTTTGTTTGAAGCCGATTACAACTGGCAAGAAGCCAACATCACCATTCCTGCTACCTTATTCCGAAACGAAGAAAAAAACAAAGCGGGTGATGTAGGCACAGGAATTTTAGATGTGTTTGACCGCTACAACTATACCATCAAGGAAGATGAACCGCTGGATAAGGAAGTAGCCGTTGACCCTGAAATGTTGGGGACAGTATTTGAAAACATGCTCGACATCACAGAGCGGAAAAGCAAAGGTGCTTTTTATACCCCCCGTGAAATTGTGCATTATATGTGTCAGGAAAGTCTGATTCATTTCTTGGACAATGCCCTGAACAGCGGCACAAGCAGTTATCAGGAATTAGGCTCAGACCAAACCGCACTCTTTGGTGGAAGTACCGACAAAAATGGCAACCTAAAAATTGAACTGGAACACGGCAATCAAATTCTTGTACCGAAAAAGGATATTGAACTATTCATTCGTGAAGGGCACTTTGCCTTAGAAAATGATGAACGGGTAGCCACCAAAGGCGAAACCAAAACCTATCAATACCAACTTCCTGAAGGGATCCGCAAAAATGCTGACCTCATAGACCAAAAACTGAGCAGCATCAAAATTTGTGACCCTGCTATTGGCTCGGGTGCTTTTCCGGTGGGCTTGTTGCACGAGTTGGTAAACGCAA
>JBKEBT010000128.1:0-2047 GCA_047973305.1 Pyrinomonadaceae bacterium
AAACTTGCAAATCCAAAATCGGCGGATAGCCGATGCGCGTTTGTGAAAAAATTGTTTGAACTTTCGCATTGGTATTTCGATAACGGGCAATACCTCCAGTCAATCGCAATGTTACGCGAACTGATTGTAACGATTGTATGTATTCGGCTCGAAAAAGATTTCTTTAAGCTTGATGCCAATCGTAGAATCGCTGAATCCTATCTTAATGATAAACCGAATAGAAATAAGGAAGATGACGCAACAACGAAATATATTGAAGCAGAAAAATTCGATTGGAAAGATACCGGCTTGCCTGAAAGTGTAAAGGCGCTTTGGGACCCCGTTTCCGGTTTGCGAAATGATGTTTTGCATTGCGGATTTAACGAAAATTCTCAAAAGGCGGAACGCATTATTTCTAAAAACAAGGAATTTTTGGACGAATTGGCGGAACTTTTCGAATCGGAATTTCCCAATGATTGTTTCGTAAAAAAAGGCGATTTGTGTAACACGTGCAGAAAATCTGATCAAAGCGCGCAACAATAAGTAGGCTCTTGAAAATGGCAACCCTTTTTTACCGCTCATGCAAATGCGCCGGAGGCGTGTTAAATCTTTTCGGCAAGTTATCCGAAGGTGCCGCAAAGCCGCATTTCTTTTATATTATTCTTAAAAAGCAATTTGGTTATGAATAAAACAATAGTATTAAACGCGCCTGTTGTTACGGCTGCGGGAACATATAAATACAGGTTAATTTCACATTCTGAAGCGTTAGAAATAGTTGCGAAATCTGACGAACTTGTTTCAGCAATCGGTCATTCTTCAACTGCCGCGGTTCTTACAAAGTTGTTAAAAACAGAAATTTCAGTTAATAGAATTTCGGTAACTCAAGAAATAGATTGTGTTGCAATAGTTTTTCGGCTTAAACAAAGGGTTCCTGAAGGGGTTGTTCTTGATGTAGAAGAGCTTGAGCGAATCGGATACGAATTTGGTTTGCTAGAACGAATTGATTAGCGGGGTTTAGAACGTGCATCGCAATGTGTTTGGCGAATTTTATGTCGAAACCATTTCAAAATTATCGAAAGCATAACAAACGATGAAAAAGAACATTCTATTGTGTGTTGCGGGCGGCACGCCGCAGGTTATCACTGAAACACTTTGGGCTTTATTAAATGACGGTGAAATAATTGACGAAATTCGCGTAATCACAACCCTTGATGGACGCGACAAAATTATGACCGGCTTTATTAAAGGGCATGGCTCAAAAGAAGAATCATTGTTAGACCCCAAAAGCGGAAAGTTTTTTCAGTTTCAGAGAGATTACCCTGCGGCACGTGATACGGAATTTAGCGAAAAAAATATCACGCTTCTGCGCACGCCTGATGGCAGAACGCTTGATGACATACGCACACGCGAAGAAAACGAATTTGCAGGCGATCAAATTTGCGAAATCGTTCGTGAAATCTGTAAAAATGAATCGATACGGCTTTTTGCGTCTGCTGCCGGCGGAAGAAAAACGATGAGCATTTATCTTACAGCAGCAATGCAGCTTTACGGTCGCGCGGATGATTTGCTTTCTCATGTGCTGGTAAGCGCAGATTTTGAAAGTAACCCTGAATTCTTTTTTCCACCCAAAATACCCAAAATTTTAAAAACGCGTGATGGAAAAAAAGTTTCAACCGATGATGCGCAAATTCACCTTGCGCCGATTCCGTTCGTAAGGCTGCGCGGCATAGGCGGTGAGTTTAAGCGCGATATAAAAAACTATGCGGAAATTGTAAAAAATGCGCAGGAGAATCTTGAACGATACGACATCCGCATATTTCTTGCAGATGAAAAGATTGAGGTTGGTAAAAAATCTGCAAAATTAGAACCGGTTCCGTTTTTTGTATTTGTGATGTTCGCCTATTTGCGGAAGAAGAATTTAGGAAATGAGGGGTTTGTTCAGATTAATCAAATCACTCTTGAAGATATTGATTTTGTTTGCCGTATGATTTCAAAGGCTAAAGGAGAAGAACTAGGCTTTGAGAATTTCGATCTTCTTCGTGGCGATGCCGTTACGCGTTTTCAGATT
>JBKEBT010000129.1:0-18887 GCA_047973305.1 Pyrinomonadaceae bacterium
AGGCAGCATAAAGGATTCTGAAGACCTTATCAGAAACTTGGGATGCGAATCGCGCATTGAGCCGATTAAAGGGGCATTTGACGTGCTTTTGAAACAGCTGGAATTTAACGCACCGAACAAAGGTGGCGAAAATCTAGCTGCGGAAAATATGCAATCGCGTTTGCGTGGGTTGATTTTGATGGCTATCTCGAACGCGGAAGGTAGGCTTGTGCTTGCGACGGGAAACAAATCTGAGTTGGCAGTTGGATATTGTACGCTTTACGGTGATACAAACGGCGGAATTGCCGTAATAGGGGATGTGTTAAAAACCGAGGCGTATGCAATCGCACAACGCATAAATGACAGCGCGGGCAAGGAAGTTATTCCAAAAGCAATCATCGAAAAAGCACCGTCTGCAGAACTTGCGCCAAATCAATTTGATTCCGATTCACTTCCGCCTTACGCTCGAATGGATCCAATCCTAAAACTGTATTTTGAATATAAGCTTTCGCCCAAAGAAATAATCGATGAAGGGCACGAACCCGAATTGGTTTACACGCTCTTAAACAAGGTTGAATCGCCTGCAAATGAATTTAAGCGTCGCCAATTGCCACCGCCGTTGATAGTTTCTAAGAATGCAATCGGTATAGGAAGAAGGCGTCCGGTTACCCATAAATATAAGCGAAGTAAATAGTTATCGGAAAATTTGGCAATTTTTTACCAATCGGCGACTTGCGCTTGGTTTCTGTTTTTCGGAAAAAGAATCGATAACAGACCCGATGTTTGAATTTTTCAAATCAGATAAAAGCCTGCAAATGTTTCGAAGCTTGAAAAGGCTAAAGCTCGAAAGGCAAGCCTATTGATTGAGATTTGAAATATCGATAGAAAAAAGCGCGAACTTACCGTTTCGGTTGCTGCTAAACACTATTGATTTTCCATCGGGTGCGAACACAGGGTTTTCATCGTCCTTCAAATTTCTAGTAAGTCGTAACAATCCCGTTCCATCGAAATTCATCATGTAAATTTCGGGGTTTCCATCACTATTTGCTACGAATGCAATCTTCTTTCCATCGTATGAAAACGAACTGTGTATATTGTCTTCCGCGCGGTTTAATAAAATTTGTTCATCGTTGGTTTCTGTATTTGAAACACATATTTGCAACTTGCCTCCGCGTAATTGTTCGCGGCTGCAGCTATAAACAATTGATAACGAATCAGGCGATAAGGTTTCCCAGCCCAAATTTCCTTTGGCGATAGAAAGCGGAACTTGTTCGGTTCCGTCAGATTTCATTTTATAGAACTCGCTCAGCGTTGCATCGCCGTTTCGGGTTGATCTAAAAACTATTGATTTATCATCGGCAAACCAATTCGGCAAACTATCGCTTGCGGGGTGCGTTGTTAACCGTGTTAATTCGGTGCCGTCAACTCTTATTTTGTAAATGTCCCATTTTTCTTCAACTTTTTGATGAAATACAATCCAACTTCCATCATTTGACCAACGCGGATAGTTCTTACCTGAAGTTGTTTTAAGTAAAACGCGCGTGCTTTTATCACGCAAATTCAATATACGAATCTCGCCGGATTTTTCATTAATCGTAGTGGAAAATACAATTTCTTTTCCATCGGGTGAAAAGCTCGGTGTTTGAAGATTACTTTCCGCAGACAATATTAATGTTGAAGAAAATGGTTCAATATCTTTCACGAAAATACTGTAAACCCCGTTTTGATTTGAATTAAACGCAAGCTTTGTTCCATCAGGCGAAATTCCACCACGACTAATCGAATTCGATTCGGAATCAGTTAAACGAACTTCGTTTGCGCCCGATTTATTCATCAGGTAAACATCCGTTGATTCGCCTTTCCGATTAGAATTAAACGTAATTTGAGTTCCATCGGGTGCAAAACGCGGAAACGAATCATTCGCAGGGTTATCGGTAAGTCTTCTAACATTTGAACCATCAACATTCATTAAATAAATTTCCAAATTACCATCGCGGTCGCTTGAAAATACAACCTCGTTTGCGTCAGGCGAAAAGTTTGCATCGCCATCAAAAAAGTTGTTTTTGGTAAGACGCGTAATTTGTTTAGTTTCAAAAGAATAGATAAATATATCCGCATTGTTTTGTGCGGTTTGCAAACCATTCATTTCTTGAAACACGATTTTTGTTCCATCGGCTGACCAAGCCATATTTTCGAATGAAAAGGGAAGTTTTTCTTCAGCGGTTCCATCAAGGTTTGCGATAAATGCACCTTCAACGTTTGTTTTTGAATAAACTACTTTAGATTTATCAGGCGCAATTCGTGCTTCCTTTACTTGTGGAATATTGGCGATAACTTTTGTTTCCCCGCTTCCATCAGGATTAACGATATAAAGCTGATTTGATTTTCCGCGATCAAAAACAATTTTGTCGTCATTTGTCCAACCTAGAAATCTTTCATCTTCGTTAGAGTTTGTTATTTGCTTAGTAGCAAAGGTTGGTGATGCTACTGAGGTTTGTTCAACATACCGCGGATACCAAAGAAATCCGCCAATTAAACCCGCAATCAAAATTCCAAGAGCGGCTAAAACAAAGGCACGTAAATTTCGCGGATCACGAATATCTATTGTTTCCGAATTGTTTTCCACTAAGGGAAAGGCAACTTGTGCATCTGTTTCAACGAATTCGAACGCGGGTTGCGTTGATAAATCATTTTGTTTCACGGTAGCCGTAAACCGGTAGCCTTTTTTCGGGACGGTAACGATTATTCCGCGCGCATCTTTTCCGAGTGCGGTTCGAATTGTGGAAACAGTTCGTGCGAGTGTTCCTTCTTCAACAAACGAATCTTTCCAAACCCGATTTAAAATCTCGTCTTTAGTCAACAACCGACCTTCATTCATCACAAAGAATCGTAAAAGTTCGAACGCTTTTGGAGTTAGTGAAATTTGTTCGGAATTCTTAAAAAACAGCTCCTCATTTGGATGAAGCGTGAATTCATCAAATTGAAGCGTTGAAGGGTTTTGTTGTTTTAGATTCACTTTCCAAAAATTTTCCGAAATCTTTCCGAATTTTTCAAGACTTTCTGTGCAAAAAAGGTAATAAGAGATTACGAAACAAGGTCGCCGTAGCGAGCGAAAATTTGCGTAAGAAACCACTAAACGATTTTACGAGATCTTATTTATGAAACTTAGAAAGGCAACTTCAAATCTATTGATTTTTGATCCGGAATTTACCGGGTTTGCGAACAAATTCATATCTTCTATGGGAAGCGATAGCGAAATTGTGCCGGTAAAGTCACTTGCCGAATTGACCCATGCAATTGATTCATTTTCGAATGTCAGATTCCTTGAAGTTGCACTTCATGGAAGCCCCGGTCAAATTCGTTTTGCAAATGGCGCCGGAATGACCGGCGTATATTTTGCAAAACTTGCCTTTTCAAAGCCGTTTATCGCAAAAAACGCACGAATTTTGTTTGATTCATGCAATATCGGTGAAGGCACAGCAGGCGATGATTTTATGGATGAATTTGGGAAATTGATGTTCTTCGGAAAAGGCGGAATTCTTGGGGCTACCACCGTCGCAAATCATGTTTATTTTCCTAACACAATCTTCGCAACGAATGTTTATATGAATCCGCGTGAGGGGCTTGACGCGAAGTTGAAAGTTCGAAGGTATGACAACTTTGGGAATAGTGTGGCGCAAACTGAAGTGAACAGATTGGGCTTTTGATTAGGCGCTTTTAATGCCGCAACGTTTCAAAGATATAAAAATTTAGAGATTTTAGGAGAAGTTACAACAAATGAAGGGAAAAAGCGTGATTCTTACGGGAATTTTATTTGTCTTAGCCGGCTCTGCGGCTTTGGGTTTTGTCAACGATGTTTTGACACAATTGAATCTTCAAACCGGCAATGCAAACCGGTTTATTCTGAATAACTTTGTCGCCGATTTTTCGACCGGAGGCGTAAACGCTGAAAGCTCATCTAACACAAATGATACAGATTCGGTTCGGTTTCAATCGAAGACGTTTCAAATTCCGAAAGTTTCAACATTACAAAATTTGATTGGCGGAAACAGAGCTGCAACGGCAACCGAATTTGCGAAATACGTTCGTGAATATGTTGAGAGTGCGGAATTTGCAACTGATTATGCAACTCGGCGCGCAAACGCGATGCCTAAGAGCGAGCCAAGCCGCCCGGATGAAGCTTCAATAAAAGATATGAAAAATTCGTTGCGACAAATGGAATCTGTACGAAAATCGTTGCCCGCTTCGGCGCGTTCGCAGATGGATAAATCAATTAACGATTTAAAGAAACAAATCGCAATTTATGATGATCCAACTCCAAATAAATCGCTTTGGATGAAGAAATATCCTCAAGATCCTTCAGTAGTAGTAAAAAAGGCACTTGAGGAATATCTGGAAACAGCCGCAACCGTTGATTTTGATGCAAAACTCAAAACCGTTGGTCAGAAACAAAAGTTTGTAAATCCTACTTACGAAGCAAAAAGCTTGAAATGGAAAGCGATTTATCGAGCCGGGCGGGAATCAAACCAAGCCGTTATTGCCTTTGTAAAAAAATGGCTAAACGAAGGCGTAAAAACCTCGAAACTCTAGTTAAAAGTTCAATGTTAAAAGGAAAATTAGATGATTAAGAAACCAATAATGTTCTTGGCGCACCTTTGCTTGATTGCGAATATCGCAGTTAATGCACAAACACAGCAATTCGATCTTGTGGAGTATTCCGCGCCTGTTGATTGGACAAAAACCGAATCAAACGCGGCAGTAGCATTTACAAGAATCGATTCAACGTCGGGCGCATTTGGGCTTATTACGGTAAATCGGTCGAAGCGCGCTAGTGGGAGTTCGCGTGAAGATTTTCGCGAAAGTTGGAAATCGGAAATAATCGGCAAAATCGGTAAAAGTGCAATGCCGGAAATTCTAGAAGATAAAACGAGTGATAATTGGGTTATCTCATCGGGCGTTGCGGAGGTGGAAACAAGCGAAGTTGGCAAGGCGGTGGTTTTTCTAAGCGTTTACGGCAAAGCGGATGTAAAGATTGAAGTAATAGGATTGATAAATAATCAAACCTATTTGCAAGAGTTTCAAGGTTTTGTAGGTTCGTTGCGAATCGTTCGAAATCAGGACTCGAACTCGCGACGCCAAGAAGCAAAAACGTCTTCACGAATTTCAAATCTAGAATTTGGAGAAAAGGTGCAGCTTTGGATGGGGGCGGCGGTCAAACTTACGGATATCACTCAATTACAAACAGCTCTTAATTATTCGACAAAACTTGAATGGCGCGTGGTTCTTTCAAACGGAGATTTTTTTAACGACCTGCCAATCGAAAACGGATTTCTAAATGTAACGCGTAATATGAGCGGGGTTACTTGGGGTAAGTTTACATTATCTAATGGGCGCGGAAGTTTCAAAACGCCGTATGAAACAGTTGAGGTAAGGCAAGTTGATGCGAATACGCTAGAAAAACCCGGTTACACCTTCCGAATTTATAAAGTCCCAAGTGTTGATAACGTTAAACTTAACGGCACGTATGGGGTTTTTCCGAATTGGTCAGTCGAGGGAATCGGAACTGCAAATGGATGCAAGCAGTTAATCAGTTTCAAACCCGATGGAAGCTTTATTGATTTTGGCGCGTTTGTTACAAACTGCTCAATGCCAAATCAGTATGCGGAGCGCGCGCCCGGAAGCGGCACATACCAAATACAAAACTTTACATTGGTTCTGGATTATTCCGATGGAAGAAGAATTGCGAAGACATTTAGCGGCGGAATTAAACCGGTTACACAATCAAGCGAAGCTGTTTTTATAAATGGAAACCCTTTCTACAATAAATAGAGTTTTTGTTTAAACATACTTCGAAAAAACCGTTAGTGTGGTTTGCCAACATATAATCTTATTTATGCCGAAGCGTGTAAAAAACTGTGTAGAACGCCAAAGCAAAGAACGGCGCAACGGAAAGCAAAATCTTATAGTTTGCGCTCAAGATGCCAACAAGCAAAAGCATCGCGAATAAAATTGCTAGCGCGAGGATGCCGAAAATGGTGAAATACTTATTGGGACGCCGTTGAACAAGCGTGAGGAGAAGCAAAATTTGTCCAATAAGCGGAACAATTATCAGCGGATGTAACGCCGAAAGCGGATCTGAAAAGAGCTTTGAGATTACATCCCATTCCACCCTATACAAAAACGAGTGTTGGTTATTTCCCCATTCCAAATAACCAAAAAGAGAGAAAATCAAAATTAAAACGTTTAGAATCTTCAATTTCATACGTAAGTTCAATTAGTATTCAGAAAAGTGCTTTAGTTTAATGCAAAAGTAGTTAACTAGTAAATACTTTTTGTGAGGTTAAAATACTCTGTGGTTTTATTTGATTTTGATTCAAAGAAAATGGAAGACGCGTTCATGACTGTTTATGAGGAAAGAGCGATTCGCACACGCGCCCCAGACGGTGATGCTTCAACTGCTGATTTTGCAAGCGCGGGGTTAGAGAAAATTTGATGAGAAATTATACCTATTTGCGTTATCGATGAAAATATAGACCTGACTACAAACGAAATTTATCAATCAAACTGAAAGCCAATTTTACAAATAGACGTCTATATGTAAAATTGACTTATGATTAAGCGAGACTCATGGCTTAAAAAGATCGAAAGTGCGTGGAAACGCCGACCGATTATTTGGTTATCTGGCGTAAGGCGTGTTGGTAAAACTACACTAACAAATATGCTACCGGATGCAACATACGTAAACTGCGATTTGCCTTCTGCTTCGAGAGCAACAGATGATCCTGAACTTTTTCTACAAAACCAACCGAATGATAAGCCGTTAATTTTGGATGAAGTTCATCAGCTTAAAAATCCTAGCAAGTTATTAAAGATCGCAGCGGATGAATATTCATACCTACAAATAATTGCCACCGGATCATCCACTTTGGCAGCAACCCAAAAATTTAAGGATTCTTTGACGGGGCGAAAACATTCAATTCACCTTACTCCGGTGCTTTGGGATGAACGCAAATTATTTGGAGGAAATTTGGATCATCGATTGCTGAACGGTGGTTTGCCGGAGGCTCTTTTGGCTGAAGGAAAAGCTGCCGATTATTACAGCGAATGGATTGACAGTTTTTTTGCGAGAGACATTCAGGAACTATTTGGTTTTCGCAATCGAACAGGGTTTATATCATTGTTTCGGCTGCTGTTGAAACAAAGCGGCGGACAAATGGATTATTCTAAGCTAGCCGGCAGTATAGATTCGATTTCGCGCCCGACTGTTATCTCACACATTTCGGCAATGGAGATTGCTCACGCGATATTTTTGCTTCGTCCATTTTCGGGCGGCGGAAAACGCGAAATCGTAAGTCGCCCAAAATGCTATGCATTTGATACAGGTTTTGTATCTTTTGAAAAAGGATGGGATACGATTCGTGCTGAAGATCGCGGATTGCTTTGGGAACATTTGGTTTTAGATAGCTTGCGATTTCGTTACGCGGACGACGATATATTCTACTGGAAAGATAAATCTGACAGAGAGGTTGATTTTGTTGTTCGTCGTGGAGAAAAGAGAATCGATCTTTACGAATGCAAGATCAATCCTGAAAAATTGCAGCTTGAAAATATTAGAGCCTTTCGAGGTATTTATCCTGTAGGTGAGAATTTTCTTGTTAGTCCGACTGCCGAAAAATCCTATAAAATTCGTAAAGAGGATTTTGTGTTTACAGTTTGTTCCACGGATACCTTGTAGAACTTTCACGACAATCGATTCGAATATTATGATGCCGCAGCGCATTGAAGCAGCAAAGAAGATGGAAGACGCGATAATGAACGTTTATGAGGAAGGAGCAGTTCACACACGCGATCTCGGCGGTGAGGTTTCAACCACAGACTTTGTAAGCGCGGTGATTGAGAAAATTGGTTAAATTCTAACCATCTTTGTCTGTTTTTCAGTTTTAGGTTTACGCCGACTGTGGTATAAACCATCTCTTACATTTATGCGACTGGTTCTTAAGAAATACTTAAAAGCAAATCATATTCAATTACGCAAATATCCGATAAATTTAATCAATTATTTTATCATTCGATGTGACTTATGATAAAAAAAATGAGTTTTTTTATCATATAAGCTAGTATATGTAAAAGAAATTGAGTTTTCTTTACATTATGAACAACTTAAAACAATTACCATTAGAACGAAATTTTGAGACGAAAAATGTTCTCAAGAAATTGGTTGCCGCCCACAGCGCTTTGGCTGAGTTAAAAGGTGTAGTTAGAAGTATTCCAAACGAAAGTATTTTGATAAACACTCTAGGTTTACAAGAAGCCAAGGATTCTTCAGCGATTGAGAACATAATTACCACACATGACGATCTTTACAAATCCGAACTTGAACTCGGAAATTTAAAATCGCTTGAAGCCAAAGAAGTTCAGAATTATAACGCGGCTTTAAGAAAGGGTTTCAACCTTATTTCAGAGGAAAATATTCTTACAAATAATCATATTGTAGAAATACAATCGGTTCTTGAAAGTAGCCATGCCGGTTTTAGAAAAGTGCCGGGAACCGTTTTGAAAAATGATGCCACCGGTGAAATCATTTACACTCCTCCGCAGGATTTTCAAACAATTCAAACCCTAATGACCAATCTCGAATCTTTTATTAACAAAAATGAATTATCTGATCTCGATCCTCTGATTAAAATGGCAAAAATTCACTATCAATTTGAAAGCATACACCCATTTTATGATGGAAATGGCAGAACAGGACGAATTATCAATGTTTTGTATCTTGTATTAAATGATTTGCTTGATCTGCCAATATTGTATTTGAGCAGCTATATTATTAATAACAAAGAAAACTACTACAATTTTTTACAAAATGTAAGAAAGACCGACGCTTGGGAAGATTGGATATTGTATATTTTGGACGCTGTTGAACAAACGGCACGGGAAACAATTTTACTAATTGCGAATATAAGAGAATTGATGTTGGAGTATAAAAATCTGCTTAGAGACGGGTATAAATTTTATAGTCAGGATCTATTAAATAATCTCTTCAAACATCCCTATACAAAAATTGAGTTTGTAGAAAAAGAACTCGGGGTTTCACGAATTACCGCAGCCAAATATCTGAATAAACTTGCTGACGACGGTCTGCTTCGGAAAGAAAAACTCGGCACGGGAAACTACTACATAAACGAAAAACTCTTCAGTATCTTAACGAATCGCAAATAACTCTGAACAATAAACAAAGAGATGTTCGCGCAAAAGACCGTGGCGGTGAGGCATCAACTGCTGATTTCGTAAGCGCCGGGATTAAAAAAGATTGGCTAGATTTTGTTTGCAAATTAGTCACTCTCAAGAAAACTTTGTTGTAAATGCGACGGCTCGTCGGTGCTCGGTGGCTGAAACACGACAGTAATGGAGTGTGTAAAAAGAGAAAGTCGCCCGCGAACCTGTACGAAAAAAGGCAGAAACACGACCACTCGGGAGTGTGCAAAAAAGAAAGTCGCCCGCGAATCTGCACGAAAACACGATCGCTGCTGTTTTTGTGGTTTTAATAAATTCTATTCAGTTGAAAAGGGTTTAAGGTTTAGTTTTTAACCGCGTTCAGATGCTTGTGCGAGTTCCCAGCCAATAATGGCGGTTTTCCGAGTGGTGCCCCACATATATCCGCCAAAAATGCCGCTCTTTTGAATTACGCGATGACAAGGAATAATAAACGCAACCGGGTTGCTGCCAATTGCGGTTCCAACCGCACGCGAAGCCTTGGGACTATCAATTTGATCGGCAATTCTTCCGTAAGTTGAGAGGTTTCCGGCGGGAATTTTCAACAGTGCCTCCCAAACCTTTAATTGAAATTTAGTGCCTTTCAAGTGGAGTTTTATTGCGGCTATTTCACCCGAATTCTTGCTAAATATTGAAAGTGCAGCACGTTGAAACTCGTCTCTTATTTGTGAAAATTCGGCATTCGGAAAGCTAGCACGAAGCTTTTCAAATGCAGCAGTTTCGTCATCACAAAACGCCATTTGGCAAATTCCTTTTTCAGTAGAGGCAACAAGTAACTTTCCAAAGGGCGAATCTGCAAAACTAAAGTTTAAGCTCAAGTTTTTGCCGCCGTGTTTATATTCAGCGGGTGTCATTCCTTCTATGTTTACAAATAGTTCGTGCAGCCGACTTGGGCTAGACAAGCCTAGCTCGTATGTAGTTGCCAGCAGTGGCAAATTTTCCTCTTTCAGCAGTAATTTTGCATGTTCAATGCTTATGAATTGCAGAAACTTCTTCGGGCTTGTGCCTGCCCACTCTGTAAACAAACGTTGAAAATGATAAGGACTTAGCGAAACGGCTTTTGCAATTTCTTCAAGACTTGGCTGTTTACGATAATTTTTGTTAATGAATTCAATCGCCTTTTCAATTCTCTTGTAATCTTTGTTGTTCTTAAACTTCAACATTTGCTGCTCCGGTAATATAAAACAAACAAGAAGATTATAAGAAATCAGCGCGCGCGAAAAAATCCGATTCTTGCTTCATTAGAAAAAAGAAGCGGAACGTTTATTACAAATAAAAACTATTTCACATAATAGCCGGCGCGCGCGCGTGATTTTACGCCTTGCGGAAGAGATAAAAGTACTTTTAATTCAACATTTACATAGGTATTCAGCGGAAATTCGTTATCCGAATAATATTGAACAAGGTATTGCGATTGAAGTTCGTTTCCCAGTTTTAAGAATATTCCGTTTAATTCATTAATGTTTTTTTGTATATTTGCACCGCTTTCAAATTCACTTTTCAAATCAGTCGGAAGAAATCGCGGCAGATAAGCGGTTCCGCCAGTTGCGTTTGCAAAAACTTCCATGTTGGTTTGTCCGAATTGACTCATTTTATTTAGTTGAATCGAGCTACCTGCGGGATTGATGGAGTAAAACACCACATCGGAATCCTGCAAAAACTTCAAAGATTTTTTTCGTTCTATATCTTTGATTTGGTCACGTTTTTCTACGTAAAGTTCGCGTAATTTTTTGGAATCAAGGTTGTTTAGGTCCTTGCTAACTTGTTTATATACATCCGCGAAGCCTTCGCGAATTCCGTCGCTGTTTGTGTCTTCCCCATCAGTTATTGCCAAAATTACTTTTCTACTCTTTGGCGGGGCGTTTTCGTTAAGATAACGGGCGGCGGCTGAAACGGTGTCAAAAAATGCGGTAAACTGCTTGGTTGGCATAATTGAGTTTATTGTTGCAATTGAAACATTTGCGACGTTTCGCGTTTGCACAATTACGGGTTTTTCGCCGATTGTAAATATTGTTGCGCGATCTTGCGGACGCATTACAACTTGCAAGAATTTTGCCGCGGTTTCTTGCTCAAACTTAAACATCGGATCTGTGCTTGCGGAAACATCAAACAGCAATGCGATTTCTAGCGGAACGTCTTCCGCAGGCGAAACATCGGTAATTTCCTGTGTTTTGCCATCTTCCGAAACACGAAAGTTTTCGTTTGAAAGTCCTTTAACGGCATTTCCGCGACCATCGGTAACGGAAACCGGCACCATAATCAGTCGCGAATCAATCTTCAAAATTGTTGAATCATTAATTACTAACGGCGGCGGCGGGGGAGGAATAGTGGGGCTTTGCCCGAAAACGTTTAGCGCGAACGCCAGAAATGCCGAAATATGCAGAATTGATTTTTTCACGTTGTTAATCTAGGAATGGAATAAAGGACGTTAAAAATGGGCTCGGCGAACATCTAACACCAAGCCCAATCAAAAAACCGCCGGCGTATTATTCGGTTCCGTCAGCCTTGCGAACTTCAACGTTTTGGTTGATGCCACGGCTAACAAGCAACCTTACTTCAACACGCCTATTTTCCGCGCGTCCCGTTCGGGTCGAATTATCTGCAACCGCCTTGTTTTCACCGTAACCGTAAGTTGGTCCGATTCGGCGAAGCGGAATATCATGTGTAGTTACCAAATAATCAATAACCGCTTTTGCGCGTCTTTCGCTTAGAACTTTGTTAGCTTGCGGATTTCCGTCAGATGATGCAAATCCCTGAACTTCAACAATATATCCACGAAGCGTAAGCGCCGTGGCTGCGATATTGTCCAATTCGGCTTTTGCTTCAGATGTAAGTCTATAACTTCCGGATGCAAAGTTTATTGTAGATGTTGATTGAACAACATAATCATCTAAAGCCGTAATACGTGAATTTGTTGCGTTTACGCCTTCAACAGCAGCATCAGCTGTTTCCTGTGCTGCTTTTGCACCGCCCTTTGCAGCATTTGAAATCGCCATTAACTCGTCAATTTGTCCGGAAAGGCGCTCCGCGTTTTGTTCTGTAGCAGTGATTCTGTCTTCTGCCGGACCCACACGGCTGTCGACCGTTTGTGCGGTTTCGAGATCGCTTTTATCGAACCTAATTTTTTCCGCATAAAGTGCGCCGTTTGTATCGCCGCGTCCTTCCGCTTTCAAATTTAAACCGCGAATTAGCGCGTTTGGCGCATAGCGATCGCCACCCCAAAAGCTGTTGTTTTTAATGCTTGTGGTGGGGTTTAATACAACTTTAGTTGTTACCCCGGTTGAATCTCTGATAAGAAGTACATCATCGGTTCGGGCAACTATCACGCCGTTAATTGTGTATTTCTGTCCCGAAACCAGTGTTCTAGTGTTGTCCTGCTGAGCAAATAGCGCACCGGCGCATATCATTGTCAGCGTTAATATAGCCGCAATATTTTTGATTCGTCGAAGCATTGATTGAACTCCTTTTTATTAGCCTATAGGTTCAGAAAACGGAGAGAGCGATTCTATATGACGCAAATTGTTTTGAAACGGTTGCCGAAAACTCTGTTTTCTTGCCTGTTTTTCCAACTTTTTTTGTGAAAAGCCACAAAAATTATAAACAAGAAACAATCGAAGTTTTCTTTGCAAATTCCTACAAAGTAAACTTGCTTGTTTCCAAATCGTTTTTCAGAAACGAAAGAAATTGTTCCGCATCGGCACCGTCAACAATTCTATGGTCGTAAGTTAAAGCAAAATAAGCCATTTGGCGGATCGCAATCATATCATCGCCTTCCGATGTCGTAACAACTTTCGGGCGTTTTTCGATTGTGCCGACGCAAAGAATCGCAACTTGCGGCTGATTTATGATTGGGGTGCCGTAAAGCCCGCCAAAAACCCCGGGATTGGTAATAGTAAAAGTTCCACCGGCGACCTCATCCGGCAAAAGTTTTTTCGTTCGCGCCCGGTCAGCCAAATCGTTTGCGGTTTGCGCCAAACCGGCAAGCGAAAGCGAATCCGCCCTTTTTATTACGGGAACAATCAATCCCCAATCAAGCGCCACTGCCATTCCCAAATTTATATTGCCTTTATAGATGATTTGATCACCGGCAACCTGAGCATTTACCACCGGAAATTTTCTTAAAGCATTTGCCACCGCCTGAAAAATAAAGGGCATAAATGTTAGTTTTGTGCCGTAGCGATTTTGAAACTCCGCCTTGTTTGTATCACGAAAGCGCGAAACGTTGGTCATATCGATTTCGTAAACACTTGTAACATGCGCGGAGGTTTGCTTGGAAAAAATCATATGATCTGCAATCTTTTTGCGCATCACAGACATTGGCTCGATTCTATCCCCGACACCGGTTGTAACCGCAGGTGCGACAACTTCCCCACGTTCGATTGATTGGGAACTTTGCGTTGACGGCAATGCCACAGGTTCCGCTGCCGATGTAATTTCTGGCGCTAAACGAGATTCTGATGTTGTCAAGAGATCTTCGGGTTTTACTGCCGCGCCGGATTCTATAAAGTTAAGAATATCGTTTTTTGTAACGCGTCCGCTCAAGCCCGTGCCATTGATTGTGGAAATATCGATGTTGTGTTCTTGCGCAATGTTTCGAACCAGCGGGCTGCTCTTTTTTCTACGAAGTTCTTCAACCGTAGAATTTCCGTTTGTAACCGGCGCGTTGTAGGCGGGTGCCGCCGTCACGGTTTTTTCGATGGATTCAGAGGTTTGCTCTGGCGCACCGGTGTTTGTTTCGGCGATTTGCGCCGGCTGATTCACCATAGCACCTTCCGCTCCGATAAGTGCAACCACCGAATCTACCTCAACCGTGTCGCCTTCATTCGCGCGAATCTCAAGCAAGGTGCCGGCGACAGGCGATGGAACTTCGGCATCAACTTTATCGGTTGAAATTTCAAGCAAGGGTTCATCGCGCTCCACCGTTTCACCAACTTTCTTCAGCCATTTCGAAACTGTTCCTTCGGTAATAGATTCGCCCATTTGCGGCATCACAACTTCCGTTGCCGCTTTTAAAACCGAGACATTTTCGGCGGGTGCCGATGTTGGTTCAGCCACAGAAGGCGTTGCCGGTTCAACTGTAACTGCGGTTTCAGCATTGTCAGCCCTAACAGTTTCGTTTTCTTCGCCAAGCACTGCAATTACAGTATCCACGCCAACCGTTTCGCCTTCGCCAAATCTCTTTTCAAGCAAAACACCGGCTTCGGGGGCAGGAACTTCGGCATCAACCTTATCGGTTGAAATTTCAAGAAGTGGTTCGTCCCGTTCAACCCGTTCGCCTACTTCTTTTAACCACTTTGAAATTGTGCCTTCGGTAATCGATTCACCCATCTGGGGCATTACTACATCTACGCTCATAAAATCTCCGGTTTCTTCGTTTTCTATTGAAAATAATAGGGAAACATAAACAGAAATTTTACCTTAGTATCGGCAAAAACAACAATCTATGAAATTTTCGGCTGCGTGAAACTAAAATATACGTATTTTGCGTAATATGATAAGTTACAAAACAAAAAATCCGGTTAGGGGTAATATGAACAAAAAAAGAATTATTATTGCGCTATTCATGGTAGGTGTGATGGCGCTTACAATCGCCGCACAAAACTTGTCAAAAGAAAATTATGATCAAGCGGTGAAAATGCTTGGCTATGATTTTAGTAAATACATCGATCATGCAGGCGTTAATCCGGTGTTTTTGGAGGACGGAACTTTTTGGTATCGAACAACGGATGCCGGCACAACTCAATATGTTTTATTTGATCCGAAAACCGGGAGCAAGAAAATTGGTGCAAACCCTTCGGAGCTTGGCATAACGGTTGAAGCGATGCCGCTTCGTGGCAGGTTTCGGCAAACAGCCGCTTCGCCGGATGGCACAAAAGAAGTTTATATAAAGGATTGGAATCTTTGGGTTCGAGATTTGAACACAAAGAAGGAAACTCAGCTTACGAAAGACGGGGTGGAAAATTACGGTTACGCGACGGACAATGCAGGTTGGAAACATTCGGATGCTGCCATTGTGCTTTGGTCGCCCGATTCAAAAAAGGTTGCAACGTTTAAGCAAGATCAAAGAAACGTTTCGGATATGTATCTCGTTTCCACAAACGTTGGCGAACCGAAATTATCTGCGTGGAAATATCCTATTCCTGAGGATAAGGAAATTGTAAAAATTGAACGGGTAATAATAGATACAACAAACGGAAACCTAGTTAAACTAAAAATTCCGGCGGATGACCATCGTGGCACGCTTTGTGACGACATTTCATGTACCGGAGCATTTGACGATAACGAATGGAGCGCGGATTCTTCAAAATTGATGTTTGTTTCCTCTTCGCGCGATCACAAAGATGCAAAATTGCGCATTGCAGATGCGAACACGGGCGCCGTCAAAGAAGTGCTTGAAGAAAAGGTGAAAACACAATATGAATCCGGGCAGGGAACCATAAATTGGAAATATCTTTACGATACGAACGAAGCCATTTGGTATTCAGAACGAGATGATTGGGGGCACCTTTATCTATATGATTTGAACGGCAAATTAAAAAATCAAATTACAAAAGGTGATTGGGTTGTTACAAGTGTTGCAAAAGTTGATCGTCCAAACCGCACCATTTATTTTTACGCGAACGGTCGCGAACCGGGTGAAGACCCCTATTTCAGTCATTTTTACAGCGTAAAGTTTGATGGAAGCAATCTTAAACTGCTTACGCCCGAAAGCGGCAACCACAGAGTTAATTTAAGTGATGACGGGAAGTATTTTGTTGACGAATATTCAAAACCCGATGTGCCGCCGGTAACAAACCTGCGTTCGATGGATGGAAAACTAATCGCAACGCTTGAAAAAACCGATATTTCACGTTTGAAAGCGACCGGCTGGAAGCCGCCCACACCTGTTACGGTTAAAGACCGAAACGGTAAATGGGATCTTTACGGCTTGATGTTTACGCCAACGAATCTGGACACATCGAAAAAATATCCGGTTGTTAACTATATTTACCCGGGTCCGCAAGGTGGCGGGGTTGGTTCTCGTTCGTTTAGGGCGACACGGGGCGATCATCAATCGCTTGCCGAACTTGGTTTTATTGTTGTGGTGATTGACGGCACTTGCAATCCGGATCGTTCAAAATCTTTTCATGATGCCTGCTATGGCGACATGGCTGACAACACTTTGCCCGATCAAATTGCCGGCTTGGAACAACTTGCTAAGAAATATCCTTTTATGGATCTAGACAGAGTAGGAATTTGGGGGCATTCCGGTGGCGGCTTTGCGACTGCTTCTGCGATGTTTAAATATCCGGATTTCTACAAGGTGGGTATTTCCGAAAGTGGCAACCACGATAACCGCAACTACGAAGATGACTGGGGCGAAAGATACATTGGGCTGATAAACGGCGACAATTATGAAAAGCAAGCTAACCAGGTTTATGCGAAAAATCTAAAGGGTAAGCTTTTGATTGCGCACGGCGGAATGGATGACAACGTGCCACCATATAACAGTTATCTTGTGGTTGATGCATTGATAAAAGCCAACAAGGATTTTGACCTTGTAATATTTCCGAATGCGCGCCATGGCTATGGTAGCGATTCGCTTTATATGATGCGAAGACGTTGGGATTATTTTGTGAAGAATCTGTTAGGCGCTGAACCGCCAAAGGAATACGAAATAAAACTTCCGGGAAGATAGAAATCACCGGATAGTATTACCAAAAGGGCGAGATGCAGGCGAAACAAAATACGGGGCAGGCATTTCGCTTTATTTTGCAAAATACAAAATTTTAGCGTCAATTGCCTGTTATTTTGAATGCATTTTTCTTGTTGTTTGCTCCAAAGGTTGTTGTAGCAGCAAATTTGCTTCGTCGTTTGGCAAGAATGAATCGTGAAGTGCTTCTATTGCGAGGTTTGCAAGCGCGATGTCTTTGCGTTTCACTTTTAGTTTAAGCGTTCCGTCATCGGTTAACAGCGCCAACGCGCGCGAAAGGTTATTTATAGAAACAGAAATGTATCCGGAGAATGGAAAAAACCCCTTTCTAAAGTAAGCGGCATTGATTTCATTTCTCGGAATTCTAATTTCCTTTAGTTCCCCATCAATTAAATCAATATATTTTTCTCTATATTCGATTACGATTCCGGCGCCGGAAAACTTCGCAATGCCGTAAATTGAAGAAATTGATTTGTGAATCTTAAATGGACAGCTTATGAAATTCATTTTAATTCAGAAGGTATGTTATTAGGTTGCGTCCGAAGTTTCATCAACCGGAAAAACAAAACCCACAACGGTAAGCCAAATAAACCCAAGTATTCCCGAAATAAGCGAAGCAAGAAGAATCGCCATTTTTGAGCTGTCAACCAATTCATGGTTATTCTCAAACGCAAGATTTGTAATAAATATCGACATCGTAAACCCGATTCCTCCAAGCATTCCGGCACCGATTATATGCAACCATCGTAAGTTAAACGGTAAAGTGCAAAGGCTTGATTTTACTGCCAAAAATGTAAAAAGCGAAATTCCGATTGTTTTGCCAACCACCAAACCCAAGACAATTCCCATGCTGTTATCTGAGGCAAAATCGGCTGCCCAATGGCTTCCGATTACTATTCCGGTATTTGCAAGCGCAAAAACCGGAAGCACAAAAAATGAAACGGGTCTATGAAGGAAATGTTCCAAAATATTTAGTGCGTCGTCGTCATCTGTATCAGGTGTGTAGGGAATTGTAAGTGCAAGCAAAACGCCCGCAATAGTTGCATGCACGCCGGATTTTAGCATAAAAAACCACATCACCGCACCAGCCAGCAAATAAATCGCAAGATGTACAAAACCCAACCGATTCAATATCATCAAGCCGATAAATATCCCAAACGAACCTAAAAGATAATAAATGGAAATATCGCCGGTATAAAAAACAGCGATTACGACTATTGCGATAAGATCATCAATTACGGCTAGAGCCGCAAGAAAAACCTTCATTGATTGCGGCACGCGACTACCCAACAGCGCAAGAATGCTTAATGCAAATGCGATATCTGTTGCCATCGGAATTCCGATACCGCCCTGCGTCGGCGTTCCGCGGTTCAAAGAAAAATGAATCAAAGCCGGAAAAATAACTCCGCCACAAGCCGCAATAACGGGAAGTAGCGCACTTCGTAAATTCGAAAGTTCGCCTTCGAAAACTTCGCGTTTCAGCTCCAGCCCAATCAAAAGAAAAAACACAGCCATTAAGCCATCGTTTACCCAATAAGCTATGCTCAATCCGCCAAGATTAATTTTCCAAAAAGCGAGATAATCTACTGAAAGCGCCGTGTTTGCAATAATTAGCGATAGAACCGCGCAAACTACAAGCGAAATACCGGAAGATTTTTCGTTTTCGAAAAAATCGTTAAATGCCTGTGTTAAATTGTTGCGTTGGATTTGTGCAAATTTTGGAATCATTATTCTTCGACGATGGTTTCTATTATTTTACGTGAACCTTTCACGTTGGTAAAATCGCGGTTTTAATTCATCCGAAAACGAGCAAAGCCGGGATTCGACAAGCTGATTCCAAGTGCCTTTAATGTGTTTAGCTCTTTCCTTTCGTCTGGTGGGATTAATTTGCCTGATTTGATTTTTTCAACCAAAGTTTTTCCGGTTTCAGAAACTTGCCTTA